>CAJYHL010000025.1 GCA_913774625.1 uncultured Acidovorax sp.
AGTTCAGTGCCGCAATGCTTTCTCCGATGCTGGGCAATGCCGAGGCACTGAGGGCTGCACCTGCTGCGCCTCCCAATCCTCCGGTCAACGCGCCGATTCCCGTGTGCAATGCACTGCGGTACTCCCCACCTTCATCCCACTTTTTGGCTTCGGCTTCGTTGCCTGCTCTGCGCGCTGCGATGGCCTGCTGGTCCGCGTAGGTTCCTGCGGCTTTGCTGGCCTGCTTGCCAAACTCCGCCGTGATCGCCACCTGTGCGTCGATCTCGCGCTGCACCTGGTTCTGATCGAAGATCCGCTCGATCCCCGTGGCGTCGCCCGTGCGCACGCTTTGGTCCCCGGCGATGCCCGAGATACCCGCGGTGGTGGTGCTTTGGGCGCTGCCGCTGTCCCGGCCCACTCCCGCCCCCACGCCGTTGACGACTGCCTTGCCCGCTTGCTGGCCGGCGTTGACGTTGACGCCCACCGCCTGGCCTTCGTAGCTGGCCTCGTTGTGCAGGTCGCTGGTGGTCAGCATCCCGCCGGTGTGGAAACGGTTCTTGCCCTGCTCCACCGCCGTCTGGGTGCTGGCGATCACGCCGCCGATGAGGTGGGTATCGCCCTTGACGCTGACCTGGAAGCCGCCGTCCCCCGTCTTGATGCCGCTTTGCTCGGTGACGCTTCGGTAGTGGCTGTCGATCTTGCTCTGGCCGGCATTCAATCCTCCGCCCGTGGGCACGCCCGCCGGGCTGAACGTGATGGAGCCACCGGCCGACTGGTTGCGGCTGGCGTAGCGGCTGCTGTCCTGCAGGCTTTCGATCGTGAGATGGCCGCCCACCTCGCCCCCGACCTGCTTGCCGCTGACCACTGCCCCCTTGAGTTGGGTGTCGCCGCCCGACCGGAGGGTGACGCTGTTGCCTGCCGCGACGTGGGTATTGTTGTAGCGGACATCGTCGCTGTTGGCGCGGCCTGTGCCCCGGCTGGCACTGGCCGTGATTCCGACGCCGCTTTGGCTGACGGCCACCCCCACGCTGGCATTGGAGCTGCTGTGGGTGCTCCGGTCGCTCTGGGTGTCTTGCGAGGCCAGCAGCTTGATCTGGTTGTCGGCTATCAGGGTGGCGTCCTTGCCTGCCGTGATGTCGCTGCCCTGGATGAGGATGTTGCTGTCTTTGCCGGCACCGGTGGCGATGAGGTTGACGTTGCCGCCGGCCTGCACATGGCTGCCACGGCTGGTCGTGCCGCTCTGGTAGCTGTCGCTCTGGCTTTTGCGGGAGCCTACCGAGACCGAAATGGAGCCGGCTGCCGCGGGATTGCCCGAGGCCAGGGCGCTGGCGGCGTCAGCGATTTCCTTGCCTTGGTTGTAGGCGTTGAGCGCCGCCGCACTAGCGGCCAGCGCCTGCATGCGCGCATCGCTGGTATTGCCTGCTGCCTCGGCCATGCTTTGTGCCGTCTGCCCGGCACTGATGACGGCACTTCCGAGGCTGACGCTCAGGCCGCTTTGCTTTAAGCGTGTGTGTGTTTCGCTCGTTTGCCGTTGCTCGGCTTCGGTGATGGCGATGCCCTTGGCGACGATGTTGACGTCTCCCTTCGGTGCCATGACGTCGCTGCCCACTTGCCGATAAGCGTTGCCGGCCACGATGTTCACATCACCGTTGACGCTGCCCACGGTGGAGCCCGCAGCGCTGGTGCCGGTGATGGCCTGATCGGTGCTTTGCATGCGGCTGCCGATGGTCACGCCTATGGCGCCCCCGCCGCCGAGGAGTCCGCTGCTGGTGCTCTTGCGAAGGTGCTGTTCGCTGGATGTTTCTTCGACCGCGACGATGTGGACATCGCGTCCGGCTTGCATGGCTGTGCCGTTGTCGGAGACCACATGGCTGCCAGCCACCGTGAGGTCCCGGCCTGCGCTGATGGCGATGGTGTCGCCGCCCAGGCCGCTGGCCTGCGCCTGGGTCTGATGCACCTTGTCCACCAAGGTTCTGGTGCTGGAGCCCAGCAGGCCCGACGACTTGGTGAAGTAGGCGTTGTCCAGCGATTGCGTCGCCTGGCCGGCCGTGATGTTGACGTCGTTGCCAGCGCTCAGGCGCAGCTGCTGGGTGGTCTGCACCTGAGCGGCCCGGGCGTTGATATCGTTGCCGGCGCGGATGACCGTGGTGCCTTGGGCATTGATCTGAGTGCCGGCCTCCTGGCTGCCGCCAAAGAACAGATGGTTCTTCTCATCCCAGGTAATGCGGTTGTCCGTCGATAGATTGACGGTTGAAAGATTGACGTTGTTGCCCGCATCGATGCGGGTGGTGCCGCCCTCGCCTGCATTGCTGATTTGGGCGCCCTGGAGGTTGATATCCTTGCCGGCTTTCAGTGACATCGCGCCACCTTGTTGGCCGGGGCCTGCCTCCAATGGGCCGCTTACCGCGAGGCCTGCCACCCGATCAATGACGGTATTGGAATACCCGTTCTGTGCGGTGCCACCGCTGGTGGTACTTGTGGTCGTGACGACATTGATATTGTTGTGGGCCTCCGCCAGCAATCGCAGCGCCGCAGACACTGTTCCGCCGACGACGTTGATGTCCCGCTGGGCGCTGAGAGACACGGACTCGCCGACGATGTGGCCGCCCATGTTGTTGATGTCGTTGGCGGCAATCTGCACGGCACGTCGGCCGGCGATGGTGCCGCTGTTATAGGCATCGCCATCGGTCTTGACGGATACCGTATCGCCGCTGATCAAAGTGCCTGTGGCACTCAGGTCTGCGGCCTTGACCATCACATAGACCTTGGGTACCAGCACGCTTTGCACGGAGCCATCCGGCATGGTGACGTTCTGGGAGACCAGCCAGACCAGATCGCTGGTCAAATGCGCCACCTGCTCTTTACTGAGCTCCACGCCCGGGCGCAGGCCATGCGCCTTGGCAAAAGTGGCCCCGCTTTCCAGCAGGGCACGGTATTGCGCGTCGTTGCTGGTGTAGTTTCCCAGGAAGCGACGGCCGGTCAGCTGGCCTATTTGCTGTTGAATCAGTTGTTGCTCGTAGAAGCCGTCGCCCAAGCGCTTTTGCTGCAAGGCCGGATCCAGGCTCAGGGCTTGCAGCATGTAATCCGAGGACAACCAGTTCTGGCGATTGGTGAACGCAGGGTCGGTTTCCACCAGGGGATGGTTGCCGTTTTGCGCGTGGATGACGTACAGGCTGCTGCCAGGCAACGCGGGCCCGGAGGAGACGGCGCGCACAATGACCTGCTTGCCGGTGGCAGTGGTAATGGGCTGCTGGGTGACAGAGGGCGGTGCGGCTCCCGCGCCGGCGCCAGCGGCGTCATATCCCTCGGGGCGTACGGCTGCACCGCCTGCGCTGCCCGAAGGGGTCGATGCGGCACCACCTTGCTGAGCAATGGAGCCTGTGGTCCCTGTCGATTGCTGCATGCCGTTGGCACCCTGACCGCCACTTCCGGCATTCTGGCCGGTGTTGCTATTGGCCCCTATGCCCGTTCCACTGCCTGCACCGGCCTGGCCTTCGAGGAAGACGACCGTGGGAAGCTGGAAGGTGGTGCGCCGAGCGCTGGTGAACGGCTGGGGTGCGGACGCCCGTCGCTCCTGAGAGCTGCTGAATCCGCCATGATATTTCCAGGAGTAGTGGACCGCAGTGCCATTCGACTCCCGAGTCTCAACTCCTTCCACGGTCGGCTTGTTATTCGGCCGCCCTGCTTGAATACGTCCACCAGCAATCACGGTGGAGTCCAAGTTGTTCAGTGTGCCGGAGATTGCGATGTCCCCGCCAGCCGTGATCTGGCCGGGCTTGGAGGACAGGACCCGATCTCTGTAGACGGACTCGGTCATGCCATCGATGATGGTGTAGTCGCGCGAACTGGTCTCGATGCGGTTGTTTTCCCGATTCTGCGCCTGGATCAGATCATTGAGTTTTTTGGCCGCGGCAATGGAGGCCTCATGCTCAGCTTGCGCTGCATCGTAGCCCGCTCTATTGGAACCCGCCGGCCATGACCAGTTTCCTGCATCGTCAGCATGGGCGCCGTACACCCATGGATCAGGGGCTACCGTGCTGTAGTTCGCGGGCGGGACCACGCCGTATTCGGCAAAACGAGTGGATCCTGCTGGCTCATATTCATAGGTGCTGGTACAGGCACCCGAGTCGTCGCCGCCGCTGCCGCAAGTCCTCATCTCGATATAGGCCGCAGGAATGACCTTCAGGAATTTATCCGGATGCACCGGTTTGAAAATCCGGCCATCTGACCTGCTCCCTGGAATGCCATCGACAGGCATAACAAACGGGTTGACCCTGTCGTATGGAATGAAGACACCACTCCATACTTCTCTATATTTGCTGGCACTTTCCGGCTGTTGTCCCGGTAGTTGAACCAAGCTCCCGCCCGCTTGAGTGCCGACAAGCTCCGACCGTGCAATCTCGATGCCAGCATTGGCGTTATTCACCACGGCGGCTGCCATGTCGATACTGCCTGCGGCATCGATCTTGGAGCCGGTGTTGTTGATGGTTTGCGCTTGACCTGTGGCTATGCGGTTGGCGTCCACTCCACCACCGAAGCGCATGTTCCCCAGGCTCAGGATGGTGGAGCCGCCCAGGTTGTTGACCACCGTGGCGCCGATGTCCAGGTCCCCACGCGAGGCAATGGTGGCGCTGCTGCCATCTTCAGCCCGGTTATCGAGCGTGCCGGTGCTGATGGAAAGGTGGTCACCGTAGATCCTGCCTGTGCCCACATTGTCCACGGCACCGGCGTTGACGCGGGTGTCGCTGCCGTCGATCAGCCCCCGGTTGGTCAAGGTTTGGCGGGCGTTGACGGTGGTGACGCCAGCAGAGCTGATTTCTGCGCCATTTCGGTTGTCGACGTTATTCCCGGAGACGGTAACGCTGCGCCCCCCTTTGATGGCGCCCTGATTGGTGAAGTCACCACCGCTTTCAACACTCAGGTCGCCGTTGACGCTCAACTCCCCTTGGTGGGTGTAGTTGCCAGCGAACGCCAGTTGCATACCGCTTTGTGCCTGCAGGCTGCCGGCCCCGGAGAGGCCCTGATTCTTGATGCTGAAGTTATTGCCAGCAAACAGGGTTCCGCCTTGATTGCTCAGGGTCTGGGTAGCGCTGTTCAATGCAGAGCCGCCCGCAACGGCGGCATCGACCACGGACAGATCATGACCTGCCTTGATGGCGCCCTGGTCGTTATTGACCTTGCCGCTGCTTTGGACCAGCAGGTCGTTGTTGGAAACAATGGAACCGCCTGTGTTGGCGATTTCTGCAGTGGGGGCGTAGAGCTTGACGTCTGCGGTGGATTGGATGGATCCGCCGCTGGTGTTGTCGATGGCAATGCCATCGGCGGCTGTGCTGCCCACCTGCAATCTGCCGTTGGAGGCGATGGAGCCGCCTTGGTTGATGACACGGCTGCCCGAGAGCCGTGCATCGCCAGAAGCCCCGATATAGCCCCCCTGGCTGTTGTTGATGTTTCCGCCTTGGGCATCGATATTCAATGCCCCCGAAGACACGATGCCGCCAGCACTGCCGGACTGCTGGTTGGTGATGTCGCCGCCATGGCTGCCGATTGCCAGCGCGCCGGCCGAGGCCGTGGTTTGAACGGCACCCGCTGTATTGTTGAGTGCAGCGCTATCGAGTTGCAGGCGCCGATCGGCCAGGATGGCGCCGCTCTGATTGGAGACAGCGCTCCAGTTGCCGGCTCCATCCCGGCTCTGGATTTGCAGGGAGTCCGCGGTGATGCGCCCCGCATCATTGCGGATACCGTTGGAGGCGAGCGTGGCATTTTGCAAGGCGGCAATGCGGCCACGCTGATTGTCCAGCCAGCCACTTTGAAGACTCAGATCGCCGTTGCTCGCCAGAATCTGGCCATCGGTATTGGCCAGCTGCCGACCTTGCGTATTGAGGTTCACACTTCCGGCGCCGATGTGTCCGAAGGTGTTGTCCAGGCTTTGACTGCTCACCGAGACAGCGCCCCGTGCCGTGATGGAGCCGGTGCGATTGTCGATGGCCCCCGTTGTCAGGCTGACATCGCCCGCGCTGGAGCCCATCACGCCTCGCTGGTCGTTGGACAGGCTCGCACCGCTCAAAGTCACACCGGCGTTGCCTGCCAGCTTGCCTGCTGAATTGGTGATTGCGGCCTGGGTCTGGACTTTCAGATGGCGACCGGATCCTATGTCTCCATTGCTGTTATCCAGCGCATGCGCGCCAATCACCGCATCGGAACTTGCCAGCAAGTGGCCGCCAGCGTTGGTGATCGTGCCCGTGGATTGCAGGTTCAATGCGGAGGCAGCCGATGCATCGCGGCCAGCCTGCATCGTGCCGCCAGCGTTGTTGACATCACCCGCGTTGATCGTGGCATTACCCGATGCCAGCACAGTCCCCGAATTGGTCAAGGACTGACCATGGGTGTCGATCTGCAGATCCTGCGCAGCTTGCAGCCAACCATGGGCACTATGCAGTGCGCCGCTTTGCAGATCCAGGTTGCCGCTAGAGGCAATGATCTTGCCTGCGTCGTTGTTCAGTGCGCCCCGTTGGGTGTCTATGGCAATGGTCTGCGCACCGATCTGGCCCGCCTGATTGCTGAGCGCCGTGCTTTGCAGATTGACCGCGCTATTGGCCGCGATGGTGCCTTGGTCATTCGTGAGCACACCTGTGCGTGCCGTAAGCGTCTCAGTACTACTCACAATGCCAGCACGGTTGTCGAGGCTCGCGCTGTGAACGGAGGCAGTGCCGCTGGACAGGATTTGCCCCTCGGCATTGCCGATTTGTCCCTGGGCATCCAGTGCCAATGGACCCTGCGCCTGAATCAGGCCCGCGCGATTCTTGATGTCCGAGGCAGTTTCGATTCGGAGGGCCGCGCCCGACTGAATCAGGCCTTGCTCCGAGTTCAGAGCGGTCAACTGCAGCGCCGCGTTGTGCAGGCTGCTGATCTCTCCACGCTCGTTACTGGCGTGCCCTGCAGATATCTGCAGATCTCCATTGCTGCCAATTTTTGCGGAGGTGTTCTTCAGGACGTTGCCGGCAGTGATTGACAGCCGTCCACCGGAGGTTTGTGCAATCGTGCCGCCGGTGTTGTCCAGCGTCTGCGTGACGATGGTGGCGTCTTTGGCCGAGCTGATCCGGCCTTGCCGGGTTTGCAGGTCTTGGGCCTTGATCTGAAGAGGGCCGCCGCTGGCGATGATGCCCGATTGATTACCTACGCTCTGGCCCGCCAAGATATCCACGGCGCCATTGGCTTGCAGCTTGCCCGAGTTGTTGTTCAGGGTGGTGGCCGCTTGGATGGCCATATCGCCCATGGCTGCTATGGCACCCGTGGTGTTGTCGATACCGGCGGCAGCCATGTTCAAGCCTGCACTGGCAAACAAGGTACCGCTGCGGTTGTCGATGTTGCTGCCAGCCTGGACTTTGAGCGAGCCCTTTGTCGCTGAGGCGGGGGTGCCGTCGCCTGCCCGCAGGGAGCCTGCAACATTGCTGATGCCCTGGGTCGTGGCCACCTCCAGTTGCTGGAGCGCAGAGATCTTTCCGGAGTCGTTACCGAGGCTGCCTGCCTGGATTTGGGCACTGCCGTTGCTGGAGATTGCAGCTTGTTTGCTTTGCAAGGCCTCGGAGACAGCGATGCGCAATTGGCCCGTTCCGTTTTGTGTGATCTCGCCCTGGGTGTTGTCCAAGGAGCGGGCCTGAATGCTGACCTGAGCGTCCGAGGCACCAGACACGGTGCCGATCTGCCCTTGCCGGTTGCTCATGGCACCAACGATCCCCAAGGCGATGCTCCCGGCATTGCTGACGATACGGCCGCGCTGGTTGTCCTGGCTGTCGTTATGCAGTTCCTGCGCTTGAAGCGTCAGGCTCTTTCCCGAGGCCAGCGTTCCCCCATTGTTGACGACATGGTTCTGAGCATTGACCGTCAGGGACTGGGCGCTGCCGATGGAGCCCGCTGTATTGTCGAGACTCTGGGCGGCAAGCCGTAGGTCGCTTTGCACGAACAAGGAGCCCGAACGGTTCTGAAACGAAGTCTGGGTGCCGGAGAAGCTTTGTGCGGTTAGCGTTCCTGCGCTGTTATCCAGCACTCCTTCGCTATTGAGTTGACGGACATTGACCGTGCCGCTGTTGCGCAAGGCTTGGGAAGCCGAGACATCCGTGGCGCCATTGGCGATGAGCTTGCCGGTATTGGAGAGGCCATTGGTGACTTGGATACTGCCATTGGCCAGGGTGATGGGAGCGACGGGCGTGGTCTGTATGACGCTGCCGTCTTGGCCGGAGGTCGGTGACGTCGCGGAGCCGCTGCCTGATGCGCCGCCTGATCCGGTGCCACCTCCGCCAGTGCCGGGGTTCGTGCCCGTGCCCCCTGAAACTGTGGGTGCAGGAGGCGCACCCAATACGGCAGCGCTTCCCGTATTCGAGAGCGTTGCGCTGCGAATGCCCAGATCTTGCAGGCCGGTTTGCGTGATACTGCCTGCATTGCTGAGCCCGGTCGCTGCTATGTCTAGCCTTTGGGCGCTCATGCTGGCGCTGCCCAGGTTGCTGAGCTGCCCCGATTGCACCAGCAGCTGGCGTGAGGCCTGGACTGTTCCCGCATTGCGGGTACCGACGCCGCCATCATTGACGACGACATCGCGCTGGCTACCCAGCGTTCCGCTATTGTCCAAGCCCTTGCTGACAAGGCTCAAATCAGCGGCTGCATCGTTGCTGGCGATGACCCCGGAATTGCTCAACTGCCCCTCTGCAGTCAAAGTCAAATGACCCGATGTGGCCGTGACCGTGCCGGCGTTTCTGACGCCCAATCCTGCCTCGGTCCCCACAATGAAGATCTTCCCCGCATACATGCCGCCCAATTGAGCGACGTCCAATGCAAACTGAGGCTTCGCAGGATCTGCACCTGCCGCACCGGGATTGCTTTGCTGAACGCTGCCATCCGCTGCAATCTGGTTGACGCCCGTGACGATCCTCAGGTTTTGAGCCCACAAGCCAGCGTTGAGGGAAATGGCCCGGGCCAGGATATTGGCGTAATCGGCCTTGGTGGCATCCATGCCGCTGCCTTGCAGGCTGATCTGGCCACCTTGGACCCTGAAGCCGTCCAGGCTGCCATTGGCTCCATAAAGAGGGCGGCCCGTGGTGAGCGTCACGCCAGCGGCATTGATCAAGGAAAGGCCATCGACCACCAGACCCGAAGGGTTGGCGATGATGACGTCCGCCCTCTGGCCTGCGACCTCCAGCGGCCCCATCAGACGAGACTGAGCGGCGGAATTGACTTCATTGACGATGATCCGGGCACTGCCGCCGGCCAGCCATGGATTGCCCTGGACCCAGCCAGCAATCTGCGTTTGTGCATTGGTGCGGCTGTTGTTGAGGATGGCGCCTCCCTGCCCAATGTCGAACTGCTGATAGGTGTTGCGGCTCACCCCGCCCGCAGAAGGCGTCTGGATGTTGACCGTGGGCGTGCCGTTGGCCGACACCAGCACCGTGGGACGCTGGCGATTGGGGGCCGAGGGATCGGCAATGATTTGCGCAAAGCCGGCCTGCGCCCCCAGCGTCAGGGCCAGCAGGCCTGCGGCTTGGGCGGCAGCGCAGACCTGGGTCAATGACAGATCTCTGAGGAGTTCCCTGCCCCAATGCACGCCGTTTGCCAACGACATGTCCGACCCAGCGCGAGCCGTCCGAGTGCTGCCGTTGCCGGCCTTGCCTTCGCTGGCGGCCGTCTCCTGGACCACCATCCGGATGCCCCGGGCTTTGTTGAAGATAACGCGATGAAGATTCTTGTTCATGTCGATGCCTCAGAAGCTGTAGGCAAGGCTCAGAGCCAGGTTGGTGTGGGAGGTACGGAAGTGCTCCGGCTTTTTGACGGGGGTTGCCAGAAAGACTTCATAGGAGAGGTTGCGCCAGGTGCCACGCAGTCCCATGGCAGCGCCGGTCAAGGACTGACCCACGAGGTATTGAGCGGAAGGCCCGCTCACATGGCCGGCATCCAGCCCCACGAATGCCTCTGCATTGCCTGCGACGCCCAGATTCAAAGGCATGCCGAGTTCATTGCGCCAGTACCAGCCCCGGTCCCCGAGGAGCGTGCTTTCCCCGTCGAAGCCGCGCACGGTGTAGCGGCTACCGATGGAGAAGCGGTCTTGCGGCACCAGCGGCGTGCGGTTCCACTGCCCGCGCCACGTGGTGGTATAGCGCAGCCGCTGCCCTGCCAGCGCGAAGGGGACGGCCAGCTGCGCATCCGCCGTGACGATGGAAGGACGCGAAGTGCCTTCTCCGAAATCTTCTTCTGGCGCGGGCAGCGAAGACAGCATGCCCGTGCCCCGGCGATAGCCGAGGTTGGCATCCAGCGTGGCCGCACCGATGAACTCGCGGTGGCCGATACCCAGCTCCCAGCCCGCCATGCGGCGGCGCTGGACTTCGATTTCCGTGTCGTCGATGGCATTGCTGGAGCTGCGCAGCCAGCCGCGCAGGTAGGCGCTGGTCTTGCCCGTGGCATCGCGATGCAGCAGGCGCGAGAGACGGATATCGCTGTTCTTGCTGGTGCCGCTGTAACGATAGGTCTGGTTGGCGCCGGCTACGGACTGGTAGTAGTCGTAGCTGCTGGAAGTCACGCCCAACAGCCAGTACCCATAAGGGATTTCGTAGTGGACGGTGTAGCCCTGCGTGCCCCTGCTCCCCCTCTCTCCCCCGCCGAGATCATGGTTCAGGCTGAGGTAGAAGAGGTCGTTCAGCGTCCACCAGTGGTCATACGACAGGGTCGCGCTGCCTTGGTACTTGCCCGTGTACTTGCTGCCGGAATCGTCCGCAGACAGGCTCAGGCGGAAGGGCACGCCCTGCTTCCAGGCGATCACCAGATCGCTCTCGCCTGGGCGGGCATCGGCACCATCGGCCGGCATGATCTGGATGTCGGCATCGGCGGTGGGCACGCGCTTGAAGTTCTCCAGCCCCTGCTCGATGTCCCGCAGATTCAGCAGGTCGCCAGGCGCCGCAGGCACCGCGTTCCAGCGCGTGGCGCGTGGGCTGCTGTCTTCGGTGAACCGGATGTTGCGGATGCGCCCGGGGATCAGGGTCAGTTCCAGGCTGCCGCGGCTCACATCCTGGGGCGCAGCCAGCACGCGGGTGGTCACGTAGCCGCGCGCCACGATCGCGTTCTGCACGCGCTTCATGACGAGGTTGATGCCTTCGGAGCCCAGGCAGCGGCCCGTGGCGGGGTCGCCCTCGGGATCGGCTGCGCCCAGAGCCCACTGGAAATCAGCGGCGGAGTCGCCTTGCAGCGCAATGCGGTCGATCCGAAAACAGGGCGACTCCTCTGCAGGAAGCCGCTGCGTTTCGGTTGACAAGGGCGGCTCCAGGCGGACGTCGGGCCTGGCCTCCTGCTGCTGCCGCAACAGACGCTCGCGCTCCTGCTGCCGCAGGAGCTCCTGCGACCCGTCGCCTGCGGTCGGCACCTGCGCCAAGGCGACCGATGCCGGCACGGCAGCCAGCCACAAGACCCATGATTTCACCCGCCCCATACCCTGCCCTGCCAACGCACGCTGCAGCATCTGACTTTCCCTCTTTTTAAACGCCGTACCCAGCGTCTTGCCATCAAATGGGCGGCACTTTAAGGAGGCAGAGGAGGAAAAAGGGGGCGCCCGGGCGGACTTGTAACAGTCTCCGACAAGCCGCCCATCAGGCGATGCAAGCTGATACACGGGCTTGACCTTTGTTCAAACTCATGCATGCATGCCTGCAACGCCAGAGGGCAACGGGAAGTGGCGCTACATCTTGAAGTTCAACGCCACATACACCGCCCGACCGGGTCCCGGCGCGAACATGGGCTGGGCGCTGCCCGCCGGCCAGAAGAAGGTGTCGTCCCAGGCATAGACGTACTTGCGGCCGGCCAGATTCTTGACCTGCAGGTCCAGGCTCACGGTTTTGGTGAGCTGGTAGCGCGCATTCGCGTCGAACAGCACGAAGGCGCCGTACTTGCCCTTGGCGTTCAGGCTGTCGATGTAGTAGCTGCCCTGCGCCCGGCCCTGCAGGCCCAGGCGCAATTCGGGCGTGGCGCGGTATTCCGCTCCCAGGTTCGAGATGTGGCGCGGCGTGGAGAACACTTCCTTGCCGGCCAGCGGCGCGCCATCGGCCGTGAAGGCGCTGACCACCTTGGCCTCCTGCAGCGAATGCGAGGCCCAGAGCTGCCAGCGGCTGCCCACCTTCGTGGAGGCTTGCAGGTCCAGCCCCCGACGGCGGGTCTGGCCCAGGCCCACCGTGGTGCCGGTGGCGGGCATGTTGGCGACCTCATCGGTCGCGTCCTGCTGCCAGATGGCGGCGCGCATCTCGGTGCCGGGCATGGGCGTGAACTTCACGCCCAGTTCCTTGCCGCTGTTCATCGAAGGCGCGAAGCGCGGCTGCGTGGGCGAGGTGATGTAGGCCGGTGCGCGCGATCCGGTCAGGATCTGGAAGGTACGGCCCCAGTTGGCATAGACGCTGACCTTGTCCGTGGCGCCGTACACCAGGCTGAACTTGGGCTGGTGGATCCAGCCGTAGTCCTGCAGCGATCCCTGCGCGCCGGTGTTGAGCACGGTATGCCCCGTGAAGCGGTCGGTGCGCATGCCCGGCACCAGCTTGAGCCGGTCGGTGGCCTGCACCACGGCCTGCACATAGGCGCCGACGTTGTTCAGCGTGTAGCGGTCGTTGTTGGAAACGGCGCCGGGCACGTCGAAGTCGGTGGGCACGGCATAGGGATAGCGGTAGCGCTCATAGCCGTTGCGCTGGCGCTCCACGTTGATGCCGCCATCGACCGACAGCGCTTTGCTGGCGCGCCAGGTCAGCGTGCTCAGCAGGCCGTGCTGGGTCTCGTCCCAGCGGCGCAGCTGTCGGGGCGCATTGAAGAGGCTGGCGGCCTGGCTGTCGGTGAAGGTGATGCGCCGGTCGTCCTCGTAGCGGTTCAGGTAGAGCTTGTTGCTGAGGAACAGGGCCGGATCGATCTGCCAGTCCAGGTGGGCGCTCAGGTGGTGCATGTCGCGGTCATCGCCGTCGTTGGCGTTCTTGGCGGGCGACTGGTGGCGGTCCCGGGCCAGCTGCTGCGCCGTCAGGAAGCCCGGCTCCTCGGCCCGGTGGGAATAGAGGCGCGCCACGATGCCGGCCTTGACCGCGCCGCCCTCCGAGGTCAGGAACCACTTGCCGCCCAGCGAATACTTGTCGGAATGCGCGTGCTGGCGGTAGCCGTTGGATTCCTGCCTGGCGAGGAAATAGTTCTGCGCGAAGCCGCCCGATTCGCGGCCCAGCGCCAGCTGCACTTCGCGCGTCGCATCGCTGCCGTAGGTGAAGCGACCTTCGGAGTAGTCGCCGCCCTGGCGCGTGGCGAAGTTGATGTTGCCGCCGATGTTGTGCAGGCCGTATCGCGGGTCGTTGGTGCCGCGCACCACCTCGATGTAGTCGATCTCCAGCGGGAAGATCATGTCGATGAAGCGCTGGTTGCCGCTGTTGACGTTGCTGGGAATGCCGTCGATCAGCACCTTGATGCCGTTGATGTAGCCCTCGCCGTTGAAGGCGCGGAAGGTGGCCTTGCCCGATTCCGCGCCCATGCGGGTTTCGGTCAGCTGGATGCCGGGCAACTGGCCGACCAGTTCCCAGCTGTTGCCGACGTTCTGGTTCTCGATCTTGTCCGCGCCCAGGATATCGACCGAGGTCAGCAAGGTGTTGGGCGCGAGCGGGCCGCCGGTGCCGGTGCGCACGGACACTTCGCCCAGGGTGGAGACGGAATCGCCTGCGGTCTGGGCGGCCGCTGCGAAGCACAGGAAGGGGGACGCCACCGCGAGGGGCAGCACTTTGGGAGACAACAACACGAGACTTCTCCGCGGACCAGCGGTCCGCATGGATCAAACAGAAAGGAAGGGCGAAATAAAGGCAGAGGCCGCGCCCACGGGGCGAGGCCGGCGCGCGCCCTTCCCGCCCGAAGGCGGGGTCGTGGGCACGCGGATGTAAGAAAGCAGGGATCGGAGCGCGGAGTACGCCCATTCCGAAGCCGCCCGGCCTATGCCGTTGCCCTGGCCCGTTGCGCAAGCACCGGGCAGAGGACGGAGGGCATGCCTCAGGTCAGTTCAGGCGGCAGCGGGCAGAAGGGAAAGCGGCGGCGCACGCGGCGCGGCGAGCAGCCAGGCCGGGGGCGGCAGGGGCGCTAGCGCGAACACCCGCGGCAGCGCCAGCGCTGCCTGCCGGAAGCCGGCCAGGACCGGCGCACTGGTGGGCAGTGCGGGGCACAGACTGGCCAGATGCACGCAGAGGGCGCAGTCGTCGGCCCTGGCGCCTGCGGGAGCCTGGAGCGGCTCCTCCTCCCGGGCATCGTCCCAGGCGGGGGCCTGCGCCGCCACCCGGGCATCGGCGCGCAGATGGGCGTGCCGATGCACTTCGGGCAGCAGATCGTGCCCGAATACGGAGAGCAAGGCCAGCCAGAGCCAGACCGCGGAAAAACCCCTGTGCATTGACATATTGTAACAAACATGACTACAATTCAGACCCCAAGTCCGCCCTCGATGGCGGGTATCGCGAAGCCGCCCTGCCGGCACGGAAAAAGACCAGAAGACAGCCTTCCCCGCTCACCGGGCCGCCCTGCCCTTCTTCGCCGGGCAGGCCAGCCCGCAAGGGCTGCCGCCGTCGTCGCCCCGAGCCGCTCCCGTTCCGCCACGCGCACCGCTTCTCCCGCAGGTCATCCCTGATGAATTCCACCGACGCACCGCCTGCCCTCGCGCACACGCTGGCCCTGGCGGGCATGCGGGCGCTGCGCGACTTCTGCTGGACCGCCGCCATCGTCGTGCCCTGCGCCCTGCTCGCAGCGCTCACCACCCGCCTGCTGGGACCGCTGTCGCTGTTCTGGCCCGCCAACGCGGTGCTGCTGGGCATGCTGCTGCGCTATCCGGAGCGGGCATCGCCCGCAGGCTGGCTGGGCGCCTGCGCGGGCTATCTGGGCGCCGACATGCTGGCGGGGACCGGCCTGGCCATGACCCTGTGGCTGAACGCCGCCAACGTCGTAGGCGTCGCCACGGGCTTTCTGGTGGCCTCGCGCATCCTGCCGATGGACATGCGCGACCTGAAGCAGCCCAAGGCCATCCTGTCGGTGCTCACCGTGTGCGTCGCCGCCGCTGCGGCCGCGGCCCTGGTGGGCGGGCCCGCCAGCCCGGCCCTGTTCGACCGCAGCCTGATCGCCGGCCTCGTGGACTGGTTCAACGGCGACCTGGCGCTCTACATCCTGCTGCTGCCCGTGATGCTCGCGGCGCCCCGGACGCAGGCCCCGGCCAGGCAGCTGCTGGCGCGCCTGCTGCACGCGCTGCACGGGCTGCGCTGGAACTGGCACACCGCCATGCCGGTGGCCACGCTGGCCCTGTCCCTGGCGATCGCCATCCTGGTCGGCGGCCCCGGCGTGCTGGCGCTGCCGGTGCCGGCCCTGATCTGGTGCGCGTTGCGCTACGAAGTCTTTCCCACGCTGGCGCTGACCGCGCTGCTGAGCGTGACCCAGCTGTTTTCCATCGCCACGAACCTGATGGTGCTGCCGGACGGTCCGCTGCTCTACATGAACTCGGTGCAGTCGGCGCGCCTGGGCATCGCGCTGATCGCGCTGGGCCCGATGGCCGTGGCCATCGTCAACGGCGCGCGCAACGATCTGCTGCGCCGGCTGGACCACATGGCCCGCCACGACCATCTGACCGGCGTGCTGCGGCGCGGCGCCTTCCTGGAACGGGGCGCCGCCATGCTGGCGGGCAACTACGCCGCGGGCCGGCCTACCGCCGCTCTGATGATCGACATCGACCACTTCAAGCAGATCAACGACCGCTTCGGCCATTCCCAGGGCGACCGGGTGCTGTCCATCGTCGCGGCCGAGCTGACGGCCGGCCTGCGCGAGGGCGACATCCTGGGACGCGTCGGCGGAGAGGAATTCGCGGTCCTGCTGCCGGGCGCCGACCTGCGCCAGGCGGGCCTGGCAGCGGAACGGCTGCGTGCCCGGGTCGAAATGGCTACCGAGACGCAGGGCCGGCCCCGGGCCTTGCGCGAGCAGCCCCTGCCGCAGCTGACCGCGAGCTTCGGCGTCGCGGTCTGCAACGCGTCAAGGCCGCTGCCGCTGCACGACCTGCTGGCCCGGGCGGACGCCGCGCTCTACCAGGCCAAGTCGTCCGGCCGCAACCGCGTGGTCATCTCCCAGGCGCCGGGCTGATCGCCGCTTAGAACGTGTTCACGTTCTTGCCGCCCCGTCAGCGCATGGGGCCGAAGCGCCACTGCACGCCGAGTTCGAGGCGTTCGCCCTGCGACAGCACGCGCAGCCCCGGCATGCCCGGCTGATGGAAGGCATCGATAGGCTGGGTGATGGGCTCGAAGCAGAAGGCCGGGCCGGCCGGCGGGCGGTAGATCAGGCAGAAATGCCGGTCCTCACCCCCGTCGCGGGCGAAGCCGGGCATATGGGCCGTGAGCTGCAGGCCGCGCTCCGGCCATTCGATGCATGCCGATCCGCCCCAGCCCACATAGGCGTTGTCGATCAGGTCGCCATGGGCCGAAATGCCGGCATTGAGGTCCCAGCCAGGCGGGAAGTCGGCCGTCAGCTCGGTGGGCAGGGGGTCGCTGCCGCTCAGCCACACGCCCCGCACCGGCGCGGAGATGCGCGTGCCGCTGGTGCGGGGAAACCAGGGATGCAGGCCCAGGCCGTAGGGCAGCGGCTGCGCGCCCCGGTGGGTCACCACCACGGACTGGTCCAGCCCGCCCTCGACCAGCCGGAAGGTCTGCACGCAGGCGTATTCATAGGGGCCGCCGCCGAAGCGCGCGGACTCCAGGCGCATTTCCACGGTGTCTTCGGCAGTCTGGTGCAGCGACCAGGGCTGCAGCCAGCCGTCGCCATGGATGGGATACGGCTCGCCCGCACGGTTGGGCTGCATGGGATGGAACTGCCCCTCGTGCGAGAAGCCGCCGCCGCTGATCCGGTTGGACCAGGGCACCATGGCGAAGGAAGCCATGCGGTAGAGGTCGGGCGTGACGCCGTCCCAGGGCCGCCACAGGTCCAAGCGGCTGTCCGGGCCCTGCGGGTCGTCGATCTGCCACGCGGCGACGCTGCCGCCCAGCGTGGGCACCAGCCCGAGGTGCTGGCCCCCGTGATGCAGCCAGATGACGGGATGGGAAGAATCGGCCATGGTGGCTCCTTGTAATCGAGGCAATGAAAAGAAGGGCGGAAGGTCGAAAAAGCGGCGAAGGGACGGAGCAAGGGCGACGGAAGAAGGGATGCAGCAGGCAGGCGCGCCCGCCCTCCATCAGCCGCCGAAGAGGTTGGCGGGCAGGCCCGCCACGTCCAGTTGCGCGGCGAACAGCGCGCCCGCCAGCGGCTGCGCCTGCAGCTGCTCGGGCGTCAGCCCCACCCGCGCAGAGGTGATGAACAGCGTGCGCAGGCCGGGGCCGCCGAAGGTGCAGTGGGTGACCTGGCTCACAGGCAGGTCGATGCGGGCCAGTTCCTGCGCCGTGGCCGGGTCATGGCAGGTCACGCAGGAGCCGCCCCAGTGGGCGATCCAGAGGCGTCCTTCGGCGTCTGCCGTCATGCCGTCGGGCACGCCCTCCTCGGGCGACCACCGCTTCCAGAGGGTCCGGTTCGACAGCCGGCCGGAGGCGGCATCGAAGTCGTAGCGGTAGGTGCGGCCCTGCACGGTGTCATTGAAGAACATGCATCCCTCCTGGCCGCCCGGCCAGGCGGGGCCGTTGGTCACGGCGAAGCCTTCGTCATGGAGGGTGCAGGTGCCGTCCGGGTCGTAGCGGTAGAGCGCGCCCGTGGGGTCCTGGCAGGCGAAGTCCATGCTGCCGGCCCAGAAGCGGCCAGCGGCATCGCACCGGCCGTCGTTGAAGCGGTTGCCCGGCTGATCGGGCTCGGGCTGGTGCAGGTAGCGCGGCGCAGTGCCGGTGGCCGGATCGAAGAGCGCGAAGCCGCGGCGCAACGCCACGATCAGACCGGGATGGCGGGCGCGCTCGGCCAGGGCGGAGATCTCTTCGCCGAAGTCCCAGGACTGCAGAGGCGCGTCGGACAGATCCCAGCGGTAGAGGCGCCGCGACAGGATGTCCACCCAGTACAGCGCCTGCTCCCGCCCCGACCACATCGGGCCCTCGCCCAGTTCGCAGCCCAGATCCTGCGCGCAGCGCACGGGGCCGATGGAAGGAATGCGAGGGGCGGGCACGCCCGGGTCTTGGCTTGGATTCACCTGCTTGTCTCCTGAAGATTCGAGGCTTTTGTCGGGGGTATGCCTCTTGACTCGGGCGATGTTATCAACGCCAATTGATGCTGTTAATGATTATTTTCACCATTGATTGATTGCAATATTGATATGACAGCTTCTACCCCCTCACAGACAGGCAACTCTTCGTCCTCCACGCTGACCCAAGCCACGTCGATCTTCCCCAGCCTGAAGGGCCGCTCGGTCTTCGTGACCGGCGGCGGCAGCGGCATCGGCGCCTCGATCGTGGCGGCCTTCGCCGAGCAAGGCGCCCGTGTCGCCTTCGTCGATGTGGCGGCTCAGGCCAGCGAGCAACTCGTGCAGCAGCTGGCGGACGCCGGCCTGCCGCGCCCCTGGTGGCGCGCCTGCGACGTGCGCGACATCGAGGCGCTGCGAAGCTGCATGGCCGATGCGGCGGCGGAACTGGGCGACTTCTCCGTGCTGGTCAACAACGTGGCCAGCGACGATCGGCACTCGCTCGAATCCGTCACGCCGGACTACTACGACGAGCGCATGGCCATCAACGAACGCCCGGCCTTCTTCGCCATCCAGGCGGCCGTGCCGGGCATGCGCCGGCTGGGCGGGGGCTCCGTCGTCAACCTGGGCTCGACCGGATGGCAGGGCAAGGGCGACGGCTATCCCTGCTATGCCATCGCCAAGTCGTCGGTGAACGGCCTCACCCGCGGCCTGGCGCGCACCCTGGGGCGCGACCGCATCCGCATCAACACGGTCTCGCCGGGCTGGGTGATGACCGAGCGGCAGATCAAGCTCTGGCTCGACGCCAAGGGCGAGGAGGAGATCGCACGCAACCAGTGCCTGCCCGACAAGCTGCGCCCGCAGGACATCGCCCGCATGGTGCTGTTCCTCGCCTCGGACGATGCGGCCATGTGCACGGCGCAGGAATTCAAGGTGGATGCGGGCTGGGTCTAGCCACCCGCCCCACCACCGGTCAAGGCCGGTTCAGTCGGCGTCCAGGCGCACGCCGTACTGCGCGAAGCACACCTGCTTGAGCGCCTTGATCATCACCTTGGCCGCAGGCGACAGCAGCCGGTCGGCAGGCGTGATGATGCCGAAGGCGTCCATATGGCAGGGCATGGAAAGAGGCAGCACCGCCACCATGCCGTGGGCCGCGTAGTAGCGCGCCACTTCGGTTCCCACCACGGCCACCATGTCGCTCTGCTGGAGCATGCGCGTCATGAACAGCAGCGAAGAGGTTTCCACGGTATCGACCGGCGGCGCCAGCCCGTCCTGCCGGAACATCAGGTCGAAGCGATGGCGCAGCACGCTGCCCGCCGGCGGCACGATCCATCCGGTGGCCAGCACATCGCGCAGGCTCAGGCCGCTCACGCCCGACAGCGGATGGCCGGGCCGGGTGATGGCGCAGACCGGCTCCTCGATCAGCGGCTCGTAGCGCAGGCTGCTCTTGTCATGCTCGGCGAACAGGCGGCCGACCACGATGTCGAGCCGGCCCTGCTCCAGCCGCTCCAGCAGCACCGGGCTGGTCTCGATGTCGAGCGAGATGCGCAGGCTGGGGTGTTCCTGCTTGGCCAGGGCCACGGCCGCCGGCAGCAGGCTCACCCCCGGCGAGGTGATGGCACCGATGCCCACCTGGCCGTAGTGCCCGGTCTTCAGCGCATGGATCTCGTCGTGCGCCTGGTTCAGGTTGGCCAGGGCCATGCGGGCGTGGCGGATCATGGTCTCGCCGTACCAGGTCGGGCGCATGCCGCGCGGCAGCCGCTCGAAAAGGGACACCTCCAGCACGTCCTCCAGGTCCTTGAGCAGCTTGGAGGCCGCCGGCTGGGTCATGCTGAGCACCTGCGCCGCGCGGTGGATGTTGCCCTCTTCGGCCAGCGCGACCAGCAGCAGCAGCTGCCGCGTCTTGAGACGCGCACGGATGAACCAGTGGTTGTAAGTGCTCATGGGGTTTTCGAGAATGCCGGGATAGATATCTATTTTGCTCAAAAAAATATTGGATTGATATCTAAATCGAACGTACAGTCGTTTCAACTTTTTGACTACCCTTCCTCCGGCCGCCCCACCCCATGAAGCTCGGCGACATGCAGCAGAACCCTCGCCACCTGATCAATGGTCGGTGGGAGATCGGCACCACCACGGGCGTGAGCATCAACCCGTCGGACACCCGCGAAGTGGTGGCCGAGCATGCCCGGGCCGACAGCAACCAGACCGAGCAGGCCGTGCGGGCCGCCAGCGACGCGCTGGCCTCCTGGAGCCACAGCGGCCCGCAGCGCCGGGCCGACGTGCTGGACCTGATCGGCAGCGAGCTGCTGGCACGCAAGGACGAGCTGGGCAAGCTGCTGGCCCGCGAAGAGGGAAAGACCCTGCCCGAAGCCGTGGCCGAGGTCGCGCGCAGCGGGCAGATCTTCAAGTTCTTCGCCGGCGAGGCGCTGCGCATTCCGGGCGAGCTGCTGGCATCGGTGCGCCAGGGCGTGCAGGTGGACGTCACCCGCGAGCCGGTGGGTGTCGTGGGCATCATCGCTCCCTGGAACTTCCCCTTCGCGATTCCGGCCTGGAAGATCGCACCGGCCCTGGCCTACGGCAACACGGTGGTGTTCAAGCCGGCCGAGAACGTGCCCACCTGCGGCTGGGCGCTGGCCGAGATCATCAGCCGCAGCGGCCTGCCTGCGGGCGCCTTCAACCTCGTCATGGGCAGCGGCCGCCAGGTCGGCCAGACCCTGGTGGACCACCCGCTGGTCAACGCCCTGAGCTTCACCGGCTCGGTCGCCACCGGCACCCGCGTGCTGCAGGCCGCCACTGCCCGCCGAGCCAAGGTGCAGCTGGAGATGGGCGGCAAGAACCCGCTGGTGGTGCTGGCCGATGCCGACCTGGAGCAGGCCGTGGACTGCGCCCTGCAGGGCGGCTATTTCTCCACGGGCCAGCGCTGCACCGCCTCCAGCCGCTTCATCGTCGAGGCCGGCGTACACGACGCTTTCGTGGCGCGGCTGCGCCAGCGGCTCGCGGCCCTCAAGGTCGGCCATGCGCTGGAACGCGGCACCGAGATGGGTCCGGTGGTGGACGAAAGCCAGCTGGCGCAGAACCTCGACTACGTCGCCATCGCCCGCAAGGAAGGCGCGGAGCATGTCTTCGGCGGCGAACGCCTGGAGCGCCCCACGCCCGGCCACTACATGAGCCCGGCCCTCTTCCTGGCCCGTCCCGAGCACCGCATCGCCCGCGAGGAGATCTTCGGCCCGGTGGCCTGCGTGCTGCGCGCCGACAGCTACGAGCACGCGCTGCTGCTGGCCAACGACACGCCCTTCGGCCTGTGCGCCGGCATCTGCACCACTTCGCTCAAGCACGCCATGCATTTCAAGCGGCATGCCAACGTGGGCATGACCATGGTCAACCTGCCGACGGCGGGCGTGGACTTCCACGTGCCGTTCGGCGGCCGCAAGGACTCCAGCTACGGCCCGCGCGAACAGGGCAGCCACGCCGCCGAGTTCTACACCACCGTCAAGACGGGGTACATGCTGGCCTGAAAAGCTTTCCCATCCAGTCGTTACCGACAACCACGCATCCCGACCACCATAAAGACAGGAGACAAGACCATGCAATTGAACCGACGTACCCTCGCCGCAGCTCTGGCCTGCGCACCGCTGGCGGCCCTGCTGCCGAAGGGCGCCTGGGCCCAGAAGCCCATCGTTCTCGGCTTCAGCCAGGTGGGGGCGGAAAGCGAGTGGCGCACCGCGAACACCGAATCGATCAAGTCGGCCGCCAAGGACGCCGGCATCGAGCTGAAGTTCTCCGACGCGCAGCAGAAGCAGGAGAACCAGATCAAGGCCATCCGCTCCTTCATCGCCCAGCGCGTGGACGTGATCGCGTTCTCGCCGGTCGTCGAATCGGGCTGGGAGCCGGTGCTGCGCGAGGCCAAGGCGGCCAAGATTCCGGTGGTGCTCACGGACCGTGCCGTCAACGTCAAGGACCCGTCGCTCTACGTCACCTTCATGGGCTCCGACTTCGTGGAAGAAGGCCGCAAGGCCGGCCGCTGGCTGGTCGAGAAGATGAAGGACAACAAGGGCGACGTGAACATCGTCGAGCTGCAGGGCACGGTGGGCTCGGCCCCGGCCATCGACCGCAAGAAGGGCTTCGAGGAAGTCATCAAGGCCGACCCGAAGTTCAAGATCATCCGCTCGCAGACCGGCGACTTCACCCGCGCCAAGGGCAAGGAAGTGATGGAAGCCTTCCTCAAGGCCGAGGGCAAGAAGATCAATGTGCTGTACGCGCATAACGACGACATGGCCATCGGCGCGATCCAGGCCATCGAGGAGGCCGGCCTGAAGCCCGGCAAGGACATCATCATCATCTCCATCGACGCCGTGAAGGGCGCCTTCGAAGCCATGATGGCCGGCAAGCTCAACGTGACGGTGGAATGCAGCCCGCTGCTGGGCCCGCAGCTGATGGCCGCGGTCAAGGACATCAAGGCCGGCAAGCCGGTGCCCAAGCGCATCGTGACGGAAGAAGGCATCTTCCCCATGGAGACCGCCGCCCAGGAATTCCCCAAGCGCAAGTATTGAGGGCGAGACGACTCTCTTCGCGCCCCAGTGGTCCGCGGGCCTGCCGGCACAGTGCAGGCGGCTCGCTTTTCCCTCGATCCTTCACACCCATAAAAACCAGGAGACCAACCGTGAAACGAAGCTTTCTGAAAACCGCTGCCGCCGTCCTCGCCCTGTGCGCTGCCGGCACCATGAGCACTGCCCAGGCGCAGGACAAGGGCAGCATCGGCATTTCCATGCCCACCAAGTCCTCGGCCCGCTGGATCGCTGACGGCGACAACATGGTCAAGGTGCTCAAGGAGCGCGGCTACAAGACCGACCTGCAGTACGCCGACGACGACATCCCCAACCAGCTGGCCCAGATCGAGAACATGGTCACCAAGGGCGCCAAGGTGCTGGTGGTCGCCTCCATCGACGGCACCACGCTCTCCCGCGTGCTGCAGAGCGCGGCCGACAAGGGCGTGAAGGTCATCGCCTACGACCGCCTCATCAAGGGCTCGAAGAACGTGGACTACTACGCCACCTTCGACAACTTCCAGGTCGGCGTGCTGCAGGCCCAGTCCATCGTGGACAAGCTGGGCCTCAAGCAGGGCAAGGGCCCCTTCAACATCGAACTCTTCGGCGGCTCGCCCGACGACAACAACGCCTTCTTCTTCTACGACGGCGCGATGAGCGTGCTGCAGCCCTACATCGACAGCGGCAAGCTGGTGGTGCGCAGCAAGCAGACCGGCATGAACAAGGTCGGCACGCTGCGCTGGGACGGAGCGGTGGCCCAGGCCCGCATGGACAACCTGCTGTCGGCCTACTACGGCAAGGACAAGCTCGATGCCGTGCTCTCGCCCTATGACGGCCTGTCCATCGGCATCCTGTCCTCGCTCAAGGGCGTGGGCTACTGCACGGCCCAGCAGCCCTGCCCCATCGTCACCGGGCAGGACGCCGAAGTGCCTTCGGTCAAGTCCATCCTGAAGGGCGAGCAGTACTCCACCGTGTTCAAGGACACGCGCGAGCTCGCCAAGGTCGCCGCCAACATGGTGGACGCAGTGCTCTCGGGCAAGCAGCCCGAGATCAACGACACCAAGACCTACAACAACGGCGTGAAGGTCGTGCCCGCCTACCTGCTCAAGCCGGTGCTGGTGGACAAGTCCAACTGGAAGAAGATCCTGGTGGACAGCGGCTACTACAAGGAATCGCAGCTCAAGTGACCTGACCCGACCGGGTCGTGCGCCGCCGCCTGCCGCGGTGGCGCATCCCAGGCGGCCGGCAGCAGCGCCTGGCGCTCCGCGTGGAGTGCCGCTGCTGCACCCGGCCGTCCCGACGATTCCTTCCAAGCGATGTCCATCGGACGGCAAGACCATGCTTCTTGAAATGCGGAACATCCGCAAGACCTTTCCCGGGGTGGTGGCCCTGGACCGGGTGAACCTGCGCGTGCAGGCCGGCGAGATCCACGCCATCGTGGGCGAAAACGGCGCCGGCAAATCCACGCTGATGAAAGTGCTCTCCGGCGTCTATCCGCACGGCAGCTACAGCGGCGAGATCGTCTTCGACGGCGAGGAGCGCCGCTTCGCGGGCATCCGTGACAGCGAGCACCTGGGCATCATCATCATCCACCAGGAACTGGCCCTGGTACCCCTGCTCTCCATCGCCGAGAACCTCTTCCTGGGCAACGAAACCGCCCGCCGCGGCGTCATCGACTGGATGGAGGCGCACACCAGGACGCAGGCGCTGCTGCGCAAGGTGGGCCTCGCCGAATCCCCCGAGGCCCTGGTAGGCCAGCTGGGCGTGGGCAAGCAGCAGCTGGTGGAGATCGCCAAGGCGCTGTCGCGCCACGTGCGCCTGCTGATCCTGGACGAGCCCACCGCCAGCCTGAACGAGAACGACAGCCAGGCCCTGCTGGACCTGCTGCTGGAGCTCAAGGGCCAGGGCATCACCTGCATCCTCATTTCCCACAAGCTCAACGAGATATCGCGCGTGGCCGACTCCATCACCGTGCTGCGCGACGGCAGCACGGTGGAAACCATGGACTGCCGCGCCGCGCCCGTCAGCGAGGACCGCGTGATCCAGGCCATGGTCGGCCGCGAGATGGCCGACCGCTATCCGCCGCGCACGCCCGACATCGGGCCCGTGGCCTTCGAGGTGCGCGGCTGGCAGGCCTACCACCCGCAGCGGCCCGAGGCGCCCTTCCTCAAGGGCATCGACCTGCAGGTGCGGCGCGGCGAGATCGTCGGCATCGCCGGCCTCATGGGCGCAGGCCGCACCGAGCTGGCCATGAGCCTCTTCGGCCGCTCCTGGGGCCAGCGCATCAGCGGCCAGGTGCTGATGAACGGCCAGCCCATCGATGTGGGCACCGTGGAAAAGGCCGTGCGCCACGGCCTGGCCTACGTGACCGAAGACCGCAAGGGCAACGGCCTGGTGCTGAACGAGGACATCCAGTTCAACATCTCGCTGGCCCATCTGGAAGGCGTCTCCACCGCCGGCGTGATCGACGACGGCGAGGAATACGCGGTGGCCCAGGGCTTCCGCGAGCGCCTGCGCATCCGCTCCTCCGGCGTCCACCAGAAGACGCTGAACCTCTCGGGCGGCAACCAGCAGAAGGTGGTGCTGGGCAAATGGCTCTTCACCCGCCCCGAGGTGCTCATCCTCGACGAGCCCACGCGCGGCATCGACGTGGGCGCCAAGTACGAGATCTACACCCTGATCGCGCAGCTGGCCGCCGAAGGCAAGTGCGTGATCGTGATCTCTTCGGAAATGCCCGAGCTGCTGGGCATCACCGACCGCCTCTACGTGATGAACGAAGGCCGCTTCGTCGCCGAAATGCCCACCGCCGAGGCCTCGCAGGAAAAGATCATGCGCGCCATCGTGAAAGCCCACTGAAATGCCTTCCATGACCTCTACGCCCCACTCCCCCACCGCCTCTCCGGCCTCCACGCCCACCGCAGCGGCGCCCGCCGCCCAGCCCGCACACGCCGGCAGCTCGCCGCTGGAGCATGTCCGCCACCATCTGCGCGAATACGGCATGCTGATCACGCTGGTCGCCATCATGGGCTTCTTCCAGTACGTGACCGACGGCACCCTGATGGAGCCGCTCAACCTCACCAACCTGCTGCTGCAGAACAGCTACATCGTCATCATGGCGCTGGGCATGCTGCTGGTGATCGTGGCCGGCCACATCGACCTGTCGGTGGGCTCGGTCAGCGGCTTCATCGGCGCGCTGGCGGCCGTGCTCATGGTGCAGTACCAGTGGCACTTCATCCCCGCCACGCTGGTCTGCCTGCTGTGCGGCGGCCTCATCGGCGGGCTGCAGGGCTGGTTCGTGGCGTTCTGGCGCATTCCGTCCTTCATCGTCACCCTGGCCGGCATGCTGGTCTTCAAGGGCCTGGCGCTGGCGCTGCTGGCCGGGCAATCGGTGGGCCCCTTCCCCGATTCCTTCCAGCGTCTGAGCTCGGGCTTCATTCCCGACCTGTTCAACATGCAGGGCCTCAAGGTGACCTCGCTGCTGCTGGGCGTGGCCGTGGCCGCCGCCCTGCTGGTGGCGGGCATGCGCTCCCGGGCCAACCGGCTGCGCCACGGCGTGCAGGTCGAGCCCGCCGCCTTCTTCGTCGCCCGCAACGCGGTGTTCGCCGCGCTGCTGATCTATTTCAGCTACCTGCTCGCCTCCTACAAGGGCCTGCCCAACGTGCTGATCGTGATGGCGCTGCTGATCGTGCTGTTCGACTTCGTCGCCAGCCGCACCACCATCGGCCGCCGCATCTACGCGATGGGCGGCAACGAGAAGGCCGCCAAGCTCTCGGGCATCAAGACCGAGCGCCTGTCGCTCTACGCCTTCGTGAACATGGGCGTGCTGGCGGCGCTGGCCGGCCTGGTGTTCGCGGCGCGCCTGAACACCGCCACGCCCAAGGCGGGCCTGGGCTTCGAGCTGGACGTGATCGCGGCCTGCTTCATCGGCGGGGCTTCGGCCTCGGGCGGCGTGGGCAAGGTCATGGGCGCGGTGATCGGCGCCTTCGTGATGGGCGTGATGAACAACGGCATGTCCATCCTGGGCATCGGCATCGACTACCAGCAGGTCATCAAGGGCGTGGTGCTGCTGGCTGCCGTGCTGGTGGACGTCTATCACAAGAACAAGGCCTGATCGCCATGGCAGCCATCCCGCAAGCCCCCGCAGCAGCAGCAGCGACCGCAGCGCCGGTGCTGGAGCTGGCGGGCATCCGCAAGCAGTTCGCCGGCGTGCCGGTGCTGCAGGACGTGCAGCTGCGCCTCTACCCTGGCGAGATCCATGCGCTGATGGGGCAGAACGGCGCGGGCAAGTCCACGCTCATCAAGGTGCTGACGGGCGTGCTCAAGGCCAGCGGCGGCGAGATGCGCCTGGCCGGCCGGCCTGAGTGGCCCGACTCGCCGCTGGCCGCACAGCGCCTGGGCATCAGCACCGTGTACCAGGAGGTCAACCTTTGCCCCAACCTCTCGGTGGCCGAGAACATCTTCGCCGGCCGCTATCCGCGCCACGGGCTGGCGCAGGGCTTTCGCATCGACTGGGCACAGATGCAGCAGCGCGCACGCGAACTGGTCGCGCGCATCGGCCTCGACATCGACGTGACGCGCCTGCTGTCCGACTACCCCGTCGCCGTGCAGCAGCTGGTGGCGATCGCCCGGGCGCTTTCCATCGATGCGCGCGTGCTGATCCTGGACGAGCCCACCTCCAGCCTGGACGACGACGAAGTGCGCAAGCTGTTCGAGGTGCTGCGCCGCCTGCGTTCCGAGGGCCTGGCCATCGTCTTCGTCACCCACTTCCTGAACCAGGTCTATGCCGTGTCGGACCGCATCACCGTCCTGCGCAACGGCACCTGGGTGGGTGAATGGCTGGCGAAGGACCTCGGCCCCCAGGCGCTGATCGCCGCCATGCTGGGCCGCGAACTGGCCGCGCAGGCCGCCCATGCGCAGGCACCGCAGGATGCGGCGGCCACGCAGGCGCCCGCGCTGCTGCAGGCCGAAGGCCTGGGCCAGACGGGGCAGCTGCAGCCGCTGGACCTGCAGATCCGGCCCGGCGAAGTGGTCGGGCTGGCCGGCCTGCTGGGCGCGGGCCGGACCGAGCTGGCACGCCTGCTGTTCGGGCTGGAGCAGCCCGACCGCGGCATGCTGCGCATCGACGGCCGCAGCGTGGCCTTCGCCGATCCCATGGACGCCATCCGGCAAGGCCTGGCCCTGTGCCCCGAAGAGCGCAAGACCGACGGCATCGTGGCCGAGCTTTCGGTGCGCGAGAACATCGCCCTGGCGCTGCAGGCGCGCATGGGCGTGGGCCGCTTCCTCTCGCGGGCCGAGCAGGCCGCCCTGGCCGAGCGCTACGTGCAGCTGCTGGGCATCAAGACCGCCAGCATCGAGACGCCCATCGGCCTGCTGTCGGGCGGCAACCAGCAGAAGGCCATCCTGGCGCGCTGGCTGGCGACCGAGCCGCGCCTTCTGATCCTCGACGAGCCCACGCGCGGCATCGACGTGGCCGCCAAGCAGGAAATCATGGACCAGATCCTGCGCCTCGCGCAGTCCGGCATGGCCGTCCTCTTCATCTCGTCCGAAATGAGCGAGGTGGTGCGCGTGGCCCACCGCATCGTGGTGCTGCGCGACCGCCACAAGGTGGGCGAACTGCCCGCCGGCAGCAGCGAGGACGACATCTATGCACTCATCGCAGATCACGAGCATGCCTGATTCACGCCCTTCCCCCCTCCACCCCGCCGCGCTGCTGCGCCACCGCCTCGCCTGGCCGGTGATCACGCTGCTGCTGCTGCTGGCCGTCAACACGGCCTTCAACCCGGGCTTCCTGCACATCGAATGGCGCGACGGCCATTTCTACGGCAGCCTGATCGACATCCTCAACCGCGCCGCGCCCCTGGTGCTGGTGTCGCTGGGCATGACCATGGTGATCGCCACGCGCGGCATCGACATCTCGGTGGGCGCCACGGTGGCCATCGCCGCGGCCGTGGCGGCCTGGCTGATCGGCGGATCGGTCTCGGCCACCGAAAGCCGGTTTCCGCTGCCGGTCGCCATCCTGGGCGCGCTCGGCGTCGCGCTGCTGTGCGGCCTCTGGAACGGCGTGCTGGTGGCCAAGGTGGGCATGCAGCCCATCATCGCCACGCTGATCCTGATGGTGGCGGGCCGAGGCATCGCCCAGCTCATCACCGACGGGCAGATCATCACCATCTACTACACGCCCTATTTCTTCATGGGCGGCGGCTACCTGGCCGGGCTGCCGTTCTCGCTCTTCGTGGCGGGCGCGGTGTTCGCGGTGCTGTACCTGGCCGTCACGCGCACGGCCCTGGGCCTCTTCGTCCAGGCCGTGGGCGTCAACCCGACGGCGGCGCGCGTGGCCGGCGTGCAGGCGGGCCGGCTCATCCTGGCGGCCTACGTGTTCTGCGGCGTGTGCGCGGGCATCGCGGGCCTGCTCATCAGCTCCAACGTGAAGAGCGCGGACGGCAACAACGCCGGCCAGCTGATGGAGCTCGACGCCATCCTGGCCGTCACGCTGGGCGGCACGGCGCTCACCGGCGGGCGCTTCAGCCTGGCCGGCAGCGTGATCGGCGCGCTCATCATCCAGACGCTGACCTACGCCATCTATTCGCTGGGCGTTCCGCCCGAGGTCAACCTGGTGGTCAAGGCCGTGGTGGTGTTCGTGGTCATGCTGCTGCAGTCGCCCGAATTCCGCACCCAGGCGGGCCTGCTGGTGCGCCGCCCCACTGCCCGGAGGGCCCTGCCATGAGCGCCGTCATGACCCCCGCCACGACCGCCGCATCATCCGGTGCACGCGGCCCGCGCCTGAACGCCCGGTACCTGCCGCTGGCCGCCACCATCGCGCTCTTCCTGGCCATGGCCCTGATCGGTTCGGTGCGCTACACGGGCTTCTTCTCGGCCCAGGTGTTCCTCAACCTGCTGATCGACAACGCCTTCCTCATCATCGTCGCGGTGGGCATGACCTTCGTCATCCTCTCGGGCGGCATCGACCTGTCGGTGGGCGCCGTGGTCGCGCTCACCACCATGGTGTTCGCATCGCTGGTGGAGCGGCACGGCTGGAGCCCGGCCGCCGCCGTGCCCGTGGTGCTGGCCATGGGCCTGGGCTTCGGCGCCTTCATGGGCCTGCTGATCGAGCGCTTCCGCCTGCAGCCCTTCATCGTCACGCTGGCCGGCATGTTCCTGGCCCGGGGGCTGTGCTACCTCATCAGCATCGACTCCATCAGCATCACGCACGAAGGCTATTCGGAACTGGCCCAGTGGCGCCTGCAGCTGACCGAGACCGCCTCCCTGTCGCTGGGCGCGCTGATCGCCATCGCCGTGGTGCTGGCCGGCATCTTCGTCGCGCATTGCACGCCCTTCGGCCGCACGGTCTACGCGGTGGGCGGCAGCGAGCATTCGGCCGTGCTGATGGGCCTGCCCGTGCGCTCCACGCTGGTGGGCGTCTACGCCCTGTCGGGCCTGTGCTCGGCCCTGGCCGGCGTGGTCTTCACCTTCTACATGCTCTCGGGCTACGGCCTGCATGCCGTGGGCATGGAGCTGGACGCCATCGCCGCCGTCGTCATCGGCGGCACGCTGCTCACGGGCGGCGTGGGCTACGTGGCCGGCACGCTGTTCGGCGTGCTGATGCTCGGGATCATCCAGACGCTGATCTCCTTCGACGGCACGCTCAGCTCGTGGTGGACGCGCATCGCCGTCGGCGTGCTGCTGTTCGTCTTCTGCCTGCTGCAGCGCCTGCTCACCCGCCGCTCCGGCCGGCGGCGCTGACCCGCCTCCGCCTTTTTTCGCTTCCCTTCTCCCGCATCCCTCCCGAGCCCCAAGATGACTACTCCTCCGCGCAAACTCCGCTCCACCGAATGGTTCGGCACGGCCGACAAGAACGGCTTCATGTACCGCAGCTGGATGAAGAACCAGGGCATCCCGGACCATGAATTCGACGGCCGCCCCATCATCGGCATCTGCAACACCTGGTCGGAACTGACGCCCTGCAACGCGCACTTCCGCAAGATCGCCGAGCACGTCAAGCGCGGCATCTACGAAGCCGGGGGCTTTCCGGTCGAATTCCCGGTGTTCTCCAACGGCGAATCCAACCTGCGTCCCACCGCCATGCTCACGCGCAACCTGGCCAGCATGGACGTGGAGGAGGCCATCCGCGGCAACCCCATCGATGCCGTGGTGCTGCTCACCGGCTGCGACAAGACCACGCCCGCGCTGCTGATGGGCGCGGCCAGCTGCGACGTGCCGGCCATCGTGGTCACGGGCGGGCCCATGCTCAACGGCAAGCTGGCGGGCAAGGACATCGGCTCGGGCACGGCCGTGTGGCAGCTGCACGAATCGCTGAAGGCCGGCGAGATCACCGAGCACCAGTTCTTCGCGGCCGAATCCGGCATGTCGCGCTCGGCCGGCACCTGCAACACCATGGGCACGGCCAGCACCATGGCCTGCATGGCCGAATCGCTGGGCACCTCGCTGCCGCACAACGCCGCGATTCCGGCGGTGGATGCGCGCCGCTACGTGCTGGCGCACATGTCCGGCAAGCGCATCGTCGAGATGGCGCACGAAGGGCTCACGCTCTCGAAGATCCTCACGCGCGAAGCCTTCGAGAACGCCATCCGCACCAATGCCGCCATCGGCGGCTCGACCAATGCCGTGATCCACTTGAAGGCCATCGCCGGCCGCATGGGCGTGCAGCTCGACCTGGAGGACTGGACCCGCATCGGCCGCGGCACGCCCACCCTGGTGGACCTGCAGCCCTCGGGCCGCTTCCTGATGGAAGAGTTCTACTACGCGGGCGGCCTGCCCGCCGTGCTGCGCCGCCTGGGCGAGAACGGCCTGCTGCCCCACCCCGATGCGCTCACCGTCAACGGCAAGAGCATCTGGGACAACGTGCGCGAGGCACCCCAGTACAACGACGAGGTGATCCGCCCGATCGACAAGCCGCTGATCGCGGATGGCGGCATCTGCATCCTGCGCGGCAACCTGGCGCCGCGCGGCGCGGTGCTCAAGCCCTCGGCCGCCACGCCCGAACTGCTCCGCCACCGGGGCCGCGCCGTGGTGTTCGAGAACCTGGAGCACTACAAGGCACGCATCGTCGACGAGGACCTGGACATCGACGAGACCTGCGTGATGGTCATGAAGAACTGCGGCCCCAAGGGCTACCCCGGCATGGCCGAGGTGGGCAACATGGGCCTGCCGCCGAAGCTGCTGCGGCGCGGCGTGAAGGACATGGTCCGCATCTCCGACGCCCGCATGAGCGGCACGGCCTACGGCACCGTGGTGCTGCACGTGGCGCCCGAGGCCGCAGCCGGCGGCCCGCTGGCCGCCGTGCGCGACGGCGACTTCATCGAGCTGGACTGCGAGCAGGGCCGCCTGCACCTGGACATCAGCGACGAGGAGCTGGCCGCGCGCCTGGCCGAGCTGGCCGCCACCGACCACGGCGGGCGCGGCGGCTACCAGCGCCTCTATGTCGATCACGTGCTGCAGGCCGACGAGGGCTGCGACTTCGACTTCCTGGTCGGCTGCCGGGGCTCCGCCGTGCCGCGCCACTCGCATTGACCATGAACACCCCCCTGAGGCGCTGCGCGCCTTCCCCCCGCTCTCGCATTGCTACGCAATGCGGGCAGGGGGACGCAGCCCTCGCTGCGGGGCGGCCCTTGCTCGGCTGCCCTGGCCTGGAGCCGCGCCAGTCGTTTCGGCTGCGCGCGAGTTAATGCGCCGGGTCCACCTGATCAACCCATGAATCCCTCACCTATGCCAGCACCACACTCCGCCCAATCTCCCCGCTACCGCGGCATCTTCCCGGTCGTGCCGACCACCTTCCACGAGGACGGAAGCCTCGATCTGGAAAGCCAGAAGCGCTGCCTGGATTTCATGATCGATGCCGGCGTCGATGGCCTGTGCATCCTGGCCAACTTTTCCGAGCAGTTCTCGCTGTCGGACGCGGAGCGCGAAACGCTCACGCGCACGTCGCTGGAGCATGTGGCCGGCCGGGTGCCGGTGATCGTCACCACCACCCACTACGGCACCCGGGTGTGCGCGGAGCGCAGCCGCGCCGCGCAGGACATGGGCGCCTCCATGGTCATGGTGATGCCGCCCTACCACGGCGCCACCTTCCGCGTGCCCGAGGCGCAGATCCACGAGTTCTATGCCCGCGTGTCCGACGCCATCGACATTCCCATCATGGTGCAGGACGCCCCGGCCAGCGGCACGGTGCTGTCCGCCCCCTTCCTCGCCCGCATGGCGCAGGAGATCGAGCACCTGGCCTATTTCAAGATCGAGACGCCCGGCGCCGCCAGCAAGCTGCGCGAGCTGATCCGCCTGGGCGGCGACGCCATCGAAGGGCCCTGGGACGGCGAAGAGGCCATCACCCTGCTGGCCGACCTGGACGCAGGCGCCACGGGCGCCATGACGGGCGGCGCCTTCCCGGACGGCATCCGCCCCATCATCGAGGCCCACCGCGCGGGCGACATGGACCAGGCCTTCGCGCTCTACCAGCGCTGGCTGCCGCTCATCAACCACGAGAACCGCCAGGGCGGCATCCTCACGGCCAAGGCGCTGATGAAGGAAGGCGGCGTGATCGCCTGCGAGGCCGGCCGCCACCCCTTCCCGCCCATGCACCCCGAGGTGCGCCGGGGCCTGATCGACATCGCGCGCCGGCTCGACCCGCTGGTGCTGCGCTGGGCCCGCTGAGCCGGCTGCCGCCATGAACGACACCGCCGCCGATCTTTCCGCCACCCGCCTCGTCGCGCTCGACTGGGGGACCAGTTCGCTGCGCGCCTACCGCCTGGGCGACGGGGGCCGGGTGCTGGAGCTGCGCCACCGGCCCTGGGGCATCATGCACCTGCCGCCCGCGCCGGCGGGTGAAGATGCCGGCACCGGCGCCGCCTTCGAGCGCGCGCTGCAGGACGCCTGCGGCGACTGGCTGGCCGCCGCGCCGCAGCTTCCGCTGCTGGCCTGCGGCATGGTCGGCAGCGCCCAGGGCTGGCGCGAGGCGCGCTACCTGCCCACGCCCACCTCGCTCGACGCGCTGGCGCAAGGCCTGACCCGGGTCGAGCGCCCCGGCGGCCAGCCGCTGCACATCGTGCCCGGCCTGCTGCAGACCGGCGAGCTGCCCAACGTGATGCGCGGCGAAGAGACCCAGGTGCTGGGCGTGCTGGCCGGCCTGCCGGCTGAAGACCCAGGCCCCTGGCTGGTCGGCCTGCCCGGCTCCCACAGCAAGTGGGTGGTGGCGCAGCGCAGCGGCATCGCGGGCTTCCACACCTTCATGACGGGCGAGGTGTTCGCCGCGCTGCGCGGCCACACCATCCTCGGCAAGACCATGGCTCCTGCGGACGCACCGGGCAGCGCCGTCCCTGACGATGCCGCCTTCGTGCGCGGCCTGCGGGTGGCGGGCGGCAGCGATGCCGGCCTGGGCCTGCTCTCGCACCTCTTCAGCACCCGCACCCTGGGCCTCACGGGCGTGCTGCCCGCCAGCGCCCAGGCCGACTACCTCTCGGGCCTGCTGATCGGCCACGAGATCGCCGCCCTCGCCAGCGTGCATCCGCCGGGCAGCGGCGCCACAGCGCCCGTACAGCCGCTGCTCTGCGGCGAGCCCGACCTGTGCCGCCGCTACGCACTGGCCCTGCGGCTGCAGGGCTTCGCGGAGCCCGCCATCGCCGCCCAGGCCACGCCCAGCGGGCTCTGGCAGATCGCACGGGCCGCCGGCCTGCCGGCCCCGGGCACGCCGCAGCAACCTTCATCCGCAGAAAGCCTTGCCGCATGACCACCATAGACCACACCCTGTTCCACGCCCTGCAGCGCTGCGGCCTCATCGCCATCCTGCGCGGCATCCAGCCCCATGAGGCCGTGCCCATCGGCCACGCCCTGTACGACGCGGGTTTCCGCATCATCGAGGTGCCGCTCAACTCGCCCGAGCCGCTCTCCAGCATCCGCGCGCTGCGCGATGCCCTGCCCGCCGACTGCGTGGTCGGCGCGGGCACCGTGCTTTCGGCGCAGGACTGCGACGAGGTGGCCGAAGCCGGCGGGCAGATCATCGTCATGCCGCACAGCGACGCCACCGTGATCCGCGCCGCGCGCGCGGCGGGCCTGGCCTGCGCGCCCGGCGTGGCCACGCTCACCGAGGCCTACGCGGCGCTGGCGGCCGGCGCCAGCCTGCTCAAGCTCTTCCCGGCAGAAGCCCTGCCGCCCGCCGTGCTCAAGGCCTGGCGTGCCGTGATCCCGCCCAGCGTCGCCCTGGCCCCGGTCGGCGGCATCGCGCCCGAGAGCATCGCCGCCTATGCCGCAGCCGGCGCCAGCGGCTTCGGCCTGGGCTCGGCCCTCTACCGCCCCGGCAACAGCGCGGCCGACGTCTCGCGCAAGGCCGTGGCCTTCATCCAGGCCTGGCACGACGCCTACGGCATGGCCCGCACCTGCAGTCAGAGCGCGGCGCCCGCGTCCGCAGCCACGGCCGGCAGTTCCGCCCCCACCGCAGCCACCGTTTCCTGACAGATCCCGCCATGAAGATCACCCGACTGACAACCTTCCTCGTGCCACCGCGCTGGTGCTTCCTGAAGATCGAGACCGACGAGGGCATCGTCGGCTGGGGCGAGCCCGTGCTCGAAGGCCGCGCCGAGACCGTGGCCGCGGCCGTGGCGGAACTGGCCGACTACCTCGTGGGCAAGGATCCGCGCCACATCGAGGACCACTGGACGGTGCTCTACCGCGGCGGCTTCTACCGCGGCGGCGGCGTCCACATGAGCGCGCTGGCCGGCATCGACCAGGCCCTCTGGGACATCAAGGGCAAGGCCCTGGGCGTGCCGGTGTCCGAACTGCTGGGCGGCCCGGTGCGCGACAGGATCCGCGTCTACAGCTGGATCGGCGGCGACCGGCCGGCCGAGACCGCGCGCCAGGCCAGCGATGCCGTGGGACGCGGCTTCAGCGCCGTGAAGATGAACGGCACCGAAGAGATGCAGTACGTGGACAGCTTCGACAAGGTGGAACGCTGCCTGCAGAACGTGGCCGCCGTGCGCGAGGCCGTGGGCCCCCACGTGGGCATCGGCGTGGACTTCCACGGCCGGGTCCACCGGCCCATGGCCAAGGTGCTGATCAAGGAGCTGGAGCCCTACAAGCTCATGTTCATCGAGGAGCCGGTGCTCAGCGAGCACGACGAGGCGCTGAAAGAGATCGCCCGCATCTCCTCCACACCCATCGCGCTGGGCGAGCGGCTCTATTCGCGCTGGGACTTCAAGCGCGTGCTGCAGGAAGGCTATGCCGACATCGTGCAGCCCGACCCTTCGCACGCCGGCGGCATCACCGAGACGCGCAAGATCGCCTCCATGGCCGAGGCCTACGACGTGGCCCTCGCGCTGCACTGCCCGCTGGGCCCGATCGCGCTGGCGGCCAACCTGCAGCTCGATGCCGTCTGCTACAACGCCTTCATCCAGGAGCAGAGCCTGGGCATCCACTACAACCAGGAAAACGACCTGATGGACTATGTGTCCAACCCCCAGGTCTTCGCCTACCAGGACGGCATGGTCGCCATCCCCGGCGGTCCGGGCCTGGGCATCGAGGTCAACGAAGACTACGTGCGCGAACGCGCCCAGCAGGGCCACCGCTGGCGCAACCCGGTCTGGCGCCACCGGGACGGCAGCTTCGCTGAGTGGTGAAGCCCCTGCGCGGATCCCTGGCAGGCCGGCAGCGGCGGCCCGCGAAACAGGGCCGGCGCACGGCGAACCGCCGGTCTGCGGACTGAACCCGGTGGTCGATCCGCAACCGTAGTCCACCGCCTACGGGGCATGGCGGCAACTGATTGCAGGGGGCTTATGCACTGCAGCAGAGGATGGGCACCAGCACCTTATGTTGGCCCATCCGCACCGCCCCTCCCCCCAGACTTCCGCCCTCGGCGGGGTCCCCTCCCACCTACGCCAGTTCGACACCCTGGGCGCCCATGCGGCCCCCCAAGGCACGGCCTTCGCCGTGTGGGCACCCAACGCCCTGCACGTGGAAGTGATCGGCTCGTTCAGCCGCTGGCAGCCGCACGCGATGGAGCGGATGCCCGACGGCTCGGGCCGCTGGACCGCCACCATTACCGGCGCGCGCCACGGCGACTTCTACAAATACCGCATCCACACGGCGGACGGCCACCAATTCGACAAGGCCGACCCCTACGCCACCCGTTCGGAACTCGCTCCCGGCACCGCATCGCAGATCTGGGACCTGGCCTACACCTGGGGCGACCAGGACTGGATGGGCTCGCGTGCCCGGCGCCAGGGCCTGCAGGCCCCCATCTCGGTCTATGAGGTGCATCTGGGTTCCTGGCAGCGCGACGAGGACGGCCGCTTCCTGAACTACCGCGAGATCGCCCATCGCCTCGCCGCCCACTGCGAGACCATGGGCTTCACGCACGTCGAGCTCATGCCCGTGTCGGAGCATCCGTTCTACGGCTCCTGGGGCTATCAGACCACCGGCTACTTCTCGCCCACCGCCCGGTACGGCGACCCGCAGGACCTGATGGCGCTGGTGGACACGCTGCACCAGCACGGCATCGGCGTGATGGTGGACTGGGTGGCCTCGCACTTCCCGTCCGACGCCCACGGCCTGGCGCGCTTCGACGGCACCGCCCTCTACGAGCACGAGGACCCGCGCCGTGGCTTCCACCCCGAATGGAACAGCCTGATCTTCAACTACGGCCGCTACGAGGTGCGCGACTTCCTGATCGGCAACGCGCTCTTCTGGCTGGAGAAATACCACTTCGATGCCATCCGCGTCGATGCCGTGTCGTCCATGCTGTACCTGGACTTCTCGCGCAAGCCCGGCGAATGGATCCCGAACGCCGACGGCGGCAACCAGAACTGGGAGGCCGTGCGCTTCCTGCAGGACCTGAACACCGCCGTCTATGCGGCCTTCCCGGACGTGCATGTCATCGCCGAGGAATCCACCTCGTGGAGCGGCGTCACCCGTCCCGTGCATGACGGCGGCCTGGGCTTCGGAATGAAGTGGAACATGGGCTGGATGAACGACACGCTGCGCTACATGCAGCGCCAGCACGTGCACCGCGCCTGGCACGAGGGCGACATCCGCTTTTCGGCCGTCTACGCCTTCGACGAGAACTTCGTGCTCGCGCTCTCGCACGACGAGGTCGTCTATGGCAAGCACAGCCTGCTCATGCGCCAGCCCGGCGACGAGTGGCAGCGCTTCGCCGGCCTGCGCACGCTCTACGGAATGATGTGGTCGCACCCTGGCAAGAAGCTGCTCTTCATGGGCGGCGAATTCGCGCAGGTCGAAGAGTGGCACCACGAACGCACGCTGGACTGGCACCTCTGGGCGCAGTCCGGCCACCAGGGCGTGGCCCGCTGGGTCGCCGACCTGAACCGCCTCTACCGCTCCTCCCCCGCCCTGCACGCCACCGACTTCGACCGCGCGGGCTTCCGCTGGGCGCAGCTCTCGCAGCCCGACCCCACGGTGCTGGCCTTCCTTCGCCAGCAGGGCGACGAGATCGTGCTGGCCGTCCACAACCTCACGCCCCGCCCCTTCCACGGCCAGCAGGTCCAGGTGCCTGCCGGCGGCCGTTGGCACGAGCTGCTCAACAGCGACGCACGCTGCTACGGCGGCAGCGGGCTGGGCAATGCCGGTGGCGTCGATGCCGCGCCCCTGTCCCACGAATCCTGGAGCGTATCCCTCACGGTGCCGCCCCTTGCCACGCTTTTATTGTCTAACCGTCCCGCCCGGGCCTGATCTCACAGGAGTTTCGCCATGTCTCGCACACGCAATGTTCTCGCCATCGTGATGGCCGGAGGCGAGGGGTCTCGCCTGCATCCCCTGACCGCCGAGCGCTGCAAGCCGGCCGTGCCGTTCAACGGCAAGCACCGCATCGTGGACTTCGTGCTGTCCAACCTGGTGAACTCGGAGATCTATTCGATCTATCTGCTGGTGCAATACAAGTCCCAGTCGCTGATCGAGCACATCCGCCAGTCGTGGACCATGACGCGCTTCATCCCCGAGCACTTCGTGACCGTGGTGCCGCCGCAGATGCGCAACGGCCCGGAATGGTTCCAGGGCACGGCCGATTCGGTCTATCAGAACATCCATCTGATCGAGTCCTTCCAGCCCGACATCGTCGCCGTGTTCGGCGCCGACCACATCTACCGCATGGACGTGCGCCAGATGGTGGACTTCCACATCGCCAACAACGCCCACGTCAGCGTGGCCACGCTGCCGGTGCCGCTGTCGCAGACCAACCAGTTCGGCATCGTGGACATCGACGCCCAGCACCGCATCCGCGACTTCGTCGAAAAGCCCGCCACGACCGACCCCATGCCGGGCAGCAGCACGCATGCGCTGGCCTCCATGGGCAACTACCTCTTCAATGCCGACGTGCTGCTGGAAGAGCTCAAGAAAGCCCACGCCACGGGCCACAGCGACTTCGGCCGCGACATCCTGCCCACCATGCTCAAGTCGCACCGCCTGATGGCCTACGACTTCACGACCAACAAGATCCCCGGCACCGAGCCCTACGAAGAGCACGCCTACTGGCGCGACGTGGGCACCATCGACGCCTATTTCGATGCCCACTTCGACACGCTGGGCGCCACCCCGCGCTTTCGCATGACCAACCGCCAGTGGCCGATCTACGCCAGCCCCGACCAGGCCGAATCCGCGCAGATCGAAGACGGCGTGATCCACCGCTCGGTCGTGGGCTCGGGCAGCATCGTGGACGGCGCCATGCTGGACCACGCCATGCTGCGCCGCTCGGTGCTGGTGGAGCGCAACGCCCGCCTGCAGCACTGCATCGTGATGGAACGCTCGCGCATCGGCCATGGCGCCCAGATCCGCCGCGCCATCATCGACCAGGACAACGATATCCCTCCCGGCGAGCGCATCGGCTTCGACCTGGAGGCGGACCGCAAGCGCTTCCCGGTCACGCCCAGCGGCATCGTGGTGGTTCCGCGCTGCTACTTCCCGGTCAAGCGCCGGGACGCCAACGCCGCCAGCGCCGAACCCGGCCGCCTGCAGCTGCCCATCTCCGCCCATGCCTGCCCCGCCGATGCCGAACTGATCGCCTGACGATGATGCGTACCGACACCGGAGCGGCTCCGTCCGCGAGCAAGAACGGCCGCCGCCTGCGCACCGCCCAATACACCGTGGAGCGCGGCGCGCCCTGGCCCCTGGGCGCCACGCCCGACCGCAACGGCGTGAACTTCGCCGTGTATTCCAGCGTGGCCGACCGGGTCGAGGTCTGCCTCTATGCCGACGGCGAGCGCGAGATCCAGCGCATCGCACTGCCGGCCCTGACCGACGACGTCTGGCACGGCTACGTGCCGGGCCTCAAGCCCGGCCAGCGCTACGGCCTGCGCGTGCACGGCCCCTACGAGCCTGAAGCCGGCAAGCGCTGCAACCCCGCCAAGCTGCTGATCGATCCCTACGCCCGTGCGCTGGACCGCAGGATCGTGGGGAGCATCGATCAGTTCGGCTACGCCCTGGACCAGGAAGAGGAAGACCTCGCCATCGGCGAGGTGGACAACGGCGCCACCGCGCCCAAGGCCCTGGTCGTGCGCTCGAAGTTCGACTGGGGCGACGACCAGCCTCCCCGCGTGCCGGCGCAGGACACGGTGTTCTACGAAGTGCATGTCAAAGGCTTCACGCAGACGCTGGAAGACGTGCCCGAGGCGCAGCGCGGCACCTACGCCGGGCTGGCTTCGCCGGCCGCCATCGCCCACCTGAAGAAGATCGGCGTGACCAGCGTGGAGCTGCTGCCGGTGCAGGCCTTCATCGACGACCAGCGGCTGGTGGAAACGGGCTTGGCCAATTACTGGGGCTACAACACCGTCGCCTTCTTCGCGCCCGACCCGCGCTATGCCGCGCCCGGCACGGCCGACGGCGGCGTGGAGGAGTTCAAGCGCATGGTCCGGGCGCTGCACGCCGAAGGCCTGGAAGTCATTCTGGACGTGGTCTACAACCACACCGGCGAAGGCAACCACCTGGGCCCGACGCTCAGCCTCAAGGGCATAGACAACACCGCCTACTACCGCCTGTCGCCCGAAGACCCGCGCTTCTACGTGGACTACACCGGCACCGGCAACACCGTGGACACCAGCCACGCCCCGGCCCTGCGCCTGGTGCTCGACAGCCTGCGCTACTGGGTCACCGAGATGCATGTGGACGGCTTCCGGTTCGACCTGGCCTCCGCGCTGGGCCGCGACCCGGCGGGCGCCTATACCTGGCGCGCACCGTTCTTCGCCGCCATCGCGCAGGACCCGGTGCTCTCGCGCGTGAAACTCATCGCCGAGCCCTGGGACCTGGGGCCCGAGGGCTATCAGCTGGGCGGCTTTCCGACCGGCTGGATGGAATGGAACGGCCGCTACCGCGACGCCGTGCGCGACTATTGGGCCAATGCCGACGCCAGCCTGCAGGGCCTGGCGGCCTGCCTCTGCGGCTCGGCCGACATGCTGGAGCCGCGCCGGCGCAGGCCCACGGCCAGCGTCAACCTGGTGACCGTGCACGACGGCTTCACGCTGGCCGATCTGGTCAGCTACAACGAAAAGCACAACGAAGCCAACCAGGAAGGCGGCAACGACGGCGAGAACCACAACCGCAGCTGGAACTGCGGTGCCGAAGGCGATACCGACGACCCGGCCATCATCGAGCTGCGCGCTCGGCAGACCCGCAACCTGCTGGCCACGCTGTTCCTCTCGCACGGCACGCCGCTGCTGCTGGGCGGAGACGAGCTGGGGCGCACGCAGGGCGGCAACAACAACGGCTACTGCCAGGACTCCACCATCTCCTGGTACGACTGGCAGCGCGCGCAGCAGGCCTTCGCCCAGGAGCTGCAGGCCTTCACCGCCGAATTGATCGCGCTGCGGCGGTCTCTCCCGGTCGTGCGGCTGGCCGAATGGCCGCACCACGGCGCAGGCGAAGCCGCCACCGTCACGGTGGAATGGAAGAGCGTGTGGGGCCTGCCCATGAGCGCCGAGGAATGGAACGACCCGGCGGTGCGCTGCGTGGCTGCCGTGATGGAAAGCCGCCTGGCCGAAGAGGATTCGGTGATGCTGCTGTTCAACGCATCGAACGACGAAGCCACCTTCACCCTGCCCGCCGAGCCTGCCGGCCGGCAGTGGCAGTTGCGGCTGGACACGCGGGACAGCCGCATCCTGCCCGCAGGCTCGGAAGACGCCGCACGCGTCGAAGCCGGCGCGCAGTGGACGCTGCCCGCGCATGCGTTGGCGGTGTTCACCGGCCCGTCGGTGCAGGCCGTACCCGACGCCCCTGCGCCCCCTGCATCGGACGCCGCATGAGCACCCGCCACCCCATGCCCTTCGGCGACGCGCCGATGCAGGGCGGTGGCCGGCTGTTCACGCTGTGGGCGCCGGCCGCCCGGCAGGCCGCATTGCTGCACGGCCCGGCCGCTGCCGGTCGCGAACTGCCCCACAAACTGCCGGCACGCCGCGAGGCCGACGGCTCCTGGCACGCCAGCCTGCCCGCCTGCCCGCCCGGCACGCGCTACCAGTGGTGCATAGACGGCGAGCTGCGCGTGCCCGATCCGGCCTCGCGCTCCAACCCGCAGGGCCCGCACCAGCCCAGCGTGGTCACCGCGCCCGACGCCTATGCCTGGCGCACCGCTTGGCGGGGCCGGCCCTGGCAGGAACTGGTGTTCTACGAGCTGCACGTGGGCAGCTTCACCCCCGAAGGCACCTACGCCGCAGCTCTGTCCCGTCTGCCACGGCTGGCCGAACTGGGCTTCACCGCCATCGAGCTGATGCCCCTGGCCACCTTCGCAGGCGACTGGGGCTGGGGCTACGACGGCGTGCTGCCTTATGCCCCTCACCCGGCCTACGGCCAGCCCGACGACCTGAAGCGCTTCATCGACGAAGCGCACGCCCTGGGCCTGTGCGTTTTCATCGACGTGGTCTACAACCACTTCGGGCCCGACGGCAACTATCTGAATGCCTACGCCCCGGCGTTCTTCTCGCGGGAGCACCAGAGCCCCTGGGGCGCAGCCATCAACTTCGACCGCGAAGGCAGCGAGACGGTGCGCGACTTCTTCGCCCACAACGCGCTCTACTGGCTCGATGAATTCCGCGCCGACGGCCTGCGGCTCGATGCGGTCCATGCCATCGTGGACGAAAGCAGCCCCGACATCCTGCAGGAGATCAGCACCCGCGTGCGCGGCTTCGCCGCATCCAGCGGCCGCGCCCTGCACCTGGTGCTGGAAAACGACCGCAACGAGGCCGAGCGGCTCGCGAACTGCCCCCGTCCCGGCCTCTACGACGGCCAGTGGAACGACGACTTCCACCACAGCCTGCACGTCGCCCTCACGCAGGAAACCCAGGGCTACTACGCCAAGTTCGGCGCCGATCCGGTGGCGCTGCTGGCCCGGGTGCTCACGCATGGCTTCGCCTTCCGGCACGGCGAGCCCTCCGCCGCGCCGCCGGCGCCGCTGGGCGCGCTGGTCCAGTTCATGGGCAACCACGACCAGATCGGCAACCGCGCCTTCGGCGAAAGGCTTGCGCAGCTGCTGCCCTCGCCCGACGCGGCGGAACTGGCGCTGCTGCTGTCGCTGCTGACGCCGGCTGCGCCCATGGTGTTCATGGGCGACGAGTTCGGCGCATCCACCCCCTTCCTCTACTTCGCGCAGTGGGAAGGCGATTTGCGCCAGGCCGTGCGCGAAGGCCGGCAGCGCGAGTTCAGCCACGAAGTGCCGCCCGGCCGCGAGCTGCCCGACCCTTGCGACGTGGCGTCCCTGCAGGCCAGCCAGCTGCGCTGGGACGAGGCCGCCAGCCCCGCGGGCCTGGCGCGCAGCCGCCTGGTGCAAAGCGCGCTGCAGGCACGGCGGCAATGGCTCCAGCCGCTGGCGGACAGCCTGCAGGAGGCCGGCCACACCGCCGAGCGCGTGGACGAGCAGGCCCTGCGCATCCAGTGGCGCTATGGCGGCGGCACCCGCATCCAGCTGGAGATCAACCTGGGCAGCGCGCCGGCCGCCGTGCAGCCCGCCGGGCAGGCGCAGGCAGACGAAGCCGTCCGCGCCCAGGACATCTTCGCCTACCGCCGAAGCTCCGGCGACCAGGCCGCCTGGCCCGCCTGGTCCGCCCGCTGGACACTGATCCCCGCCCCCTGATGGCGGCCCTGCCGCAGTCCGACTGCCCTTTATGACCCCACCTTCCGCCGAACAGGCACAAAACGCCGCGCAAGCCGGCATCGCCACCGAATACGCCGATTTCTGGGGCCATCCCGTCCTGGTGTCCGGCGACGTGCTGGCCCAGGCTCTCGCCGCCATGGGCGAGCACAGCCGGCCCGGCCGACCGGAGCCTCTGGTGATCGATGAAGGCTGCGGGGGCGTGGCTGACCTGGAGGTCGAAGGCCCGTGGACCCTGCATGCCGACACGGGCAGCGGCACGCCGCCGGTGGCGCAGGGCCGCGGCGCGCAGGCGCAGCTGCCGGCGCATCTGCCGGCGGGCTACTACCGGCTGCAGGCCGGCGATGCGCCGCACCGTCTGGTCATCGTCGCGCCCGCACAGTGCTGGGTCCACGATGCGCTGCGTTCCGGCGGGCGCTGGTGGGGCGTGACGGCTCAGATGTACGCGCTGCGCTCGGCCCGCAGCTGGGGCATCGGCGACTTCACCGATCTGGCCGCGCTGGCCGGCACCGCCGCCGCCCAGGGCGCGGCCTTCGTCGGCGTGAGCCCGCTGCACGCGCTGCGCCCCGACGCATCCCACCAGGCCAGCCCCTACAGCCCCAGCAGCCGGCTGGCGCTGAACCTTTTGCACATCGACGTCACAGCCCTGCCCGAGCTGGCGCATTGCCAGCCCGCGCAGGACCTGATCCAGAGCGCGGACTTCCAGCAGCGGCTGGCACAGGTGCAGGCCAGCGAAACGGTGCTCTACGCCGAAGTCGCCGCGCTCAAGGAAGCGGCCCTGGGCCTGCTGTGGGCGCATTTCTCGGCGCACGAACTGCGCGCGGGCACCGCACGGGGGCGCGCCTTCGAGGCCTTCGCCCGCGAGCATGCCGGCACCCTGGGCCTGCATGCGCTCTACGAAGCCATCCAGCTGAAGCTGCGCG
>CAJYHL010000026.1 GCA_913774625.1 uncultured Acidovorax sp.
GGTACGCGAGGCCATCGCCTTCTGCCAGCAGGCCGCCGCCATGCCGATGCAGGCGCAGGGCCAGCTGCTGCCCAGCGTGCCGGGCCGCCTGAGCCTCGCCCAGCGCGTGCCGCACGGCGTGGTGGCGGTGATCTCTCCGTTCAACTTCCCGCTGATCCTCACGCTGCGGGTGGCAGCGCCCGCCCTGGCCACCGGCAACGCGGTGCTCGTCAAGCCCGATCCGCGCACGCCCGTCAGCGGCGGCCACCTGATCGCCCAGCTGTTCGAGGCGGCCGGCCTGCCGCCCGGGGTGCTGGGCGTGCTGCCCGGCGGAGCCGACGTGGGGGAGGCGCTCATCACGGCGCCGGAGGTGGCCATGGTGTCCTTCACCGGCTCGGCCCATGCCGGGCGGCGCGTGGGCGAGCTGGCGGCGCGGCATCTGAAGAAGGCCTCGCTGGAGCTGGGCGGCACGAATTCGCTGGTGATCCTGGACGACGCCGACCTGGACCTCGCCGCCAGCAACGCCGCCTGGGGCGCCTGGCTGCACCAGGGACAGATCTGCATGGCCTCCAACCGCGTGCTGGTGCATGAATCCATCGCCCCGGCGCTCACCGAACGGCTGGTGGCCAAGGCCGCGCGGCTGCCGGTGGGCAATGGCGCGACCAGCCATGCCGCGCTGGGCCCGCTGATCGACGCGCGCCAGCGCGACCGGGTCCACCAGGCGGTGCAGGAGGCCGTGCAGGCCGGCGCGCAGCTGCTGGCGGGCGGCAGCTACGACGGGCTCTTCTATCGCCCCACGGTGCTGGCCGGCGCCCGGCCCGGCATGCGCGTGCATGACGAGGAGATCTTCGGCCCGGTGCTGAGCCTGAACACCTTCCGCAGCGACGAGGAAGCGGCCGAGCTGGCCAACGCCCACCGGGGGGGCCTCGCGGCAGGCGTCATCACCCGCTCGCTGGACCGGGGCCTGGCGCTGGCGCAGCGGCTGCGCGCGGGCATGGTCCACGTCAACGACCAGACGGTGAACGACGACGCCACCAACCCCTTCGGCGGCCCCGGGATCGCGGGCAACGGCAGCGTGCATGGCGGCCCGGCCGACTGGGAGGCCTTCACCACCTGGCGCTGGGTGACCGTCAAGCCGGCCGCGCCGGCCTACCCCTTCTGACACGCATCCACCGACCCACCCACCACACACCAGGAGACACACCCATGAACCTGATCGGCAAGACCATCGTCATCACCGGCGCATCCTCGGGCATAGGCGCCGAGACCGCGCGCCTGATGCGCCAGCGCGGCGCCCGCGTGATCGGCGTGGACCGCAACGCGCCGCAGCTGACGCTGGACGGCTTCGTGCAGGCGGACCTGTCGGAGCCCGCCGCCATCGACGCCGCCGTGCAGCAGCTGCCCGAGCGCATCGACGGCCTGTGCAACGTGGCCGGCGTGCCGGGCACGGCGCCCGTGCAACTGCTGCAGCGGGTCAACTACCTGGGCCAGCGACACCTGACCGAGCGCGTGGCGGCGCGCATGCCGGCCGGCGGCAGCGTCGTGCAGGTCTCCTCCATCCTGGGCTACTTCTACGCCGAACGGCTGGCGCAGCACAAGGCGCTGGCGGCAGCCGAGGGCTTCGAGGCCGGCCAGGCCTGGCTGCAGCAGCACCCCGTAGCGCAGCAGGGCTGCTACGAATACTTCAAGGAGGCGCTGATCGTCTGGACGCAGCTGCGCGCGCAAAGCCTTTTCCGCGAGCGCGATGTACGCATGAACTGCGTGGCGCCCGGGCCGGTGTTCACGCCCATCCTGGGCGATTTCGTGACCCAGCTGGGGCAGGAGCGCGTGGATGCCGACGCCACCCGCATCAAGCGCCCCGCCTTCGCCGACGAGGTGGCGCCGGCGCTGGCCTTTCTCTGCAGCGACGACGCGCGCTGGATCAACGGCGCGAACCTGCCGGTGGACGGGGGCTTCGCGGCCAGCTATCTCTGAGCGTCCTACGCCCGGCCCGCCCCGCTGCCGACAGCGGCGGTCCGGGCCTGCGCGCCAGATCGGGGGATCGACTCCACCCTTTTTTCCTCTTTCTTCCTTCCCCCGAAAGGTTCCACATGCCCGCCACCGCCTGGAGCGCCAAGCGCGAACGCCAATACGAGCACATCAAGGACAGCCTGCAGGAACGCGGCCGCAGCGAGAAGACGGCCGAGGAGATCGCCGCCCGCACCGTGAACAAGGAACGCGCGCAGCACGGCGAATCGAAGACGGCCAATCCCAAGACCTTGCGCGACACGCCCGCGCCGGTGCGCGGCGGCAAGCGCTCGCACACCGGCGCGCAGGGCCGCACGCGCGAGCAGCTCTACGAAGAGGCGCGCAAGAAGGGCATCGCGGGCCGCTCCAGGATGAACAAGGCCCAGCTGGAAAAAGCGGTGGACCGCTGAGCGGCATCACCCGATTGCTATTTCTTCAATAGCAATCTACCGGCTTTCAGCAAGGGCCAGGAACCAGCGTGACTCCTGACGCTTCCGCGGCGTGCCCTCATCCGGCGTCGTGCTCGGCACCCGCCGCGGCAAGTTCCGCCCAGAGGCTTCCGAGCTGGTCTCCGGGCAGCGCCGCGCTGAAGTGGAAGCCCTGCACCTCGTCGCAGGGCTGGCGCAGCAGGCATTCGAGCTGGGCCTGGGTTTCCACACCCTCGGCCCGCACCGACAGGCCCAGCGAGCGCGCCAGCGCGCCCATGGCCTGCACGATGGCCTGGTCCTGCGGGCGCTCGGGCAGCCGATCGATGAAGCCCCGGCCGATCTTGATGCCGTCCAGCAGCAGATGCCGCAGATAGGACAGCGAGGTGTAGGCCGAGCCGAAGTCCCCCAGCGTCAGCCGCACGCCCAGGCGCTTGAGCGCGGCGATGGCCTGCTTCGCCTCCTCGCCATGGGCCAGCAGCACGCCTTCGTTGATCTCCAGCTCCAGCCGCCGGGGCGGCAGGCCGCTGCGCTCCAGCGCCCCGGCCACCACGGCGGACAGCTCGCCTCGGCCATCGGGCCCGGCGCCGCCGAACTGGCCGGCCGACAGGTTCACCGACACGCGCACATCGGCCGGCCAGCCGGCGGCTTCGCGGCAGGCGGTCTCCAGCACCCATTCGCCCAGCGGGCGGATCAGGCCGGTCTCCTGCGCCAGCGGCAGGAAGGCGTCGGGCAGCAGCAGTCCGCGCTGCGGATGCTGCCAGCGCACCAGGGCCTCCAGGCTGCGGAGCGCGCCGCCGTCCACCGCATAGCAGGGCTGGTAGTGCAGGCGCAGCTGGCCGTTGCGCAGCGCGGCACGCAGCTCCTGCTCCAGCCGCAGGCGCGCAGAAACCCGCTCGTCCATCGCCTGGGTATAGCAGCGCCAGGTATTGCGGCCGGCAGCCTTGGCGTCGTAGAGCGCGATATCGCCCTTGCGCAGCAGTTCGTCGGCCGTGCGCGCGTGCAGGGGCGCTACGGCCACGCCGATGCTGGTGCCGATGAACAGGGTCTGGCCGTCCAGCAAGAGCGGCTCGCTCAGCGCAGCGACCACGGCGGCACAGCGGCGGTCGATTTCCGCGGAATCCAGTGCGCCGGCCAGCGCCATCACGAACTCGTCGCCGCCCAGGCGCGCGGCCAGGTCCTGCGGGCCCAGCCGCCCCTGCAGCCGCAGCGACACCAGTTGCAGCACCTGGTCGCCCAGGGCATGGCCCAGGGCATCGTTGATGGGCTTGAAACGGTCCAGGTCCAGGCACAGCAGTGTCAGTGCGGGCTCGGCACCTGCGGCCTGCAGATGGGCGTCCAGGAAATCGTGCAGCTGCCGCCGGTTGGGCAGGCCGGTGAGCGTGTCGTGCAGCGACAGGTGGCGCACACGCGCCTGCGCTCGCCACTCGTCGGTCAGGTCGGTGGCGGTGCCGCGGCAGCCTGCGCCGCCTTCGACGGCCCGGGCCGTGATGCGGCAGATGCGCCGCACGCCGGTGCGGTCTTCGGTGTGGCACAGCAGCGTGTCGCGCGCGGCCTCCTCCGCATCTGCCGCGCACGCCGATCCCAGGCGGCGGGGGGCGCGCTGCAGCCATGGCCGCAGCGCCTCGCCGCCCTCGGGCCGCAGCAGCTCGGCCAAGGGGCGTCCCAGCCATTCGCTGCGGCGATAGCCGGTCACCTGAGTGAACCGGTCCGACAGATAGGTCAGGCGGCCGTCGGCATCCACCTCCCACAGCCAATCGGACGAGGTTTCCGCCATGTCGCGGAACCGCCGCTCGCTGCCCTGCAATTCGACCTGGCTGGTCTGCAGGGCCTGCAGCTGGGAATCGATCTGGCGTGCCGACGCCAGGGCGTTGCGCAGCAGCAGGTAGAGCACGCCCAGCAGCAGCAGGGCGCCGCCCACGAAGAGCGGCAGCGTCTTGCGCAGCAGGTCGCGGCCCGGTTGCGGCGGGTGCCAGTTCAGCAGGATGGCAGAGCCCAGCAGCGGCATGGACTCGTAGCCGGGCAGCGGCTGGCGCGACACGGTGAGCGGTGGCAGGCCATAGGTGGAGCTCAGCTGCTCCAGCCGGTCCCGGTCCAGCACGGTGACGAACATCATCACCGAAGCGGGCCCGGGTGAGACGGGAACCGAGGCATCCCAGCCCGGCGTGATGGTGGCGGCGGCCACGATCGCCGGCATGCCGTTCACCTCCAGCGCCCGCACCTCGCTGCCGTCCTTCAGGCCCGGCCGGCGCGCGGCGGCGACCAGCCCGGCGACGTCCCCCTGCAGCCAGCCGGAAATCTGCTGCCCGGTGGACTTTCCGTCGATGACGCCATACACCGTGCGGTCCTGCCCATCGACCACCCAGACGCCGTTGTAGCCGTACAGGTCGAACGGGATGTCGCCCACGTTGCGCTGGTCGTCGGCCCAGAACTTGTCCACCGTCAGGTGCAGGTGGCGGTAGGCCTCGCCCCACTTGCTGTAGTTGATGATGTTGCGGCCCACCTCGTTGCGCTGCTGCTCCAGGCTGCGGGCGATGAAGATGCGTGAGCGCTGCAGCACGTCGGCGTCCTGGCTGAGCGCGCTGGTGACCAGCAGGTATCCGCACAGGCCGCCCATGACCAGCAGCGCCCAGACGGCGGGAAGAAGGCGCCGCAGCAGCGGCCCTTCGGAGGTCAGGGCAGACCAGCCTGCCGGGGCGATGTCACTCATGCTGGGAGGAGATGGGTCCGGGCTCCGGAACGGGCTGCGTACCGGGCGGCACGCGACGGGGTGGGCGGAATTGTCCCAGAACGGGGTGGCGGCGACATCTGATCCTGCAAGCCGGCGCCAGCCGCAGCCGCAATCTTCACCCGCATCATTGAGGAGAAATTGCGGAGGCAATACACCCTGCCGTCAATTCATGCAAGCAGGAAACAATAGTCAACATTTTGACTTGCCTTTAATGGAAGTCAACATTCCAACAATTAGCATGCCGCACTGATCCATGAGTCTGCGACGCAGAGGGCCCCCATGGATCACGACCGCCTGGAGCCCGGTCTTCATGAGCTCCTCCGCTTTTCCCCTATCGACTATGAAAACTGATTTCATCCAAGGACGGCGATGCCGCTCCGGCATCAGGTTCGGCGCGCTGGCTGCCAGCGCGGCCCTGGCAGCGCTGCTGTCCGGCTGCGGCGGAGGCGATGGCTCCGGCTCGGCCGTGGCCGCCACCAGCGCACCCCAATCCACCGCCAAGATCGTGGCGGCCGATGCCGACGTGCGCCAGAAGGTGCTCTTTTCCGGCGCCACCAAGGGCTTCGTCGCCTCGGCCCTGGCAGCCTCCCTGCCTGCCGGCACCGAAGCCGACTACGACGTCCTGGTGATCGGCGACGCCGACCGGGGCGGTTCCGCCACGCTGGAGCTGGCCCGCAAGGCGCTGGACGCCGGCAAGGAAGTGGTCTTCGACGCCGCCAGCGACGGCTCGGCCCAGTCCGCCCACGCCAAGACGCTGATGGCCCTGGTGGGCACGAGCATCGACTCCGCCGCCGTGCGCGTGCAGAAGGCCGAAGCCGGTGGCTATTACGTCACCCCCATCGACGCCCCCGCCCTGGCCATGAAGAAGCTCCAGCTCGCCAGCGCCAAGGAGTCCAACCCGAGCAGCAACTCCGTGCAGAGCGTGTTCGGCATCCAGAACAAGGAGTCCACGCAATGAAGGTCACCCATATCGGCAGCGCCCTGGCCTTCGTGCTGGCCGCATCCACCCTGCCCCTCGCCCATGCCGGCGACGCCTGCTTCACGAAAGACGAGAGCAACAACTTCGCCAACCAGCTGGGCGACCGCACCTCCTGGGGCATCGCCACGCAGCAGGCCAACAACACCTGGGACGACTGGATCTGGCGCGGCCCCGAGCGCTATTGCAATCCCGCCGGCGGGGATTGCAGCTACCAATGGACGCAGGCCAACAGCAAGGCCTACCAATGGTCGGCCGGCGTGGACATGAAGCTGGACAACCTGCCCATCATCGGCAGCGCACTGAACATGTTCAACATCAAGGGCCAGTACCAGTACACCTCCACCTACACGGAAACCTTCGGCTGGACCCAGACCATCCGCCGCGGCCAGACCGCGCAGCCCGTGCAGGTCGTCGTGCGCCGCTGGAAGAGCGGCTACTTCCAGGGCGGCTGGTGGAAGGTCAACGACGGAGGCTGCTCGATCAAGCACAACGTCGGCAGGGGCGCGTACTCCACCCCCGGCAACCGCTACTGGTGGGACGGCAACATCAAGTACGGCAACTGGTCGGCCAACGTGGAAGAGCGCCGCTTCGGCATGTATCACATCTGGTGATGCCGCGCGCCCGGTGAGCCGGGCGTGATCCTTCCCCTGCCGCCGCAGGTGGCGGCAGGGGAAACATCCCTCTCCACTCTCTTTCCTTCTTCGCCCTAGCCCTCGAACTGCGGATGCGTCTGCCGGATGCGCGCCATGGCGATGCCCGCCGCGGCCGTGCGCGTCTCGACCCCCAGCTTCACATAGACGCGCTCCAGGTGCTTCTTCACCGTGGCGGGGCTGGACCCCAATATGTCGCCGATGTCGCGGTTGGTCTTGCCCTTGAGCAGCCAGTAGAGCACCTCGGCCTCGCGCGCGGTGAGCTTGAAGCCCAGGGCCAGCGCCTCGATCACCGCCGCGTCGGACACCTCGCGCATCACGATCAGCCAGTCGCCGCCGCCCTCGCTGTCGCCCGTCTGCTGGTGCAGGCTGAACGACAGGCGCCGCGCGCCGCGCTCCACCACCAGGCGCGGCGGCTCGGTCTGATTCGCGGCGAAGGCCGGTACCTGCGGCAGCAGCGCCCGCAGCCAGTCGGCCACCGGCTGCGGCGTGGCGCCCGGATCGTGCGGCGCATCGCCCTCGGCCGGGAAATACTCGCGCAGCAGCGTGCGCGCGAGCGCGGTCTGCCACATCAGCCGCCCATCGCTCGCGCGCACGGTGATGCTGGCATAGCCGAAGGCGTCCAGCGCGTTGCGCGCCTGCCCGGCCTGGCGCATGTCCTGCCGCGCGCGGCGCGCGCCCTGCAAATGCACGTTCATGCGCGCCAGCACCTCGCGCGGCTTGATGGGCTTGGTCACGTAGTCCACGCCGCCGGCGGCCAGGGCCGCCTCCAGGTGCTCGGTCTCGGTGAGCCCGGTCATGAAGATGATGGGGATGTGCGCGGTGGCAGGCTGGGCCTTCAGGCGGCGCGCGACCTCGAAGCCGTCCATGCCGGGCATCATGGCGTCGAGCAGCACCACGTCCGGCATGGCCTGGGCGGCGCGGGCCAGCGCGGTCTCGCCGCTGGTGGCGACCAGCACGGTGTAGCCCGATTCGTCCAGCGCGTCGTGCAGCACGGCCAGGTTGTCGGGCACGTCGTCCACGATCAGCACCAGGCCGGCGCTGTCGCTGTCCATCAGCGGCGCGGCGCGGCCGGTGGCCGGGGCGTGGGAGGCGGAGGGCGAAGGCAGGTCGGTCATCGGAATCAGGAAGAGGTCATGGGGCCATGAGGCGGGCCAGCGCCTCGAACTGGAACTGCCGCGCCAGCGTGCGCGCCCGGGCCACCCAGGCCGCGCATTCGGGCTGGGCAGACTCGATCTCGGCCAGCCGGGCCATCACGCCCCGGTAGTAGCCCAGTTCCACCGCCTCGGCGAGCGGGGCCAGCCGCGCGGCATCGGGCCTGGCGGCTGCAGGCGCCTCGGGCGGCGCCTCCAGCGGTGCGGAGGCGGGCGGTGCGGCCTCCTGCTCCAGCCACTGCAGGGCCAGGCGTCGCTCCAGCCAGTCCAGCAGCTCGCTGTGGCGCACGGGCTTGACGATGAAGTCCTCGGGCTTGATGCCCACGTCGTTCTCCAGCCCCTTGTCGAAGGCATTGGCCGACACCACCGCCACGTGCGCCTGCGTGTGGCCGGCCGCGCGCAGGCGGCGGATGGTCTCCCAGCCGTCGATGCCGGGCATGGCCAGGTCCATGAAGACCACGTCGGGCCGGTAGCCGGCGGCCAGCAGGTCCAGCGCGTCGTGGCCGCTCGCGGCGGTGCGCAGCTCGAAGCCCAGGGGCGCCAGCAGCTGCACCAGCAGTTCGCGGTCGGGCTCTTCGTTGTCCACCACCAGCAGGCGGCGGCGCGGGCCGGCGTAGCCGCGCCGCACGGGCCTCGGGCCGGCGGCGCGCAGATCGGCCGCGCCCAGGGCGCCGGGGTGGACCTCGGGCAGGAAGAGCCGGATGCGGAACAGCGCGCCGGCCCCCGGGCTGCTGGTGACGGTCATCTCTCCGCCCATCAGTTCGGTCAGCATCTTGGCGATGGTCAGGCCCAGGCCCGCGCCGGGCGCCGCGCCCTGGCTGCTGGCCGCTCCGCGCTCGAAGGGCTCGAAGATGCTGGCGCGCTCGGCCTCGCTCAGGCCCGGGCCGCTGTCCTCGATCTCGATCAGGGCCAGCTCGCGCGCATGCCGCACGCCCAGGCGCACATGGCCGGCGGCGGTGAACTTGATGGCGTTGCCGATCAGGTTGATGAGGATCTGCCGCACGCGCTTGTCGTCGCCGCGCACCACCTCGGGCAGCACGCCCTGAGGGTCGAAACGGAACGCAAGGCCCTTGGCCCGGGCCTGGGGCTCGAACATCTCGACCATCTCGTGGACGCAGTCCGCGAAACGCATGGGCCGCACCTGCAGCGTGAGCTTGCCGCTCTCGATGCGGGCGATGTCCAGCGTGCCTTCGATCAGCGTGAGCAGATGCTCGCCGCCGCGCCGGATCACGCCCACGGCCTGCTGGCGGTGCGGCGGCACGGACGGGTCCTCGCCCATCAGCTGCGCGTAGCCCAGGATGCTGTTGAGCGGCGTGCGCAGCTCGTGGCTGATGGCGCTGATGTAGCGGCTCTTGGCCTGGTTGGCCTGATCGGCCAGGCGCCGGGCCTGCTCGGCCTCCTCGCGCGCCTCCTCGGCCACGCCGCGCGCCTGCTCGGCGGTGCGCCTGGCCTCCTGCAGGGCCTGATCGGTCTGCCGGTGCAGGGCGATCTCGCGCTGCAGCAGATGGGTCTGCCGGTTCGACTCTTCCTGCGCCACCTTGCGGCTCTTGTGGGCCAGCACCAGCCACCATGCCACGATGCCCGAGATGACCAGCAGCGCCAGATAGGCCTTGAGCAGGCCGGAGCGCAACGCCGCCGCGCTGGCCGCGCGCGCGCCCAGAGCCTGCGTTTCCTGGTGGTAGAAGAGCCCGAACACGGCCGCCAGCAGGGGCGCGATGACCAGCATCAGCAGCAGGAAATGCCCCAGCCCCGAATCGAGCAGCCGCCAGGCGCTGCGCGGCAGCAGCCAGCGCAGCGCGCCGGCCCACTGCACGGCCAGGTGCGCATGGGGCTTGCACATGTCGCCGCAGCGCGCATCCAGCGTGCAGCACAGCGAGCAGATGTGGCCCCGGTAGGCGGGGCAGTGGGCCATGTCGGGCGCCTCGTACTCGCGCTCGCAGACCACGCAGCGCAGCAGCGTGGGCAGCGCGGCCTTGCCGGCAGTGCCGCCGCAACCCTCGCAGCCGCCCTGCCCGCAGGCCTGCGGCGCCGGCCCGGTGCGCGCCAGGTAGTAGCGACCGCCCGTCGCCCAGGCGATGGCCGGCGCGGCCACGAAGGCCGTCACCATGGCGATCACCGCCGAGAACGCCTGCGCGCCCGGCCCGAACAGGCCCAGATGCGCCACCACCGACAGCAGCGAGGCCAGCGCCATCGCGCCCACGCCCACCGGATTGACGTCGTAGAGGTGGGCGCGCTTGAATTCGATGCCGGGCGGCGACAGCCCCAGCGGCTTGTTCACCACCAGGTCGGCCACCACAGCCATCATCCAGGCGATGGCGATATTGGAATACAGGCCCAGCACCTGCCCCAGCGCGGTGAACACGTTCATCTCCATCAGCATGAAGGCGATGAGCGTGTTGAACACCACCCACACCACGCGCCCCGGGTGGCTGTGCGTGAGGCGCGAGAAGAAATTGCTCCACGCCAGCGAGCCGGCGTAGGCATTGGTCACGTTGATCTTGATCTGCGACACCACCACGAAGAGCGCCGTGGCCGCCACCGCCCAGCGGTAGTCGGCGAACACGTAGCCGTAGGCGGCCAGGTACATCTGGTTGGGGTCCACCGCCCGCTCGGGCGGCACGCTCAGGGTGATCGCCAGATAGGCCAGCAGCGCGCCGCCCAGCATCTTGAACACGCCCAGCAGCACCCAGCCCGGCCCGCCGGCCAGCACGCCGGCCCACCAGCGCACCCGGCCGGCGCGCGTGTACGCCGGCATGAAGCGCAGGTAGTCGGCCTGTTCCCCCATCTGGGTGATGAGGGCGATGCCCACCGTGAGCGCCGCCCCGAAAAGGTGCAGATCGAAGGCCGCCGAGCCGCCGCGATCACCCGAATAGTGCGCGATGCCCGCGAATGCACCAGGATCGCGCGCCAGCACGAAGCCGAAGGGCACCAGCAGCATCAGCAGCCAGACCGGCTGCGTCCACACCTGCAGCCGGCTGATGGCCGAGACGCCGTGCGTGACCAGCGGAATCACCACCAGCGCGCAGACCAGGTAGCCCCAGGCCGGCGGGATGTCCAGCGCCAGCTCCAGCGCATAGGCCATCACGGCAGCCTCCAGCGCGAAGAAGACGAAGGTGAAGCTGGCGTAGATCAGCGAGGTGATGGTCGAGCCGATGTAGCCGAAGCCCGCGCCGCGCGTGAGCAGGTCCATGTCCACGCCGTAGCGCGCCGCATAGGCGCTGATGGGCATGCCGGCCAGGAAGATGATGAGCCCTGTCGCCAGGATGGCCCAGAAGGCATTGGCGAAGCCGTACTGCACCAGCAGCGTGGCGCCCACCGCCTCCAGCACCAGGAAGGACGCGGCCCCGAAGGCCGTGTTGGCCACGCGCCAGGCGGACCACTTGCGGAAGCGTTGCGGCGTGAAGCGCAGCGCGTAGTCCTCCAGCGTCTCGCTGCCCACCCAGCTGTTGTAGTCGCGGCGCACCTTGACGATGCGCTGCGGCGCCCCGCTTTCTGCAGGCGGTTCGGCGTCATGCGGGGCCGGGGGAACGGGGATGGAAACGGGGGCGGAAGGCACGCCCCGCAGGTGCAGCATTCATGCCACCCGTCCCCGCCATCCACGGGCTCAGCGCGCGGGCGGCATGCGGGGGACGTAGGCCTTGTCGGTCAGGCTGCGCAGGAAGGCGACCAGATCGTCGATCTCCGCATCGGTCAGCGCCGGCGCGGTGCCGGCACGCCGGTTCATGGGCGGCGAATTGACATTGACGCTGCCCCGGCAGCCGTCCGGCACGTCGTCGAAGGGCTTGCCGCCGGCATACCAGCGGGCCGGGTCGGTGGAGCGGGTGTTGTAGAAGGCCACGGCCTCGCGCAGGTCGCCGAAGATGCCGTTGTGCATGAAGCGCTGGCGCACCGCGACGTTGCGCAGGCCGGGCGTGCGCAGGTAGGCGCACCACTGCCCTGGCTCGGGCCAGCCCAGCCGGCGCGCGGTGGCGTCCAGGCCGGTGTCGAAGTGGCGCGGGTCGCGGTTGTCCGCCAGCTTGCGGTTGCGCGGCACGGAGATGGCGTCGTAGCCGAAGTCGGTGAACAGCGAGCGCTCGGGCCGCGAGGCGCGCTCGGCCATGGTGTGGCAGGAGGCGCAGTTGCCCTTGTCCGGGTTGCGGAACAGTGCCAGCCCCCGCTGCTCGGCCGGCGACAGCGTGCCCTTGCCGCGCAGATAATCGTCGAAACGCGAGCTGAAGGGCGCCATGGCGTCGCTCTGCATGAAGGCCTGCAGCGCCTCGCCCATGGCGCGCAGCAGCGCCTGGGGGTCGTTCTGCACCGCCGGGCCGAAGCGCGTAGCCAGCTCGGCCGCCAGGCCGCTGCGCCTGGCCGACTGCAGCAGCTGCGCCGGGGTGCCGTTGTTCATCTCGCGCGGGTCCAGCAGGGGGCCGCGGATCTGCTCGGCCAGCGTGTCGGCCCGGCCGTCGGCGAACAGGCCGCCGAAGGGCGAGGCGAAGGGCGCGTCGTCGTCCTGGTAGAAGTGGCGGCGCGGCACGTAGCGCACGTAGAGCAGCGAAGGCGCCGTGCGCGCGCCGAAGCGGCCCGGCCGGCTGCCTTCCGACGTGCCCGGCCCGGCCAGCGCCCGCGCGGTGGCGAGGCTGGGGCCGAAGGCCCGGCCCGGGTCGTGGCAGGCGGCGCAGGACAGACCCTGGGGGCGCGACAGGCGCGTGTCGGCGAACAGTTTCTGCCCGATGCGGACCAGCTCCGGATCGGGCGCGAACACCGCCAGGGTCGGGTCCACCCGCGAGGCCACCTGGGGCGTGCGCCCCACCCAGGCGACCACGGCCTGGGCCGGCACGCCGGGCAGCAGCACGACCTGCGCCTGCGGCACGGCGGACGCCGCCAGGGGCAGGCATGCCAGCGCTGTGGCCGCCAGCCAGCTCCGCCAGCGTGCCGTCACGGTGCCAGGAAGCCCGTCTTGTCGCAGGCCAGCGTGCGGCCGGACTGCTGGCAGGTGGCCAGCAGCTTGCCGGCGGTGGTGTAGGCCTTGAAGGTCCAGCCGGAGGCGGGAGAGGCGCGGCGCTCCATCATCGCGAAGCCGAAGCTCGCATGGTGCGTGATGCGGTCGATGGTGGTGCCCGGCGCAGGGGAAGCGCTGGCCGGCAGCGGATCGGGCAGCGCGACGTCGAGGTTGTCGCCCGCGTTGCCGGTCACCACCGTCGCCGGATGGCCCGAGGCGAAGTTGATGGCCTGGAAGTCGTGCACGTGGCCGTGCAGCGCGACATGCACGCCCGGGGGATAGTAGGCCTGCTGGTAGAGGCTGCTCATGGCCGACTGCAGCGCCGGGTTGCCCGGAGCGGGCGTGCTGCCGGCCACCGGCGCGAAGGCCAGGATGGGGTGGTGGTTGGTGAAGATGTTGGTCGTCACGCCGGCCTTGGCCGTCAGCGCGGCCACGCTCTGGAACTGCTTCTGGTAGATGGCGAACTGCAGGTCCGTGGGCTTGAGCGCCGCCTTGCCCGTCTTGGCCGAATCGAACACCACCACCTGGGTATCGCTGCCCAGCGCGACCGCATAGGGCTCGGAATAGTTGCCCACGTTGTCGTTGGCCGCCAGGTTGCAGGAGCTCTGCTCGCTGTAGGCACGCGGGTCCAGGAAGCGGAACCAGCCCTGGCCGGCACGCGCGCACTCTTCATGGTTGCCGCGCGCCATGATCCAGGGCGCGCTGGCCAGCAGCGGAGCCGCCGGCTTGAAGAAGTCCGCCTGCCAGGTGTCCCAGCCATAGCCCCAGGGACTGCCCTTGCAGCCGGCCACGTCGGGCGGGCAGGCGTTTTCGCGGTAGTGGTAGTCGCCGATGTGCAGCACCAGGTCCGGAGCCATGCCGGCGGCCGTCGCCGCAACGGTGGCGAAGGGCCAGCCGGCCGGATCACTGCAGGGCTGCCAGGCGTTGTCCGCCTTCTTCAGGCGGCAGCCCGTATCGGCGATCAGCAGCACGCGCTGCGGCTGCGCCTTGGGCAGCGGCAGGCTGCGGTCGGCCAGGGTGACCTGGTTGGCGCCGTCGGGCAGCTGCATCTCGCAGACCGACACCGGGAAATCGGAGGGCTTGGAATCGGACGGATCGCTGGCGGTGGGGCGCAGCGCCACCGTGCCCGCGCCCACGCGCAGCGCCATGCGGCTGATGCGGCCGTCCACCACGATCTGCGGGCACACGCTGGCACCGGCCGGAGCGCCTGCGGGCAGCGCGTAGCTGGTGATGGCGCGGGCCGTGGCATGGCTGCCTTCGCCCAGCACCACCCAGGCGGACTGGATGTTGGCCGGAGCGCTGGCGGCGTCGGCATCGGAGCTGCTGTTGCAGCCCGAGAGAGACAGAGCGCCGCAGGCGGCGAGCGTTGCGGCGGCGGAGATGGGAATCCAGCGGGATGCTTGCATGTGATGTCTTTCGTTGTAATCAAGCGGGCCTATCGTGGGGCCGGGCGCGATTGTGGAAACATGGCGTTACGTTTAGATGACATGTCTGCGCAATGCGGGCACTGGCAGGATTCCTGCTTTACGATCTCCGCCCACCCGAGGCGACCGACGGACTCCCCATGGAACTGACTCCCCGCGAAAAAGACAAGCTCCTCATCTTCACCGCCGCCCTGCTGGCCGAGCGGCGCCGCGCGCGCGGGCTGAAGCTGAACTACCCCGAAGCCATGGCCCTCATCAGCGCCGCCGTGATGGAAGGCGCCCGCGACGGCAAGACCGTGGCCCAGCTGATGAGCGAAGGCCGCGCCGTGCTCACCCGGGACGACGTGATGGAGGGCGTGCCCGAGATGATTCCCGACATCCAGGTCGAAGCCACCTTCCCCGACGGCACCAAGCTGGTCACCGTGCACCAGCCCATCGTCTGAACCGCCGCATCGTCCCCTAGTACCACTTCAGCGCACGTCCCACCCAGGCATACAGCCATGAAAAAAGAAGCAAAGCACTCCATCGCCTCCCGCCCCGCCCTCGCCCTGGCCGCCCTGCTGATGCTGCCCGCCCTGGCCCTCGCCCACCCCGGCCATGGCGCCGACGGCCTGCAGCATGCCGGCGCCAGCTTCATGGACGGACTGATCCACCCCTTCACCGGCCTGGACCACCTGGCCGCCATGCTGGCCGTGGGCGTATGGAGCGCGCTGGCCGTGCGCCCGGTCTGGCTGGCGCCCGCAGCCTTCGTGGCCCTGCTGACGGCAGGCGCCGCCACCGGCTTCGCGGGCGTGGTGGTGCCGGCGGTCGAACCCATGATCGCCGCGTCGCTGCTGGTGCTGGGCCTGCTGGTGGCCTGGCGCGGCCATCTGCCGGTGGCTGCGGCGGCCGGCGTGGCGGGCGTGTTCGCCTTCTTCCACGGCGCGGCGCACGGCGCCGAACTGGCGGGCGGTAGCCAGTGGCAGGCGCTGGCCGGCATGGTCATCGCCACGGCCGCGCTGCATGCCACGGGCGTGCTGCTGGGCCGCGTGGTGATGGCGCGCCACCGCTGGATGGCCGTGGCAGGTGGCGGCGCCACCGCACTGCTGGGCGTGTCGCTGCTGGCCCAGCTGGCCTGACCCGCCAGAAAACGGGACGCCTCCGCCATGATCCCTGGTGAACTCCTCATCGACGAGGGCGAGCACGCCCTCAACACCGGCCGGCGCACGCTGAGCCTGGTGGTGCGCAATGCGTCCGACCGGCCCATCCAGGTCGGCTCGCACTACCACTTCGCCGAAACCAACGCCGCGCTGGAATTCGACCGCGCCGCCGCCCACGGCATGCGCCTCAATATCGGCAGCGGCATGGCCGTGCGCTTCGAACCCGGCCAGCAGCGCACCGTGGAGCTGGTGGACTACGCGGGCAGCCGCGTGGTGCATGGCTTCCGCGGGCTGACGGGCGGCCCGCTGGACGCCGCAGCAGCCCCCGCATCCCCGCGCTGAGCCCGCCCCTCTTTTCTCTCTCCCACGACAACGACACGACGAAGGCCCCGCCGCCCGAGCGCCGGAGAACACCCCATGGCTACCCTTTCCAAACGCGCCTACGCCGAGATGTTCGGCCCCACCGTGGGCGACCGCGTGCGCCTGGCCGACACCGGCCTCATCGCCGAGGTCGAGCAGGACTACACCCTGCGCGCCGGCGCCTACGGCGAAGAGGTGAAGTTCGGCGGCGGCAAGACCATCCGCGACGGCATGGCGCAGAGCCAGCGCACCCGGGCCGAAGGCGCCATGGACACGGTGCTGACCAATGCCCTCGTCATCGACCACTGGGGCATCGTCAAGGCCGACATCGGCCTGAAGGACGGCCGCATCGCCGCCATCGGCAAGGCCGGCAACCCCGACACCCAGCCGGGCGTGGACATCATCATCGGCCCGGGCACCGAGATCATCAGCTGCGAAGGCCTGATCGTCACCGCCGGCGGCATCGACAGCCACATCCACTTCATCTGCCCGCAGCAGATCGAAGAGGCGCTGGCCTCGGGTATCACCACCATGCTGGGCGGCGGCACCGGCCCGGCCACCGGCACGCTGGCCACCACCTGCACCTCGGGCCCCTGGAACATCGAACGCATGCTGCAGGCGGCCGACGCCTTCCCGATGAACCTGGCCTTCCTGGGCAAGGGCAACGCCAGCCAGCCGCAGGCGCTGCGCGAGCAGATCGATGCCGGCGTGGTCGGCCTGAAGCTGCACGAGGACTGGGGCAGCACGCCCGCCGCCATCAGCAACTGCCTGGACGTGGCCGACGAGACCGACACGCAGGTCGCCATCCACTCCGACACGCTCAACGAAAGCGGCTTCGTCGAGAACACCATCGCCGCCGTGGGCGGGCGCGGCATCTGCGCCTTCCACACCGAAGGCGCGGGCGGCGGCCATGCGCCCGACATCCTGCGCGTGGTGGGCGAGGACAACTTCCTGCCCTCCTCCACCAACCCCACCATGCCTTACACGGTGAACACGCTGGACGAGCATGTGGACATGCTCATGGTGTGCCACCACCTCGATGCCGCCATCGCCGAAGACCTGGCCTTCGCCGAAAGCCGCATCCGCCGCGAGACCATCGCCGCCGAAGACGTGCTGCACGACCTGGGCGCCATCAGCATGATGAGCAGCGACAGCCAGGCCATGGGCCGCGTGGGCGAAGTCATCCTGCGCACCTGGCAGACCGCCCACAAGATGAAGGCCCAGCGCGGCGCTCTGCCCGGCGACAGCGCGCGCAGCGACAACACGCGCATCAAGCGCTACGTGGCCAAGTACACCATCAACCCCGCCATCGCCCACGGCCTGAGCCACGAGGTGGGCAGCCTCGAAGTGGGCAAGTGGGCCGACATCGTGCTGTGGAAGCCGGCCTTCTTCGGCGTCAAGCCCTCGATGATCCTGAAGGGCGGCATGATTGCCATGGCCGCCATGGGCGACCCCAACGCCTCCATCCCCACGCCGCAGCCGGTGCATTACCGGCCCATGTTCGGCGCCTTCGGCGGGGCGCTCGCGCGCAGCTCGCTCACCTTCGTGTCGCAGGCGGGCCTGGCCAACGGCATCGGAGAACGCTTCGGCCTCGCCAAACCGCTGGCGGCCGTGAAGAACATCCGCGGCGTGCGCAAGCAGCACATGATCCACAACGGCTACACGCCGCGCATGGAAGTCGATGCCCAGACCTACACCGTGCGCGCCGACGGCCAGCTGCTGACCTGCGAGCCCGCCACCGTGCTGCCGATGGCGCAGCGCTATTTCCTGTTCTGAAAACGTGCTGACGGTGCCGCCGCGCCGGGGGGCGCTGGTCCGGCCGGGCCGGCGCCGGCCCGGGCCTTCAGCCGCGCGGCTTCGCGTGGGTGCGGATCCAGCCGGCGAAAGTGGGTTCGTCGAGGGTGCCGGAGGCCAGGGCCAGCGTGGTCATCACGCAGTCGGCATCGTCGGCATCCAGCGTCCAGCCATTGAGCGCCAGGAACAGTTCCACCGAGACGAACGCCGTCCGCTTGTTGCCATCCACGAAGGGATGGTTGCGCGCCAGCCCATAGCCGTAGCAGGCCGCCAGCGCTGCAGCGTCGGGCTGCCCGTAGTGCGCCAGCTGCCGGGGCCGGGCCAGTGCCGATTCCAGCAGCCCGGCATCGCGGGTACCCGCACCACCACCGTGTTCGCCCAACTGCTCTTCATGGACGGCGACCAGCACCGCCGGCACCAGCCACACCCGGGCGTCGTTGCCAGCGCTCATTTGGCGAGCTCGCGCAGCACATTGCGCCTACGCCTCATGATGTCGCGCGCAGCAGCCATCTGTTCGCTGAACTCCGGGTCGTAAGGACGCAAGGTAATGCCGTCTTCCACTTCGGTGACGAACAGCGAATCGCCCTTCTCCACCTTGAGCCGAGCCAGCACCTCCTTGGGCAGGATCACGCCCACGGAATTGCCGATCTGGGTGAGTTTGAGTGCGGTCATGGCAGCGGCCTCGCGTCGAATCAAGTTATAACGAAAGTTATTATCCAACCCCTTTCCGCTTCACGGCCATCCATGCTCCACATCAGCAAATGCATCCCCCAGGGACAGGGCCTGGCCCCCGTCCTGCTCAAGCGCGCCGCCACCCTGGAACTGGACTGGGACACCCGCCAGAAAAGCCGCTTCGCCGCCACCGACTCCACGGGCCGCGAACTCGGCGTGTTCCTGCCGCGCGGCACCGTGGTGCGCGGCGGCGACGTGCTGATCGCCGAAGACGGCTCCATGGTCCGCGTCGTGGCCGCGCCCCAGGCCGTGCTGCGCATCACCCATTGCAGCCAGCACGGAACGCCCTTCGACCTGACGCGCGCCGCCTACCACCTGGGCAACCGGCACGTGCCCATCGAGCTCACGCCCGCCCACCTGCAGATCGAACCCGACCACGTGCTGGCCGACATGCTGCGCGCCATGCACCTGACCGTCGTGGAAACAGAGGCGCCCTTCGAGCCGGAAGGCGGCGCCTATGCAGCCGGCGGCCACCATCACCACGGACACGGCCACGATCACGGGCACAGCCACGAAGACGGGCACAAGCACGCGCACGGGCATGAACATGAGCACGGGCACGACCACCCGCACGAACACCAGCCGGCGCATGAGCACGGCCATGACCACGATCACGGCCATGACCACAGCCACTGCGGCCACGACCACCACGACCACCACGACCACCACGACCACCATCGCCACGGCCACTGACCGGCCCGCACCGTGACCGCTCCTGCGCCCGCATACCCCCTGCCGCCTGCCAGCCTGCTGCAGCTGATCTGGCTCGCCTCCCCCGCGCTGCCGGTGGGCGGCTTTTCGTACTCCGAAGGGCTGGAAGTGGCCGTGGAGCGGGCGGGCATCACCACCGAAGGCGCAGCAGCGGCCTGGCTCATCGCGCAGCTGCAGCTGACCCAGGCGCGCGGCGACATGGCCGCGCTGCAGCAGGCGCTGGCCGCCTGGCGGGCCGGCGACCATGCCCGCGTGCGCGCCCTGAACGGCTGGGTGCTGCAGACCCGCGAAACCAGCGAAATGCGCCTGCAGACCGAGCAGATGGGCCGCTCCTTCGCCGACTGGCTGCGCAACCACCATGCGGGCGACGCAGACCGGCTCGGCGACGTCGCCGTGCTCGCCGCGCTGCCGCCCACCTACCCCATCGCCTTCGCGCTGGCCGCCGCCTCCACCGAAGCCGGCGCGCGCGACGTGCTGCTGGCCTATACCTTCGGCTGGGCCGAGAACATGGTGCAGGCCGCCATCAAGGCCGTGCCGCTGGGCCAGAGCGCCGGCCAGCGCATCCTCGCCCGGCTGGCTGCCGCCATCCCTGCCGCGGTGGACCAGGCCCTGCGCACCGGCGATGCCGATCGCCAGGCCTTTTCCCCCATGCTCGCCATTCTTTCGGCGCAGCACGAAACCCAATACTCACGCCTGTTCAGATCCTGAGGACACGACCCCCATGACCACTCCCCTGCACCACGTCCCCCGCCGCACCAAGCGCCTGCCGCCCCTGCGCGTGGGCATCGGCGGCCCCGTGGGCTCCGGCAAGACCACCATCCTGGAAATGCTCTGCAAGGCCATGCGCGAGCAGTACGACCTGGTCGCCATCACCAACGACATCTACACCAAGGAAGACCAGCGCCTGCTCACCGTCAGCGGCGCCCTGCCGCCCGAACGCATCATGGGCGTGGAAACCGGCGGCTGCCCGCACACCGCCATCCGCGAGGACTGCTCCATCAACCTCGAAGCCATCGACCGCATGCTGGGCGAATTCCCCGATGCCGACATCGTCTTCGTCGAAAGCGGCGGCGACAACCTGGCCGCCACCTTCAGTCCCGAACTGAGCGACCTCACCATCTACGTGATCGACGTCGCCGCCGGCGAGAAGATCCCCCGCAAGGGCGGCCCCGGCATCACCAAGAGCGACCTCTTCGTCATCAACAAGATCGACCTCGCCCCCCACGTGGGCGCCGACCTGGCCGTGATGGAGTCCGACACCCGCCGCATGCGCGGCAGCAAGGCCTTCGTCATGACCAACCTGAAGACCCAGCAGGGCCTGGACGAAGTCGTGCGCTTCATCGAGTACAAGGGGCTGCTGCGCGCGGGCTGATCGGCGGGCGGGGCGGCCGACCTGGGGATGGATGAATGGGTGGATGGATGAATGAATGAATGAAGCAGCCTCGCCCAGGGCGAGCGCGGCTAGAATGCCGAGCTTGCTTGTTGCCGCAGCAGCAACAGCATCCGGAGACTTGGGTGAGCGGTTTAAACCAGCAGTCTTGAAAACTGCCGACGGGCAACCGTCCGTGAGTTCGAATCTCACAGTCTCCGCCAGGATTTCAGTTTGGCTCGACGACTTGCATGCGAAGTCCTCAAACTTGGCATAAGGACACACATTGAAAAGCCACCATCGATCATCCATGGTGGCTTTTTGTTTGCCACAGGCTTTGCGTGCTTGCCAGCCTCTTCAACAGCCCCCTGTTCAACTTCTAGCCTCAGGAAAGGCCGCTTTGCAGCGTTTACGGTCAGTCAAGGTGAGGGAATGGAGGGACCGCTTCCGCTGGTAAAGCACAACTGACTCGAACAGCTTGGATCGGTCTCAGACAGCAAACTCCAGTCCGAGCAACAGACTGCGCTCAAAAAACATCATGAGCTTGCACTTGCGCGGCAAGTACCGGTGCCGCAGAGAACGCCGGGTCTGCGGGTGCGCCTTGCCAGGAAAGTCTGCGCGTTGCGCTCTTCAAATCCCATGTCCCTGAGTGCATGCCCACGACGATGTTTAGTCTGTAGGCTGTCTCCAATGCCTTGATCATCTTCAGGTGAAACGCCCGGGCGGTCCCACCGACGAACAGAGTTGGAGCGAGATGCCCCTTCACAGCATCTGCCACCTGAAGCCCGTTCGGATACCAGGCATGTGCGGTCACCAACATGCCGACGAAGTTGACCATCAGCTCAGGAAACGGATTCATCGACTTGCACTCGTGCGCAGCAACGACCTGGCAGCTCTTAATCGAGAACAGCTTCCGCTTACCTGAAGCGAAATCTGGGAGAGTTACTGCATCTATCGCGGCATCCTTGACTAGGACGACAAGATCAGGCGTGAAACGGATGTCTGGGTCAACATGAGACTCGATCCGCACTTGTTGCCGCACCTCGAATTCGCCGTCTGGCCCTGCCAATAGCACGAATGAGAAGTTCGCGGGGTTTCCAGATGGACTGGTCAGGTAACGATATCCTCCCTCGTGAAGGTTTTTAAGCGTCAGCGTATAACCTTGATGCTTGTAAAAGTAGAGGAGCGCTTGAAAGCAAGCGATCTCAAACGCGGCAGAGAGCTGCCTCTCCGTCGCACTCAGGACAAGCGCGTGATCATTCGCGAACCTCGCCATCAAGGCATGTGACTTGGTCAGCCATGCTGGGGGAGGAGCATGAGCCACGGTAAGATTCGACGCCGCCATCTTCACAGATTTGGTCATTCAGCAGGCTCGCCAAGCTCGTGGCTACCATCGCAAAGCCGGAAAACGATGTCTTCGCAAGTGTTGAGCTTCAAGAGATCGCTCTTGAAGCCGAGGCTTGTAACCATCTCATTGAAATCCTTCAAGGCGCGTAGTGCAGCGCCCGACGTCTGGCTACTGAATGACGCACTGCCGTGACGAATAGCGACGGACTTTCCAAGGCCTTCAGGGCCGCCTCTACCAGCGGCCTGCAGCGGACCGAGCACATGCTGATAGATACTGTTCAACACAAACAGCAGTTGAAGCCGCTCGTCGCCCCAACCATGTCGGCGAAGTAAAAATACACGTTCGTCTTCTTTGGTAACGAGGAACGCCAGTTCGCGCTCCATCGCATCGACTCGCCGAAGAACACCTTGCCGAACAGGCACGTCAAGAGCCCTGAAGATAGGATTCGCGATCTCTCGGATGCTCGGCGTCATAAAAGAACTAAAGATTTAACAGAGCCTTGCTTACATGAAAAGGCGGTAAGGATAGACATTCCCAGGCAGCTCAGGCACATTGGCGATGGTCCGCGCCAGCCTCTGGGAGTACCGGATGCTTACCGGAACTGGGTCGTACAAGGCATCGTTGTTCCAGTCCATCTTCGTCATTGCCAAAGCTTCATGGGCGATGAGCTCTAGTGGCCCACTGCCGGCATGTCGAATTAGTTGCAGCGGCTTCGGGATGCTTTTACCGCCCTGGTAGTAGTTACCTTTGGGAGACGCTTGCGGGGCGTTTCCAGCCACCCAAACTAGCGCTGAATTCCCCGAGCGAATTACCGTAGTGCCTCGAGGAATCGGATAGCCTGATGGCTTGGTTGGTGCTTGCCGCTGCCCAGATTTAATCAGCCACACCCCTCGCCAACATGACGCCGCACTAACCTCAATGCACTCAATCTCCGACACACCGGCCAAGGCATCGAAAGCGCCTTCTATCTCCTGCTCTTTGAACGCCGTGGTCTTGTGGATCACTAGCCGTTTGGGTAGCTGTCCGCCGTTCCTGCCTTGGTAGAGACCCAGGCTTCGAGCTATGACGGCGCGCATGTCATCACGGCTCAGAAACGGATTTCTGCGAGCCTCCGCAAGATCTACCACGGGATCACGCGCTTCAAACGCCACGAACTGCATGCCGCCGCCGTCCATGTCGAAGACCTGCGAACAACAGGTCACGTAGTGAGCATCTCGCTGGTCCCCCCTCAGCGCGTATGCAAGTCCTATGTATGCAGTGTCGTTTGGAACGCCCTTAAGAGGCACTAGCTTCCAAGGGGTGCCTGATGCCTTGACGTAGAGCGCAATGCCGAGGCGCCAAGCAAGCTGAGCCTTGTAGGGAAAGGCAAAGGCCCGGTCATTCAGCACCTGAGTCGGGATGTTGTACTTCGCGCCCAGCGCCTTGAGTACATCATGCGCGTCAAAGGTCTTCGTGCGTGTCGCCTGCGCCCAGGAGTCCGGGAAGTGGATCAAGGCGACATCGAATTCATTGCGCGCGGCGTCGAGTTGCCGCAACGCCGACTCCATCGCCTGAAACAGCCGCGACTGCAGGTCTCCCGTGCCCGGCAACTGGCTGACCGCATCCGGCCACTTGATGTGCTGCGCAGCTGGCGCCGATGCCAAACTCACCCCAAAGAGCGGCTCAAAACCTGGGTAGTCCGGAACATACTCCGTGCGATCAATTGGGTGATGCAAATTGCGCAGCGACGCCATCAGCTCACCACGGCGACGGAAAGCGCTTTCAGGTCCAACGGTCGCGATCCGCACTTCCGAGGTGTAGCCGCTGAAGGAACCTTTAGAGTAAGGCCCAAACTTTGTTAAGCCACGAAGTGGATGCACGTGCTGCTGTTTAGGGTCAAATGGCGAGAAGGAGAGCAACGGTTCATCCAAGAGCGTAAATGGCGGGAGTTGGGATCCCTGAGCGCGGCCTGCCATCATTTGGTCCTGTCAAAGTAGTCGTGCGGATGAGCCGGCCGACTCCAGCCCGTAAACGTAGAGAGCGCAAAAACAGCGTCTACTCCCTCACCGTCTCCGAGATTGAAGGCACGGACTGAACCATCTCTCGTAGTGGTCAGTAGCTTGGTCCACGCGTCAATGATGGACGCCCAGTTTTTGTTGTACTTTTGTGCCCAGCGCTCTCTACGCCAATCACCAGCGGGATCAGCACCTCTCGTGTCGAAGGACCGGCCCAGCACATCTCGCTCTGCGGTGGCGGCCTCACCATGCGTACCTTTGTCCGCCTCCGGAATTCGCGGAATATCAACGAACGTGTAAGGCTCGAAGCCGCACCACCAGCGCCCCTGGATTTGCTCGAGCTTAAGGAAAATACCCTCTTGGAAAGGGAAACCGAGCTTTGGCACACGGCCTGCAATAGCACCCCCGTAAGCGAACCGCAGTTGAGCGAGATCTTGCTCTTGCCGACGGACACGCTCTGGATCATCCCCCTCTCTCTGCGCCGCCACGACCAACGAATGACCTGATCGCTTGTAACGAGGGATGAGCGGACGGTAGCGCGATAGCGCCATGACCAAGGCATCGTAGAGAAGGCCCAGTGCCCAACTGTCTCGGGCAGGATCGAGAACAATAGTCTCATTCAGCCTCGCGCCATCGGGCCCTAGTATTGCCATTACCTCCTCATCGCGCCCGAATACCGCGAGCTCGCGACCATTTGCAGCCACGATGGCTTTGCATCCATGGCCCCTGAGAAGGCCACGCACCACCGGCGTTGTTGTAGGTTGGGCGAGGGTGATTCGCCGAGCTGTTCTTGGTACGGACTCGATCAGCAGAGCTGAGTACCTGAGCACGGGGAACTGCAGCGCGGTTGACTCTGGGAGCACGACGGGAACTAGGCGTGGCTCCGGGTGCATCTGCATGACGTGGTCCATGAGAACCTTTGGCAGGTCGACTCGTTTGATGACATCCGCCGCTAGCTCATCAAAAGTCTTGCACTCGACGACAGCGACGTCAACACCAGCGATATGCGCGGCTTCCAGGAACTGAGTGACCGCGGGCAGCAGCCTTGAGGCAGAAGAAGTCACCCAGTACAAGCCATTGGGAAAAGCATCGGGCTCCCGAAGCACCGACGTCAAGGCCTCCATCACAGATGCGTCGCGACCGCTATAGCCCACGAACACTATGCCGAGACGCTGGCTAGCCTCGACCAAGACGTGCCTCATACGATCATCTTGTTGCTCAAGCTCCGTCCCTGTGTTCTTGATGGCGATGGACTGGTAGTCACCATGCAGTTTGGCAATGAGCGGCCAATCTGACTCCCTCAAGCATCGTGACGCCCGTTCACCAGAGTCAATGCCAGCCACTGTCGGCCGCGCTCGTTCGTCGACGGGTAGCAGACCGTTTGCGGCAATCGCCGCGTCCTCAACCAGCGGGTCAAAGTTGGTGGTAAAAACGCAGTTGACCTTATGGGCCGCAATCAGGCTTCCAAGGACGCGATGCCCGAAACACGGTGTGCCTTTAGAAACAGCATCGTCGATGTATTGACGACGGTGCCGTGGCTGGGGATAAACCGCTTCGAAGGCTGCAGCGTACTCATTGGGATCGCCATCCGGTGGAAGGATAGAGGTCTGGCGAAAGAAACGGTCGATCCGATCAAGCCAGACTTGGTCGCCTGTATCTATTTCTCTAGGGGATAGGTTGTTTTCTCGGCAGAAGATTTCTGCTTTGAATTTCCTGATCATGTCGTAGCCTGTGGGAATTCCGGAGGCAGCTGATGCTCCAGCACCAAGGAACCAAGCTACGAGATTGGGCCGCAAGGCTAGAGCCGTGGAGAACTGAGCGGCTGAAATTCTCTGGAACGACTGCGTCACAAAACCCCTTCTGTTGGAATTAGACCGCACCTTCCACTATGCGATTCGCTGATCCAATTAAATTTCAATATAACTTAGACAACGTCAATTTTCTAGCCACCTACCACATAGAAATGACGAAAAGTCGAGCAACTGCGGCAGTAATTCAGCTCTAGCAAGGAGAACAGCCGTGGGTCAGGCCATGTCCATTTGCACCCTGAGAGCGCCTTACCCAGCTATTCCGACCATTGGCGCGGGCTGCTCCCAGCCCGCGCCCTCAGCGCACTCGCACAGCTTCAAAACCGCCGCCCAGCCTATTTCAGCCTCGGCTGCACAATGATCTTCACCGCCGATTCATTGTTATGAATCAGCGTATCGAACCCCTTCGCCACCAGATCATCCAGCTGGATGCGCTGGGTGATGAAGGGCGCCAGATCGATCTTGCCCTGCTCCACCAGCTTGATGGTTTCCTGGTGGTCGTTGCAGTAGGCGATCGTGCCGCGCACGTCCAGTTCCTTCATCACCACGCTGTGGACGTTGACGGTGGCCGGGTGGCTCCAGATGGAGACGATCACCACCACGCCCGTGGCCTTGGTCACGGCCACCAGGGTGTCGAGCACCTTGTTGACGCTGGAGCATTCGAAGGCCACATCCACGCCCTTGCCGTCCGTGAGGCGCATGACCTCGGCCACCACGTCCACTTCGGAGGGGTCGAGGATGTGGTCGGCCACGCCGGATTCGCGGGCCTTCTGCTTCCGCTTGGCGCTCAGTTCGGTGACGATGACCGTCAGACCCTTGGCCTTGAGGATGGCCGACAGCAGCAGGCCGATGGGCCCGGCCCCGCCCACCAGCGCCACGTCGCCCGCCTTTGCGCCGCTGCGGGTGTAGGCATGGTGGCCCACCGACAGCGGCTCGATCAGCGCGGCCTGGTCCAGCGGAATGGCGTCGGAGATGGGGTGGACCCAGCGGCGCTTGACGGCGATGCGTTCGGAAAGCCCGCCGCCCCGCCCGCCCAGGCCGATGAAGTTCATGTTCTTCGACAGGTGGTAATGGTCGCCCGGCCCGGTGGGCACGTCGTCGGCCACGATGTAGGGCTCCACCACGACATGCTGGCCGACCTCGATGTCGTCCACGCCCTCGCCAACGGCATAGACCACGCCGGAGAATTCGTGCCCCATGGTGACGGGCGCGGATTCGCCCGAGATGGGGTGCGGGTGGCCGCAGGGCGGAATGAAGATGGGCCCTTCCATGAACTCGTGCAGGTCGGTACCGCAGATGCCGCACCAAGCCACTTCGATGCCCACGGTGCCGGGCTCCACCACGGGTTCGGGAATGTCTTCGATGCGGATGTCGCCGCGTGCATGGAAACGTGCTGCTTTCATGGTTCGATATCTCCGGCTCAGTGAAAGGTGAAGCCGCCATCGACATTCACCGACTGCCCGGTGACGTTGTCCATGGTGGCGAAGAAGAGGGCCAGCCGGCCCATGTCCTGGGGCGTCTGCGCGCGGCCTTGCGGGATCAGCGTCAGCTGGTGGCGGGCCCAGGAGTCCTCAACGGATTCGCCTTCGTTCTTCCACTCGTCCGACAGGCGGTCCCACATGTAGGTGCGCACGATGCCGGGGCAGATGGCGTTGACCGTGATGCCCTCCTGCGCCACTTCCTTGGCCAGCGCATTGGTGAAGCCCACCACGGCGAACTTGGAGGCGCTGTAGTGCGCGAGGTTAGGAAAGCCTTCCTTGCCGGCGATCGACGCCACGTTGACGATGCGCCCCGAGCGCCTGGCCCGCATCGGCCCCAGCGCGGCGCGGCAGCCCAGGAAGGTGCCCTTGGCGTTGACGTCCATGACGAAGTCCCAGTCCCGCTCCGACAGCTCCGCCACCGGATGGATGCTGATGACGCCCGCGCAGTTGACCAGGATGTCCAGGCCGCCCAGCTCGGACACGGCCTGGTCCACCATGGCCTGCACCTGCGCGGCGTCGGTCACATCGACGCGGCGGGCCAGGGCGCGGCGGCCCAGGGCCTGCACTTCGGCGGCGGTGGACTGCATGGCGTCTTCCAGCAGGTCGGCGATGAGCACGTCGGCACCGGCCCGGGCCAGTTCCAGCACGATGCCTTTGCCGATGCCGCGCGCACCGCCGGTCACGACGGCCGTCTTTCCGGCCAGGGGAAGAATAGGGGTCTGCATGTGGTTGTCTCCTTGCGTTGGATGGGTGTATGCATGGATGCACGGATAAAAAGCGAGACGCCTTCAGCGCAGGTGGTGGACCTGCTGCAGGCCATAGACCTGCACGGGCAGGCCTTCCTGGCGCGCCTTGAGCTGCAGCGCCAGGTAGAGCGAATAGTGGCGCGACTGGTGCAGGTTGCCGCCGTGGAACCACAGCGCCTGCTGCTGCGTGGGCTTCCACATGTTGCGCTGCTCACCCTCCCACGGCCCCGGGTCCTTGGTGGTGTCTGAGCCCAGGCCCCAGACCTTGCCCACCTTGTCCGCCACGTCCTGGCTGATGAGGTCGGCCACCCAGCCGTTCATGGAGCCGTAGCCGGTGGCATAGACCACCAGGTCCGCCGGCAGCTCGGTGCCGTCGTCCAGCACCACGGCGTTCTCCGACAGGTGGCTGATCTCCTTGCCCGCCTGCAGCTTGATGCTGCCGTCGATCACCAGGTCGCAGGCGCCCACGTCGATGTAGTAGCCCGACGCGCGGCGCAGGTACTTCATGAAGAGGCCCGAATCGTCGTCGCCGAAGTCGAGCATGAAGCCGGTCGCTTCGAGCTTGCGGTAGAACTCCGCGTCGCGCTCGCGGATGCGGTCGTACACCGGCACCTGGAAGTCGGCCATGATGCGGTAGGGCAGCGAGGCGAAGATCAGGTCCGCCTTCTTGGTCGTCACGCCGTTGGCCAGGGCGCGCTCCGAATACAGGTCGCCCAGACCGATTTCCATCAGCGAATCGGAGCGCACGATGTGCGTGGACGAGCGCTGCACCATGGTCACGTCGGCGCCGTGTTCCCACAGGGCGGCGCAGATGTCGTGCGCGGAATTGTTGGCGCCGATCACCACCACCTTCTTGCCGGCATAGGCGTCCGGGCCGGGGTGCTGGGACGAGTGCTGCTGCTCGCCCTGGAAGACGTCCTGGCCCTTGATCTTGGGCACGTTGGCCTTGCCCGACATGCCGGTGGCGAACACCAGGTGCTTGGGCCGCAGCACCAGCGTCTCGCCATCGCGCACCACCGTGACTTCCCACTCCTGCCGGCCTTCGTCGAAGCGGGCGTTCAGGCAGTTGGTGGACGGCCAGTAGTTGACCTCCATCACCTTGGTGTACATCTCCAGCCAGTCGCCGATCTTGTCCTTGGGCGCGAACACGGGCCAGTTGTCAGGAAACGGCAGGTAGGGCAGATGGTCGTACCAGACGGGATCGTGCAGGCACAGCGACTTGTAGCGGTTGCGCCATTGGTCGCCGGGGCGTGCCTGGCGGTCGATGACGATGTGCGACACCCCCAGCTGGCGCAGCCGCGCGCCCAGCGCGATGCCGCCCTGCCCTCCGCCGATGACCAGCACGAAGGGCTGCTTCTCGCGGCCCAGTTCCTCGGCCTCCTGCTGGCGACGCTCCAGCCAGGTCTGGCGGCCACGCCGGATGCCGTGCTCGGCCCCCATCGGGCGGCGCGTGCCCATGGGCTCCTCGTGCCCCTTCAGTTCCTGGGCGGCGGTCAGCAGCGTCCAGATCCGCCCGTCGCGGATGCGGACATGGCCGCCGCCGCGCGCATGCAGCGTATCGACCACGATCCAGGCGGACAGCACGCCGTCGGCGTCCTCCACCGTTTCGCGCTCGTCCAGCGCAAAGCGCACGGGCGCTGCGGCATCGAGCTGCGCATCCAGCATGTCGGCGATCTGGCCGCGCCCTTCCATGGTCTTGATGTTCCAGGTCAGCAGCACCAGGTCGCGCCAGTAGCACTCGTCGGCGAACAGGCTGGCCGCCGCCGCGAAATCGCGGCCGGCCAAAGCTTGGTTGAGGGGGTCGAGCAGCGCCTGGACGCGGGCGGCAGCCGTCGTATCGGTCATGTTTGTCTCCTTGGATGGTTCTCTAGGTCATGCCCGCTGGTTTTTGTGTGCGGGCAGGTGATTCAAGGCAATTGCCATGCCACGCGGGCCACAGGGGCCGGGACCGCACCCACCCCCAGGAAAATCAAGGGTTTGCGTGAGCGCCCCTGGTACAAACCCGCCGCGTCTCGCCAGCCTGCCTGCCGTGGCCGCGCGCGACAGGCGGCGCATCCGTGCGACACCTGTCGCACCACCATTGCTGCAGCGCAGCAGGGGCAGTGGGTAAACCTCGATGGGCGCTGCGCCGCGCAGGGCAGAAAATCTCCGGCGGCATCTTCCGAGCGTGCACCGACTCACTCCCATGTCACAGCAGTCCTACGCCTCGCACATCCAGGAAATCGAAGCCTTCGGCCTGGGCTATCCCCTCCGCGGACAGGAGCGCGACCGCGCGGTGCTGCGCAGCTGGCGCCGCTGCATCGACCATCACCGGCTCGACCCGGCGCACACCAGCGAGGCCCACATCGTTCCCGATGGCGAACTGCGCGCGCACCGCGAGGAATCCGAGCCGCTGATCCACATCGCCCGCCATGGGCTGGAGCGGCTCTACCAGCAGCTCAAGGGCCTGGACTACGTGCTGCTGCTGGCCGACCGGCACGGCGTGGCGGTGGACTTCCTGGGGCACGAGGCCGACGCAGGCGACCTGCGCCGCGCCGGCCTCTATCTGGGCGCGCAATGGCGCGAGGACCACTCCGGCACCTCGGCCGTGGGCGCCTGCCTGGAAACGGGCGAAGCGCTGACCGTGCATCAGAGTGACCATTTCGATTTCACCCACACCGGCCTGTCCTGCACCGCCGCGCCCATCTACGACCTGCGCGGCGAACTCGCTGCGGTGCTGGACCTGTCGCTGCTGCGCTCGCCCGCCGAACGGGCCAGCCAGAACCTGGCGCTCAACCTCGTCGTGGCCGCGGCGCGGCGCGTGGAGCACGCCAACCTGATGGCGCAGTCGGGCCAGGACTGGGTGCTGCGCCTGGCGCAGTCGCCCGACTTCCTCGACGTCGATCCCGACGCCTCCATCAGCGTGGATGCACGCGGCCGCATCCGCGCCATGACCCACGGGGGCGCGCGCCTGCTGGCCGCCGCTGCGCAGCTGGACTGGCGCCAGCGCCAGAGGCTCATCGGCCAGCCGCTGGAGCGCTTCTTCGACGTGGACCTGCGCCACCTGCCCGAGCTGCGCCGCAACCGCCCGGCGCAGGAACGCATCATCCGCGCCCGCGACGGTAGCATCCTCTTCGCCCATGCCATGGAGCCGCAGCGCCCCACGCGCCGCCTGCGCACGCAGGGCGCGGCTGCCACCCAGGCACCGCCGCCCCCGCTGCCCGCCGCGCTGCAGGCGCTGGACACGGGCGACGCGGCTCTGCAGACGCTGCTGCGCAAGGCCGCGCGGCTCGCGCCGCAGGCGCTGCCCATCCTGGTCCAGGGAGAAACCGGCTCGGGCAAGGAATACCTGGCGCGCGCCCTCCATGCCGCCAGCGGCCGCCGCGGCGCCTTCATCGCCATCAACTGCGCGGCCATTCCCGAAGCCTTGCTGGAAAGCGAGCTGTTCGGCTACCTGCCCGGCACCTGGACCGGCGCAGCCGCCAAGGGCCGCGAAGGCCTGATCGCCGCAGCGCACGAGGGCACGCTGTTCCTCGACGAGATCGGCGACATGCCGCTGGCCCTGCAGGCCAAGCTGCTGCGGGTGCTGTCCGAATCCGAAATCACCCCGCTGGGCGCCCGCGCGCCACGGGCCGTGTCGGTCCGCTTCATCTCCGCCTCGCACCGGCCGCTGGCCGAACTGGCGCAGCGCGGCAGCTTCCGCGAAGACCTGCTCTACCGCCTCAACGCCGCCGAACTGCAGCTGCCGACACTGCGCCAGCGCAGCGACCTGCAGACCCTGGCCGACCGGATGCTGGCCCCGCTCGGCAGCCACCTGCACCTGGGCGAAGCCGCCCGCGCCGCGCTGGCCGCGCACGCCTGGCCCGGCAACCTGCGCGAGCTGAACAACGCGCTGCGCTACGCCGCGGCCCTGTGCGGGCAGGACGGCGACGGCAGCATCGAGCCCGAGCACCTGCCCGATGCATTGCAGCCGGCGGCGCACGGCGCGGCGCCCGGCCCCGCCCCAGCACCGGCCAGCCACACCAGCGAACCCGCCGCGCAGGCGCAGGCGCTGGAACAACTGCTGGCGCAGTGCCAGGGCAACGTCTCCGAGGCCGCGCGCCGGCTCGGCGTCAGCCGCTCCACCATCCACCGCCGCATCCAGCAGCTGCAGCTGGGCGTGCGGCATGCGCAGTGGCGCGGGGCTTAGAGCGGCTAATAAAACCCTTCTGGCGTCGTTGCCGCATCTTGTCGTACGACTCGTACTGCCTGCGATGCAGCGCCTAGCCAGAACCGCTTCGCTGGGTTTTGTTAGCCGCTCATAGAAGGCTGCACGGGCTTAGCCCCGGGCTGCATGCGGGGCCCGAAAGCAGCGTGTCGATGGCCGCATCCATATTCGCCGGCCCCCGGAACCCTCCCGAAGGCCATGCGGCATGGCCGGAATGATCTATCACCTCGCCCCATCCGCACCAGTCAGGCTGCGTGCAGGCATCGCCGCTTCCCTTCCTGCGGAGTCGGGATTCGGGGGACAGCCCACTCGGGCTGGGTTATGGTTCGAAAAAAATCGAGGGAGGGAACATGAGAACCGACGACGCTCTTGGTGACCATGGGGCCATGGGTTCGGCATCGCGGGCTGTCGCCCGCTACGGCTCCACACAGGCTCAGCGGGGTGTGGCCGCACGGCCGGAGTAGTTCCGGTGCAAGCCATCGCAAGCCCGGCGGCAGACCTGCGCCACGCCGCCCTGGCACTCCTTCGCGCGGCACTGTCCGAGCGGCCGTCCGCCGGGATATTCCTGCTCTACTCCCCGGGAGCCGACGACCCTCTGGGCCTGCGCGATCCAGCACCGTTGGCGGATGCCGACAGGGCCGCCGGACAGGCTCCGCCGGCCAGGCCGCACACGCGGACCGTGGCTCGCATTCCCTGGGGCCGCATGCCTGCGGCCTATCAAAGCCGCATCATCGAACTGGACTGCCGCAAGGTCGCGGCCTATCTGCTCGAATCGCACCCCGGGCTGGATGACCCGCTGCTCGAAGAGTCGTTCACGCTGGCCGGCAGCTACCTGAATGGCCAATCGGCGACGGAATTCGACGAACCTCGCGGTCGCCATCTGGCCGGCTGGCTGGTCAGCACCGACACGGCCGCCGGCATCGCGCGCCGCCTTGTCGGCGCCGACACGCTGCTGCAGGCTCGCGCCGCAGCCGGCTACGGCATCGCCTGGCACGATCCGCGCGTGCTGGGCGGCATGTGGGCGCATTTGAATGCCGCTCAGCGCATGCTGCTGCTGGGCCCCGATACGACCTGGATCGCCATCGACGCGCTGGGGCAGCTCGTTCAGTGGTCGGCCTCGTCCGCAGGCACGGCGGACGAACACGTTCCCGCAAGCGCCGAGCAGCAGGCCCGGCTGCGCGACGAACCCGCCGTGCTGGCACTGCTGGAGGTCTGGCGCAGCCAGTGCGCAGAGCAGGGCATCGCCCTGCCGGCACATGCACAGGAAACCCTCCACGGCCACGTGGCCCAGGCACGGCGGTCGGGCCTGGATGGCGAAGACCTGCAAGCCTATGCGCTCTGGGCCCTGCGCCTGCGCCCGGGCTTCGAGCTCGAACCTGCCGTGCGCCAGGCCCTGGCCCAGGCCGCGCAGAACCCGGACACCCTGGCACAGCTGCTGCCGGCCGCGCTCGCGGGGCCGCTGCTGGAACGCTACGCCATCGATCCGCCAGCCACGGCTTGCGACGGAGATCTGCCGAGATGACCACCAACCCTCCCACGCTCCCACCCTTGCCGGGCGGCAAGCCCGCCGTGCTGTGCGCCGCCAGTTGCCAGAAGTGCGCCAAGCGCGGCCTGCCCTGGGTGGCCGTGATCGACACCGTCGTGGACAAGGCCGACGCAGCGCGGCTGGCCCAGGCCGGCCACAGCTATCCGGCAGCCTTCGATGCGGAGTTCGCCGGCCTGAGGCGCGCAGCCACCGTACCGGCGGCACGGCTTCCCGGCGCAGGCTTCGTGTGGGTGCTGTACGAGGACATCGGCCGCTGGGACATCTGGGAGACCTTCGCCGACGGCAGCAACCGCCTGCTGCTGCAGAAGGTTTCGCCGCAGGACTATGCGAAGCAGTCGCCCGGCCTGAAGCCCTCCACCGACGAGCAGGTCTGCGCCCGCGGCGCGGCCAATCTGGGCGCCGGCTTCTTCACCATCAGCGGCGCCATCAGCCACCGCAGCGTCTGGCTGGCCTTCACCGCCCACCTGCTCGCGCCAGCCGTGCTTAGAACGTGTTTACGATCTCCCAGGGGTCGCGCAGCGGTGTGGGCGGGATGGGATGCAAGGCGCGGTGCGCAGTGGATAGCCGTGCTATCCAC
>CAJYHL010000027.1 GCA_913774625.1 uncultured Acidovorax sp.
CAGCCGGGCGTGCTGGCTGGGCAGGGCGGCGGTGAGGCTGCTCAAGGCCCAGGGGCCGCGGGTCGGGCTGCTCGGCATGGGGCGGTCGTCAGGGCAGGGAGATGGTCAGGTTGGCTTGGCGCGGGCCCAGCTGGATGATGTCCTGGTAGGCCGCAGATTGAATTCGTCAGAAGACAGGTTCGTCGCTCTTGTACCACGGAGTTCGGCGTTCGAGCCTGCTTTCGAGTAAGCGGCTGTTAGAAGCTGTTTGCAGCCTTTTCGGTGCTCATGCTGTAGTGCCGGAGCCGAGGGGGCTTTCCAATCATGTCCGAAGCCATGGGGAAGTCCGCCAAGGCCGTTGCTTGAGCGCGTTCTTCGTTCTTGCGCGGGAGCCCAGCGGCAAAAGAAAAAGGCCTGCAGCGTTTCCACTGCAAGCCTTTGATTGCCATGTTCTGGCTCCTCGACCTGGGCTCGAACCAGGGACCTACGGATTAACAGTCCGGCGCTCTACCGACTGAGCTATCGAGGAATATTCGGTATGACTACTGATGCTGCCGCAACGCATGCGATTGCACGTTGCAGCTGATATGAAAGCTGGCTCCTCGACCTGGGCTCGAACCAGGGACCTACGGATTAACAGTCCGGCGCTCTACCGACTGAGCTATCGAGGAACAAGACTTAGATTATATACACAAAAAATCGCCGCTAGCGTTTTTTGCGGATGCGCGTGCTCAAGGAGCTGGCGGAGGGGCCTCGGCGGCGGGTTCCGGGCGGCACCAGAGCCAGGCGAGCACGCAGGCCATGCAGGCGCTGGACCCTATCGCCACCCAGCGTGGGGCGCTGCTCACGGCCAGCACCACGGCGCACAGGCCCATCAGCGCGGTGGCGCTCCATTTGGCGCGGCGGCTCACGCAGCCGCCGTCGGCCCAGTTGCGCAGCATGGAGCCGAAGAGCGGATGCCGCCACAGCCAGGCATGCAGGCGCGGAGAGCTGCGCGCCGCCGCCCAGCCGGCCATCAGCACGAACACGGTGGTCGGCAGACCGGGCACGAAGATGCCGATCACGCCCAGCGTGAGGCTCAGGGCCGCGAAGGCCAGCAGCAGCCAGCGCACGGGCAGCGGCAGGGGGGCGTGCGGCGGAGGCGGGGGCAGCGGCGTCCGCTGCGCTTCGGGCGGAGCGGACGATGAAGGCGGCAGGGGCATGGCGGGGCTTATTGTGCCTGCTGGGCCTTTGCCTGCGCCTTGCCTGCCAGCGCACCCTGGGCCGGCTTGGCTTATGCTGGCCCGCTTTCTCTCCTGCCGCGTGCTGCCTGCATTCCCATGACCATCCATGCCATCCTGAAGATGGGCGATCCGCGCCTCTTGCGCGTCGCCCAGCCCGTGACCGAGTTCGGTACCCAAGCCCTGCATGCCTTGGTGCGCGACCTGCGCGAGACCATGCAGGCCGTGAACGGCGCGGGTCTCGCGGCGCCGCAGATCGGGGTCGATCTGCAGGTGGTGATCTTCGGCTCGGACCAGCGCAACCCGCGCTACCCGGACCGCCCGCTGGTGCCGCGGACCACGCTGGTCAATCCGGTCATCATGCCGCTGGGCGACGAAGAGCAGGAAGACTGGGAGGGCTGCCTCTCGGTGCCGGGCCTGCGCGGCGTGGTGCCGCGCTGGTCGCGCATCCGCTACACCGGCTTCGACCCCGAGGGCCAGCCCATCGACCGGGTGGCCGAGGGCTTCCATGCGCGCGTGGTGCAGCACGAGTGCGACCACCTGATCGGCAAGCTCTACCCCATGCGGGTGCGCGATTTCAGCCGCTTCGGCTATACCGAGGTGCTGTTTCCGGAGATCGACGCGGCCGAGGACGATTGAGCCCCGGGCCGCATGCCGGCTCCGGCCGGCCTCAGCTGTCCGACAGCGCCTGCAGCAGCTCGGTTTCGATGCGGATCTGCCGGGCGTTGCTCTGCAGCTCGCGGCCCTGCACCAGGAAGGTGTCTTCCACCCGCTCGCCCAGCGTGCTGACCTTGGCGAGCTGCACGCTCAGCTGGTGCTGCGACAGCACCCGAGCCACCAGGTAGAGCAGGCCGGCGCGGTCGCTGGCGGAGATCGAGATCAGCCAGCGCTGGGCCTTGTCGTCGGGCCGCAGCGTGACGCGCGGCGCCACCGGAAAGCTCTTGACCCGGCGTGAGACGCGCTTGCGGGCCGGCTCCGGCAGTGCGCCGCCTTCCGCGATGGTGCGCACCAGATCGCTTTCGACCATGTGGGTGAGCTCGCGGTAGTGGCCGGCCTGGCTGGATGCGACGACCTGGAAGGTGTCCAGCGCGAAGCCGTTGCGCGCGGTGTGGACGCGCGCGTCGAGGATGCTGAAGCCCGCGCGGTCGAAGTAGCCGCAGATGCGGGCGAACAGATCGGGCTGGTCGCCCGCATAGACCATGACCTGCAGGCCTTCGCCCACCAGCGACTGCCGGGCACGCACCACGGGCTGCACCGATCCCACCAGCCGCGCCAGGTGGCGCGTGTGCCAGGCGATGTCGGCGGCCTCGTGGCGCATGAAGTAGCTCACGTCCAGGGTTTCCCAGAGCTTCAGGTGCCCGTCGGCCGGCTGGGCGCTGAGCGCCAGCAGCACCAGCGCCTCGCGCTTGCGCGCTTCCACCTCGGCGGCGGCGTCGGGCGCGCGGCCGCCCAGGGTGCGCAGCGTGGCGCGGTAGAGGTCTTCCAGCAGCTTGCCCTTCCAGGCGTTCCACACCTTGGGGCTGGTGCCGCGGATGTCGGCCACGGTGAGCAGGTAGAGCGCGGTGAGATTGCGCTCGTTGCCCACGCGTTGCGCGAAGGCGGCGATCACGTCGGGGTCCGACAGGTCCTGCTTCTGCGCCACCTGGCTCATGGACAGGTGTTCGCGCACCAGGAATTCGACCAGCTCGGCGTCGGCACTGTCCACTTCGTGCTGGCGGCAGAAGTGGCGCAATTCCTCGGCGCCGATCTGCGAATGGTCGCCGCCCCGGCCCTTGCCGATGTCGTGGAACAGCGCGGCCAGGTACAGTAGCCAGGGCTTGTCCCAGCCGCCCGCCAGCTGCGAGCAGAACGGGTATTCGTGCGCATGCTCGGGCATGAAGAAGCGGCGCACGTTGCGCAGCACCATCAGGATGTGCTGGTCCACCGTGTAGACGTGGAACAGGTCGTGCTGCATCTGCCCGACGATGCGGCGGAAGGGCCACAGGTAGCGGCCCAGCACCGAGGTCTGGTTCATCAGCCGCATGGCATGGGTGATGCCGGCCGGCTGCTTCATGATCTGCATGAAGGTGGCGCGGTTGACCGGGTCGCGGCGGAAGCTCGCATCCATCATGCCGCGCGCGTTGTAGAGCGCGCGCAGGGTGCGCACCGAGAGATCCTTCAGCCCGCCCGTGGTCTCGTAGAGCAGGAAGGTCTCCAGGATGGCGTGCGGCTCGCGCTGGTAGAGATCGTCGCTCGCCACCTCGATCAGGCCGGCCTTTTCGTAGAAGCGCTCGTTGATGGGCCGCAGTTCGTGGGTCGAGGGCGAGAGCCGCTCCTCGATGTTGAGCAGCAGGATCTGGCTGAGCTGCGACACCGCCTTGGCCGCCCAGTAGTAGCGGCGCATCAGCGTCTCGCTGGCACGCATGGCCAGACGCTTGCCGTCGGGCGAGGTGGTGCGGTAGCCGAAGGATTCGGCCACGGCGGTCTGCAGGTCGAACACCAGCCGGTCTTCATGCCGGCCCGCCAGCAGGTGCAGGCGAGCGCGGATCAGGAACAGCAGCGCTTCGTTGCGCTCGATCTGGCGCACCTCGAAGGGCGTGGCCAGGCCGCTGGCGGCCAGTTCGCGCCAGGTGCTGCCCAGGCCGGCGGCGCGCGCCACCCAGGTGATCATCTGCAGGTCGCGCAGGCCGCCGGGCGATTCCTTGCAGTTGGGTTCCAGCGCGTAGGGCGTGTTCTCGTACTTGTTATGGCGCTGCTGCATCTCCAGCGTCTTGGCGACCAGGAAGGCGGCCGGGTCCATCTGCGCCAGGTAGCGGCGGCGGAATTCGGCGAAGAGCGCCGCATCGCCGCAGATCAGGCGGGCTTCGAGCAGCGAGGTCTGCACCGTCACGTCACCGGCCGATTCGCTCAGGCACTCGGCCACGGTGCGCACGCTGGAGCCGATCTCCAGGCCTGCGTCCCAGCAGCTGCCGATGAAGGATTCGAGCGCGGTGCGCAGCTGGCGCCCTGCTGCGCATTCCTCTTCCTCGGGGCCGCGGCTCGGGCAGAGGTCGTCGGGCAGCAGCACCAGCACGTCCACGTCGGACGCGGGAAAGAGCTGCGCGCGTCCGTAGCCGCCCACCGCCGCCAGCGCGATGCCGCCCGGCAGGCCGGCGCGCTGCCAGAGGCGCTCCAGCAGCCCGTCGGCCAGTGACGAGAGCTTCAGCAGCAGCGTGCGGATGTTGCGCGTGGTGACGCTGCCGCCTTCGCGCAGCGTGGACAGCAGCGCCGCCTTGTCCTGGCGATAGGCATCGCGCAGCTGGGGCAGGTCGGCTGCGGCGGGCAGGAGGGCGGACGAGGGGGCGGCGGCTTGTACGGAGGGCATGGGCAGGCGGTGGCGAGGGTGGTGCGTTCAAGCAAGATTCGTACAACGGGCCGCCCGCGCCAGGCGCTGCGGGCCGGCCGCCGGCCCGGCGGGCCGCGTCAGGTCTTGGTGGCCGTGACGAAGGCGGGCAGCGGCGGCGAGCCGGCCGACAGCGTCATCACTTCGTAGCCGGTCTCGGTGACCAGCACCGTGTGTTCCCACTGCGCGGAGAGGCTGCGGTCCTTGGTGATGATGGTCCAGCCGTCGTTGCCCAGCTCCTTGATCTCGCGGCGGCCCAGGTTCAGCATGGGCTCGATGGTGAAGATCATGCCGGGCACCAGCTTTTCCAGCGTGCCGGGGCGGCCGTAGTGCAGCACCTGGGGCTCTTCGTGGAACTTCTGGCCGATGCCGTGGCCGCAGAACTCGCGCACCACCGACAGGCCGTGCCCTTCGGCGAATTTCTGGATGGCGTGGCCCACGTCGCCCAGGTGCGCGCCCGGCTTGACCTGCTGGATGCCCAGCCACATGGCCTCGAAGGTCAGGTTGCACAGGCGCTTGGCGGCGATGGAGCATTCGCCGATCAGGAACATGCGGCTGTTGTCGCCGAACCAGCCGTCCTTGGTGATGACGGTGACATCGACGTTGACGATGTCGCCTTTCTTGAGCGGCTTGTCGTTCGGGATGCCGTGGCAGACCACGTGGTTGACCGAGGTGCAGAGGTGTCCGGGGTAGGGCGGATAGCCCGGCGGCTGATAGCCGATGGTGGCGGAGACGGTGCCTTGCTGCGCCATGCATTCCGCACCCAGGCGGTCGATCTCGGCGGTGGTGATGCCGGGGCGGATGTGGGGCGTGATGTAGTCCAGCACTTCGGAGGCCAGGCGGCAGGCCTCGCGCATGCCGGCAATGCCGGCCGCGTCTTTGATGGTGATGCTCATGGCCGCAATTATCCCACCCACCCCCGCGCCTTGCCCGGGCGGTGGCTGCGGGGTGGCCGGTCACCGTTAAAATGCCGGGTTTTCCGAAGGCCTTCCGGTCCGCCGGCCCCATTCAGCGGCCGCCCGCCGGAGCCTCATCGCACCCTCCTTCCCCATCACACAGGCCGCCACCGTGACCTTGCACATGACCCAGCTGGAGGGCGGCAACGCTCTCAGCAGCTTCCGCGCCCAGCAACTGCAGCCCGCCCTCGAGGCCATCCACCCCAAGATCACCGGCATTGCAGCGCGTTTCGTGCATCTGGTGGCCACCGATGCCGCGCCTACGCCCGCCGAGCGCGAACGCCTGGCGGCCCTGCTGAGCTACGGCGACGCCTACGCCGGCCCGGCCGAAGGCCCCGCCATCATCGTCACGCCGCGCCTGGGCACGGTGTCGCCCTGGGCCTCCAAGGCCACCGACATCGCCCGCAACTGCGGCCTGGCGATCCGCCGCGTCGAGCGCGTGACCGAATACCGCCTGGCGCTCAAGTCCGGCCTGCTGGGCGGCACGCCCGAGCTCTCGGCCCAGCAGCTGCAGCAGATCGCCGCGCTGCTGCACGACCGCATGACCGAATCGGTGGTGCCCGACCTGGCCGGCGCCGCCGCGCTCTTCACCGAGCTGCCCGCCGCACCCATGGAGTTCGTCGATGTGCTGGGCGGCGGCCGCGCCGCGCTGGAAGCCGCCAACGCGCAGTGGGGCCTGGCCCTGGCCGACGACGAGATCGACTACCTGGTCAACGCCTTCAAGGGCCTGGCGCGCAACCCTACCGACGTGGAACTGATGATGTTCGCGCAGGCCAACAGCGAGCACTGCCGCCACAAGATATTCAACGCCCAGTTCACCATCGACGGCGAGGCCCAGGACAAGAGCCTTTTCGCCATGATCCGCAACACCCACCAGTTGGCGCCGCAGCACACGGTGGTGGCGTATTCGGACAACGCCTCGGTCATGGAGGGCTCGCAGGTCGAGCGCTTCATCGCCAAAATGGCTGCTGGCGCAGGCAAGACGGGCGTGAGCAGCTATGAAAAAAGTAGCGCCCTGAACCATGTGCTGATGAAGGTGGAAACGCACAACCACCCCACGGCGATCTCGCCCTTCCCGGGCGCCTCGACCGGCGCGGGCGGCGAGATCCGCGACGAGGGCGCCACGGGCCGGGGCTCGCGCCCCAAGGCCGGCATGACGGGCTTCACCGTTTCCAAGCTCTGGGGCGGCTGGAGCAACGAACCGGGCGGCAAGCCTGAACACATCGCCAGCCCGCTGCAGATCATGGTCGAGGGCCCGCTGGGCGGCGCGGCCTTCAACAACGAATTCGGCCGGCCCAACCTGGTGGGCTATTTCCGCGAGTACGAGCAGACCGTGGGCGGCGTTCAGCGTGGCTACCACAAGCCCATCATGATCGCGGGCGGCCTGGGCACGATCGACGCGGGCCTGACCACGAAGATCGAGTTCCCTGCCGGCACGCTGCTGATCCAGTTGGGCGGCCCGGGCATGCGCATCGGCATGGGCGGCGGCGCCGCCAGCTCCATGGCCACCGGCGCCAACGCGGCCGAGCTCGACTTCGACTCCGTGCAGCGCGGCAACCCCGAGATCGAGCGCCGTGCGCAGGAAGTCATCAACCACTGCTGGGCGCAAGGCGCGGCCAACCCCATCCTCGCCATCCACGACGTGGGCGCGGGCGGCCTCTCCAATGCCTTCCCCGAGTTGACCAACGACGCCGGCCGCGGCGCGCGCTTCGACCTGCGCGCCGTGCAGCTGGAGGAATCCGGCCTGGCGCCGAAGGAAATCTGGTCCAACGAAAGCCAGGAACGCTACGTGCTGGCCATCGCGCCCGAGTCGCTGGAGCAGTTCCGGCTTTTCTGCGAACGCGAACGCTGCCCCTTCGCCGTGATCGGCACGGCCACCGAGCAGCGCCAGCTGGTGCTGGAAGACACGGCCGTCGCATCGGGCGACCAGAAATTCCCGGTGGACATGCCCATGGAAGTGCTGCTGGGCAAGCCGCCCAAGATGCACCGCGACGTGAAGACCGTGCGCCGCGAACTCACGCCCATCGACCTCACCGGCGTGCCGCTGCAGCAGGCCGTGATCGACGTGCTGGCCCACCCCACGGTGGCCTCCAAGCGCTTCCTCATCACCATCGGCGACCGCACGGTGGGCGGCCTGTCGCACCGCGACCAGATGGTCGGTCCCTGGCAGGTGCCGGTGGCCGACTGCGCCGTGACGCTGGCGGACTATCGTGGCTTCGCCGGCGAGGCCATGAGCATGGGCGAGCGCACGCCGCTCGCCGCCATCGACGCGCCCGCCTCGGGCCGCATGGCCGTGGCGGAAGCCATCACCAACCTGCTGGCCGCGCCCATCGAGTTGCCACGCGTGAAGCTGTCGGCCAACTGGATGGCCGCCTGCGGCGAGGCGGGCGAAGACGCCGACCTCTACGCCACCGTCAAGGCCGTGGGCATGGAGCTGTGCCCGCAGTTGGGCATCAGCATCCCGGTGGGCAAGGACAGCCTTTCCATGCGCACCCAGTGGAAGGACGAATCCGGCGCTGCCAGGAAGGTGACGTCGCCCGTCAGCCTGATCGTGAGCGCCTTCGCCACGCTGGCCGACGTGCGCGGCACGCTCACGCCGCAGCTCGACGCCACGGAAGAAGACACCACCCTGGTGCTGGTGGACCTGGGCCGTGGGCAGAACCGCATGGGCGGCTCCATCCTGGGCCAGGTGCTGAACCAGGCCGGCGACGTGGCGCCAGACCTGGATGACGCGCAGGACCTGGTCAACCTGGTGAACGCCGTGAACGCGCTGCGCGCCCAGGGCCGCATCCTGGCCTACCACGACCGCAGCGACGGCGGCCTGCTGGCGGCCGTGGCCGAGATGGCCTTCGCCGGCCATGTGGGCGTGGCGCTCAACGTCGATCTGCTGGTCACCGAAGGCGACGGCATCAGCGACAGCCGCATGGAGACCGGCGACGCCAAGAACTGGGCCCAGCAGGTGAGCGCGCGCCGCGAGGAACTGACGCTCAAGGCCCTGTTCAACGAAGAGCTGGGCGTGGTGCTGCAGGTGCGCACGGCCGAGCGCAACGAAGTCATGCAGACCCTGCGCGAGCACGGCCTGTCCAAATTCAGCCACTTCATCGGCAAGACCCGCCCGCAGTCGTCCACCATGGACGTGGGCAAGGGCGAGCTGCAGGTCTGGCGCGATGCCAAGAAGGTGTTCGGCGCCACGCTGTCCGACCTGCACCAGGTCTGGGATGCGGTCAGCTGGAAGATCTGCCAGCAGCGCGACAACCCCGCCTGCGCCGACGCCGAGCACGCTGCTGCCGGCGAGCCGAACGACCCCGGCCTGCATGTGGCCCTGAGCTTCGACCCGGCCGAGGACGTGGCCGCGCCCTTCCTGAACCTGGCCCGTCCCAAGGTCGCCATCCTGCGCGAGCAGGGCGTCAACTCGCATGTCGAGATGGCCTATGCCTTCACCGAGGCCGGCTTCGAGGCTTTCGACGTCCACATGACCGACCTGCAGTCCGGCCGGGCCGACCTCGCCGCCTTCCAGGGCGTGGTGGCCTGCGGCGGCTTCAGCTACGGCGACACCCTGGGCGCGGGCATCGGCTGGGCGCGTTCCATCACCTTCAACGACCGCCTGTCGGCGCAGTTCCAGGGCTTCTTCGGCCGGGGCGACACCTTCGGCCTGGGCGTGTGCAACGGCTGCCAGATGTTCGCCGAGCTGGCCGACATCATTCCGGGCGCCGACGCCTGGCCTCGCTTCACCGCCAACCAGAGCGAGCGCTTCGAGGCGCGCCTCTCCCAGGTGGAGGTGCTGGATTCGCCCAGCCTGTTCTTCGCCGGCATGGCGGGCAGCCGCCTGCCGATCGCCGTGGCGCACGGCGAGGGCTATGCCAACTTCCAGACCCGCGGCAACGCGGCCCAGGCCATCGCCGCGATGCGCTTCGTGGACCACCACGGCGCGCCGACGGAGCAATACCCGCTGAACCCCAACGGCAGCGCGGGCGGCCTCACCGCCGTGACCACGGCCGACGGCCGCTTCACGGCCATGATGCCGCACCCCGAGCGCGTGTTCCGCAACGTGCAGATGAGCTGGACCAGCGGCGACGTGAGCGCGGCCAGCCCCTGGATGCGCATCTGGCGCAATGCCCGCCGCTGGGTGGGTTGATCAAGCGCGGCTGACACCCCCCTTCTGGCGCCGTTGCCGCATCTCGTCGTACTAGCCGTACTGCTTTCGATGCGGCGCCTGGCCGGAACCGCTTCGCTGGATCTTGTCAGCCGCTCTACGGTGAAGGGGGGGGGCCGGCCGGCTCAGGCCGGCGCCATCCAGCCGTTCCAGCGCCGCACGAAATCCAGCGCCTGGGCCGGCGGCTGGGGCCGGCTCAGGTAGTAGCCCTGTGCCTGGTCGCAGCCGATCTCCAGCAGCTGGTCGAACACTTCGGCCGTTTCCACGCCTTCCGCCAGCAGGCGGTAGCCCAGCGCATGGCCCAGCTGCACCATGGCGCGCACCACGTCCAGCGCGCGGGCGTCCGTGCCGATGGGGCGGATCAGCGACTGGTCGAGCTTGAGCACCTCGGCCTGCAGGCCGTAGAGGCAGCCGAAGTTGCAGTAGCCGGTGCCGAAGTCGTCCAGCGCCACGCGCACGCCCATGGCCCGCACGGCGCGCACCGCATCCAGCGTGGGGCCTTCGGTCAGCACTGCGTTTTCGGTGCATTCGATCTCCAGGCGCGAGGGCGCGATGCCGTGGCGCCGGCAGCTCTCGCGCAGCCGGTCGATGAAGCCGGGCTGCTCCAGATTGCGCGGCGACACGTTGACCGCCACGTTCACGTTCACGCCTTCGTCTTCCCAGGCACGGATCTGCGCCAGCGCTGTGTCCAGAACCCAGTGCGTCACCGACTGGATGTAGCTGGTCTTCTCCAGCAGCGGAATGAAGTCGCCCGGCGGCACCGGGCCCAGCACGGGATGGTCCCAGCGCAGCAGGGCCTCGACGCTGGTGTACTGCATGGTGGCGCGTTCGAACTGGGGCTGGTAGACCAGCCGGAATTCGCCGGCCTCCAGCCCGTGCGGAACGCGGGCCAGCAGCTCGTAGGCATGCTGGTGGCGTACGTCGGCGGCCGCGTCGTAGACGCTGATGTCTTCGCCCGTGCCGCTGCCGTGGAAGAGCGCCACGCTGGCCCGGCGCAGGGCGTCGCCGGCATCGGCCGGCTCGAGCTTCAGCGGCACCAGGCCGATGCGCCGGTGCTGGTGGATGACCAGGTGCCTTTCGTTGCGACGCTCCGGCGGCGGCGTCTGGCCGAGGGAATGCAGCAGCTCTTCGGCGAAGGCGCGGGCCTCGGCGGCCGTGCCGGCCTTGAGCAGCAGCGCCAGGTGGCCGGAATCGGTGCGATAGACCCGCGTTTCCTCGCTGACCCAGTGCGCTATCTGGCGGCCGACCTGGTGGTAGAGCTGCTCGATCGAGTCCATGCCCACGGCGCGCTGGACTTCCATCAGCGCATCGCCCGAGAGGAGTTCCACCAGCGCCAGCGTGCGCTCCCCGCCCGGGTCGCTCACGCACAGGCCCGCCAGGTCGGCCAGCAGCTGGTTGCGGTTGGGCAGCAGGGTGGTTTCGTCCAGCCGCGAGAACGAGCACTGCAGGTCGATCTGCGCGACCGCCATGGCCGCCAGATCCGTCAGCTGCCGGATCTGGGCGGCGTCCAGCGTCCGGGGGCGGCGGTCCAGCACGCACAGCGCGCCCAGCGTCTGGCCTCCCAGCAGGCGCAGCGGGGCTCCGGCATAAAAGCGGATGTGCGGAGCGCCCGTGACCAGCGGGTTGGCGGCGAAGCGCGGGTCCTGTCGGGCGTCTTCCACCACCATCACGTCCTGCTGGCGGATGGTGTGGTTGCAGAAGGCGTCCTCGCGGCAGGTGCCGCGCAGGCCCATGCCGATCTCGGACTTGAACCACTGCCGGTCTGCATCGATCAGGCCGATGATGGCCATGGGCGCATCGAACAGCTGGCAGGCCAGCCGGGTGATGCGGTCGAACTCCTCCGAGGGCGGCGTGTCCAGCAATCCAGTGGCGTGCAGAGCGGCCAGGCGCTCTGCTTCAGAAATACGGGACATGGGCATATGGGTCGGAAATGAAAAGGCTGCAGCGCGATGCAAGCGCCGATGCTTGGACCCACTCTAACCCATGCCGCTCGGCAGCGGCCCCGGAGGTTGCCACAGTGGCGCGTGGGTTTTGTCCTTCACGGCCCGGCGGCTTGGGAAGGCAGCCGCCCGGCGCCCGGGCCCGCACAATCGCCGCCAGTTCCCGCGTCGCCGTTCTTTCTTTCCCGTTTTCCCTTCCTTTCTTTCGGAGCCTCGCCATGGCCGGAGCCAGCCTCATCACCCTTCTCGACGACATCGCCACCGTGCTCGACGACGTGGCCCTGATGACCAAGGTCGCGGCGCGCAAGAGCGTGGCGATGGCCGACGACGTTTCCGTCATGACCAAGGTGGCGGCTCAGAAGACGGCCGGCGTGCTGGGCGACGACCTGGCGCTCAATGCGCAGCAGGTGGTGGGCGTGCGGGCCGACCGGGAAATTCCGGTCGTCTGGGCGGTGGCCAAGGGTTCGCTGGTCAACAAGGCCATCCTGGTGCCGGCGGCGCTGCTGATCAGCGCCTTCGCGCCCTGGGCCGTCACGCCGCTCCTGATGGTGGGCGGCGCCTTCCTCTGTTACGAGGGCTTCGAGAAGCTGGCCCACAAGTTCCTGCATCGCGGCGAATCCGAACCAGAGAAGGCGCCCGCGGTGCCCGCCGCTTCTTCGCCTGCCGACATCGCGGCCTTCGAGAAGCAGAAGGTCCAGGGAGCGGTGCGCACGGACTTCATCCTGTCGGCGGAGATCATCGCCATCACCCTGGGCACGGTCAGCGGCGCGCCCTTCATGCAGCAGCTGGCGGTGATGGTGGGCATAGCGCTGGTGATGACGCTGGGCGTCTATGGCGTGGTGGCGGGCATCGTCAAGCTCGACGACCTGGGCCTGTGGCTCAGCCGCAAGTCCAACGGCGCGGCGCGCGCCCTGGGGCGCGGCATCGTGGCAGCGGCTCCCTGGCTGATGAAGGGTCTGTCCGTCGCGGGCACGGCCGCCATGTTCCTGGTGGGCGGCGGCATCCTGGTGCACGGCGTGCCCCCGCTGGCCCATGCCATCGAGGGCTGGGCCGGGGGCCTGGGCGGGGCGGCCGGCTTCATCGCGGGCCCGCTGCTCAATGCGCTGGTGGGCATCGTGGCGGGCGCGGCCGTGCTGCTGGCGGTGGGCGCCGTGCAGCGCATCCGGGGCGGGGCGGAGCCGGCCATGCACTGAATTTGCGCTGCGTCATGGTTTCGCTGCGGCGGCACGGCGGCGGCACCGTGGCTTTTGATGTGCGGCAAGGTGGGCCGGGGACTGCCGGGGCCCAATGCGTTCACGGGGGTCGTCCCCGGTCAACCGCAACGAGTTCCGTATGAAAAAAACCTGGCTGGCCCTGGCTGTTCTGTGTTCCATGGTGTCGGGCGCTGCCTTCGCCCAGGACAAGGCCGCTGCCGAAGGCCCGTGGATGGTGCGCGCGCGTGCCGTGTACCTGGACAGCGTGAACAAGGATTCCACGGGCCTGGGCCTGTCGATCAACGACAAGATGCTGCCCGAGGTGGACTTCAGCTACTTCTTCAGCCCCAACATCGCGGCCGAACTGGTCCTGACCGTGCCGCAGAGCCAGGACATCCGCACCGATGCCCTGGGCAAGATCGGCTCGCTGAAGCACCTGCCGCCCTCCCTGCTGGCGCAGTACCACTTCACGCAGTGGAGCGGCTTCAAGCCCTATGTGGGCGCAGGCATCAACTACACGCGCTTTTCCAGCGTGAAATTCAACCCAGCGGTGCAGGCTGCCCTGAACCCGACCATCGACAAGAGCAGCTGGGGCGGCGCGCTGCAGATCGGCGTGGACATTCCCCTGGCCAAGAACCTTTACCTGAATATCGACGTGAAGAAGGTGTTCATCGAGACCGATGTGTACTCTTCCGGCAACAAGGTGGGCACGCTCAAGATCAACCCGGTGCTGGCCGGCGTGGGCCTGGGCTGGCGGTTCTGACAACGTGGGCACGTTCACGTTCTGATGCCGCCGCCTGCGGGCGATGGAGCGAGACAACAGGCCGGCCGCTGCGCCGGCCTTTTTTCTGGCGGTGAAGATCCGGCTCGCCGGGATGGCCGTCAAGGCGCCACGCCGAAGGGGCCATCGCCCCCGCCGTGGCCGCCCATGCGCCGCCATAGCGCAGGCAGCGCCATGGCGAAGTCGATGCGCAGGGGCTGCTGCACCACGCTGCCGCCGCCCTGGGCCACCTCGGCCGCGGGCCCCAGATCGAAGTCGAAGCTGTAGGCGGGCTCTTGCCCCATGCGCAGGTCGGTCACGTGGATGTGTCCGCTCCCGTCCTGCCAGAGTCGCCAGAAGCCGTGGCTGAAGCGGGCCACGCGCTCCACCTGCGGGTGGCTGCCATAGAGGGCGATCAGTTCGGCGCCGCGCGGATGTTCGGTCCACTGCATCGGGCGGCCGCCATCGGCCAGGGCGTAGAAGCCTTCGAGGTACTGCGTGGGCGTGACTGCCACCACGCGCCACAGCACGGTGTTGAAGGGCGTAGGCGTGACCAGCACGCGGTCGGCCCGCACGCCGCGCGCGGCCAGCGATGCCTGCGCCAAGCCGGCCACATGCTGCTGTGCCGCGAAGCTCCAGCTCAGATAGGCTGTGCTGAGAACGTGTTTACGATCTCCCTGGGGTCGCGCAGCGGTG
>CAJYHL010000028.1 GCA_913774625.1 uncultured Acidovorax sp.
TGAGCCGACATCGAGGTGCCAAACACCGCCGTCGATATGAACTCTTGGGCGGTATCAGCCTGTTATCCCCAGAGTACCTTTTATCCGTTGAGCGATGGCCCTTCCATACAGAACCACCGGATCACTATGTCCTGCTTTCGCATCTGCTCGACTTGTCAGTCTCGCAGTTAAGCACGCTTATGCCATTGCACTATCGTCACGATGTCCGACCGTAACTAGCGTACCTTCGAACTCCTCCGTTACGCTTTGGGAGGAGACCGCCCCAGTCAAACTGCCTACCATGCACTGTCCCCGATCCCGATAAGGGACCTAGGTTAGAACCTCAAACACACCAGGGTGGTATTTCAACGTCGGCTCCATGAGAACTAGCGTCCTCACTTCAAAGCCTCCCACCTATCCTACACAGATCTGTTCAAAGTCCAATACAAAGCTACAGTAAAGGTTCATGGGGTCTTTCCGTCTTTCCGCGGGGAGATTGCATCATCACAAACATTTCAACTTCGCTGAGTCTCAGGAGGAGACAGTGTGGCCATCGTTACGCCATTCGTGCAGGTCGGAACTTACCCGACAAGGAATTTCGCTACCTTAGGACCGTTATAGTTACGGCCGCCGTTTACTGGGACTTCAATCAAGAGCTTGCACCCCATCATTTAATCTTCCAGCACCGGGCAGGCGTCACACCCTATACGTCCACTTTCGTGTTTGCAGAGTGCTGTGTTTTTATTAAACAGTCGCAGCCACCGATTTTTTGCAACCCCTTTGGGCTCGCCTTGTACAGGTTCACCTACTTGGGGCATACCTTCTCCCGAAGTTACGGTATCAATTTGCCGAGTTCCTTCTCCTGAGTTCTCTCAAGCGCCTTAGAATACTCATCTCGCGCACCAGTGTCGGTTTGCGGTACGGTCGTCAATAGCTGAAGCTTAGTGGCTTTTCCTGGAAGCAGGGTATCACTCACTTCGTCTGCAAGCAGACTCGTTATCACCCCTCATCTAAGCCCGGCGGATTTGCCTACCAGGCACGACTACAGGCTTGAACCAACATATCCAACAGTTGGCTGAGCTAACCTTCTCCGTCCCCACATCGCACTATTGATCGGTACAGGAATATTGACCTGTTTCCCATCAGCTACGCATCTCTGCCTCGCCTTAGGGGCCGACTCACTCTACGCCGATGAACGTTGCGTAGAAAACCTTGCGCTTACGGCGAGGGGGCTTTTCACCCCCTTTAACGCTACTCATGTCAGCATTCGCACTTCTGATACCTCCAGCATCCGTTACCAGACACCTTCACAGGCTTACAGAACGCTCTCCTACCACGTGCAATAAATTGCACATCCGCAGCTTCGGTAACTGGCTTAGCCCCGTTACATCTTCCGCGCAGGACGACTCGATCAGTGAGCTATTACGCTTTCTTTAAATGATGGCTGCTTCTAAGCCAACATCCTGACTGTTTTAGCCTTCCCACTTCGTTTCCCACTTAGCCAATTTTAGGGACCTTAGCTGGCGGTCTGGGTTGTTTCCCTCTTGAGTCCGGACGTTAGCACCCGGTGCTCTGTCTCCCAAGCTCTACTCTTCGGTATTCGGAGTTTGCCTTGGTTTGGTAAGTCGCCATGACCCCCTAGCCAAAACAGTGCTCTACCCCCGAAGGTAATACTTGAGGCACTACCTAAATAGTTTTCGGAGAGAACCAGCTATTTCCAAGTTTGTTTAGCCTTTCACCCCTATCCACAGCTCATCCGCTAGTTTTGCAACACTAGTCGGTTCGGACCTCCAGTACCTGTTACGGCACCTTCATCCTGGCCATGGATAGATCACTTGGTTTCGGGTCTACACCCAGCGACTGGACGCCCTATTCGGACTCGATTTCTCTACGGCTTCCCTATTCGGTTAACCTTGCCACTGAATGTAAGTCGCTGACCCATTATACAAAAGGTACGCAGTCACCCTTGCGGGCTCCTACTTTTTGTAAGCATGCGGTTTCAGGATCTATTTCACTCCCCTCCCGGGGTTCTTTTCGCCTTTCCCTCACGGTACTGGTTCACTATCGGTCGATGATGAGTATTTAGCCTTGGAGGATGGTCCCCCCATATTCAGACAGGGTTTCTCGTGCCCCGCCCTACTTTTCTCCAGCTTAGTACCATACGTCTGTTTTCGCATACAGGGCTATCACCTGCTATGGCCGGACTTTCCATTCCGTTTTGCTAACAGTCGTGCTATCACTAGAAGGCTCCTCCGATTTCGCTCGCCACTACTTTCGGAATCTCGGTTGATGTCTTTTCCTCGAGCTACTGAGATGTTTCAGTTCACCCGGTTCGCCTCGCACACCTATGTATTCAGTGTGCGATACCCCGAAGGGTGGGTTTCCCCATTCAGAAATCTCCGGATCAATGCTTATTTGCCAGCTCCCCGAAGCTTATCGCAGGCTTTCACGTCTTTCGTCGCCTATCATCGCCAAGGCATCCACCACATGCTCTTAGTCACTTGACCCTATAACTTTGACGTCTCTTGCGAAACATCTCCATCATCGTCTGGACTTGCGAGGTCTTTCACCTCGCGCGTTATGCCGTAATGTGAATAATTCCTCGATATCACTATCAAGAAACATTCGTCATTACTGAATTTCAATCAGCTTTCGCTCATCGAATATTCGTTTTGACGCAATCAAAAAATTGTCATCAGAGGCACGGTCTGCACTAAACCTTTACGAATGTGCAGTTTCCTCTGACAACGCTGATTCGACTCTATGAATTTTTAAAGAACAGCCGATTGATCCGAACAATCTCGGTCAACAACAAAGTGGCCTCTTGCGAAGCCGCTTTGGTGTTGATTGATAAGTGGTTGGTGGAGGATGACGGGATCGAACCGACGACCCCCTGCTTGCAAAGCAGGTGCTCTCCCAGCTGAGCTAATCCCCCAGTGATCCTCGCATCTGATGTCAGGAAGCAAATGGTGGGTCTAGTTGGGCTCGAACCAACGACCCCTGCGTTATCAACACAGTGCTCTAACCAGCTGAGCTACAGACCCATCGCGCTACTCCGCAAGCTCTCCTCGCAGACCAGCAGCTACTCTTGCTTCCAACAACCGATAAGTGTGGGCGTTCAATATTGAATGCAGTTTTCCAGAAAGGAGGTGATCCAGCCGCACCTTCCGATACGGCTACCTTGTTACGACTTCACCCCAGTCACGAACCCTGCCGTGGTAAGCGCCCTCCTTACGGTTAGGCTACCTACTTCTGGCAGAACCCGCTCCCATGGTGTGACGGGCGGTGTGTACAAGACCCGGGAACGTATTCACCGCGACATTCTGATCCGCGATTACTAGCGATTCCGACTTCACGCAGTCGAGTTGCAGACTGCGATCCGGACTACGACTGGCTTTATGGGATTAGCTCCCCCTCGCGGGTTGGCAACCCTCTGTACCAGCCATTGTATGACGTGTGTAGCCCCACCTATAAGGGCCATGAGGACTTGACGTCATCCCCACCTTCCTCCGGTTTGTCACCGGCAGTCCCATTAGAGTGCCCTTTCGTAGCAACTAATGGCAAGGGTTGCGCTCGTTGCGGGACTTAACCCAACATCTCACGACACGAGCTGACGACAGCCATGCAGCACCTGTGTTACGGCTCTCTTTCGAGCACTCCTCTATCTCTAAAGGATTCCGTACATGTCAAAGGTGGGTAAGGTTTTTCGCGTTGCATCGAATTAAACCACATCATCCACCGCTTGTGCGGGTCCCCGTCAATTCCTTTGAGTTTCAACCTTGCGGCCGTACTCCCCAGGCGGTCAACTTCACGCGTTAGCTTCGTTACTGAGTCAGTGAAGACCCAACAACCAGTTGACATCGTTTAGGGCGTGGACTACCAGGGTATCTAATCCTGTTTGCTCCCCACGCTTTCGTGCATGAGCGTCAGTGCAGGCCCAGGGGATTGCCTTCGCCATCGGTGTTCCTCCGCATATCTACGCATTTCACTGCTACACGCGGAATTCCATCCCCCTCTGCCGCACTCCAGCAATGCAGTCACAAATGCAGTTCCCAGGTTGAGCCCGGGGATTTCACATCTGTCTTACATTACCGCCTGCGCACGCTTTACGCCCAGTAATTCCGATTAACGCTCGCACCCTACGTATTACCGCGGCTGCTGGCACGTAGTTAGCCGGTGCTTATTCTTACGGTACCGTCATGACCCCTCTTTATTAGAAAGAGGCTTTTCGTTCCGTACAAAAGCAGTTTACAACCCGAAGGCCTTCATCCTGCACGCGGCATGGCTGGATCAGGCTTGCGCCCATTGTCCAAAATTCCCCACTGCTGCCTCCCGTAGGAGTCTGGGCCGTGTCTCAGTCCCAGTGTGGCTGGTCGTCCTCTCAGACCAGCTACAGATCGTCGGCTTGGTAAGCTTTTATCCCACCAACTACCTAATCTGCCATCGGCCGCTCCATGAGCGCAAGGCCTTGCGGTCCCCTGCTTTCATCCGTAGATCGTATGCGGTATTAGCAAAGCTTTCGCTCCGTTATCCCCCACTCTTGGGCACGTTCCGATGTATTACTCACCCGTTCGCCACTCGTCAGCATCCGAAGACCTGTTACCGTTCGACTTGCATGTGTAAGGCATGCCGCCAGCGTTCAATCTGAGCCAGGATCAAACTCTACAGTTCGATCTTGATTTTTCGCTCTCTCGAGCAACTCATAAAAAAGAATTGAAGTGAACTTCACTTCTATCTCATGAGCGTTTGTAGTGCTAAGCACTAGTTCCAAAGAACTTGGCACTCGCCATCAAACGCCCACGCTTATCGGCTGTATATTTTTAAGGAACCGAAAGATCAGAATCGCTTCTTTTCTCTCAAACTCCGCTGCGATCAGCAGAGCCTTGAATTATAACAGGCTTTTTAAAAACATGTCAAACTTGAAGGTTATTCGCCTTCTTTTCACTTTCTGAGCAACTCGCCGTTTCCAGCAAACTCACTCATCAGCGAAGCCCTCTATCATAACAGCATTTTTTCAACACCGTCAAGACCGAAGGTCTTTTTCTTCAACCACCCGAATCACTCACATCTGCAAGCAACCCGTTTAGCGAAGCCTTGAATTCTACATCGGATTTTCAACAACCCGCAAGCAAAACCCAAGAATTTTTTCCTACCCACCCAAGCCGCTTGCGCAAGCCTCGATGTGTCGAGCCCGCTAGTGTACACAGATTTCGGCGGGCTCAACACATGCTCGCCATCTTTTTCCTACAACCTGGTCACACTCGCCACTTTTCCAGCAGCTTCTCGGGGGTGAGGCTGTCATAGCCTTCGAACGGTTGATGGATCCAGGGGTTGGTGGGCAGGAACTCCACGGAGTAGTCGGGAGCGAAAGTGGACAGCCCCTTGGTCCAGATCACTGCGCTGCGCAACTCGCTGATGGGAGAGTAGTTGCTCTTGAGCATGGAGATCACGGCGTTGAGCGTGTGTCCCGAATCGGCGAGATCGTCCACCAGCAGGACCCGTCCGGCGATCTCGCCCTTAGGGGTGGTGATGAAACGGGCGATATCCAGATGGCCGCGGACCGTGCCGGCTTCGGCACGATAGGAACTGGTGGACATGATGGCCAGAGGCTTGTCGAAGATGCGGCTCAGGATGTCGCCCGGGCGCAGCCCGCCACGCGCGAGGCACAAAATGGTGTCGAATTCCCAGCCGGACTGGTGAATCTTCAGGGCCAGCTTCTCGATGAGGCTGTGGTACTCGTCATAGCTCACATAGAGATGCTTGCCGTCTTCCGTCAACATGGAAACTCCTAGATTCATAGCGTCAGGAGCCCGGATCTAGAGCGCCTGACGAGAAAAACATCGATCAATCAGCTAGATACGGGTTGCGCATCAAGATGGTGTGGTCCCGGTCGGGACTGGTGGAAATCATGGCAATGGGCACGCAGGTGACTTCGTGGATGCGCTCCAGATACTTGCGAGCGTTGTCCGGCAGGTCGTCGTAGCGCGTCACGCCGACCGTCGAGTCCTTCCAGCCGGGCATGCTCTGATAGACGGGCACGCAACGAGCAATGTCGTCGGCGCCCATGGGCAGCAGGTCGACTTGCTCGCCGTCCAGCTCGTAGCCGATGCAGAGCTTCAGTTCTTCCAGGCCGTCCAGCACGTCCAGCTTGGTGATGCACAGCCCCGTCAGTCCGTTGACCTGGGCACTGCGCTTGAGCAAGGCTGCGTCGAACCAGCCACAGCGGCGGCTGCGTCCGGTGGTGACGCCCTTCTCGGCACCCACCGTGCTCATGTGATAGCCCGGGGTGCCCGGCTTTTCCCAATCCAGTTCCGTCGGGAAAGGACCGCCGCCGACACGCGTGCAATAGGCCTTGGTGATGCCCAGCACGTAGTGCAGCAGGCCCGGCCCCACGCCGGCGCCAGCGGCCGCGTTGCCCGCGACGCAATTGCTGGAGGTGACATAGGGATAAGTGCCGTGATCGACGTCCAGCAGCGTGCCCTGGGCACCTTCGAACAGCAGGTTCTCGCCAGCCTGATGCGCTTCGTTCAGTTCGCGCGACACGTCCGCCATCATGGGCTTGAGCAGTTCGGCGTGCTTCATGGCCTCGGCATAGACCGGCTCGAACTGCACTTCGCCGTTGTGCAGATAGGGGCGCAGAGGTTCCGGAAACACGAAGTTGCCGGAGTGCAGGAAAGAGCTCAGCACGTGGTTGTGCAGGGCCAGAAGCTCCCGCAGCTTCGCCGCGAAGCGCTCGGGGTACTTCAGGTCTTGCACGCGCAGGGCGCGGCGAGCGATCTTGTCTTCGTATGCGGGTCCGATGCCGCGGCCCGTGGTGCCGATCTTCTCGGTTCCGCCCTGCTCCCGGGCGGCTTCCCTCGCGACGTCCAACGCTGCATGGAACGGGAGGATCAGAGGACAGGCTTCGCTCACGCGCAGGCGCGAACGGACTTCCACTCCGGCGCGCTCCAGGCCTTCGATTTCCTCGAACAGCTTGGCTGCGGACAGCACCACGCCATTGCCGATGTAGCACTTGACCCCCGGTCGCATGATGCCGCTGGGGATAAGGTGCAAGGCCGTTTTGACGCCGTTGATCACCAGCGTATGTCCGGCGTTGTGCCCGCCTTGGAAACGAACGACGCCCTGAGCACTTTCGGTGAGCCAATCCACCAGCTTGCCCTTGCCTTCATCGCCCCACTGGGTTCCGACCACAACGACGTTACGACCCTTGCTTGCTTTCATTTCAGACCCGATTCCATTGTTCAAATGCTTCAGATAGGACGGACGGTCCATTGCCCGTCCATTTGCGACAGCTCTCTGTCGCAGAGGAATTCATCCACTTCGCTTTCGTGCCCTGGCAGGACGCAGACCACGGTCTCGCCCTGGCGACGCAACGCGGCGATCATGGCTTCGACTTCGGCGCCTTCGCCCCAGGGCGCGCGGACGGCGGCCCGCAAAGCACGCGGGGACACCACGCTCACCAACTGCTTGATATCCAGGCTGAACCCCGCAGCGGGGCGGTTGCGGCCGAATGCAGCGCCCACCTCGTCGTAGCGCCCGCCCCTCACCAGCGCGTCGCTGGCGCCCTGCGCGTACATGGCGAAACGAGCGCCGCTGTAGTAGGCATAGCCGCGCAGGTCGGCCAGATCCACGGTGACCTGATGGGCATGGGAAAGCCGCGACGCGATGGTGCGCAGGCCGTCCAGCACCGGCTTGATGCCGGGGAACTCGCCCAGCAAACGCTCTGCTTCGTCCAGCACCTCGACACCGCCATACAGCTGCAGCAGCGATTGCAGACCCTGACGGGACGCAGCCGGCAGCTGGCGGGTGACCGCATCGAGTCCGCTGGAGTCCTTGACGGCCAGGGCGTTCTGGATGGCGCCCAGATCGAACGTGTCCCTGGAGGCCCCGTTCAGCAGGCTGCGCAGGATCCGCACATCGGCCAGATCGACACTCACGGCCTTGACGTTCGCCACGGCCAGGCACTCCAGGGCCAGCAGAACGCTTTCGATATCGGCCTCTATGCCGGAATGGCCGTAGATCTCCGCGCCGAACTGCAGGGGTTCGCGCGTGGCATGCGGCTTGTCCGGACGTGTATGCAGCACCGGCCCGCAATAGCAGAGCCGGCTGACGCCGCGGCGGTTGAGAAGGTGGGCGTCGATGCGCGCGGCCTGTTGCGTCGTGTCGGCGCGCAAGCCCAGCGAGCGGCCCGAAAGCTGGTCCACCAGCTTGAACGTCTGCAGATCGAGCGCTTCACCCGCGCCCGTCAGCAGAGACTCCAGATGCTCGAGCAACGGCGGCATGACCAACTCGTAGCCATAGCTACAAGCCGTATCGAGCAACCCTCGGCGCAGTTCTTCGATATGCCGCGCCTCGGAAGGCAGCACATCAGCAATGTGATCCGGCAGGACCCAAGCAGACATGAGAAATCGGGTGGCTGTTAAAAAGGCGATTCTACCGGGTGCGGCCCGGTCAAGGCACCCGCGGGGCCCCTGACGTCCCAGGACTTCCGCCATGGCTCGGCGGGCCTGCGGCACCGAAGATGCCATCGGACAAGGGATCGGCTACCGATGAGACGGCCGGAAGAGAGACCGCCGAGTATGCGGCAAGACGCTGGAGTGCGGACCCGGAGCCGCATGGGACGGCCCAGCGACAGAGGCGAGGCAGCGTTGCACTACCTCGCCCCGGCCCTGGGGCGGCGTTCCGTCAGTTGCGCGGCGCTGCGGGAGGCGTGCCGCGATAGGCCTTGAAGAACTCCGTGGATGCCGGATCGACGATCACGATGTCGCTCTTCTTGTTGAAGCTGGACTTGTAGGCCTCCAGGCTGCGATAGAACTGGGCGAACTGCGGGTCGCGGCCGAAAGCGTCGGCATAGACACGAGCGGCCTCGCCATCCCCTTCGCCCTTGATCTTCTGGGCGTCGCGGTAGGCATTGGCGATCGTGATCTCGCGTTGCCTGTCTGCATCGGCGCGGATCTTCTCGCCTTCAGCAGCACCCGTGGAACGCAGTTCGTTGGCGACCCGCTTGCGCTCGGCTTCCATGCGGCGATAGACCGATTCGGTGATGGCCTCGACGTAATCCAGGCGCGTAATGCGCACATCGACGATGTCCACGCCCCAGGGCTTGCTGCCGCGCACGGTGTCCAGCACTTCGCGCTTGACCTCGGCCATCAGTTCCTCGCGCTTGCCGGCCAGCAGATCCTTGACGGTGCGCCGGTTGACTTCTTCCTGGAAGGCATTGCGCACCACGCGGTTGAGCTGGATGGCGCCGGCGTTCTCGTCCAGACCCACGTTGCGGATGTATTCCAGCGGATCGGAAATGCGCCAGCGCACGTACCAGTCGATGACCACGCGCTGCTTCTCAGCGGTCAGCATCGATTCGGTATCGGTGCTGTCGAGCGTCAGCAGGCGCTTGTCGATATAGCGCACGTTCTGGAACGGCGGGGGCAGCTTGAAGTTCAGCCCTGGCTCGGTGATGACCTCCTTGATCTGCCCGAGCGCATAGACCACGCCGAACTGGCGCTGGTCCACGACGAACAGCATGGAGCTCAGCAGGGCGAGCGCCAGCAGCAAGGTGGAGACGATAAATCCAACTCTGTTCACAACTCACTCCTAGCGGGGATCGCGGTCGCGCGTGCGGCTGGTGTCGCGCAGGCGGGCATCATTCTGGTAGGGCGCGGAGGACGTCGTCGGCGCCACGCTGGAGCTGGTCGCAGGCGGATTCTCCAAAGCCCCTGCGTTGCCCGCCGCAGCAGCGTTGCCGGGAACGTTCTGGGAGACGCTCTGGATGATCTTGTCGAGCGGCAGATACAGCAGGTTCGAGCCCTGACGGGAATCCACCAGCACCTTGCTCACGTTGCTGTAGATCTGCTGCATGGACTCGATGTACATGCGGTCACGTGTGACCTGCGGAGCCTTCTGGTATTCGGTGAGCACCGAGCCGAAGCGCTGCGCATCGCCCTGCGCCTGGGCGACGATGCGGGCCTTGTAGGCTGCCGCCTCTTCGGTCAGGCGCGAGGCCGTGCCGACCGCGCGGGGAATCACATCGTTGGCATAGGCCTGCGCCTCGTTCTTGGCGCGCTCGCGCTCCTGACCAGCCTTCAAGACATCGTCGAAGGCCGCCTGGACCTGCTCGGGAGGACGGACCCCGCCCTGCTGCAGGTTGATGCCCACCACATCGACACCGATCTTGTAGCGGTCGAGGATGGTCTGCATGAGCTTGCGCACGCGCGGTGCGATCTGGTCGCGCTCTTCCGCCAGCGCTGCGTCCATGCGCATCTTGCCGACGACCTCGCGCACCGCGGTCTCGGCCACCTGCACCACCGTGTCGGCGGGGTTGCGGCTTTCGAACAGCCAGGCGCGGGCGTCGCTCAGGCGGTATTGCACGGCGAACTTGATCTCGACGATGTTCTCGTCTTCCGTCAGCATGGCCGAATCGCGCAGGCCGGTGCTCTTGATGATGTTGTCGCGCCCCACGTCAACGGAACGGATCTGCGTGACGAATACCAATTCGTGCCGCTGAATCGGATAGGGCAGACGCCAGTTGAAACCGGCGTTCACGGTTTCCTTGTACTTGCCGAACTGGGTGATGACGGCCTGCTGTCCTTCCTGGACGATGAAAAAGCCCGTTCCGAGCCAGATCAGCAAGGCCACGCCGGCGATCAGCCCCACGCCCAGACCGGCGCTCTTCATGTCGGGCTGGAAGCCGCCACCACCAGCGCCGCCCCGGCCACCGCCGTTCTTGCCGCCGAAGAGGCCGCCCAGCTTGCGATTGAGGTCACGCCAGAGTTCGTCCAGATCCGGAGGCTGGCCCGCATTGCCCTGGTCTTTCCCGCGCTGCCCCTGGGGGCGCTGCGATGAAGGGAGATCGGATTCCGGGCGACCGGCACCTTCGCTCTTGTCGTCACCACGTCCCCAGCGAGGATCGTTTAAATTGAACATTCCCCGGATACGCTGGGGCAGAAGAGCCCAGCGGGGAGCGCGTCGATGCAGGTTCATGCGGAAAGTCTCTATTTCTCTGAAGACATGGAGCAATCGGTCATTGTGCCCAATCAGCCATCACGGCTTTCCAATTCAGCAGCATCGCCAGGGGTCATGCCCTCACCCTCCCTGGCAGCCAGGCACGTCGCAGCCAACTGGGCCCGCAGCCGCCCGAGCCCCTCACCGCTGCGCGCGCTGACGAAGATGCGCGGAACCGCAACGCCGTCCAGTTCGTAGCTGTCCTGCACTTCCGCGGCCCGGGATTCGGGTGCGATGGCGTCGACCTTGTTGAAGACCAGCAGTTGCGGCACATCCGAGGCGCCGATTTCGGCCAGCACCTTCTGTACCTGCGCGATCTGCTCCGGGAAGCCCGGGTTCGATGCGTCCACGACGTGCAGCAACAGATCGGCATCGACGGCCTCCTGCAGGGTGGCCTGGAAAGCGTCCACCAGCCCGTGCGGCAGGTCCCGGATGAAGCCCACCGTGTCCGACAGGGACACGGACTGGCCGGCCTCCGAGAGATAGAGCTGCCGAGTGGTGGTGTCCAGGGTGGCGAACAGCTGGTCGGCCGCATAGGCGCGGGCCTTGACCAGCGCATTGAAGAGCGTGGACTTGCCGGCGTTGGTGTAGCCCACCAGGGAGATATTGAAGGTGTCGCGCCGCTCCCGCTGGCGCCTTTGGGTCGAGCGCTGCCGCTTGACCTTGTCGAGCCGTTCGCGGGTGCGCTTGATCGCCTCGTTGATCATGCGGCGATCGAGCTCGATCTGGGTTTCGCCAGGGCCACCCCGGGTCCCGATACCGCCCCGCTGGCGCTCCAGGTGGGACCAGCGGCGCACGAGGCGCGTACTCAGATAGCGCAGCTTCGCCAGCTCCACCTGGAGCTTGCCCTCGTGGCTGCGGGCCCGCTGGGCGAAGATCTCCAGGATAAGTAGGGTCCGGTCGTTGACCGGCATTTCGAGCTGGCGTTCGAGATTGCGCTGCTGGGCCGGGCTCAACGCCTGGTCGAACAGCACCTCCTTGGCTCCATGCAGCTGCGCCAGCATGCGGATCTCGTCCGCCTTGCCGCTGCCGACGAAAAGCGCGGCATCGGGCGCCTTGCGCTTGCAGGTCAGCCTCGCGACCGGGTCCAGGCCGGCGGTCTGCGCGAGCAGTCCCAGTTCCTCCAGCTCCCCATCGAAGTGAGGCAGTCCGAAATCCACGCCCACGAGGACGACAGGCGTGGTGGATGATTCAGGAGTATCGGGAAAACTCAAGACAAGGTTCGGGCAGAGAGATCAGGAGATATGCGCAAGAGGTGCGGCGAGCGGCGGTCAGGCCGCAGCGGCGTCGTTGTCGCCCGGTTCGGCCGTCGAGAAATTCACGGCGCGACCGGGAACGATCGTGGAGATCGCGTGCTTGTAAACCATCTGCGTCACGGTGTTGCGAAGCAGCACGACATATTGGTCGAAGGATTCGATCTGGCCTTGCAGCTTGATGCCGTTGACCAGATAGATGGACACCGGCACGTGTTCGCGACGCAGCGCGTTCAGAAACGGGTCTTGCAAGAGTTGGCCTTTATTGCTCACGATATTCTCCGTGTTCAAAGAATGTTGTTGTAAAACTGCACAATACCACAGCCCTGCCAGCGCCTAGCCCGCAGGGCCTTAGAACCTTTGTTCAAGGTCCATCCGGATAGGCCGGTCAGGCGTCTTCCTTGTCCGCGAACGGGTTGTGGGACGTCTTCATCTCGATGCGCAGCGGCGTACCGACCAGATTGAATTCCTTGCGGAAGCGCCCTTCGAGGAAGCGCTTGTACGCATCGGTCACATGCTCCAGCGAATTGCCATGGATGACGATGACCGGGGGGTTCATGCCGCCCTGGTGGGCGTAGCGCAGCTTGGGGCGGAACATGCCGGAGCGCTTGGGGCTCTGGAACTGCACCGCCTCCAGCAGCAGCCGCGTCAGCACAGGCGTGGACATCTTGCACGTGGCGGCCTTGTGCGCCTGGACTATCGAAGACCAGAGCGGGCCCAGCCCCTGCCGCTTCTTGGCGGAGATGAAGTGCAGCGAGGCGAACTTCAGGAACGACAGCCGCGTCTCGATGGATCGCTCCAGCATCTGGCGGCCGTAGTCGTCCACCGCATCCCATTTGTTCACGGCCAGCACCACGGCCCGGCCGCTTTCGAGCACGTAGCCCGCGATGTGCGCATCCTGATCGGTCACGCCCTGCGTCGCATCCAGCAGCAGCAGCACGACATTGGCGGACTCGATCGCCTGCAAGGTCTTGACGACCGAGAATTTCTCGATGGCTTCGAAGACCCGGCCCTTGCGGCGCAGGCCCGCCGTGTCGATCAGCTCGAACTTCTGCCCCTGCCGCTCGAAGGGCACGGAAATCGCGTCGCGCGTGGTGCCGGGCATGTCGAAGGCCACGAGCCGCTCTTCGCCCAGCCAGGTGTTGATGAGCGTGGACTTGCCCACGTTCGGACGGCCGGCCACTGCCAGACGCACCACGCCGGCATCGGCGTCGCCCGCATCCTCGTCGGGCTCCGGCAGATGCAGGGGCTCGAGAGCCAGCTCCACCAGGCTGCGGATGCCCTGGCCGTGGGCTGCGGAAACGGGGTGGACCTGCCCCAGGCCGAGTTCGTAGAACTCGGCCAGTTGCGCGCCCTCGAGCATGCCTTCGGCCTTGTTGCCGACCAGCACGCAGGGCTTGCCCAGCTTGCGCAGGTAGTTGGCGATGTCGTGGTCCTGCGCGGAAAGTCCGGCGCGGGCATCGACGACGAAGACCACCACGTCGGCCTCGGCCACGGCCTGCTGCGTCTGCTTGGCCATCTCGCGATAGATGCCGGCGGAAGCATCGGGCTCGAAGCCGCCGGTATCGATCACGATGTATTCGTGCTTGCCCTGCTTGCCGTTGCCGTAATGGCGGTCACGGGTCAGGCCGGCGAAGTCGGCCACGATGGCATCGCGCGACTTGGTCAGGCGATTGAACAGCGTGGATTTGCCCACATTGGGCCGCCCTACGAGGGCGATGACTGGCTTCATTCGTATTCTTGTTATTCGGGGCGGAAGCCGTAGATGCCGCCATTGCGCGTGACCACGACCAGCGTGTCGGCGGATGCCACCGGGGCGACGGACACTCCGGAACCATCGGTGGTCAGGCGGTTGAGCGGGGAGCCGTCTTCGCGCGACAGCAGATGCACCAGGCCGGAATCGTCGCCCATGATGACGGAGCGCCCCAGCACCAGCGGCGCCGAGAGCTTGCGGTATTGCAGGCGGTCCGAGGTCCAGGCCTTGCCGCCGTCCTGGCGCTTCCAGGCGATGACCGAGCCGTTGCTCTCGGTGCCGAACAGCAGGGTGTCGTCGCCATCGACGCCATCGGCGCCATTGGCCGGCTGCGTCCAGAGGACGTTGCCGCGGCGCGCATCGACGCAGCCCACGGCCGCCTGGAAGGCCCGGGCGCAGACCACGTCGCCGACCCGGCTGGTGCGGCCGATGATCTCGACCAGCCGCTCCACGTCGTTGGTGCCGCGCGAGCTGGCGAGCGGCGCTTCCCAGCGCACGGTTCCGTTATCGGGATTGAAGCCCACCAGCCGGCCGCCCAGGCCCACTACCAGGGTGTCGCCCACCGCCATCAGCACGCCGTGCTGGCGCAGCACCAGCGGATCGCCGGGACGCTGCTGCGACCAGAGACGCTGGCCCGTGGCGGCGTCGTAAGCGGAGACGAAGCGGTTGGCCTCCAGCACGAAAACACGGTTGCCCGCCACCAGCGGAGCGGTATAGGACTGCGCCTGCAGCGTCTTGCGCCAGAGTTCGCGCGCGTTCGCCAGCACGACCACGTCGTTCTTCTGCGTGACGACCGCCGTCCACTTGCCGTCGCTGCCGACGCCGGCGGACAGGGGCTCGCCCAGCGATACGCGCCAGATGTCGCCACCGGTGCGCGCGTCGATCGCCGCCACGGTGCCGTCGGCGGAGGCGACGGTGACCGTGCTGCCGATGACGTGGACGTCCAGGGGAAGACCTGCGGTGGAGCCGATCTTGGCCGTCCAGGCCTGACGCACGCCCAGGAGGGGGACATTGGGCCCCAGTTCGGCGGGCTTGGGCCTGGAAGAGCCGCCCCACAGGGAGCAGCCGGACACCAGCAGCGCGCCGGCCAGCAGCACGGCACCTCCGGCCAGCGGCCGCTTCATCGCCATCAGACGACGCATCATTGAACACCTCCGGACGACGTGGCCACGGCCACGGACTGCTGCGGAACCGCCCCGCCGAGGGCGTTGAGCTTCACTTCCACCAGACGGCGGTAGTCCACGCGCTCATCGAACCCCTTGTAGGCGGCCTGATACTCGGCGACGGCTTCCGCCTTCTTGCCCTGCAAGGCAAGGACATCGCCCTTGCGATCGGCGAAGGCCGCTTCGAAGCCTGCGGGAACGGAGCCCGACAGCTGCTTCATCGCCTCGTCGTAGGCCTTTTCGTCGATCAGCACGCCGGCCAGCCTGAGCCGTGCCAGCGCCTTGTAGCCATCGTCGGATGCGTTCTGCACCAGCCACTGCAGCACGGACTTGGCAGCGTCGAGCTTGCCTGCATCGAAAAGCGCCTTGGCGGCCAGCAGGCCGGCCTGGCCGGTCTGGGCCGTGCCGGCATAACGGGATTTCAGATCGCCGAACACCTGTTCGATGCGGGCCGGATCGGCCGACGCGACGGCGGAGTCCATGGCATCGGACAGCGCCGCGGCCTGGGAGGCCTGGCGGTTCTGCCAGTACTGGTAGCCATTCCAGGCGGCGATCGCGCCGAACACCACGATCAGCACGCCGCTGATGAGCGTGCCCCAGGTATTCCAGAAGTGCTTGATCTGGTCAAGCTGCTCTTGTTCTTCGAGGTCGAAATGGTTTGCCATGATGTGGTGTGCTCAGCGGGAGGATTGTAGGGTGCCGGCCCATTCGGCCAGTTGGGACAGGGGCCGTTCGACCTGCTCGCCGCCGCCGTCGCGTAGCGACTTCACGAGAACTGCGCCCCGCGCCACCTCATCCGCGCCGAAGACCAGCGCATGGCGGCTGCCGCTCGCATCCGCCTTCTTGAACTGCGACTTCATGCTGCCCATGCCCTCCGCAGCCGACGGCTGCATCTGCACCCGCACGCCCAGTGCGCGCAGTTGCTGCAGGGCGGCCATGGCGGCCGGCATGGAGTCGATGTCCTGCACGATGGCATAGGCATCGGGCACGAGTTCGCGGGTCGCCGAGCCCTGCTCCTTGAGCAGCTCCAGCACGCGCTCCACGCCCAGCGCCCAGCCCACGGCCGGCGCGGGCTTGCCGCCCACCTGCTCGATGAGATAGTCGTAGCGCCCGCCGCCGCAGATGGTGCCCTGCGAGCCCAGCCGGTCGGTGATGAACTCGAACACCGTGAGGTTGTAATAGTCCATGCCGCGCACCAGACGCGGGTTGATGCGCCAGGCCACGCCGTTCGCGTCCAGGATGGCCTTCACGCGATCCAGGTGTCGCAGCGAGGCTTCGCCGAGGAAGTCGATGAGCTTGGGCGCGGCCTCCACCAGGGCCTGCATGGCCGGGTTCTTGGTATCGAGGATGCGCAGCGGGTTGGTGTGCAGGCGGCGGCGTGCCTCTTCGTCGAGCTGGTCGGCATGCGCCTCCAGGTAGGCGATCAGGGCGGCGCGATGGGCCTTGCGCTCTTCCGGCTGGCCAAGGCTGTTGAGTTCCAGGCGCACGTCGGCGAGGCCCAGCTCCTTCCAGAGGGCGTCGGCCAGCAGGATCAGTTCGGCATCGACCTCCGCGCCCGGAAAGCCCAGGGCCTCGGCGCCGATCTGGTGGAACTGGCGGTAGCGGCCGCGCTGCGGGCGCTCGTGCCGGAACATCGGGCCCATGTAGTAGAGGCGCTTGCCGCCCTCGTAGAGCATGGAGTGCTCCACGACTGCACGCACCACGCCGGCGGTGGACTCGGGGCGCAGCGTCAGCTGCTCGCCGTTCAGGCGGTCCTCGAAGGAATACATCTCCTTCTCGACGATGTCGGTCACCTCGCCCAGGCCGCGCACGAACAGGGCCGTGGGCTCCACGATGGGCGTGCGCAGGTTGCGGTAGGCATAGCGCTCCATCAGGTTGCGCACCTTGTCTTCGAGCCATTCCCAGCGCGCGGATTCCGGCGGCAGGATGTCGTTCATGCCCTTCACTGCGACCAGCTTCTGGGTCTGGGACTTGGGGGATGCTTCCTTGTTTTCTTTGTTATTGCTCACGATGTTTCTCGGTGAATGGTTCGGGCGGCCGGGCCGGGCAGGCCGGCGGCCAGCAAGGGCGCAGCCAGGGCCTCGGGCGGCGGCTCAGGCGACGGACTCGGGCTGGCGGCCGCCGAATCGCTTGGCGATGTAGTCCTCGACCAGCTGATGGAATTCCTGCGCGATGTTCTCGCCGCGCAAGGTCAGCGCCTTCTCGCCGTCGATGAAGACCGGGGCCGCAGGCGCCTCGCCGGTTCCCGGCAGGCTGATGCCGATGTCCGCATGCTTGCTTTCGCCCGGACCGTTGACGATGCAGCCCATGACCGCCACTTTCAGCTTTTCGACGCCCGGGTAGCGCACGCGCCATACCGGCATCTGGGAACGCAGATGGTCGTCGATCTGCTTGGCCAGCTCCTGGAAGGTGGTGCTGGTCGTGCGGCCGCAGCCCGGGCAGGCCGTAACGCTGGGCACGTAGGCGCGCATGCCCAGCGCCTGCAGCAGTTCGGAGGCGACCACCACCTCCTGGGTGCGGGCTTCGCCCGGCTGGGGCGTGAGCGAGACGCGGATGGTGTCGCCGATGCCTTCCTGCAGCAGCACGGACAGGGCGGCAGCCGAGGCCACCGTACCCTTGGTACCCATGCCAGCTTCGGTCAGGCCCAGGTGCAGGGCGTAGTCGCAGCGCCGCGCCAGTTCGCGATAGACGGAGATCAGGTCCTGCACGCCGCTGACCTTGCAAGACAGGATGATCTGGTTGCCGTCCAGGCCCATGGCCTCGGCACGGCGGGCGGACTCGACGGCCGAGGTGATCAGCGCTTCGTACATTACCTGGCGGGCATCCCAGGGCACGGCACGGCGGCTGTTCTCGTCCATGAGCTGGGCCAGCAGCTCCTGGTCCAAGCTGCCCCAGTTGACGCCGATGCGCACGGCCTTGTCCCAGCGCATCGCCGCCTCGATCATCTGGCCGAACTGGCGGTCGCGCTTGTCGCCCTTGCCCACGTTGCCGGGGTTGATGCGGTACTTGGAGAGCGCCTGCGCACAGGCGGGATAGTCGGTCAGCAGGCGGTGGCCGTTATAGTGGAAGTCGCCGACCAGGGGCACGGTCTCGCCCATGCGGTCGAGCTGCTCGCGGATGTACGGCACGGCTTCTGCCGCCTCGGGCGTGTTGACCGTGATGCGCACGAACTCGGAGCCTGCCTGCGCCAGTTCCTTGACCTGGATGGCGGTGCCGATGGCGTCCACGGTGTCGGTGTTGGTCATGGACTGCACGCGCACAGGCGCGTCGCCGCCGACGGTCACCACCCGGGAGCCCCAGACCACGCGCGCCTGGCGGGTGCGGCGGGGCAGCGGCGCTGCGATGGCGATGGGGCCGGCCGTTGTTTCGTCGTTCACTTACTTCACCTCGAAACGCGCGACGTTCTCGCGCGCAATGCTGACCAGATCCATGGGCTTGCCGCGCACCGTGACGGTAGTGGCGTCGGCCTTACCGACCACCACGGCCCAGGGCGGAGAGCCGGCCGCCACCAGCCGGTCGCCGGCAGCGAGCATCTTCTGCGTGGTGCCGCCGCCCGAGAGGCTGCGCACCTGAACCCACGACGGAGCGCTCGCCGTGATAACCAGCACGTCGCCGGCGGCGACGGGCTCGGCCCCCGGCAGGGCTGCAGCGGCCGGTGCGGCAACGGCGGCGGCCGCTGCAGGAGCGGGCACGGCAGTAGCCGTAGCCGGGGTGGCTGGCGCCGGGGTTGCTGGCGCCGGGGCCGGCGCAGGAGCGGCGGCGATGGCGGCGGGCGCAGAGGGTTGCTGCGGCTGCGCAGCAGACACCACGGCGCTGGAGGCGGCGGGCGCGGAAGGCGCGGCCTCCGCCGGCTCCGTCGCTGCGGGAGCCGCCGGAGCCGAGGCCACGGCAGCCTTGTCCGCCGAGGAGGACTGCCGCTCCAGGCCACGCGGGACGAAGACCATGGCCAGCGCACCCAGCAGCAGCACCAGGACGACCGCGATCACGGAGCGGGAAACGGCGGAGCCACCGGAGCCGGACACCCGGGCGCTGCCGTCCTTGAAGGAGGCATTGATGCCATGGTCCACCGACAGGCGGGGGGCGGCCCCCATAGGCAGCAAGGCCAGCACGGGCACAGCATCCACCTTCAGGGTGCGGCAAACGCTCGAAGCCAGCGCGCGCAGGAACACCACGTCGGTGAAGACGTCGTAGCGATCGGCCTCCAGGGCCTCCAGCTTCTGCACCGGCACCTTCAGGGCCACCGCCAGCGCCGCCACATGCACGCCGGCAGCCTGGCGCGCCTCGCGCAGCAGGGTGCCGGCGGTCGTGCCGGCGCCACCTGCCGGGGCGGCCACGGAATTCATGTCTTCTGCCTGCAGCATCTCACTCATCGAACGTGCCTCGCTCATATGCCAGCAACTCGCGGGAATCGGGGAATCGCTTGCGCAGCTGCTCACCCAGTTGGCGCATCGCCATCGGCTCCTTCAATGCGCGCTCTATCTTGATGCCGAGCCATAGCGATTCGGCGTTGGAGAATTCGCCGTTGTTCACCCGGCGAATGTAGAACTGGGCCTGCTTGAAGTCGCCCCGGCGGAATTTCAGGGAGGCCAGGTTGTATCCGATCACCGGATTGCCCACGTCCAGCTGGTAGGCCTTGCCGAGGGCCTGCTCCGCGCGCTCCGGGTTCCCGGCGCGGTCCAGGCAGACTCCCTGGGACAGCAGCGTGCGGCTGCGCGAAGCGTAGGTGGGAACGGCCAGCGCGCGCTCGAACCACTGATCGGCCTGGGCATAGCGCTGGCGCTGGCATTCCAGCCAGCCATAGTTGTGCATGATGTCGGGATCGCCCGGCTTCAGCGCCAGGGCCCGCTGCAGGCCTTCTTCGGCCTGGGCGAAATTGCCCAGCTGCATGTAGACCAGCCCCATCAGATGCTGGGCATCGCCGAAGCTCGGGTCGATGGCCAGGGATTGCTTGACCTCGTCCAGCGCCACCGTGGTCTGGCCCCGCTGCAGGTAGCTGGCCGCGAGCTCGAGCCGGATGCGGGCACGGCGGCGGAGTTCGGATTCGTCCGAAGGCGTGACGATGGGCTCGGACGCGGCCGAAGCCGCAGCCGCCGAGCCAGGCGTGGCGGCACAGCCGCCCAGCAGGTATGCGCAGACCAGCGACATGCCCGCCACGGCGCCGCAACGGCGCCACAAAGTCCACGAAAACGCCATGACCGCCCTCTTGATGTGCTGCATTCCGATTAAGACACCGGCTTGAGCGCGATCACACGCTGCCTGGCCATGCGCTCCGACGCGCGGGTACGGTCTTTGACGTCACCAGCGAGTTGCCCGCAGGCCGCATCGATGTCGTCGCCGCGCGTCTTGCGTACGGTCGTGACGATACCCGCATCGCTGAGCAGCTTGGAGAAAGCCGCCACTTGCTGTGGGGGAGAACGCAGCAGGCCCGAGGCCGGGAATGGGTTGAACGGGATCAGGTTGAACTTGCACCACACGCCCTTGCCGGCATGGCGGCGCACCAGCTCGATCAGCTGGAGGGCATGCTCGGGCTGGTCGTTCACGCCGTCGAGCATGCAGTATTCGAAGGTGATGAAATCGCGCGGCGCGTGCTCCAGATAGCGGTTGCAGGTCTCCAGCAGCTCGCCGATCGGGTATTTGCGGTTGAGCGGCACCAGGTTGTCGCGCAGCGCATCGTTGGGCGCATGCAGGGACACCGCCAGGGCCACGGGGCAGTCCTGGGCCAGCCGGTCCATCATCGGCACGACGCCCGAGGTGGACACGGTAACCCGGCGGCGCGACAGGCCGTAGCCGTGATCGTCCAGCATGGTCCGCAGGGCCGGCACCAGCGCGCCGTAGTTCTGCAGGGGCTCGCCCATGCCCATCATCACGACGTTGGAGATGACGCGCTCGGCCGTGCCCAGTCGGGCACGCAGGGCGTGCTCGGCGAACCAGAGCTGGGCGACGATCTCGCCGGTCGTCAGGTTGCGGCTGAAGCCCTGGTGGCCGGTGGAGCAGAAACGGCAGCCCACGGCGCAGCCGGCCTGCGAGGAAACGCAGAGGGTACCCCGGTCGTCCTCGGGGATGAACACGGATTCGACTGCGTTGCCGTCACCCACATCGAAGAGCCATTTGACGGTGCCGTCCGCGGAAACGTGCTCGCTGATCACAGGCAGGCCGGTCACCACGGCAACGCCCTTGAGCTTTTCGCGCAGCGACTTGGCAAGATCGCTCATCGCGTCGAAATCGGCAGCCCCGCGCTGATGGATCCAGCGGAAGAGCTGCGTGGCGCGGAAACGCTTCTCGCCCAGCCGCTCGCAGAAAGCAGCCAATCCGTCGAGGTCGAAATCGAGAAGGTTCGTGCTCATGGCGTGATCCAGGCTGATGGCCGCCGGAGCGCGCCATGCAAGACCGCCCGCAGGCTGCGGAGCGCTGCGGCCCCGGCCCCTGCGGGGCGGCATTGCCGCATCAGCGGGAATAGACGTTCAGGCCGGGGAAGAAGAACGCCACTTCGACGGCTGCGGTTTCGGGGGCGTCGGAGCCGTGGACGGCGTTGGCGTCGATGCTGTCGGCGAAGTCGGCGCGGATGGTGCCGGCGTCGGCCTTCTTGGGATCGGTGGCGCCCATCAGTTCACGGTTCTTCAGGATGGCGTTCTCGCCTTCCAGGGCCTGGATCATCACCGGGCCGGAGATCATGAACTCGACCAGGTCGTTGAAGAAGGGACGCTCCTTGTGGACGGCGTAGAACTGCTCGGCTTCGCGGCGCGACAGGTGGGCCATGCGGGCAGCCACGACCTTCAGGCCGGCGGCTTCGAAGCGGGCGTAGATCTGGCCGATGACGTTCTTGGCGACGGCGTCGGGCTTGATGATGGAGAGGGTGCGTTCGATGGCCATGGTCTTCTTCCTGCTGATGAAAATATTGCTTTGGCTTTTTGCCCTGAGGGGCAAAGCCCTTGATTCTAGCCCGTGGGCATGACCCTAGCGGTTTCCCCGCCGGGGGCCGCTGCCGGCGCGCTTGCGGTCCTCGCGCTGGCGCTGGAGGCTGTCGCTGCCGATGTAGCCGACCGAAGTCTTCATGGGGTCGGGCTGCCCGCCCCTGCCCTGCGCACCGCCCGCCGCACCCTTGCCGCGGCCGCCGCCCGGGGCTGCGCGCTTCTGCGGCGCGCGGGCTCCAGCGGCCGCGCCGCCGGCGCCCCGCCCCGCCGCACCGCGTGCAGCCGGCGCACGCTCGCGCCGCACGGGCGCCTCGGAGCCCTCTGCGCCGTCGGCGGCGACCCGCGGGCGGGCGCCCCCGGCGGCATTCGCCAGGGCCCGGATGTCGCGCTCATCCAGCTCCATCCAGGCACCCCGCTTGAGCCCGCGCGGCAGCATCATGGCGCCGTAGCGGATGCGGATGAGCCGGCTGACCGCATGGCCCACGGCTTCCAGCATGCGGCGCACCTCGCGGTTGCGGCCCTCCGAGATGGTCACGCGGTACCAGCAGTTGGAGCCTTCCCCGCCGCCGTCCTCGATGGAGCCGAAAGAGGCCACGCCGTCTTCCAGCTGGACGCCGTCGAGCAGGCGCTGCTTCTCTTCGTTGCTCAGAGCGCCCAGCACGCGCACGGCGTACTCGCGCTCCAGCCCGAAGCGGGGATGCATGAGCTGGTTGGCCAGCTCGCCGGAGCTGGTGAACAGCAGCAGGCCTTCGGTGTTGAGGTCGAGCCGCCCCACCGACTGCCACTTGCCCTGCACCAGGCGGGGCAGCTTGCGGAACACGGTGGGCCGGTTCTGCGGATCGTCATGGGTCACCACCTCGCCCACCGGCTTGTGGTAGGCGATGACGCGCGGCGGCGGCGGGTCGATGCGGTAGCGGATGGGCTTGCCGTTGACCTTCACCTGGTCGCCGAACTGCACGCGCTGGCCGATGTGGGCCGGCTCGTTGTTGACCGAAATGCGCCCTTCGAGGATGAGCTGCTCCATCTCCAGACGGGAGCCCAGGCCGGCCTGGGCCAGCACCTTGTGCAGCTTGGGGGTTTCCACCTGCGGCTGCAGCACCCGCTTGGGCGCGGGCAGATCCTCGGCGGCATCGTCCTGGTCGAGCCGGCCTGACACCACGTCGGCGAAGCCGTAGCCCTGGTGGCCCGCGGTGGCCTCCTTGGAGGCCGGGGCGCGGGGGCCTCGCGGCGCGGGAGCGCCCGCCGGCTTGCGGGGGGCGCTGCGGCGCTTGGCGCCGGGGGCTTCGTCCTGGGCGCCGGCCGGGCCGTCTTCCTGGTGGGTGTTGTTCTTCTTCATATCGGTTTTCCTGTAGCGGCCACGTCCGGGCCGTCCGGCCCGCCGCCGTGGTCCGGCGTCGTTTCTGTTGTGTCTTCTTCGTCCGCCGCCGGCAGCGCCCGGGGCGCGTCGGCCATCGCCTCTTCATCCGCCGAAGCGTCGCCGGGCTGCGGCGCATCCTGCTCCGGCGCCAGGCCCAGCGCGTCGAACATGCTGGCCTGCACGGCAGAGTCGCCCAGCACCGGCAGCTGGTCCAGCGACTGCAGGCCCAGGTCGTCGAGGAACTGGCGCGTCGTGGCGAAGAGCGCGGGGCGCCCCACGGTCTCGCGGTGGCCGATCACCTCGACCCAGCCCCGGTCCTCCAGCTGCTTGATGATCAGGCTGTTGACCGTCACGCCCCGCACGTCCTCGATGTCGCCCCGGGTCACCGGCTGGCGGTAGGCGATGATGGCCAGCGTCTCCAGCGCCGCCCGGGTGTAGCGCGGCGGCTTCTCGGGGTGCAGGCGGTCCAGGTATTCGCGCATCTCGGGCCGGCTCTGGAAGCGCCAGCCGGATGCGACCTGCACCAGCTCGACGCCGCGCTGCGCCCAGTCCTGCTGCAGCTCCAGAAGCAGCGATTTCAGCGTATCGGCCCCCAGGGCGTCGTCGAACAGGGCGCGCAGTTCGCGCACCGTCACAGGCTGGGGCGCACAGATCAGGGCGGTTTCAAGAACCCTTTTCGCATCCACCGTATTCATGATTTTCAGCAGTCCCGGAGAGATGGCGCATCGCATCGCGGCATCACGCCAACGATCAGCACAACGGGGAACAAGAGAGAAGCGCTACGCAGCAATGGGCCCTGGGCCGAGCTCGGGGCATGCGTGAGCGGAAATGGCGTCGGCACCGGCAGCGGTGCGGACTTAAGGGTAATTGTAGCCCAGCCCCCAGAAATCGAGGGCGGCCTGCATGTCGGACGGCAGGGGCGCATGCCACTGCATGGCCACGCCCGTGACCGGATGGGTGAACGCCAGCCGGAAGGCGTGGAGCGCCTGGCGCTGCAAGCCGCCCCCCGGCGCGCCGCCGTAGAGCGCATCGCCCACCAGAGGATGCTGCAGCGATGCCATATGGACGCGGATCTGGTGGGTACGGCCGGTGTGCAACGTGCAGCGCACCAGGCTGGCCTCGGCATTGCCCGCCAGCAGGTCGATGTCGGTCTGCGCGGGCTTGCCAGCCTGGGTGGCCAGATCGACCACCGCCATGCGCAGGCGGTTGCGTGGATCGCGGCCGACGGCAGCGGTCACGCGGCGCTGCGGCGCATGGCGCCAGCGTCCCCAGGCAAGGGCCAGGTACTGCCGCGAGACTTCGCGCGCGGCGATCATGCGGATCAGCGCGTCCATGGTGGCACGGTCGCGCGCCACCACCATCAGGCCGCTGGTGTCCTTGTCCAGCCGGTGGACGATGCCGGCGCGCGGCACCAGGCTGGCCTTGGGGTCGCGCCCCAGCAGGCCGTTGAGCAGGGTGCCGCTCCAGTTGCCCGGGGCAGGATGCACCACCAGCCCGGCGGGCTTGTGGATGACGAGCAGGTGCGCGTCCTCATGGACCACGTCGAGCTCCATGGCCTCGGGCTTGAAGGCCTGGCTCTGCTCGGTGGGATGGATCTCGACGGCGATGCGGTCGCCCGCCTTGACCTTGGCGGCAGGCTTGGAGGCGGGCTGGCCGTTGAGCTGCACGCAGCCCTGTGACAGCAGCTGCTGCAGATAGCTGCGGGACAGCTCGGGCACCAGGTCGGACAGCGCCTTGTCGAGCCGCACGCCGTGATGGGCTGCATCTGCGGTCAGCTGCCGGGTTTCTCCACCAGTGCCATCGCCCGCCTCGTGCGTCTCGCCCCCCGCGGCGGCGATGTCGTCGTCATCGGGCAGCGGCGAACCGCCAGCCTCGGGTGTGCCGGTGCGGCTCAACGCGCAGGCAGATAGCGCACCGGGTCCACCGGCTTGCCCTGGCGGCGGATCTCGAAGTGCAGCTTGACGCGGTCGGCGTCGGTGCTGCCCATCTCGGCGATCTTCTGGCCGCGGCGCACGTTCTGGTCTTCCTTGACCAGCAGGGTCTGGTTGTGCGCGTAGGCCGTGAGATAGGTGTTGTTGTGCTTGAGGATGATCAGGTTGCCGTAGCCACGCAGGCCGGCGCCGGCATAGACCACGCGGCCATCGGCCGCCGCCAGGACCGGGTCGCCGGCCTTACCGCCGATGTCGTAGCCCTTGTTGCGGGCTTCATCGAAGCCGGCCAGCAGCGGGCCGGACGAGGGCCAGATGAAGGGCATGTCGTCTTCGCCGCCGGCAGCGGAAGCGGTGGCCGGCGCGGGGGCGGGCGCAGCGGCAGCGGACGCGGAAGGCTTGGGCGCGCTGGCGGCTGGCAGCGGCGCCAGCGGCGAGGAGGCCACGGGACGGGTCACCACGCCGGTTTCGCTGGAGGCCACGGCCGTGGTGGGCGGCACCACGCGCAGCACCTGGCCGACCTCGATCAGGTTGGCGTTGTCCAGCCCGTTCCAGCGGGCGATGTCCTTCCAGGTCTGGCCGTGCTCCAGGCCGATGCGGATGAGGGTGTCGCCCGGCTTGACGGTGTAGTAGCCGGGCTTGCCGGCGTTTTCGGCGCCCGGCAGCGGCTTGGCCGCAGGTGCGGCGGAGGCGTTGGGCGCGCCGACCATTCCGGTGGCCGTGCCGCGGTCTTCGACCGGGGCCCGGTTGACGCTGGTGCCGCAGCCCGCCAGCAACACGCCGGCCAGCAAGGCAGAACTCCAGGCGACAAGACCACGCGATACCAACATAAGCAATCCCTTCAGACAATCCCCGATTTTAGGGGGACAAAATTGACGGCCTCCAGAACGCTTTGCTGAAGGCCATGTGGAGTCCTGTCGATGACCAGCAGCACCTGCTGCCCGTTGGCACCGACGGTGGGCGCGACCAGCCGGCCGCCGGGGGCCAACTGGTCGCACCATTGCTGCGGGACGGCGTCGCCGCCCGCAGCGGAAATGATGGCGGCATAGGGCGCGCCCTTGGCATAGCCCGCCATGCCGTCCGCCAGCAGCAGATGCACGTTGGCCAGCCGCAGGGGACGCAGGTTCTCGCGCGCCTTCTCATGCAACGCGCGCAGCCGCTCGACGGTGTACACCTCGCGCGCCAGCCGGGACAGCACGGCGGCCTGGTAGCCGCAGCCGGTGCCGATCTCCAGCACCCGACCCAGGCCGCCGCCGCGCGCGCTCTCGGCGCGCATCAGCAACTCGACCATGCGCGCGACCACGCTGGGCTTGGAGATGGTCTGGCCCAGGCCTATGGGCAGGCTGGTGTCCTCGTAGGCCTGGTTGACCAGGGCGCTGTCCACGAAGCGGTGGCGCTCCACTGCGCCCATGGCCGACAGCACGGCCTGCGACTGGATGCCCGAAGCCGCCAGCCGCTGCACCATGCGCGCGCGCACCGCTGCGGAATCGAGCCCCAGGCCCTGGGGAGCCTGCGGCGAAGGGCTGCGCGGAGGCACGGCCGCCGGCCGCAGCTGCGGCGCTGGCGCCTGCGGCCCGTCCAGCCGCGCCGGGAAGCCGGGCCGTCGCTGCTGCGTCATGACGGCGCGCCCTGCCCGGCCGGCTCGTCCTGCGGGGCCAGGCGCGCGGCGGTCTGCGCCCAGTAGCCCAGGCCTTCGTGGTCGGTCAGGTCCACCTTCAGGGGCGTGATGGCGACATGGCCCTGGGCCGTGGCATGGAAGTCCGTGCCCTCGGCGTCGTCCTTGGCCGGGCCGGCGCCGCCGATCCAGTACATGAGTTCGCCGCGCGGGCTCTGCTGCTCGATCACGCGCTCGGCCGCATGGCGGCGGCCCAGCCGGCACAGCCTGATGGGCCGCAGGGCCTCGAAGGGCATGTTGGGGATGTTGACGTTCAGCAGCCAGGGCGCCTCGCCCACCAGCTTCTGCCGTTCCATCTGCTGCACGATCTCGCGGGCCTTGCGGGCGGCCGATTCGATCTCGCCCCAGCCCTTGTCCACCTGGGAGAAGGCGATGGCCGGGATGCCGAAGAGATAGCCCTCCATGGCCGCGCCCACGGTGCCCGAATAGATGGTGTCGTCGCCCATGTTGGCGCCGTTGTTGATGCCCGAGACCACCAGGTCGGGCCGGTAGCCCAGCAGGCCGGTGAGCGCGATGTGGACGCAGTCCGCCGGCGTGCCGTTCACGTAGCGGAAGCCGTTGGCCGCGCGGTGGACGTAGAGCGGCGAATGCAGCGTGAGGGCGTTGGACTTGGCGCTGTTGTTGTGCTCGGGAGCGACCACCTCGACATCGGCGATGGACTGCAGCGCGTCGTGCAGCGCCACGATGCCGGGGGCCTGGTAACCGTCGTCGTTGGAAATGAGGATCTTCATGTTCGGTCTGGCGGAGTCCGCCGGATTGTAGGGGGCCCCTTTCGCCGCTGGGCCGCTGGGCCGCGGGGCCGCCCGGCGCCCTGCCCCGGCCCCGTCGCTCCTGGGACAAGGCCGAGCCGGACCTGCGGCCTATGATGCGGCGCATTCCCCCGACGACCGGAGACACCCCATGCACGCTTGGCTTTGCACCGAACCCACTGGCGTTGACGCGCTGACCTGGACCGAACAGCCCACGCCGGCGCCCCGGGCCGGCGAGGTGCTGATCGAGATCAAGGCCGCCAGCCTGAACTTCCCCGATCTGCTGATCGTGCAGAACAAGTACCAGATGAAGCCGCCGCTGCCCTTCGTGCCGGGCTCCGAGTACGCCGGCGTGGTGCAGGCCGTGGGCGAGGGCGTGACCCATCTGCGCCCCGGCCAGAACGTGGCCTGCCTGAGCGGCACCGGCGGCTTCGCCACCCACGTGGTGGCGCCCGCCGCGCTGTGCATGCCGCTGCCCGAGGGCTTCGCGCACGTCGATGCCGCCGCCTTCATCATGATCTACGCCACCTCGCACCATGCGCTGATCGACCGGGCGCAGCTCAAGGCCGGCGAGACAGTGCTGGTGCTGGGCGCGGCCGGCGGCGTGGGCACGGCGGCCATACAGATCGCCAAGGCCCAGGGCGCGCGCGTGATCGCGGCCGCATCGACCGACGAGAAGTGCGCCCTCTGCCTGTCGATAGGCGCCGACGCCGTCATCAACTACGCCCAGGAGAACCTGCGCGAGGCCATCAAGGGGCTGACCGGCGGGCGCGGTCCCGACGTGATCTACGACCCGGTGGGCGGCGAATACACGGAGCCGGCCTTCCGCTCCATCGCCTGGCGCGGGCGCTATCTGGTGGTCGGCTTCGCCTCGGGGCCGATTCCTTCGCTGCCGCTGAACCTGCCGCTGCTCAAGGGCGCCTCGCTGGTGGGCGTCTTCTGGGGCGACTTCGCCAAGCGCGAGCCGCAGGCCAACGCCGCCATGATGCAGGAGCTGGCCCGCTGGTACGCCGAGGGCAAGGTCAAGCCCGTCATCGACCGCACCATGCCGATGTCGCAGCTGAAGGCGGCCTACGAGCACATGGGCTCGCGCGGCGTGATGGGCAAGCTGGTGATGGTCAACTGAAGACGTCTGGGGAAAAAGCGCCTGGAAGGCGTCTGCGGTGCCCGGCCCGCCGGGTTTCACGGGGTTTTTCCGGCCGCGCCGCAAGGCCGTGCGGCATGTCTGCCAAGAAACGTCCGCGACCGGGCAGTCTGCCTGTTCAATGCCACGCGGCTCTGTCAAACTGTCGGGCTCAACCCTCCGATAGAGAACGCTAACGACGCAGCGCAGCCGATGGCCGACAAAACCCCTTCCGAAATCGCGCGCGAAACCCTCAAGCTGCTGGCTGCGCGCAGGCTGCTTCCCACGCCCGACAACTACCAGGCGCTCTACGACGAGATCGCCGGCACGCGCAGCACCGGCGCGGCCTTCCCGGAAACGCAGCTGCGCCAGATCCTGCGGGTGCTCCCCGGCCAGACGCCGGCGCAGAAGCGCCTCTTGGGCCTGTTCGAGAGCGCGGTGGGCGCGGCCGACTGGTCTGCGCTGCAGGGCGTGCTGGTGGGCTATGCCAACCTGGGCCTGCTGGCCACCGCCGCCACGCATGCCGACAAAGGCACGGCCCCGGAGGGCGCGACCCATCTGCCGCCCGAGCTGGCCGAGCAACTGGTGCGGCTGATCGAGACCCTGATGCCCGCGCTGGGCGACGACGACGCCCGGATGCACGAGCTGGCGGCGCAGCTGACCAACTTCCTGCGCCAGCCTTCGCCGCCCATCTCCACCCTGCAGCTGATGCTGAACAACTTCAGCTACCGCCTGTCGTTCACGGCCGAAGACCAGGCCGCCATCCGCAACAACCTGCTGACGCTGCTGCGCATGCTGTTCGAGAACATCGCCGCGCTGACGCTGGACGACCAGTGGCTGCACGGCCAGGTCGAGGCGCTGATCTCCGCCTCCACGCCGCCGCTGACGCTGCGCCGCCTGGACGACGTGCAGCGCCGGCTCAAGGACGTGATCGTCAAGCAGGCCCAGGCCAAGGACCGGCTGCTGGAAGCCCAGGACCAGATGAAGGAACTGCTGGCCGCCTTCATCGCGCGGCTGGCCCACATGGACGAGTCCAGCAGCGCCTATCACGCCACGCTGGAAGGCTGCGCGGAACGCATCGGCCAGGTCACCCAGCTGCAGGAGCTCACACCGCTGCTGCAGGAGGTGATGGCGGCCACGCGCGCCATCGCGCTCGAAAGCCGGGTGGCGCGCGACGAGCTGCACCAGCTGCGCGAGCGCTCCGAGGCCGGCCATGCCCAGATCACCAAGCTGCAGCAGGCCCTGCACGAAGCCAGCGCCCAGGCGCGGCACGATCCGCTGACCGGCTCGCTCAACCGCAAGGGGCTGGACGAGGTCATGGAACGCGAGATCGCCCGCGCCCGGCGCAACGAATCGCCGCTGTGCGTGGCGCTGCTCGACCTGGACAACTTCAAGGCCATCAACGACCGCCTGGGCCATGCCAGCGGCGACCAGGCGCTGGTCCACCTGGCGGGCGTGGCGCGCGAGGTGATGCGTCCGCAGGACATGCTCGCGCGCTACGGCGGCGAGGAATTCGTGCTGGTGCTGCCCGACACCGGCCTGGCGCAGGGCGTGGAGGCCATGACGCGGCTGCAGCGCGAGCTGACCACACGCTTTTTCATGCAGGGCCAGGAAAAGGTGCTCATTACCTTCAGCGCCGGGGTGGCCCAGCTGTCGCCGAGCGAGACCAGCGAGGAAGCCATCCAGCGCGCGGACCAGGGCATGTACCTGGCCAAGCGGGCCGGCAAGAACCGCGTGATGGCCGCCTGACGAGGCCACCCTGCCCCGCCCTGCATGGCAGGCCTGCATCCAGGCGCCGTTCAATTCAATACAATTTTTGCCAATTCGATGCCCAGGGCAAAGGTTTCCCCCCATGAACAACGCCGGTGACGAAGTCCGCAGGGCCATCGAGGCCTACAGAACGCTGCTGGAAACCCAGGGCCCCGCCGGCCTGGACTTCCTGAACGCCCGGGTGGCGCACCGCTACACGGCCGTGTACCGGCTGGAGAACGCGGTGCTGCACAACGTCCACCTGTTCGACAAGCTGGGCATGGTGAGGCCCGACTTCCTGGCCCAGGTGCCGCTGCAGGACAGCTTCTGCCAGTTCGTCATGCGCGACGGGGGCTTCACCTCGACCGACACGGGCTGCGACGGCCGGCTGGACGGCCACAAGTACCAGGGCGTGCTGGGCTCCTACCACGGTGTTCCGCTGATGGACAACTACGGCCGGCTCTACGGCACGCTCTGCCATTTCGATACGGAGCGCCACCCCCTGCCCGACGACGAATTCGCGCTGATGCAGAAAGCGGCCCGCCTGCTGCCGGCCTACCTGAACAAGCGCCCGCCGCCCTCGCTGGCCTTGTGAAGCAGCCGGCGCCCGGCAGGCCGCGCGCCCGTCGCTATGGTGCTGCGCCAGGCGCAGCCAGGGCATGGGCCACGGCGCACGGCCCGGTACTTAGAACGTGTTGACGATCTCGCAGGGGATCGCGTTGGAGCGCAATCGGGATGAGTGGATGCCTCGGATGCGCCGCATGGGCTCGTGCA
>CAJYHL010000029.1 GCA_913774625.1 uncultured Acidovorax sp.
GCCTGCAGGCCTGCGGTGGCTTGCAGCGCCGGCCCGCGCGCGCCGGCCACCAGCAGGCTGCGGCCCTGCCAGGCATGGCGCCAGAAATCATCGGCTTCCCGCAGCAGCTGCGCCGCATCGGTGCCGGCCGTCCAGGCCGGCCGGGCCAGGGTGCGCAGCGCGGCGCGGTAGCCGGCGTCGGGGAACGGAGCGTCGTAGGCGGCGGCTTCCGCAGGCGGGAGGCCGGGCACCTGCGCGGCCAGCAGATCGCCGATGCCAAGGCGCGGCTGCGTGGCGCAACGGCGGCGCCAGTCGTCCTGCATGTCGGTGCGGCGGCCGGGTGCCGCGACCTGGGCCGCCGGGGCGGCTGGGGCTTCGCGGCCCGACGCGGCGGGCGCATCGATGGCCAGCAGGCCGGCGATCCCGCCTGGCAGCGCAGGGCCCAGCGCCATGGCCAGGGGCACGCCGGCATCGTGCCCCACCAGCACGGTGCGGCGCAGGCCGAGCCGCGCTGCCAGTTCGGCCAGCACCTGCCGGTGCCAGGCGAAGCTGTGGGCGGCTTCCTTCTTGGGTTTGTCGCTGCGGCCGAAGCCGATCAGGTCGGGCGCCACCACGCGGTCGCCCGCCGCCAGCAGGACGGGCAGCATGTGGCGCCAGAGATAGCTCCAGGTGGCCAGGCCGTGCAGCAGCAGCCAGGTGCGCGGCGCGTCCTGCGGGCCCTCGTCCAGGTAGTGCAGGCGCAGGCCGGCCAGCGCGGGCAGGTCGTTCACATGGCGCGGCGCCCAGGGGGTGCCGGGCAGGCCGGCGAAGGCGCGCTCCGGCGTGCGCAGGGCATCGTCGCGCAGGGGGTGCGCGGCCTGGGCGCGCTCGCGCTGCTGCTGGCGGCGCTGCTGGAAGAAGCCGCTGAGCAGTTCGCCGCATTCATCGGCCAGCACGCCTCCCTGCAGCTGGGTCTGGTGGTTCAGGCGTTGCTCCGCGAACAGATTGATCACCGATCCGGCCGCGCCGGTCTTGGCATCGGCCGCGCCGAAGACCACGCGCGCCAGCCGCGCATGCAGCATGGCGCCGCTGCACATGGCGCAGGGCTCCAGCGTGACGTAGAGCGTGCAGCCATCCAGCCGGTAGTTGCCCAGGCGGGCAGCGGCGGCGCGCAGCGCGGCGATCTCGGCATGGGCGGTGGGGTCGTGCCCGGCGATGGGCGCATTGCGGCCGGTGGCGACCACCTCGCCTGCGCAGACCACGACGGCGCCCACCGGCACCTCGCCGGCTTCGGCGGCGGCGCGGGCCTCGGCCAGGGCCAGGCGCATCCAGGCCGCGTCCTGCACGGCATCGGGCATGGCGGCGGCGGGCGTCTGCGGTTCACTCATTTTTCAATAGCTGCATGCGAGCGTCATCCAATGGCTACGGAGCATTTTCACCAGGGCCCCCACCAAGCACAACGGCCGCACAGGCGGCCGTTGCGAGGGGTGCGCCGATCGGATCGACGGACCGATCGATCGATCAGTTCAGCGGCACGCGCACGTTGTTCGGGTAGCTGTAGAGCGTCACGGCCGGCTTGGTCAGTTCGCCCTTGGACGTGAAGGCGATGTTGGCGGTCACGCCCTTGTACTGGGTCTTGGAGATGAAGGGCGTGTACTTGCGCGGATCGACCGAGTCGGCACGCTTCATCGCGTCGGCCAGCACCATGGCGGCATCGTAGGCGTAGGGGCTGTAGATCTGGAACTGGCCGGGGAACTTGGCGTCGTAGCGCTTCTTCCATTCGGCGCCGCCCTGCATCTTGGTGACGGATGCGCCGCCGGTGGCGCAGGTCACGTTCTTCAGCGCAGGCGAATTGGCGGACAGGTCGGGCAGCTTCTCGGTGCAGAGGGCATCGCCGCCGAAGAACTTCACGTCGCCCATGCCCAGCTGAGCCATCTGGCGCAGCATGGGGCCGGCCTGAGCGTCCAGGCCGCCGTAGAAGATGCCGTCCGGCTTCTTGCTCTTGAGCGAGGTCAGGATGGCCATGAAGTCGGTGGCCTTGTCGTTGGTGAATTCCTCGCCCACCACCTTCAGGCCGTGCTGCTGCGCAGTGGACTTGAAGACCTGCGCCACGCCCTGGCCGTAGGCCGTGCGGTCGTCGATGATGGCCACGGTCTTGAGCTTGAGGTGGTCGGCCGCATAGATGGCCAGCGCTGCGCCCAGGGCGTTGTCGTTGGCGATCAGGCGGAAGGTGGTCTTGTAGCCGGGCTTGGTCAGGTCCGGGTTGGTGGCCGACGCGGTGATGTTCGGCAGGTCGCACTTGTCGTAGATGGTAGAAGCGGGAATGGAGGTGCCCGACTGCAGATGGCCCACCACGCCCGCGACCTTCATGTCGCAGAACTTCTGCGCCACGGCCGTGGCCTGGCGCGGGTCGCCCGCGTCGTCTTCGGCGGCCAGCTCGAACTTGATCTTCTTGCCGCCGATCACCAGGTTCTGCGCGTTCAGGTCATCCACCGCCATGCGCACGCCGTTCTCCGTGTCCTTGCCGATGTGGGCGATGCCGCCCGACACGGGGCCGGCATGGCCGATCTTGACGACCTGCACGTCTTGCGCCGACGCGGTGCCGGCAGCGGCCAGCGCACAGGCCAGGGCCGTCGTTTGCAGGGGAAAACGCAGGCGTTGAATGGTGGACGAGGTGAACATTCAGTCTCCATGAAAGGGGTTTTCGACAGCCTCCGATACTAGCCGCCCCGCAGACGCCGAACGGCGCGCCGGGGCATTCGAAGGCAGCCCTGGGATAATCCGCCCCATGTCCCTGCTGCCCCACCAGATCGAACTGCTCTCCCCCGCGCGCGACGCCGACATCGGCATCGAGGCCGTCAACCACGGAGCCGATGCCGTCTATATCGGCGGCCCGGCCTTCGGCGCGCGGGCCGGCGCCGGCAACGAGCTGCGCGACCTGGAGCGCCTCATCCGCCATGCGCACCGCTTCGGCAGCCGCATCTTCATCACGCTCAACACCATCCTGCGCGACGACGAGCTGGAAGGCGCCCGCCAGATGGCCTGGCAGGTGTACGAGGCCGGCGCCGACGCGCTCATCATCCAGGACATGGGCCTCCTGGAACTGGACCTGCCCCCCATCCAGCTGCACGCCAGCACGCAGACCGACATCCGCACGCCCGAGAAGGCGCGCTTCCTGCAGGACGCGGGGCTCTCGCAGATCGTGCTCGCCCGCGAGCTGGACCTGGGCCAGATCGCAGCGGTGCGCGCCGCCACCGACCCGGCCCGCACCACCATCGAGTTCTTCATCCACGGCGCGCTGTGCGTGGCCTATTCGGGCCAGTGCTACATCACACACGCCCACACCGGCCGCAGCGCCAACCGGGGCGACTGCAATCAGGCCTGCCGCCTGCCCTACGAGGTGCTGGACGCCCAGGGGCGCATCATCGCGCACGAAAAGCACGTGCTCTCGATGAAGGACAACAACCAGTCGGACAACCTGCGCGCGCTGATCGACGCAGGCGTGCGCAGCTTCAAGATCGAGGGCCGCTACAAGGACTTGGGCTATGTGAAGAACATCACGGCCCACTACCGCAAGCTGCTCGACGAGATCATCGAAGAGCGGGAATTCACGGCGCAGCCGCTGGCGCGCTCGTCCTCGGGACGCACCACGTTCAGCTTCACGCCAGACCCGGACCAGAACTTCAACCGCGAATTCACCGACTATTTCGTCAACGGCCGCAAGGAAGACATCGGCGCCTTCGACACGCCCAAGACCCCGGGCCGCGCCATCGGCTGGGTCACCAAGGTGGGCGAGAACCTCGTGGAGCTGGAACTCTCCAGCGCGGACACCGTGCTGCACAACGGCGACGGCCTCTGCTACTACGACCTGCAAAAGGAACTGGTGGGCCTGCAGATCAACCGCGCCGAGGCCGTCAACGCCAAGAAGGGCCTGTGGCGCGTCTTCCCCAAGGACCCGGTCGCCGGCTTCAAGGACCTGCGCAAGGGACTGGAGATCAACCGCAACCGCGACATGGAATGGGTGCGCACGCTCGACAAGAAGTCCAGCGACCGGCGCATCGGGCTCTGGGCACAGTTCGCGGAAACGGCAGACGGCTTCGAACTGACGCTGACTGACGAAGACGGCTTCACGGGCCGCGCCGCCATCGTCCAGCCCCACCAGCCCGCCACCGACGCAGCAGGCGCCGAGGCCACGCTGCGCGAGCAGCTGGGCCGCTTCGGCGCCACGGTCTTCTCGGTGCACGACATCGCGCTCGCGCTGTCGCAGCCCTGGTTCGTGCCCGCATCGGCGCTCAACCAGCTGCGCCGCGACGCGGTGCAAGCGCTGGAGGCCGCGCGCGCGGCCGGCTTCGTGCGCCTGCCGCGCGCCCAGCCTGTGGAGCCGCCAGCGCCCTTCCCCGAAGACACGCTGAGCTATCTGGCCAACGTCTTCAACCACAAGGCGCACGACTTCTATGCGCGCCATGGCGTGAAGGTGATCGACGCGGCCTACGAATCGAAGGAAGAGGAAGGCGAGGTGAGCCTGATGATCACCAAGCACTGCGTGCGCTTCTCGATGAGCCTCTGCCCCAAGCAGGCCAAGGGCGTGATCGGCGTCAAGGGCACCATCAAGGCCGAGCCGCTGCAGCTGGTGAACGGCAAGGAAAAGCTCACCCTGCGCTTCGACTGCAAGCCCTGCGAGATGCATGTGGTGGGCAAGATGAAGAAGTCGGTGCTCAACCAGCACGCCAAGGACATGCAGGCCGTGCCCATGCAGTTCTACCGCACGCGGCCGGCGCCCGCATCGCTATCGTAAAAGTAGCGCAATACCCAGGCAACGCCTGGGCTACCAGCCTGGATGGCTTGGAAATCGGGCCATCGACGGCCAGCGCATAAGCTCATCGCCAAAGATTCGACGACCTTGGGCCGGCACGGCGCCAGAATGGCCGCGCGCCCGCTGCCTCGCTCATCCACCGAGGCGGCGGGCACGCATCCCCACCCATTCAGGAGACCTGCTGCATGAAGATCGAAACGCTCGCCGTCCACGCCGGCTATTCGCCCGACCCGGCCACCAAGGCCGTGGCCGTGCCCATCTACCAGACGGTGGCCTACGCCTTCGACAGCGCCCAGCACGGCGCCGACCTGTTCGACCTGAAGGTGCCAGGCAACATCTACAGCCGCATCATGAACCCCACCAACGACGTGCTGGAAAAGCGCGTCGCGGCGCTCGAAGGCGGCATCGCCGCGCTGGCCGTGGCCTCGGGCATGGCGGCCATCACCTACGCCATCCAGACCATCGCCGAGGCGGGCGACAACATCGTCTCGGCCGGCACGCTCTATGGCGGCACCTACAACCTCTTCGCCCACACGCTGCCGCAGCAGGGCATCACCACCCGCTTCGCCGACCCGCGCGACCCGGCCAGCTTCGCCCCACTGATCGACGATCGCACCAAGGCCATCTTCATCGAATCCATCGGCAACCCGCTGGGCAACGTGACCGACATCCGCGCGCTGGCCGACATCGCCCATGCCCACGGCGTGCCGCTGATCGTGGACAACACCGTGCCCAGCCCCTACCTGCTGCGGCCCATCGAGCACGGCGCGGACATCGTCGTGCATTCGCTCACCAAGTACCTGGGCGGCCATGGCAACAGCGTGGGCGGCGCCATCGTCGATAGCGGCAAGTTCCCGTGGGCCCGGCACAAGGCGCGTTTCCCGCGCCTGAACGAGCCCGACGTGAGCTACCACGGCGTGGTCTATACCGAGGCCCTGGGCGAGGCCGCCTTCATCGGCCGCGCCCGCGTGGTGCCGCTGCGCAACACGGGCGCGGCGCTTTCGCCGCAGAACGCCTTCCTGATCCTGCAGGGCATCGAGACCCTGGCCCTGCGCATGGACCGCATCTGCGACAACGCGCTGGCGCTGGCGCATTACCTGCAGTCGCACCCCAAGGTCGAATGGGTGCGCTATGCCGGCCTGCCCGACCACCCCGACCACGCCCTGGTGCAGCGCCAGCTGGGCGGCCGGGCCTCGGGCATCCTCTCGTTCAGCCTGAAGCAGGACGGCGGCGATCCGCGTGCCGCCGGGGCGCGTTTCCTCGACGCGCTGCAGCTCTTCACGCGGCTGGTCAACATCGGCGACGCGAAGTCGCTGGCCACGCACCCGGCCTCCACCACGCACCGCCAGCTCGACGCCGCGGAGCTGGCCAACGCGGGCGTGACCGAAGGGATGGTGCGCCTTTCGGTGGGCATCGAGCACATCGACGATCTGCAGGCCGACCTGGCCCAGGCGCTGGCGGCGGTCTGACCGGTCCGGCGGACAAGGCACGGTGGCCGGGCGATACTAGGGCATCGTCCGGCCCGGCCCCTCGCGGTGCGGGCCGCCTGCCTCAAGCCGTCCGGAGAGCCCCGTTCCCATGCCCGCCCATCACCGCCTTGCTTCCACACCGATCCTCCTCGCCGCCACGCTGGCCGCCGGCCTGCTGCTGTCCGCCTGCGGCTCCGGCCCCGCAGGCGCCGACATGACCGATGAAGACTTCATCGCCTACCGCAAGAGCCAGGACATGGCGGCCCTGCAGCAGCAGGTCAGCCCGCCTCTGGACGCGCCGCTGCAGCTCATCGACTCACCCGCGCCGCGCTATCCGTCGTACCTGATCTCGCAGGGCACGAAGGGCAATGTGGTGGTGTCGTTCGAGGTGCTGCCGAGCGGCCATGTGGGCGACGCGAAGATCCTGCCCGGCACCGACCCGGCGCTGGACAAGCCGGTGCTGGATGCCGTGCGCCGCTGGCGCTTCGCCCCGCCCATGCGCGATGGCAAGCCGGCCCGCCTGCGCCTGCAGCAGACCTTCCGCATGGCCCCCTGAAACGGGTGCGCCCGGTCAGGCATCGCGCGCCAGGCGCAGGCCCGTGAACTGCCAGCGCGCGCTGGCCGGAAAGAAGTTGCGGTAGGACAGGCGCGCATGGCCCGCCGGCGTGGCGCTGGAGCTGCCGCGCAGCACGTACTGGTTGACCATGAACTTGCCGTTGTATTCGCCCACGGCGCCTTCGGCGATGCGAAAACCCGGATAGGCCGCGTAGCTCGACTGGGTCCATTGCCAGGCCTCGCCGAAGAGCTGCGCCAGGGGCGGGCCTGCGCGGTCGCCCTCGCCGCCATCGGCAGGAGGCGCCTCGCGCTCCCGGGCAGCCGCCACTTCCCACTCGGCCTCGGTCGGCAGGCGCGCGCCGGCCCAGCGCGCATAGGCGTCGGCCTCGTAGTAGGACAGGTGGACCACCGGGCGTTCCCCCCACAGCGGGCTTGCGCCCGCCAGCGTGAATTCTTCCCAGCCCACCGCCTGGCCCGGCGCTGCCGGTGCGGCGGCGCTGCGGCGCCAGTAGATGGGCTGCTCCAGCTGCTGGGAACGGCGCCACTCCCAGCCCTCGGCCAGCCAGTAGGCGGGCTCGGCATAGCCGCCGCCCTCGATGAACGCCAGGTATTCGGCATTGGTGACCAGGCGCGAGGCCAGTTCGTAGCGCGCCAGATAGACGGTGTGGCGAGGTGCCTCGTTGTCGAAGGCGAAGCCGCTGCCGTCGTGCCCGATCTCGGCCACGCCGGGCTCGTAGCGCCGCCATGCCATGGGCGGCGCGGCCGGCACCTCGGCGCCCCCCTGCCCCGAAGGCGGCTGCTGGCAGGCCGGCCAGAGCGGATTGCACGACAGCAGATGCTTCAGGTCGGTGACGATCAGCTCCTGGTGCTGCTGCTCGTGCTGCAAGCCCAGCTCGATCAAGGCCAGCAGGCCCGCATCGGAGCCACGCTCCTGCAGCAGCCGCGCGATGCGCCCGTCCACGTTCAGCCGGTAGGCCAGCACCTGCGGCAGCGCCGGCCGGGTGATGAGCCCGCGCTGCGCTCGCGGGTGCTGCGCGCCTATGCCCTGGTAGTAGGAATTGAACAGCACGCGGAACGCGGGATGGAAGGGCTGGAAGCCCGGCTCGTAGGCCTCCAGCACGAAGGTTTCGAAGAACCAGGTGGTGTGGGCCAGATGCCATTTCACCGGGCTGGCATCGGGCATGGACTGCGCGCAGCAGTCCTCGTCGCTCAACGGCAGCGCCAGCACGGTGGTGGCCTGGCGCACCTCGGCATAGCGCCGGGCCATAGGGCCCACGGGCGCGGGCGCCTCGGCCGCCGGAGCGTCACGGGATGCGGGGAATGCGGTGGTCATGGCCTGGCAGCTTGGAATGAAGAAAGAAGACGGCGCGAAGGCACGGAGCAGCGCGGTTTCGCCACGGCATCAGGGCCGCGCATGCACCATGGCATACCAGCCCCGGTCGTCCGTCCAGGCCTGGGCGCGCGAAAAGCCCGCGCCCGCCAGCAGCGCGGAGAAGCCCGGCAGCGTGTACTTGTAGCTGTTCTCGGTGTGGATGCGCTCACCCGGCGCGAAGTCGCGCTCGCCGCCCGGCCAGCTCACGCGCGTGCGGCCGCGGGCCTCCAGGTGCATTTCGATGCGCGATGGCCCGTCGTTGAAGAAGGCGCGGTGGACCCAGCCCTCGGGCGCGAAGTCGCTGCCGATCAGGCGGTTCACGTGCTCCAGCACGTTCAGGTTGAAGGCGGCGGTCACGCCGGCCGCATCGTCGTAGGCGGCCTGCAGCACGTCCACGTCCTTGCGCAGATCCACGCCGACCAGCAGGCCGCCGTCCTCGTCCACCAGCGCGCGCAGGTTCGCCAGCAGCTGCTGAGCCTGCGGCGGATCGAAGTTGCCGATGGACGAGCCCGGATAGAACACCAGGCGCCGCTCGCGCGGCACGTCGGGCGGCAGCAGGATGGCACGCGTGATGTCGCCAGCCACCGCCTGCGCACTCAGGCCGGGCAGCGCCGCGCCCAGGCGGGCCACGCCTTCGCGCAGGAAGTCGGCCGAGATGTCCAGCCCCACGAAGCGTCCGGGCTGCAGCAGCTGGCATAGCGCACGCGCCTTCTCGCAGTTGCCGGCGCCGGGCTCGATCACCGTCGCGCAGGCGCCTACGGCAGCTGCGATGGCCGGGCCATGGCGCTGCATCAGCGCGGCTTCGGTACGCGTGGGGTAGTACTCGGGCAGGCGGGTGATTTCCTCGAAGAGCCGGGAGCCGCGCTGGTCGTAGAAGTACTTGGGTGAAATGCTCGCGGGGCGGCGGGCCAGCCCCTGGAGGATGTCGAGATGCAGGGGATGGTGCATGGCGTGGGCTGCTTGGCTTGCGTGGGAGCTGCGGGACAGGCCCGAGGCGGCCCCGGATGTGGGCGCCGCCCCGGCACGGATATTCTGGTTATGCCGATATTCGAGAATTGCAGAGCCGCCCCGCGCCAGCTGTAGGACGGGCCCGCGAACCGCCGGGCGGAGCCCCCGCGCCGCAGCCCGGCCGCCGGACGCCCTGCTATGTTCGCCCGCATGGATTCATTGACGCAGATCGCCCTGGGCTCCGCCGTGTCGATCGCCGCGCTGGGCCGGCGCAGCGCGGCCTGGAAGGCCGCCCTCTGGGGCGCGGCAGCCGGAACGCTGCCCGACCTGGACACCTTCATCGACCGCGGCGACGCCATCGCCAACATGGTGCTGCACCGCGCCCAGAGCCATTCCCTGTTCTACCTCACGCTGCTGTCGCTGCCGCTGGGCTGCCTGGCCGCGCGCCTGCACGGCGAGACGGCGCACTGGCGCCGCTGGTGGCTGGCGCTGTGGCTGGCCCTGATCACCCATCCGCTGCTGGACTGGATGACGGTCTATGGCACGCAGCTGCTGCGGCCCTTCGACGACACACCGCTGGGCGTGGGCAGCATCTTCATCATCGACCCGGTCTACACCCTGCCCCTGCTGGCCGGCGTGCTGGCAGCGCTGTGGCTGCGCGGCGGGCGCGGGCTGCGCTGGAACGGCTGGGCGCTGGCCCTCAGAACGTGTTGACGATCTCGCAGGGGATCGCGTTGGAGCGCAATCGGGATGAGTGGATGCCTCGGATGCGCCGCATGGGCTCATGCCCATGCAAGCAGCCGGGGCCTCCAATCGCCCGATTTCGCTCCAACCCGAAGGGCAGCGGTGTGGGCGGGCGGTCTGCGGCGTTGCGGCGCTTGTGAATAGCCGTGCTATTCACTGCGCACCGCGCCTTGCAGCC
>CAJYHL010000030.1 GCA_913774625.1 uncultured Acidovorax sp.
CGTACTGGCCCTGCGATTCCAAGACCATGCGCACCGAGCGCTCTACAACTTCCGGGGAAAACTTCGGGGACTTCCTCATAGCTCCATTCTCAAACGAAGGAGCCTCCTCTAAACCCGGGGCGATTCAGAGATGCCAGAGGCCGGCATGAATATCCTCAAGGCTTCAATACCGGCACCGCGCGCACAGGGCACCGAACAGCGCCGTCAGGCCGCCCCGCCCCATCAATTGAGCAAATCCGGCGGCAGCAAATTCTTCTTGCGGTAGATGGTATTGCGCGAAACGCCCAGCGCCTTGGCGGCGGCCGACAGGTTGCCCTTGTGCAGCCGCAGCATCTGCGCCATGGCCTGCAGGGTCACGTCCTGCAGGCAAGTGGTGCTGCCTGCTGCAGGCTCGGCGGCGGCAGCAGGCGCGCCCTGATTCCTTTCAGCCGGGCGCAGCGGCACGCGCAGTTCGTCGAGGAAGTCGTCGGGCAGGTGTTCCATGCGGATGACGCGGTCGTCGTCCACCATGGCGCAGGCGGTACGCAGCAGGTTGTGCAGCTGGCGCACGTTGCCCGGCCAGTGGTAGGCCTGCAGCAGCTCCATCACGTCGGGGGCGATGCTGACCTGCGCGCCGCCCTCCTGCGCGAACAGCACCTTCTTCAGCACGGCTTGGAAGTCGGTGCGCTCACGCAGCGCGGGCAGGCGTACGACCAGGCCGTTGAGGCGGTAGTAGAGGTCTTCGCGGAAGGCGCCGCTGGCGATGAGGTCCTTGAGGTTCTTGTGCGTGGCGCTGACGACGGTGACATCGACCTCCACCTCGCGGCCCGAGCCCAGTGGGCTCACCTTGCGCTCCTGCAGCACGCGCAGCAGCCGCGCCTGCAGTTGCGGGGGCATGTCGCCGATCTCGTCCAGGAACAGCGTGCCGCCATGGGCCTGCTGGATCTTGCCGGGCGCGCCCTTCTTGCGCGCGCCGGTGAAGGCGCCCTCTTCGTAGCCGAAGAGTTCGGCCTCGATCAGCGTGTCGGGGATGGAGGCGCAATTGACGGCCACGAAGGGCTGGGCCGCGCGGGCGGAGTCGTTGTGGATGGCCTGCGCCAGCAGGTCCTTGCCCGAGCCGGTCTCGCCCAGGATCATGACCGGGATGTCCCGGTCCACCACCTTGCGCAGCTTGGCGATGATGCTGGAGAGCTGCACATCGCCCGTGTCCAGATACTGCAGCGACGACAGCTGCGCCCGGCGCGCGGCGCTGGCGGCGCGCGGCGCGGGAGCCTCGGCCGGCTTGCCGGCGGGCGAGGCCACGGGCGTGGCCCAGGGGCGGGCGGGCTGGAGCTCGGCCCGGCACCAGACCGTGACGCCGGTGTGCAGGCAGAACTGGCGCGGCACGGGACTGGCGGTGCTGCCGAACAGGTCGGTCAGGGTCGATATCGGCAGGTTGAAGAGCGACGAGAAGGTATGGGCCTGCAGCGCGCCGAAGGACATGCCCAGCTGCATCTGCGCGCTGCGGTTGGCGGAGATGAAGCGCCCCTCGGGCGTGAAGGCCGCGATGCCTTCGACCAGCGTGCCCAGGAACTCCACGCGCGAATGGAAATGCACGCGCACCGCGTTGGGAAAGCTGCCCGCGAACATGTGGTTCTCGATCATCTGCGCCGACATGCGCACCAGCGCCAGAGTGTGCTGGTGGTAGCTGCGGTGGTCGCCCGTCACATCCAGCGCGCCGACGATCTGGCCGTAGGGATCGAGGATGGGCGCGCAGGAGCAGGTCAGGCCGTGGTTGGCGTTCATGTAGTGCTGGCTGCCATGCACCGTGACGGGCTGCTGCACCGACAGGGCCGTGCCCACGGCGTTCGTGCCCTTGGTCTTCTCGCTCCAGTCCATGCCGGGCACCAGGGCCACGCGGTCGGCCTTTTCGAGGAAGTCGCTGTCGCCCATGGAATGCAGCACCAGGCCCTGGGCCGAGGTCAGCAGCACCATGCTGTGGGTGTTGGCGATCTGGCTGTTGAGCGCTTCCATGACCGGCACGGCGTGCTGGAACAGGAAGCGGTTCTCTTCGAGCGCGTCCTTCAGGCGGCCGGGCAGCAGGCCGGAATGGTCGGGCTCGTCGTCGGACGCGATGCCGAAGGCCCGGGAGCGCAGGTGGGCCTGGTGGATCAACGCGAGGGTGTCTTGCTCATCTGGCACGTCGGCGTGCCGGGCGAGGCGGGTGTCCATGTTGTCTCCTCGGTACAGGCACTGATGGGCCTGGAGGCTCCGTGTGGTGTGCGGCCCGCCTCTCGTCGGGCGGGCTCGGGGCGCAGCGAAAATTATTGGGGCATGCCCGGAGCTTGGCAACCTGGCCAAACCCGCAGGCCGGCGCAACAGCCGCATACCAGCCGTATCCATTGGCACAATCTGCCCTCCATGCGCTCCCCGATCTCCATCGTCAACGTCGACAACCCTGCCACCTGGACCCGCTGGCGCGCGGGCCTGTGCGACAGCTGCGCGGCCAATTGCTGCACCATGCCGCTGGAGGTGCAGCTGCCCGACCTGGTGCGCCTGGGGCTGGTGGATGCCTTCGAAGCCGAGCACGAGGAGCCCCGGCGCATCGCCAAGCGGCTGGAAAAGGCCCGGCTGATCGATCACTTCAACCACAAGAACGTGGTCTTCACGCTGGCGCGGCGTGCCAGCGGCGACTGCCAGTTCCTCGATGCGCAGACGCGGCGCTGCACGGTGTACGAACAGCGGCCCGACACCTGCCGGCTGCACCCGCGCACCAAGAGCCCCAAGCCCGGCTTCTGCGCCTATGGCGCCGTGGCGATGGCGCGGCCCCCGGGCTGAGCGGCCGAGAAAAAGAAAGAAAAAGGCCCTTGCGGGCCTTGTCGTGGGACGGCATGGCCTGCAGCCCGCGCCGCATGGGCACGGGCTGCAGGGGCCTCCGCCAGGGGCGGCATCAACGGTCGTTCTTGTGGCTCTGGCTGCCGGCGCGGGCATGCTGCTCGCTGCTGCCGCCCCGGGTGTTGCCGGACTGGTTGCCGTTGCCGTCGTTGCTGCTGCTGCCGTTGCCGCCGCCGTGGCCGCCATGGCTCTTGGAGCCGGCCTCGCGCGCTTCCTTCGAATCGAACTCGTGCGCGTTGCCCGAGGCATGCGCGGCACGGCCGCCTTCTGCCGCGATCTCGCGCTGGCGCTCCGGGTCCATGGACGCGAAGCCGCGGCCCGAGGACTGGCCGCCCTGGCCCTGGTTGCTGGTGTGCTGGTTGTGGCCTTGGGGATTGTTGCTGGGCATGTGAAGACTCCTGAGTGAAAGTTGGGTGAAACACATGGCGATCACCGTGTGCAAGCCCAATCTGCGCGGCACCCAGGGGCCCTCCGGTAGGAGGCCTCCGACAGGCCGGTAGGCGATCCGCCAGCCCGGGTAAGCGGGTGTGTTCCGGGGTTCAGTGCGTAGCTGCGGCTTTGTCTGGCATGGAGCAGGCGGCTTCTTGCGCGATTCACGCGCGCTTCGGCGGGGAGAGGACGCGCGGTGTGCGCAGCTCTTTCGCAGGTATTCGCAGCGCCGTGCGGGCACTGGCTGGGCGCTGCATTCACGCTGTGGGATGCTGCTCGAAACCTTCTGGCACAGGAGTCCGCACTTCGGCCACATCGATGCCCACCCCGTCCACCCGGGCCAGCGGCGGGCCGGCATGGGCCCATTCGATCAGCGCCCGCACTGCGCCGGCAGGGCCGCAGGCCCAGGCTTCCACGCTGCCATCGTGGCGGTTGCGGACCCAGCCGGCCACACCCCGGCGCCGGGCGGCCTCCACCATGGACTGGCGGTAATACACGCCCTGCACGCGGCCCTGGATGCGCAGGTGGCGGGCGATGAGGGCGCCGTCATCATCAGCGGCATCGGCGCTGGCGGCAGGGCTTAGGGGGTCGTTGGGCGGTGGCATGGGCCGGACTGTAGCCGCTGCGCCCTTCGCCAGCAGGAGGGGCGGATGCGCACGACAATGCCATGGCCCATCTGCCACGCCACGCCGCGCCGCGCCCCATGCCCGCACCCGCCAGCCCATCGCCCGCCAAGGCCCTGCCCCGCATCGACCCGGACCGCTGCACCGGCTGCGGCTGGTGCGTGGCCGTGTGCCCGCCGCATGTGCTGGCCCTGCAGGTGCAGGGGCCGCAGCCGTGGGGACCGAAGCGCTCGGTGCTGCACGACGCCCCGGGCTGCACCGGGTGCGCGCTGTGCGACGTGCGCTGCCCGTTCGACGCCATCCGCATGGAGCGTCGGCGCACGCCGGGCTGAGGCCGCCCAGCTAAGCGGGCTCAGTCGCGGAAGGTCTGGGCGCTGCGGCCGGCCTCCCAGGTCCGCACGGGAACGGGACGGCCGTCGATCTGCAGGGCGACGCTCTGCTCCTCTTCGCTCAGCCGCATCTCCAGCACGCCCGGGCCGGGCTCGCCACGCCCGAAGGCCTGGTTGACGGTCGGCCAGTCGAAGGTGGTGGTGCCCTGCAGCACGTTGCCCCGGGCGGATCGCCAGAAGACGGTGATCTCCTTCGGAATGGCACGGGGGAAGGTGGCGGGCTGCTCCACCCAGGGGCGCAGCAGCATCTCCCTTTCGCCGTTGAAGTACTCGATCTGCGCGCGGTAGAGCTGCGTGGCGCCGGGGGGCGGCACGAAGCGCGGCGTCCAGCGGTAGCGCGTCTGGTAGGCCTGCCAGCGCCGCGGCGAGGCCTCGGGATCGAAGCGGCTGGCGCGGATCTCCTCGCGCGTCGCCGAGATGCGCGAGAACAGCCGCCGGGCGTAGGCGCTGTCGTCCACGATGCGCTCGGCGCGGTATTCGCCGATCTGCACGGACACATAGCCGTACTGGAACCACACCACCACCATGCCCTGCGGGGCGAAGCCCAGCACCACCGACGACAGCGGCTTGTAGGCGTAGCCGATGCGGTTGAACACCTCGGCGTAGTCGGGGACCTCCTGGATGTCGATGAAGGGCTTCAGCGGCTGGCCGGACGACTGGGATTCGTTGTTGGCATAAGCGCGGCGCGCCAGGGTCTTGACCACGTCCAGCGGGAAGTCCGCCTTCAGGCGGTAGAAGGCGTCCTCGTAGCGCGAGAAGTACACGATGCGGGCGCCCACCGGCGTGCCGCGCTGCTCGGTGAAGTACTTGCCCGACTCGGCCCACTGCCCAGACGAGCTGCCGTAGGGCAGCTGCGCGGGCGGGCCCTCCAGCGTGGGCAGTTCGCCCTCGACGGGCGTGACCACGTAGCGGTTTTCCGGGTGCGACAGCTGCACCGTGTATTCCGGCACTGGCGGCACGCGGCCGGCGGCCTGCGCGGGGCCGGCCTGCAGGGCGGCCAGGGCGAGCGCTGCCAGGGGCGGGATGCGGTAGGGGCGCATGGGCAGAAGACAGCTCCAGAGTTGCCGGGCCGGCAGGCGTGCCGGGCCCGTCGTCGTGGGTTGCCCCGCAGGTTAGCGCAGCACAGGCGCGGCAGCGCACGGCAGACCCCAGGGCGCGGCGCCGTCCCACAGCGGGCGGGGGGTGGCGGATGGTCAGATGCGGGGTCCGCTTCCGCGCTCCTGCCGCTCCGGCAAGCGCCGCATCCGTCACCCATATCACCCCGCCATCATCGAAGGAGTCATCCACACCATGTCTGCAGAAAAATCCGCATCCGTCCACTGGGAAGGCGCCGGCAAGGCCGGCCAGGGCCAGATCAGCACCGAAACCGGCGCCCTGAACAAGGTGGCCTACGGCTTCGCCAGCCGCTTCGGCGACGACACGAAGAACAGCAACCCCGAGGAGATCGTGGGCGCCGCGCACGCCGCCTGCTTCACCATGGCGTTCTCGTTCGCCTGCGACAAGGCCGGCATCGCCACCGAGACGGTGGACACCACGGCCAAGGTGCGCCTGGCCAAGGACGGCGACGGCTTCAAGATCGACCGCATCGCGCTGACGCTGAACGCCAAGGTGCCCGGCATCGACGAGGCGCAGTTCCAGCAGATCGCCAACGATGCCAAGGCGAACTGCCCGCTGTCCAAGGCACTGGCCGGCGTGCCGGAAGTGACCCTGACGGCCACGCTGCAGAAGTGACGGGGCCGAAGCCGGGCCGCAGCGCCCGGCTTCAGCTCTTCCCCACGAAAAATAGCTGCCGGCGCCCTTGATTCGGGCGCTGGCAGCTATTTTTTCAGGAGCGTTTACCGCCCCGGGGCAGCGGGTCAGTGCTTTTGCTTCTGGTAGGCCTCGTGCGCGGGCTGGCCGCGGTCGGTGTCCTGCAGGCCGCGCTTCACGTCGCGGAAAGCCTGCTGGACGTTCTCGTCCGGCGCGTCGTCGGTCATGCCGACGGACTGGTCGCGCTCGTGCGGCATGAGGGGCGCATTGCGCAGGTTGTCCTTGCCGCCTTCTTCGGGCGGGTGGGGCGGCAGATCGGCACGGGTGGTGTCCACCGACCGATGCACGGAGGTGCCGCTGGCGTCGGGCGGCAGTTCGGATTCGGGGTTGCCGCCGGGGCGCTGGGCGGGATCGGGGCGTTGGCTCATGCGATGGGTCTCCTGAAAGATCGCGGAAATGCGTTCGGGGCGATGGACCATCGTAGGAACGCCGGCAGGCAGGCCCTGTAGGCTGGCGCGCTGGCTGCCTGTGGCACTGCAGCGCAAGCGGCTTCCATGTCACACTACTGTATGTCTCAACAGGAGTGGGCCACGCAGGCCCTGCAGTCTTTCGATGCGGTGGTGTCGGCCACCGAGGGTTTCCGCAGCCGCACGGGCCAGCGCCGCATGGCCGAACAGGTGGCGCACACCTTCTCGCGCGCCCAGCTGGGCAAGCTGGAAGAAGCCGAGAGCGAAGGCGCCCCACCGCCCGCGCCGCAGCGCGCCATCGCCGTGGTGCAGGCGGGCACGGGCGTGGGCAAGTCGCTGGCCTACAGCGTGCCGGCCATCGCCATGGCGCTGGAGCGCGGCACGCGGGTGCTGATCTCCACCGCCACCGTGGCGCTGCAGGAGCAACTGGTCAACAAGGACCTGCCCGCGCTGGCCGCGCGCATGGCCCAGCCCTTCCGCTTCGCGCTGGCCAAGGGGCGCGGGCGCTATGTGTGCAAGCTCAAGCTCGAACGGCTGGCCAGCGGCGGGTCGGCCGGCGGCGAGGGCGGCCCGGACGACGACCTGTTCGCCGACGAGGAAGCCGAGGAACGCGCCCGCCGGCCGCGCCAGGAATCCGAGGCGCGCATGCAGTTCTACACCTCGATGGCCGATGCGCTGGCCACCGGCGGCTGGGACGGCGACCGCGACACGCTGCAGGCCCCGCCCGAGGCCGAGGTCTGGAGCCCCGTGGCGGCCGAGGCCAGTTCCTGCACCGGCAAGCACTGCCCGGTGTTCAGCCAATGCACCTACTACGACCGGCGCAAGGCGCTGGTGGCCGCGCAGGTCATCGTGGCCAACCACGACCTGCTGCTCTCCTCCATCGGCGCTCGGCTGCTGCCCGAGCTGGACAACTGCCTGCTGGTGCTCGACGAAGCCCACCACCTGCCCGGCACCGCGCTGCAGCAGTTCGCCTGCGAGGCCGACCTGAGCCGCCTGAACTGGATCGACAAGCTGGCCAGCCGCGCGCTGCGCATCGGCGCGCTGGTCGAGGTCGAGGAGATCGCCGACGTGCCCAACCACGCAGCGCGCCTGCGCACCGCGCTGCAGGACGCGGCCCGGCTGGCCATGGACGTCTATGGCGAAGAGCTGCGCGCCCCGCGCCCGGCCTGGGGCGGCCGCGCCCGCCCGCAGGCGCCGGGCGTGCCCACGCGCGCCCGGGTGGCAGGCGGCGTGCTGCCGCCCGAGCTCATCGAGCCGCTGGCGCAGGCCGCCCACCATGCCGAGGGCTTTCTGGATGCGCTGCGCGCCATCTCCAAGGCCCTGCGCGCCGAGATCCGCGACAAGCCCGACGAGGCGCGGCGCCTGTCCACGCTCTACGCGCAGATCGGCGCGCTGGCGCCGCGGCTGGAGGCCGCGCACGCCACCGCCCAGCTGCTGCTGCAGGACGCGCCCGAAGGCGCCGTGCCCGCCGCCAAGTGGTTCACGCTGCAGGTGGACGGCGACTACATCGTGGTCAAGGCGCATGCCAGCCCGGTGCTGCCGGGCAACACGCTGCGCCACAACCTCTGGTCGGCCGTGCGCGGCGCGGTGCTGACCTCGGCCACGCTCACCAGCTGCGGGCAGTTCGACTTCTTCCTGCGCGAAGCCGGCCTCTTCGGCGACGAGGCCGTGACCACGCTCGAGGTGCCCAGCCCCTTCGACTACGCGCTGCAGGGCACGCTGATCGCCACCGAGACGCAGGCCGACCCGCGCGAGGCCCAGGCCTTCACCGCCGAGATGGTCGATGCGCTGCTGAGCGACCTGGCGATGGTCGAATCCGGCGCCCTGGTGCTCTTCACCTCGCGCGACCAGATGCGCCAGGCCGTCGATGCCCTGCCCACCGCCATGCGCGCCAGCGTGCTGGTGCAGACCGCCCTGCCCCGCCCGCAGCTGCTGGCCCAGCACCGCGAGCGCGTGGAGCGCGGCGAGCCGTCCATCATCTTCGGCATGCAGTCCTTCGGCGAAGGCCTGGACCTGCCCGGCGCGCTCTGCGAATCGCTCTTCATCACCAAGCTGCCCTTCGCCCCGCCCGACGACCCGGTGGGCGAGGCCCGCGCCGAATGGCTGCGCGCCGCCGGGCGCGACCCGTTCAGCGAGCTGGTGGTGCCGGCCACCGCCATCCGCCTGGCGCAATGGGTGGGCCGCGCCATTCGCACCGAGGAGGACCGCGCCCACGTCTATTGCTACGACAAGCGGCTGGTGCGCACCTCCTACGGCCAGCGGCTGCTCAAGGGCCTGCCGCCGTTCACGCTGGAGCGGCGCGGAGCGGCCTAGGCGCAGTTCGGGCGGCGGGGGCGACATGCAGCAGGCGCATACTCCCCGGCTTTTTGCGCCTCTGCAGCGCGACGACGACCATGCCCCACACCACCCCCGCCTGCCCCCAATGCGGCCTGGAGAACACCTACCCCGACGCCGATCTTTTCATCTGCCCCGACTGCGGCCATGAATGGCCCCAGGCCGGCGCCGCAGCGCAGGGCGACGATGCAGCAGCCGATGCCGGCGACGGCACGGTGCGCGACGCCAACGGCAACCCGCTGGCCGACGGCGACGCAGTGATCCTGGTGAAGGACCTCAAAGTGAAGGGCGCGGGCGCCACCCTGAAGAAGGGCACCAAGATCAAGGGCATCCGCCTGGTGGACGGCGCCGACGGCCACAACGTGGACTGCAAGACCGACCTGGGCAGCCTGCTGCTCAAGTCGGAATTCCTGAAGAAGGCCTGAAGAGCGTCCCTTCCGACGATCCCGCGGGCGATCGTCGAACCGCGCCCACAGCACTGTCGGACGCTCCCCACAGGCAGCGGGGCCGGCTGCCGACCCGGCCCCCCGCAGCTCCGGCCTACATTGACCCGATGCCTGCGAGGCGCTTCCTGCGCCTCGCTCCATTCCTTCAATCCACCAACGCCGGAGACCTTCCCATGAGCCAGAACGAATCGAGCCACGCCACGCTGTGGAAGCTGATCAAGGACATCCGTTTCGGCATGCTCACGCACCGCGCCGAAAGCGGCGAGCTGCACGCCCATCCGCTGACCACGCAGAACAAGGACATGGACGAGCAGGCCCAGCTGTACTTCTTCATCCCCCGCAACGGCGAGCTCTACGCACGCCTGCTGCGCGACGGCCAGGTCAACGTGAGCTACGCCGACCCGGACCGCGACAGCTATGTCTCGCTCTCCGGCAGCGCCGGCTTCATCGAGGACATGGCCAGGAAGGAAGCGCTCTGGTCGCCCATGGCCAAGGCCTGGTTCCCCGAAGGCGTGACCGATCCCAACTTGGCGCTGCTGTCCATCCGCATCGGCCATGCCGAGTACTGGGACGTGAAGGAAAACAAGATGCTGCAGCTCTTCAAGATGGCTGCCGCCGCCATCAGCGGCAAGCCGCCCACCCATCTGGGCGAGCACAAGGAACTGTCGCTGGGCTGACCGGCGGCCGGCACAGCAAACCCGGGGGCGCCGCCCAGCGCCCCGGGTTTTCTCGCACTGGGCAGCGCAAATAACAATAAATGACCCAGGCAATCGGTAAAAGTTGACCGATAGGCCATGACAATCGCAGGATGCGCCCGCGCTTCCTGTCCGCCATCGTTGCAGCCGTGCGCCCACCCCGCTTCACGCCCGGGTGGGCTTGGGCATGCGCATGGCTGCTGTGGTGGCTGGCGGCCACCCCGGCCTGGGCCATCGAAGAAATTCCGGCCAGCGTCGCCCTGCTGATCGACCCGCAGGGCACGCAGACCATCGAATCGGTGCAGCGGGCCGAATTCCGCCCCACCGCCGTTCCGCTGAGCCTGGGCTACACCGCCGCGGCCGCCTGGCTGCGCATCACCGTCCCGCCCTCGCCGCAGCCCCGGCTGGTGCTGCTGGTGCAGCCGCAGACCCTGGATTCGGTCCGCCTGTACCGTCCGGCGGAGCAGGACGCCGCCGATGCCGGCACGGCCGGCGCGCAGTGGGAGGCGGTGGATGCCGGCGACCTGTTTCCCTATGCGCAGCGCGAGCGCGCGGAGGCCGAGACAGCCTTCTACCTGGAGCCCTCCGCCACCGGGCCCACCACCGTCTATCTGCGCATCCAGACCAAGGGCAGCAGCCTGGTGCGGCCCTGGGTGCTGACGCCGGGCGACAGCCTGCGCTTCGATGCCGGGCTGCACGCGCTGACCGGCCTCTACGGCGGCGTGGTGCTGTGCCTGCTGGGGGTCTCGCTGATCTGCTGGTGGACCACGCGCGACGGGCTGTGGGGCTACAGCGCGCTCTTCCATCTGCTATCGCTGCTCTACACCCTCTTCGTGATGGGCTTCGCCGCCAAGTTCGTGCTGGACACCCGGCCCGCCGCGGCCGACCTGGGCACATCGCTGCTGGGCTGCGCCCATTTCGCCGCAGTCAACCTGCTGGGCCTGAAGCTGATCCGCGCTTTCGAGGCGCCGCGCTGGGCCACGCCGATCTACCTCGTTCCGCTCGCCGCCTTTCCGCTGCAGCTGGCCTGCCTGCTGCTGTGGGACGCCCCGCGCTGGGCGCTGGCCTCCAACGTGGGCCTGCTGCTGCTGCAGGCCTTCGTCGCTCCGGTGGTGATCTGGTTCGTGCCTCTGCCGGACCGGCCGGTGCGCTACCTGCTGCGCACGATGACGATGGTGGTCGCGCTGTACGTCATCTTCTACGCCATGCCGCTCTTCGGCATCGGCCACCTGTCGGACTTCAACGTCTATCCCGCGATGGCGGCCAACCTGTTCGTGGAGATCGCGCAGCAGTGCATCCTGGCGCGGCGCATGCAGCTGCAGCTGCGCGAACGCCGGCTGCTGCAAGGCCAGCTGCGCGACACCGCCACGCGGCTGGACGTGGAGCAGCGCGGCCGGCGCGAGGCCGCGGGCTTCCTGGACATGCTGATCCACGAGGTGAAGAACCCGCTGGCCGCCATCCGCGTGGCAGCGGCCACGCTGCGCAGCGGGCGCCTGGCCGACGAGGGCCAGCGCGCCGCGCGGCTGGACGCGATCCAGCACTCGGTGGCCGACATCGACGCCGTGCTGCGGCAATGCACGGACCTGGACCAGCTGGAGCAGGGCGTGATCCGCGTGAACCGCAGCCCCCAGGACGTGGCGCAGTTGCTGCAGGCCGAAGCCGCCCAGCGCCCCGGCGCGGACCGCATCGCCCTGCAAGCAGCGCCCTTGAGCGCCTGCGTCGATGCCACGCTGCTGCGGCTGATGCTGCGCAACCTGCTGGACAACGCGCTGCGCTATTCGCCGCCCGCCGGTACCGTGCAGGTGGCCCTGGCCGCGCAGGCGCACGAAGGCCGCGCGGGCTTCGAGATCGCCGTGCGCAACGCCGCCGGCCGCGCCGGCCTGCCGGACCCCGAACGGCTTTTCGGCAAGTACTACCGCGCGCCCCGCGCGCAGCACCTTTCGGGCACCGGCCTGGGCCTGTACTGGGTGCATGAAGTGGCGGCCCTGAACGGTGGCCACATCCGTTACCGGCCGCTGTGCCAGGACGGCATCGACAACGCCGTGTTCACGCTGTGGCTGCCTTGCGAAGCCTAGGAAGAAGACCTTGAACCCGCTCCTGGACATCATCCTCGTGGAAGACAACGACGCGCTGCGCGAGGAACTCGTTTCCTTCCTGCAGCGCCCCGGCTGGGCCGTGCGCGGCGTCGATTGCGGCGAAGCCATGGACGCGGCCCTGCGCAGCAGGCCGGCCGACATCGCCCTGCTGGACCTGAACCTGCCGTTCGAGGACGGCCTCGGCATCGCCCGCCGCCTGCGGACGGTATTCCCGATGATGGGCATCGTGCTGCTCACGGCCCGCACCCAGCCCAGCGACCGCAGGCGGGGCTACGAGGCCGGGGCGGATGTCTATCTGACCAAGCCGACCAGCGTGGAAGAGCTGGAGTCGGTGATCCACAACCTGGGCCGGCGCGTGCAGCCCGTGAACGACGATGCGCTGGTGCTGAACCCGTCGGCGCTCACGCTGGCCGCGCCCGGCGGCGCCGCCCTGCGCCTGACGGTGACCGAAGCCGAAATGCTGCATGCCCTGGCGCTGGCGCCCGAGCGCCAGCTGCACACCGAATTCCTGCTCTACACCCTGGCCGACAAGAGCATCACGCTGACCCGCGAAAACCTGGCCGTGCTGATCAGCCGACTGCGCGCCAAGCTGGAAAACACGCTGGGCCAGGCCGAGGTCATCAAGGCCGTGCGCGGCGTGGGCTACAGGCTCACGCCGGTGGTGCGCATCGTCCACGGCAGCGCGACCGGCGGCCAGCGCGTCAACGCGGCGACGGCAGCGACCACCACCACAGCGCCAGGTTGAACCAGGCGTGCAGCGCCACATTCATCGCCAGGCTGGCGCGGCGGCGCCACAGCTCGCCCAGGGCCAGCCCGGGCACGCACCACAGCACGCACAGCCAGCCCGCCCAGGGTGCATGCAGGGCGGCGAAGCACAGGCTGGCGACGGCGTTGGCCGCGTGGCCCGAGCCCGCCAGCCGCCGTTGCAGCCCCGCCTGCAGGTTGGCGCGCAGCACCCATTCCTCCAGGAAGGGGGCCAGGGCGAAGAACACGGCGGCATCGCGCCAGCCGCCCACCGCCAGCCCCAGGCCGAAGAGCCCGTGGGCCAGGGCCGCGACCGGCAGCGCCGCCGCGGCCGGCAGCAGCCAGGGCCACCAGGGTCCGGCGAGGGCCAGCAAGGGCCTGAACAGCGCTTGGAACATGACGTGCGCCGTCAGTGCCTGGCCGGAATGTCGAGCGCGGGGGAGAAATCGAAGACGGAGCCCAGCGTCGCCAGATCGGGCGCATCGTCCGCGCGCAGCGCCACGGCAGGCATGGGCGCACGCCCCGGCATGCCGCCGCCTTCCAGCCAGCGGGCGCTGCGCTGCACATAGTCGGCCACGATGCCGCTGGCGACCCGGCCGCCGGCATCGATGCGCTCGCGCCGGTAGCCCAGCAGCGGCCAGGTGCAGGGCGACGGCGGCTGCGGCGGCGCTGCCCGGGCCGGGCAGCGCCCCGCGCCGAAGCGCAGCTGGAAGCGCTCCAGCCCGTCGGGAAACACATAGTCCACCACCAGGGTGAAGCCGTCGGCCTCGGCCTGCAGCCGCTGCAGGCGCGCCGTGGCCAGGCCCAGCGGATCGCGCGCCGGAAAGAGCCGGGGATTGAACGCCCCGGCCTCCGCCGGCCCGGGCGGCGCGATGGCCGTGTGCTCTTCAGCGCCCTTTGCGGCTTCGGGCACGCGACGCGCCCACACCCGCCAGCCTTCCGGCCCCGGGGATGGCAGCACGGCGATGCGGTCGAGCTGGCCCGGCGCCGCCACGTAGTCGAGCCGGGCCCACTGCGCAGCCTGCGCAGCTTGCACGGCCTGGGCCGGGGCCGCGAATCCCGGCGTTTCGGCACCGACCGCCGGCAGCGCAGCCAGCACACCCAGGGCGATGCCCGCCCCCGCCGCGCGCCAAGGCCGGGCGGCGGTGCGCAAAGGCGGAGAGAGCGGGGGGCGGATCTTCTGCTTCACATCGCTTTCGGACGGGCGGCGCGCTGGCCGCGACGGCGCAGCCCCAGGGCTGCGGCTGCCAGGCCCAACAGTACCAGCAGGCCGGAGTCGCTGCCGCCGCCCACCGTGCAGCCGGAGCTGCCGCTGCTACTGCCGTTGTTGTTGCTGCCGCCGCCGGCAGGCGGGTTGGAGGGCGAGCCGCCGCCGCCCGTGCCGCCCACGCCGGTAGCGCCGGCCTCGAGCGTGAACTCCACCTGCGCCTGGCGCGAGATCAGGCCGCCCACGGGCTTGGCATCGGGCGCCGGGCCGAGGGCGAAGCGCTGCACGGGGTTGAACAGCGAGTCGGCCGTGGTCACGGTCGTCACCAGCGCCTCGTAGCTGCCGGCCGGCAGCTGGCCGGTCAGATCCAGCGTGTAGATGCCGTCGGCGGCGCGGGCATCGCCGCCCGTGCCCGCGTCGTTGGCGGCAGTCAGGGTGAGCTGCCTGGCCAGCACGCCCGTGACGGCGTTGTAGATGTCCACGGACACGTTCGCCTGCACGATGGGGAAGGAGCCTGCGAACTTCACCAGCAGCAGCGGACGCCGGTTGTCGGCCAGCGTGCCGCCATCGACCGTGGCCGTGGCCTCCACCGCCGTGCCGCCGGCGGGCAGGGAGACGATTTCCGTTTCCACGCCCTGGGCCTTGCCCGAGCCGGCCGCCACCTCCGCCCGCGCGATCCAGTCGCCCAGCGCGCGCGCGCCGGAGATGGAGCAGGTGGCCAGACCTTCGTCGGAGCCCGCCGGCACCTGCACGTTGACGGTGCCGGCCGAGCCGCCCGCCACCGGCGCGCAGCTGAAGCGCAGGCGCGCCTGGTCCACCTTCTCGAAGTACCAGCGCACTTCCACCGTGCCGTCCAGCGCCTGCGGGCCGACCTTGAAGCGCACGTCGTGGCTGCTGCCTGCGGGCAGCGAGTCGTCGCTCAGGTCGGAGGCGATCAGCCCCTCGGACTCGCCCACCGCTTCCTTGAGCGCCTTGTCAGCCTGCTTGATGGCTTCGTTGGCCGACTTCACGACGGCGTTGGAGCCGCCCGAGTCCTTGGCCAGCTGCGACAGCGAGGCCTTGGCCCCCGACGTGGCCTTGGCGGTGGCGGCAGCAGCGGACTGCGCGGGCGCGGCAGTGGCGGCCGGGTCGCGGAAACCGACGACGTTGATGGCGATCTTGTCGCCGCGCGCCGTGTTGCCCAGATCGGCCGGCACGGTGGCGGTGTTGACGGTGTAGAGGCTGAAGGTGTCGGTGTTGCCGGCGTTCTCGGCCCCGGCGCCGGCGCGCGCGGCCGTCACCAGCGACTTGCCCGCGGCATAGGCGGCCTGGGCGTCGAAGCTGCCGCCGTCCACGCGGCCCAGCTGGTCCAGCGCGCTCTTGAGCTGGGTCTTGCCGTTGCCGTCCATGTCCAGGAACTGCGGCGTGCCCGTGGCGGGGCTGGCCACCAGCGCGAAGCGCGATGCGGCCGGCGCGCGGTCCACCAGGCCCTTGGCAGCCTGGATGATCTGGTCGAACACCGACTGCGGCACGGTGCGGTCCACCACGATGACGTTGCGCGGCTGCGCGGCCGCCTGGCTGGCGCCCTCGAACACCAGCTGCAGCTGGCTGTCGTAGCCGGCGAAGACGGAATCCGCCGCCAGCGTGCCGCGCTGCGCGTCGAAGCGGTTGGCTGCGTTCTCTTCGGCGGTGGCGAACTGCTTGAGCTGCTGCAGCGTGGGCACGGCCTGGCCCTTGAAGGCGTCGAACAGGATGCGGCGGCCGTTGTGCTCGGCCCGGGCGTTGGCCGAGTCGTTGGCCGGATCGCCCACCAGCATGTCCCAGGCGCTGCTGCGGCTGCCGTCGGCGCCGCCGTAGCCGCGCGCCTGCGCGGTGCGGTAGGCCGGCTGGCCGGCATAGTCGGAGGGCAGCGACAGACGGTACGACAGGCGCTGATCGTTCATCACCGTGGGCTTGGGGCTGTCGTCCTGGCAGGGGCTGCCCAGCTGCTTGGACGGCTCGTCGCAGGCCTTGCCGCGCTCGACGTATTCGTCCAGCAGGCCATAGACGTAGTGGCCCAGCTCGTGCGCCACGACTTCGCCGGTCTCCTCGGGCGACTCCGCCGAAAGGACGCCCGTCTTGTCGTCCTTGTTGGTGATGTAGTTGTTGGTGGTGAGCCCGCCTTCCGCACGCCAGCCGGCCACCGAAGCGTTCGCGCGGCCCGGGGTGTTCAGCAGGCGGATGTCCACATCGCTGCCGAACTTGCTGTTCTTGAACACATAGACCTTGCCGATGCGGTGCCGGCCGTTGGTCATCACGAACAGCGTGCGCGCGGTCTGGCGCACCAGGGCTTCGACATAGGCACGGTCCAGCGTGCGTGCCGCCACGCCGTTGGCTCCGGTGCCGATCTGCGTCACGCCGGCGTCGTAGTCCCAGTCGGTGTTGAGGGTGAGGTCGAGCGACTCCTGCACCTCGCCGCTGCCGGTGGTCGTCTTGACCACATTGCTCAGGCGGTTGTTGGCCGACCAGGCCACGCCGGGTGCGAGGGCTGCGAAGCCCGTGGAGCCGGCGACGAGGCAGGCGATGAGCTTGCGCAGGGCAAGGTGGCGGGGGTGCATCATGGGGCGATCCTCTCGGGGAAGCTGGGCAGGATGGAAAAACGAAGGATGGATGTAAAAAACCTGCCCTGGCGGCCATGCCCCGCCCCATCCCCACCAGGAGCGGCCGGAGCCGGAGCCGCCAGAGCGCCGCGAAGGTAGCAACCGCGCCCCCCCGAACATTGCGCTGGATTGCAGGGCCGGACAGGGACAATGCAGGCCATGTCCTCCCCCGCCCGCATCGCCGTCATCGACTTCGAAACCACCGGCATGACGCCCGCCCAAGGCGCCCGCGCGACCGAGGTCGCCATCGTGCTGCTGGAAGGCGGCCAGGTGGTGGACCGCTTCCAGAGCCTGATGCGCACGGGTGCATGGATCCCGCCCTTCATCACCCAGCTGACCGGCATCACCAACGCCATGGTGGCCGGAGCGCCCCTCGCCGAAGACGTCATGCGCGAGGCCGCGCGCTTCGTGGGCGATGCGCCCATGGTGGCCCACAACGCCGCGTTCGACAGCAAGTTCTGGAGCGCCGAACTGGCCCGCACCGGTATCGCGGCAGCCCAGCCCTTCGCCTGCACGGTGCTGCTCTCGCGCCGGCTCTATCCCGAGGCGCCCAGCCACAAGCTGGGCTTCATCGTGGACCACCTGGGCCTGCCCCGCGCCGGCCGCGCCCACCGCGCCCTGGCCGATGCCGAGATGGCCGCTGCGCTGCTGGCCCGCATGCAGCACGACCTGCGCCTGCGCTGGAACGTGGCGGACCCGGGCCATGACCTGCTCAGCGCGCTGCAGCGCTGCGCACGCCCCAAGGTCGCCGCCCTGCTCGCCGGCTACGCAGCCGCGTGCCCGTGAGGCAGCCGCCTCCAGGTGTGTGTTCGCCGCAACGACTGTATCCAGCCTGTAAGCCCGCGCCGCCCCGCCACGAGGGGCACGCCCCATGGGCGGCTCCAGCCAATGCAAATCGTTACTTCCGCGCCACCGGCGATGGCTAGCATTCGCCGGGACGTGTCCACGATCCCACGGAAGACCCCCGCTTCATGACCGACCCATCGCATGCACCGCCCCGGCTGGCGCGCGTCCCGCTCAAGGCCGACGATCAGGCGCATGCCCTGCTGATCGTGCAGGACGGGCGCGCCATCGAGCCTGCGGGCGGGCTGTGCCAGGTGCTGCGCTTCGTGCCGGACGGTGCGGGCGGCTGGGTCGGCGCGGCCCAGGCGGGCGACGGGCGCTGGGGCTACATCGACGGCCAGGGCACATGGCGGGTGCCCGCCACGCTGGACGAGGCGCGCAACTTCTCCGCCGACGGCGTGGCACGCTTTTGCGACCAGGGCCGCTGGGGCTTTCTGGACCTGGCCGGCCAGGTGACGGTCGCCCCGCGCTTTTGCGCAGCCCGGCCCATGCGCGGCGGCGTGGCCGCCGTGCAGACCGCGCCGGGCGCCTGGCGCATCCTGCGGCAGGACGGCAGCTTCGCCTGCGATGCCGTGTTCGAGGAACTGGGCGCATTCGGCGCCTGCGGGCTGGCCTGGGCACGGCAGCAGGGCCGGCTGGGCTATGTCGATCCCACGGGGCACTGGGCGATCCCGCCGCAGCTGCTGCTGGCGCACGATTTCGCGGAACATGCGGTGACGGCCGCCTCGATCGACGGGCAGAGCTACGGCCTGCTGGACAGCTCCGGCGCCTGGGTGCTGCCGCCGCGCTATCCGCGCATCGACGCCTTCAACGAAGACGGGCTGGCCTTCTTCGCGGAAGCCGACGCCTGGCAGGACGGCAACGGCTACCTGGATACGCACGGGCGTGTCGCGCTGCGCGGCGGCCCCTACCTGTCCCCGCACATGGCCTGCGGCCGGGTGGCGGAGCACAGCGAGGAGGACGGCAGCGTGCGCTACTTGGCGCCCCCTGAAACCTCCGCCGCCCTGATCCCGCCCTGGAGCTATGGCACCGACTTCCGCCGCGCGGGCTGCATGGCCGTGGTGCGGCGCGCGACGGCGGCACTGCAGGTGGAAGCCAGCGAACGCGGCATGGGCCTCGTCGCCCAGGGCCCGGTGCGCGGCGCCTGGGGGTTGCTGCATGCCGACGGGCGCTTCGTTCCCGCGCCGGGAGAAGTGCTGGAGCCGCTGACCGGCGCCGACGGCTGGCTGGCGCCGCTGCAGCCGGGCACGGCCCTGGTGCCCTTCCACACCACCGACGGCCAGCTCGCCTGGATCGACGGCGAAGGCTCGGCCGTCTGGCGCGCCCACTACGACGGCCAGCAGGCCGCGCTGCTGGATGCGCAGGGCCTGCCGCTCTGGCACAGCGCGCCGCGCGAGGCCTGCTGGCCGCCGCGCCCCTTCTTCCATGCCCCCCTGCTGGACCATCTGCAGTCGCTGGCCGGCGCCGACCAGGTCGTGGCCCTGGCGCGCACGCTGGCCACCACGGCGGAGCAGCGCCTGCGCGCGCTGGCGGCCGGCAAGCCACCGGCCGCCGCCACCGGCGCCGAAGAGGCCGACCGCCGCGCCACCACCGTCAGCCGCTGCGTGCTGCGCGCCACGCTGAGCGAATCCCATCAGGCGGCCTATGCCTTCCTGGCGCCCGAGCGCGAGCGCCTGCTGCGCGAGGGCCGGCGCGTGCTGGCGCAGCGCCTGGGCCAGCGCCACGGCACGCCCGATCAGCATCCCGACCATGCCGCGCCCGAGGGCTGCGGCGACGGCGAGGACCTGCTCGCCTGGCCCCTGCCGCCATCGCAGCAGGCCTCGGCGGGCGACGCCTCTGGCCTGGCGGACTGCGGCACCGCGTTGTGGCTGAGCCTCTACGCGCGCCGCAGCGAGGCATCGCCCACGGCGGAAGGCGATGCCTGGTGGGAGCTCTGGCTGATGGCTGCGCCCGACCGGAACGCCCTGCGCACGGCCCAGGCCGCGCGCGCTGCGGCACTGCAGCCGGCGCCGGCCGCCGTCCCGGCAGCGCCGGTGCAGATAGCGGCCCGGGCACCCGCCACCGCAGCGCCGACGGACGCGGACACGAACGCATCGCCGCCGCTGCCGGTGGCGGCTCAGCCTCCCCTGCAGGCCCAGCCCCGCCTGCCGGCCACGGAAGCCAGGCCCGCCTTTTCCTTCCATGTGATGCTGCCGCCGCTGACGCCGCCTGAGCCGGCCCGCGGCGGCGACGGCACGCAGCACGGCAAACCCGCCCCCGCCCTGCGGCAGAGAGGCCCCACGCCACGGCCGCAGCTGCAGCCGAAAAGGCCGCCGCATCAGCCACCCGATCTGGCGCTGGTGGCGCATTTCGTGCTGAGCGTGCTGGCGCTGGCCTGCCATCTCGGCGTCACGCTGACGGCATGGCATGAGTCCGGCCCGCTGGCCGGCCTCGGCACCCTGCTCCTCATGGGCTTCGCGGAGCTGTACTGGGCCTGGCGCTTCGTCTTCCACACGCCGGAGAGCCTGGCGCTCGCCGCCGCCGCGCTGCTGGTCGCGATCTACCTTTTCGCCTGGTTCCCGCTCTACCGGCGCATGGGCCAGCCGTTCACGGCCACGGGGCTGCGGCCCGAGAACGTGAACACGTTCTGATAACGCGTTCTCAGCCGCCCTGTGCTACGATGCCCGCCATGCAACGCCGCCAGGTCCCGTCCACCCTATCGCTAAGCCTAGTGCTCGGCCGGGGTCTGCCTGCGTTCGCCTCTTTCGTTGCCTGATTCCAGCGCAACACCGACTTCTCCCCTGACCCCGGCCCGCGAACCAGCCTCCACACCCGTGGAGGGCTGCAGGGAGTCGTCGCATCGTTTCAGTCCCCAGTGATTTTTCGGAACCCGCCGGCGTAGCCACAAGTCGCCGCCGGCCTCAACGATTCGCGGAGCCCACCATGATCGCCCAGCCCTCCACCAAGTACCAGGCATTCGCCCCCATCGCGCTCAACGACCGCACCTGGCCGTCCAAGACCCTCACGCGTGCGCCCATCTGGCTCTCCACCGACCTGCGCGACGGCAACCAGGCGCTCTTCGAGCCCATGAACGGCGAGCGCAAGATGAAGCTCTTCCACGAGCTGGTGCGCATCGGCTTCAAGGAGATCGAGGTGGGCTTTCCCGCCGCCTCGCAGACCGACTTCGACTTCGTGCGCCGGCTGATCGACGAGAACCTGATCCCCGACGACGTGACCATCATGGTCATGACGCAGTCGCGCAGCGACCTGATCGAGCGCACGGTCGAAGCCGTCAAGGGCGCGCCGCGCGCCATCGTGCATCTCTACAACGCCACGGCGCCGGTCTGGCGCCGCGTGGTGTTCGGCATGAACGTGACCCAGGTGATGGCCTTCATCACCGAGCACGTCTCGCACCTGAAGCGCCTGACCGACGCTCGTCCCGAAACCCGCTGGACGCTGCAGTATTCGCCCGAGTGCTTCAGCGCGACCGAGCTCGAGGTCTCGCTCAAGGCCTGCCAGACGGCCATCGCCGCCTGGGGCACGGGCCCGGGACGCGAGATCATCATCAACCTGCCCACCACGGTGGAGAACGCCACGCCCAACGTGTTCGCCGACCAGATCGAGTGGATGCACCGGCACCTGAGCCCGCGCGAGCACGTCATCCTCTCCGTCCACCCGCACAACGACCGCGGCACGGGCGTGGCCGCGGCCGAGCTGGCGATGATGGCCGGCGCGCAGCGCGTGGAAGGCTGCCTCTTCGGCAACGGCGAGCGCTGCGGCAACCTCGACGTGGTGACGGTGGCGCTCAACCTCTACACCCAGGGCGTCCACCCGGGCCTGGACTTCTCCGACATCAACGCCATCGCCCGCGTGGCCGAGGAATGCACGGGCCTGCCCATCCACCCCCGCCATCCCTATGTGGGCGATCTGGTATTCACCTCGTTCTCCGGCTCGCACCAGGACGCGATCAAGAAGGGCTTCGCCGCGCACGACGCGAACGGGCTCTGGGAGATTCCCTACCTCCCCATCGACCCGGCCGACCTGGGCCGCACCTACGACAGCGTGATCCGCGTGAACAGCCAGTCGGGCAAGGGCGGCATCGCCTTCCTGATGGAGCGCGAGCGCGGCGTGGTGATGCCGCGCCGCATGCAGGTCGAATTCAGCGCCGTGGTGCAGCGCCACACCGATGCGAGCGACGGCGAGATGACCGGCGCGGCGATCTGGGACCTGTTCCAGTCCACCTACCTGCGCACGCCAGGCGATGTGCCCGGCGCCGTGCACTACCACGCGCACCGGCTCACCGGCGACGGCCAGAGCATCGAGATCGACGTGAGCATCGACGGCGCGCGCCAGACCCTGCAGGGCCAGGGCAACGGCCCCATCGATGCGGCCGTCGATGCGCTCGGCCTGCCGCTGCGCGTGCATGGCTACGAAGAGCGCGCCACCGGCGCGGGCGCCGACGCGCAGGCGCTGGCCCTGGTGGAAGCCGGCCTGGACGGCCAGCCCGGCGCGACCTTCGGCGTGGGCCTGCACCACAACATCGTCACCGCGTCCGTGCAGGCGGTGGTGAGCGCGGCCAACCGGCTCATCGCCCGCAAGGCACAGCAGGCCGCTGCGGCAGAAGCCACGGCCTGACCCATCACTTCCGGCACCTTCCCCTGCGCGCCTGCGGCCATCCGCTGCAGGCGCGGCCGGCCCGCAGCCACGCCCACCCGGCGATGACCCTGCGGGCCGCGCGCGGCGGCCTTCGGTTCCGCCCTGCATCCGTTACCCTCACGGTCCATGCATGACGCCGCCACCCGCCGTTCTGTTCTCCTGAGCGCCGCCCTGCTGCTGGCAGGCTGCAGCTCCGCCCCGCCCCGGCGTGCCTCGACGCCGCGCCGCATCGTCTATTCGCGCCTCACGCCCGAGCAGTCCAGCGACATCGCCATCCATGCGCTGGGCCTGGTCGGCACGCCCTACCGCTACGGCGGCAATACGCCCGACAGCGGCTTCGACTGCAGCGGCCTGATCGGCTACGTCTACATGAGCCGCGCCGGCGTGGCGCCGCCGCGCACGGTGGCGCAGCTCAGCGAGTTCGGCGAGCCGGTGGATGCCGACGAGCTGCGCACGGGCGACCTGGTGGTGTTCGGCTCTGGCCGGCCCACGCATGCCGGCATCTACGTGGGCAACGGCCGCTTCGTGCATGCGCCCTCCACCGGCGGCACGGTGCGGCTGGACCGGCTCACATCGGGCTACTGGTCACGCCAGCCGACCGCCTACCGCCGGCCCTGACCCCGGGCCTCGACTCCGGGCAACGCCCGGAACGGCGCGCCGCGCGACAATCGGGCCCATGACGACCCACGCCCACCGCCCCGCCACGCCGCTTTCCACCCACGACACGACCCGCATCGACGACACCCGCATCGGCGCGGTGCGCCCGCTGCTCACGCCCGCGCTGCTGCAGGAATGGCAGCCCGCGCCCGACGCGGCGCAGGCGCTGGTCGAATCCAGCCGCGCCGCCGTATCGCGCGTGCTGCACGGCGAGGACGACCGCCTGGTGATCGTGGTGGGCCCCTGCTCCATCCACGACCACGCCCAGGCCATGGAATACGCGCGTGCGCTCAAGGTGCAGGCCGATGCGCTGCAGGACGATCTGCTGATCGTGATGCGCGTGTATTTCGAGAAGCCGCGCACCACCGTGGGCTGGAAGGGCTACATCAACGACCCGCACATGGACGGCAGCTTCGCCATCAACGAAGGGCTGGAGATGGCCCGCGCACTGCTGCTGGATCTGCTGGCCCTGGGCCTGCCGGTGGGCACCGAATTCCTCGACCTGCTGTCGCCGCAGTTCATCAGCGACCTGGTGAGCTGGGGCGCCATCGGCGCGCGCACGACCGAAAGCCAGAGCCACCGGCAGCTGGCCAGCGGCCTGTCGTGCCCGGTGGGCTTCAAGAACGGCACCGACGGCAGCGTGAAGGTGGCGAGCGATGCCATCCTGGCCGCCCAGGCGTCCCACGCCTTCATGGGCATGACCAAGATGGGCCAGGCCGCGATCTTCGAGACGCGCGGCAACCAGGACTGCCACGTGATCCTGCGCGGCGGCAAGCACCCCAACTACGGCGCGGGCGACGTGCAGGCCGCCTGCGACCTGCTGCGCTCGGCCGGCCTGCGCGAGCAGGTGATGATCGACGTGTCGCACGCCAACAGCCGCAAGCAGCACAGCCGCCAGATCGAGGTGGCGGCCGACGTGGCCGAGCAGATCGCCGCGGGCGACGCGCGCATCACCGGCCTGATGATCGAAAGCCACCTGCGCGAAGGCCGCCAGGACATCGTCGCCGGCCAGCCGCTGGCGCACGGCGTATCGGTGACCGATGCCTGCATCAGCATGGAGCAGACCATTCCCGTGCTGCAGTCGCTGGCTGCCGCAGTGCGCGCCCGCAGGAGCCGGAATGCGGCCGGAAAATAGTTACAGCGCTCGTCCTACAAGGCAGGTCTGCTACTGAAGCAATAGCGCGACCATGTTCTTGACGGAGCCGGTGTAGCATGGGATTACTCTGCTTGCACCCCGTTGCGCCCACCCAAGATATGTCCGCCCTTTCCGTACCTGACCGCTTAGGCGCAAGCACTGCGTGCGCCCGCGGCATGGCGGCTGGACGGCATCCCGGCCGTGCATCCAGCGCGCTGCCCTTCCCGCTGGCCGGTGCCAGTACGCCGGGGCGTTGAAGATGAGCGCGCCGCCCGTCACCACGCAGAACGCGTGGCCCGAGCTGCCGCAGGATCAGGGAATTCCCGACGCCTCCGAAGAGGCGGCTTTCGACCAGCTGGCCCGGCTGGCGGCACGGCTCTGCGGCATGCCCATGGCGGCCATCGGCTTCATCGGCGCGCAGGGCGAATGGTGCAAGGCTGCCTCAGGCCTGCCGCGCCAGGCGCTGGGAGATGGCACTTCGCCCTTCTTCGCGCTGGCGCGCGATGCGGCGGCAAGCGCTGGGCAGCCCGTCCTGGCAGTGCCCGATGCCAGCGTGCATCCGGCGCTGTCCGGGCATCCGCTGGTGCAGCGGCCCTGCCGGGTGCGCGCCGTGGCCTGCGCACCTCTCTATTCGGCCGATGGCGCCACCGTGCTGGGCGCCGTCGCCGCCATGGACACCCTGGTGCGCGACCTGCAGCCGCCGCAGCGCGAAGCGCTGCAGATCGTCGCCCAGCAGGCCATGGCCCTGCTGGAGCTGCGCCGCGCCCGCAACGAAGCCGCCCGGCTGGCGCTGGAGCGCGACGGACTGGTGGCGCAGCTGCAGGTCCAGGGCGGCGTGCTGCGCGACCTGAGCCTGCTGGCCCGCGCGGGCAGCTGGCAGGTGGAACTGCCCAGCCGTGTGCTGACCTGGTCGCCCGAGCTGGCGGCGGCCTACCAGCTCGAGCAGCATTCGCTGCCGGTGGAAGCCAGCCTGCACATCTATCCGCCCGGCGCGCGCGAGGAAGTCCAGACCGCCTTCGAACGCTGCGCGGCCGAGGGCGCGCCCATCGACATGCAGGTGCCGGTGTGCATGCCCGGCGGCCAGCGCTACCGCGTGCGCATGGTGGCCCATGCCGAGCGCGACGGGCAGGGCCGCATCGTGCGTGTGCACGGCACCTTCCTCGACGTGAGCGACAGCCATGCCGCGCAGGCAGCGCGCGCCGCGAGCGACGAGCGCTTCAGGCTGGTGGCTCACGCCACCACCGACGCCGTCTGGGACTGGGACCTGCCCAGCGATGCGGTGTGGTGGAACGAGGGCATGGAAAAGCTCTTCGGCGTACCGCACCACCTGCTGCCGCCCGACAGCACCTCATGGACGCAGCGCCTGCATCCCGACGACCATGCCCGGGTGCTGGACGGCGTGAGGACCGTGCTGGAAGGCGGGCAGGAATCCTGGAGCGACGAATACCGCTTCCGCCGCTTCGACGGCAGCTACGCCTGGGTCAAGGACCGGGGCTTCGTCATCCGCAATGCCAAGGGCCGGCCGGTGCGCATGGTGGGCGGTATGTCCGACGTGAGCGCGCAGAAGCAGGCCGCGCTGCAATCCGAGCAGGACCTGCGCGCGCAGGCCGAAATGGTGCGCGTGCAGCAACGCATGGCCTTGTCCACGCTGCCCACGGTCCAGATACTGCAGATGGCGGCGGATGCCGCCCTGGCACTGACCCAGGCGGACGCCGCCGTGATCGAACTGGCCGAAGGCGGCCAGCTGCGCGTGCGCACACGGGCCCAGGGCAGCCTGCCCGGACTGGGACCGCCGGTGGGCCAAGCCTCGCCGCGGGACAAGGGCGGCTCGGAGGACGGCACGCATTTCCTGGCGGTGCCGCTGAACGCGGGCCGCTCCCAGCAGGGCCGGCTGCGCGCGCTGCTGCGGGCGGGCGGCTCCTTCACGCCGCGCCAGGCGGTGCATCTGCAGACCCTGGCCGAATCGCTGAGCGCCACGCTGCAGCTGCGCGACGTCGAGGCCCGGCTGCGCGCCTCGGAGGCTCAGTACCGCTCGCTCTTCGCCGACCATCCGCAGCCGATGTGGGTCTATGCCTGGGACAGCCTGCGCATCCTGGCCGTGAACCGGGCCATGGTGCGGCTCTATGGCTATTCCGAGGCCGAGCTGCTGCGCATGACGATGCCGGAACTCTGGCTGCCCGAGGAGCGGGACCAGCTGGTGTCGGAATTGCGCGGCATCGCGCCCGATGCCCGCCTTCCGCCCAAGCGCCGCAGGCAGCTGCGCCGCGACGGCTCGGTCATCGAGATGGAGCTCTTCGCGGGCGGCATCCGCTTCAACGGCCTGGCGGCGCGCCAGGTGCTGGGCAACGACGTGACCGAGCGCGTGCGTACCGAACGCGAACTGGCCCGCGTGGGCCGGGCCCAGCGCCTGCTCAGCGAGTGCAACGAGATCCTGGTGCGCGCCACCTCCGAAGGCGAGCTGCTGCAGGCCGTCTGCCGCGTGGCCGTGGAGATCGGCGGCTACCGCCTGGGCTGGGTGGGCATGGCGCGCGACGACCCGCGCAAATCCATAGAGATCGTGGCCCATGCGGGCCACAGCGACCACTTCGTCGAAGAGCTGCGCCTGAGCTGGGCGGCCGGCGTGGCCGGCGGCAAGGGCCCGGCGGGCCAGTGCGTGCGCAGCGGCAAGACCGTGATCGTGCGCGACGTGCGCCAGTCGGCCGGCTTCGCGCATATGCTGGACCGCTTGGAAGCGCACGGCTTCCGCGCCACGGTTTCCCTGCCACTGTGCGATCCTCAACGCACCTTCGGCCTGCTGTATCTCTACGCCCCGGAACTGGTGGACCTGGGCGCTGAGGAAACGCAGCTGCTGGAATCGCTGGCCAACGACCTGGCCTTCGGCATCAAGAGCCTGCGCGCGCGCGCCGAGCAGCAGCAGTTGCAGGCCATGGTGCTGAAGGTGGCATCGGCGGTGTCGGCCGGCATCGGCGCCGAATTCTTCCAGCAGCTGGTGCGCGACATGGCCGACGTGCTGTCAGCCCAGGTGGCCTGCATCGCGCGCCTGCTGCCCGAAGAGCCCGGGCGGCCGCGCCGCGTGGCCACCATTGCCTGGCAGCACGACGGCCAGGCGCAGCCGCCCATGGAATACGAACTGGCGCATACCCCCTGCCGCGAATTGCTCACGCTGCGCCATTTCACCGTGCAGGACCAGGCCGCGCAGATCTATGCGGACGACCCCGGCTTCGCGGGCCTGGGCATGCAAAGCTACATGGGCCACCAGCTGGCCGACAGCGAAGGCCGGCCCGTGGGCCTGCTCTTCGTGGCCTTCCGCGAGCCGCTGCAGCGGCCCGAGGTCATCCTGCACACGCTGCAGATCTTCTCGGCGCGCGCCGCGGCCGAGCTGCAGCGCCAGAGCGCCGACAGCCGCATCCGCCAGCAGGCATCGCTGCTGGACAAGGCGCGCGACGCCATCATTGTGCGCGACCTGAACCACCGCATCACCTTCTGGAGCCGGGGCGCCGAGCAGATGTACGGCTGGAAGCGCGATGAAGCCATGGGCCGCAGCATCGCCGAACTGCTCTACAAGGACCCGGAAGATTTCCACCGCGCCACGCAGGCCACGCTGGAACACGGCGAATGGATCGGCGAGATCCGGCAATACGACCGCCAGGGCAACGAACTGGAGATGGAAGGCCGCTGGACGCTGGTGCGCGCCGACGACGGCACGCCCGAAGCGGTGCTGGCGCTGAACGCCGACATCCGCCAACGCAAGGCGAACGAGCGCGAGATCCAGCGGCTGGCCTTCTACGACCCGCTCACCGGCCTGCCCAACCGCATGCTGCTGATGGACCGCATCAACCTGGCGCTGGCCAAGGCGCAGCGTCAGGGCCAGGGCGGCGCGCTGCTCTTCATCGACCTGGACAACTTCAAGACGCTCAACGACACGCTGGGCCACGACAAGGGCGACCTGCTGCTGCAGCAGGTGGCCAAGCGCCTGAACACCTGCGTGCGCAGCGTGGACACGGTGGCACGCCTGGGCGGCGACGAATTCGTGGTGATGATCGAGGAACTGAGCAACGACCCCGACGCACTGGCGATGCATGCCCGGGGCGTGGGCGAGAAGGTGCTGGCGGTGCTGTCCGCTCCCTACGCGCTGGCCGGCTACCAGTACCGCAGCACGCCCAGCATCGGCATCGCGCCTTTCCGCGACGCCCCGACCAGCGTGGGCGAACTGCTCAAGCAGGCGGATCTGGCCATGTACCAGGCCAAGACCGCCGGTCGCAACACGCTGCGCTTCTTCGACCCCGGCATGCAGGCCGTGGTCAGCGCCCGCGCCACGCTGGAAGCCGACTTGCGCGCAGCCCTGTCCAAGGACGAATTCACGCTGCACTACCAGCCCCAGGTGGACCACCATGGGCACATCGTGGGCGTCGAAGCCCTGCTGCGCTGGTCGCAGCCGCGGCGCGGCATGGTGGCGCCCGGCGAATTCATCCCGCTGGCCGAAGAGACCGGCCTCATCATGCCGCTGGGCCGCTGGGTGCTGCACACCGCGTGCAAGCTGCTGGCCGGCTGGCGCGACGAGCCCGATCTGGCCCACCTGACCATGGCCGTGAACGTCAGCTCGCGCCAGTTCCGGCACGCGAGCTTCGTCGATGACGTGGCGCGCGTGCTGGCGATCACCGGCGCTCCCTCCGGCCAGCTCAAGCTGGAGCTCACCGAAACCCTGCTGGTGGAAGACATGGAAACCACCATCGCCACCATGTCGGCGCTGCGCGCCTACGGCGTGCGCTTCTCGCTGGACGACTTCGGCACCGGCTATTCGTCGCTGAGCTACCTCAAGCGCATGCCGCTGGACCAGCTCAAGATCGACCGCAGCTTCGTGAACGATCTGCTGCAGGATCCCAACGACGCCGCCATCGTGGACACCATCATCGGCCTCTCGCGCAGCCTGGGCCTGCAGGTGATCGCCGAGGGGGTGGAAACCACCGGCCAGCGCGAACGGCTGGCCCAGGCCGGATGCCGCTACTACCAGGGCTACCTCTTCAGCCGCCCGCTGACGGCAGAGGCGCTGGACAAGCTGCTGCGTCCACACCAGGCACGCTGAGAACGGCTCAGTTTTCCCCACGAGGCGGCACAAGGCAGGTGCCGCAGGTGCCGCAGCCCCCGCAACCATCAGCCAAAGCCCTCACAGGCTTCGCCGACGTGACGGAGACGGGGGCCCACGCCTGCCCCGCAATACAGGCCTTGCCGGGCCTTGCAGGCCCTTTCCGGCAGGTCCATGCCTGTAGGCGGTGCCTGCCGCCCCCACCACGCTCTCGCAGAGCCTGCTCCCCGTCTTCGCAACGCTCACTCCCCCGGTCTTCCGGTTGTCCTGTTTTCTTCTTTGTCTTTTTTATAAAGAGATAGTGGTAGTAGTAAGGGCGGCCCCTTTCTGTGGATAACCGCTTTTTTCCTTGTCGGGCGAGGAACTTGGGTGCTTTACAAGCCTGTGTGCCCGCCCCTCTTGCCGGCGTATCGCCAACGGGGATAAGCCGGAGCCTGCCGCCTTTTCTGTGGACAAGCGCCCGGTTGTGCAGGAAATGTCCCCAGAGTTGTTCCTGAAGGGCGTGCAGGACGCCTCGAAAGAGACTCCAGGCGCAGTAGCTTGGCGCTCCAGCCCGTCCGCTTTTTCGTCGGCCCGGCTCAAAGAGCCGCGGTTCTCCTGCTCCGACCTTTTCATGGCTGCGCCCTCTCCGAGTCCGCTCCATCCGCCCTCCGGCACGAGCGGCGGCGAATACGGCCGCACCGGGCACGCCCATAGGCCTTCCTCCCTGCCCCTTTTCCTGCCCTCAGCAGTTGCCCAAGGCGTCTGGAACCGGCGCGGCCTGGTTGTCTGGTTATTCTTCTAAAGGTTATTTCAATACATAGTGGTAGTAGTAAAGGACGCCGCTTCGTGTGGACAAGGGCGTTTTCTTCAATCGCGACAGGATCTTGGCCCCTGGCCAACCCTGTGGCCCGAACCCGGGTGAGCGGCGGCGCGAAAAGGGAACAACTTCGGCCGGGCGACCGATTCTGTGGATAAGTGCCATGTTGTTCTTGCGCCATGCCCAGGTTTATCCACAGCCCTTCCACCCGGCGGCCGGGAGGCGGGAAAAGGCGGGCGAAAAAAAGGCCCCCGAAGGGGCCCGTGGCGTTTCCGTGCCGACCGTCTCAGCTCAGAAGTGGTAGGCGTAGCGCAGCTGCAGGAAGTTTTCGCCGGGGTTGGGCTTCTTGATGCCGCCGTTGGAGACGTGCTCCAGCCGCAGCGACAGCTCGTGTCGCCGCTCTTCGCCGAAGTTCAGCCCGAAGCCCAGATGCGAGGCGAAGTTGAAGCGGGTGCCGAATTCCTTGCGGACGGTGATGTAGCGGTCGTCGGACACCGTGGCGCCTATGCCGCCTTCCAGGAACCAGGGTGAACGGCCCTGGTCGGGCCGCAGCCGCAGCGTGGGGGTGACGCCCAGCAGCAGGGTGTGGCCGGGTTGGCCGGCCCGCGGGTCGAACGACCAGCGGCTGAGATAGACGTCCCAATGGCCGCGCAGCTCGCTGCCCCAGAGTTCGGTGCGCCAGGCATTCCAGGGCAGGGTCACGCCCAGCGTGGCGGAGTCGGTGCCCCGCTCGGCCCAGCCGCCCTGCACATAGACGGACGGATTCTGCGCAGCGCTGCCCAGAGCCTGGGCCTGGGCGGCGGGAAGCAAAGGCGCCGAAAGAGCCAGCAGGGCGAGCGTGCTGGACAGGCGCGGAAAGCGCGCGCGGAGTTGCAATGCGCGGCGCAGGTGTAGCAATGAAGATGTCATGTAAATGAAAGGCCTATGTGAATCTTGTGACTCACTGTAGAGCGCCTATTCCCCAATGGGGTGTAGGCCGGCTCCACAAGCCCTTCGCTCCGATCGGGTTTGCCGTGCGACGCAGGCGCCCGGACCTCGAATGTGCACAAAGTTCCGCCAGCGCCCCGCGCTTTAGGCAGATGCCCAGGAGCGGCGAGCAAAACCCGGCGAAGCGCCTCTGCCAGGCTTGCTGAGGCTCGGCCCGAACGGTCCGGTTAGAGATCGAAGCTGCCGACTCGACAAATCAGGCGCAACGGCCCGCCGGCCCTGCCGGAGGGGCAGGACGGGCGGGCCGTGCCGGCCTGGTCAGGCCGGAGCGGTTTCGGCCGGGCAGGCCGTTACTGTCTTACTGGGGCGCTGCGGTTGCAGGAGCTGCCGGCTTGGCGGCGGGGCCGCCGTGGCGCGGGTGTTCGCCGCCGGCCTTGGGGCCGCGGGGGCCTGCGCCGTCCGGGCCGGCCATGCGCTGGTGCATGCGGGCCGACTCGGCATCGAACACCTTCTGCTGGGCCGGGGTCAGCGCGGCATAGAAGGTCTTCACGGCTTCGTCGCGGCGGTCGGCCTCGGCGGCATGCTGGGTGCGCAGGGCACGCAGGCGATCGATGCGCTCGGGCGTGGTCAGTTTGTCCAGATCACGCATCGCTTCATGGCGCGCTTGCGCATCGGCGGGTGGCTGCATGGCGGTGGTGAAGGCGGTCCAGGCGGATTCCTGGGCCGGGGTGATCTGCAGCTTCTGCTTGAGCTCGGCGGCATGGCGTTCCATGCGCTGCTGGCGCTCCTCGGGCGAATGGGCGCGACGCTCGCCCTGCGGGCGGGGCGCCTTGGCGCCGTCGGCGGCGGGTTGGCTGGCCATGGGGGCCGGGGCGGCAGGTGCTGCAGCGGTCTGCGCGAATGCCGGTGCAGCCAGCGCCACGAGCAGGGCGGTGGCCAGGGTGGTGGAAGCGAGACGTTGCTGGAGAGCGTTTGCCATGGAAATGTTCCTTTCGGGAAGTCGTATCGTCGTCAGCGGCGCCGCTGGTGGCCGGATGGCCATGGCTTTTCTGCGGCGCCTGGGGTCAGTGTCCGGGCCCGATGTATCGCCGGCGTGCGCGCTTGATGTGGCTATGTAAAGTTGTGGCAACCGCTGGTTGCATGGCCGGGAAGATGTGAGCCGGATGGTCTGCAGCCCTTGTGGGCCGGTCGCATGCTGCTATGGAAAGCGAAGCCGATGCTCCGGACGGCCCGGGCGTTCCGGGTAACGGTGCGTTGCGTTCGCGGCCGCCGTGCCGCCAGCGCCGACAATGGCGGCCCGGCGCGCCGGCCGGCCGGCGTGGCTGGCGGCGCTGCACGAAGCGACGAATGGTTTGGTTTGGAATGTGGCGCCGCTGCGCCACGGATTACGAAGGATGGGATTTCCGTGTTCAAGAACATGATCGTGTACCGCATCGCCCCGGGCTGGCAGGCGGATCTGACGCAGATGGAAGAGGCGCTGGCCAAGCTGCCCTTCGCCGAATGCGGCGCCACGCAGGAAAAGTCCATCGGCTGGGTGCCGCCGCGCGGCGAGGCCCACGGCCCCATGGCCGAATCGGTGGGCGGGCACTGGGTGCTGCGCTTCATGGCCGAGACCAAGGTGCTGCCCGGCTCGGTGCTGGCGCGCAAGGTCAAGGACAAGGCCGCCCGCATCGAGCAGGAAACCGGCCGCAAGCCCGGAAAGAAGGAATCGAAGGAGCTCAAGGAAGAGGCCAAGCTCGACCTGCTGCCCATGGCCTTCACCAAGCAGGGCTCGACCTGGGTGTGGATCGACCCGCAGGCACTGACTCTGGTGCTGGACACCTCCTCCCAGGGCCGCGCGGATGAAGTGACCAGCCTGCTGGTCGAGGCGCTGCCGGGCCTGTCGCTCTCGCTGCTCGATACCCAGACCAGCCCGCAGGCGGCCATGTCGCACTGGCTCAAGGAGCAGGAGCCGCCCGCCGGCTTCAGCGTGGACCGCGAATGCGAGCTCAAAAGCGCCGACGAGACCAAGGCCGTGGTGCGCTATGCGCGCCACCCGCTGGACATCGAGGAAGTGCAGGCCCACATCGCCGCGGGCAAGCTGCCCACCAAGCTGGCCATGACCTGGGACGACCGCGTCTCCTTCCTGCTGACCGAGGGGCTGCAGCTCAAGAAGGTCTCCTTCCTCGACACGGTGTTCGAGGGCCAGGGCTCGGGCAAGGACGACGGCGGCTTCGACACCGACGTGGCCATCGCCACGGGCGAGCTGAGCAAGCTCATCCCCGACCTGATCGAAGCGCTGGGCGGCGAAGGCCGCACCGGCCTGGGCGATGGCGCAGCAGCGTCAGCACCGGCGCCGGCCGTCGCTGACGGGCCCGCGCCAGCCGCGGCAGCAGCAGCGGACGACGACGCGCCGTTCTGATGGCGCCGTAAAGGCCGGCAGTAGGCAGCAGCCCCGCGCCCCATGGTCCTCAACTGGCTCTGGATCGGCTTCTTCACGGTGGCCTTCGCCACCGCCGCCGTGCGCTGGGCGCTGGGTGATGCCGGCATCTTCCAGGCGCTGATGGCGGCGCTCTTCGACGGCGCGCGCTCGGGCTTCGAGATCTCGCTGGGCCTGGCCGGCGTGATGGCGCTTTGGCTGGGGCTGATGCGCGTGGGCGAGCGCGCCGGCGTCATCGCGCTCTTGGCCCGGGCGGCCGGGCCGCTCCTGCGGCGGCTCTTTCCAGGCGTGCCCGACGGCCACCCCGCGCAGGGCGCGATGACCATGAACGTCTCGGCCAACCTGCTGGGGCTGGACAACGCCGCCACCCCGCTGGGCCTGGCGGCCATGCGCGAGCTGCAGTCCATCAATCCGCGTGGGCCCGACACGGCCAGCGACGCGCAGATCATGTTCGTGGTGATGAACACGGCCGGGCTCACGCTGATTCCGACCTCGGTCATCGCCATCCGCCAGAGCGTGGCGCTGCAGCAGGGCCTGGGCCCGGGCTTCAACGCGGCCGACATCTTCCTGCCCACGCTGATCGTCACTTTCATCTCGCTCTTGGCCGGCGTGCTGGCGGTGTCCGTCGCCCAGCGGCTGCCGCTCTGGCGCCCGCGCCTGCTGCTGCCGGTGCTGGCCGTGGGCGGTGTGCTGGCGGCGGCGGTCGCGGCGCTCTCGCGCCTGCCGGCCGAACAGGCCGCGCGTGTGGCCGGCGCCACCGGGGCGGCCGTGATCCTGGGCGTGGTGATGCTCTTCGTGTTGGCCGCCGCCTGGCGGCGGGTGAATGCCTACGAGGCCTTCATCGACGGCGCAAAGGAAGGCTTCGGCGTGGCGGTGCAGATCGTGCCCTACCTCATCGCCATCCTGATCGCGGTGGGCGTGTTCCGCGCGGCGGGCTGTATGGACTTCGTGCTCTCTGCCATCGGCGCTTGCGTGTCGTCGCTGGGCTGGAATACCGACTTCCTGCCGGCCCTGCCCGTGGGGCTGATGAAGGTGCTCTCCGGTGCGGGCGCGCGTGGCCTGATGATCGACGTGATGCAGGCCCACGGCGTGGATTCCTTCGCCGGGCGCCTGGCCGCCATCGTGCAGGGCTCCACCGAAACCACGTTCTACGTGCTGGCCGTGTACTTCGGCAGCGTGGGCGTGAAGCACACCCGCCATGCGCTGGCCTGTGCGCTCATCGCCGACGCGGTGGGGCTGCTGGCGGCGATCGGCGTGGGGTACGCGCTGCTGCGCTGAAGGCGCGGCAGGACTGTGGCATCGGTGGGTTATCTACATCATTTCCAAATTACTGGAAATGTCGTAGCATCGCCGCATGGATGAAACCGAAGCCGCCGCCACGCTGGGCGCTCTCTCCCACCCCATGCGCCTGCGCATCTTCCGGGCCCTGGTCGTGGCCGGACCGGACGGGCTGACGCCGGGAGTGATCGGCGAGGCGCTGGGCCTGGCCAATGCCACGCTGTCGTTCCACCTCAAGGAGCTGGTCCAGGCGGGCCTGGCCTCGCAGGAACGCGCCAGCCGCCACCTCATCTACCGCGCCAGCTTCGACCGCATGGGCCGCCTGCTGGGCTTTCTCACCGACAACTGCTGCGCTGGCGCGCCGTGCAGCGCCAGCCTGCCGGGCGCTCCCGCTTGTCCCTCTTCTCCCAAAGACTGATCCCGTCATGACCGCCGCCCTCTGCATCTTCGTCGCCACGCTGGTTCTGGTCATCTGGCAGCCCCGGGGCCTGGGCATCGGCTGGAGCGCCTCGGCCGGGGCGCTGGCCGCGCTGGCGCTGGGCGTGGTCCACCTGGCCGACGTGCCGGTGGTCTGGGGCATCGTCTGGAATGCCACCGCGACCTTCGTGGCGCTGATCGTCATCAGCCTGCTGCTGGACGACGCGGGTTTCTTCGAATGGGCCGCGCTGCACGTGTCCCGCTGGGGCCGTGGCCGTGGCGCGCGGCTCTTCGGCCTCACGGTGCTGCTGGGCGCGGCGGTGTCGGCGCTGTTCGCCAACGATGGCGCGGCGCTGATCCTCACGCCCATCGTCATGTCCATGCTGCTGGCCCTGGGCTTTTCTCCTGCCGCGACGCTGGCTTTCGTGATGGCGGCGGGCTTCATCGCCGACACGGCCAGCCTGCCGCTGGTGGTGTCCAACCTGGTCAACATCGTCACGGCGGATTTCTTCCAGCTGGGCTTCAGCGACTATGCGGCGGTGATGGTGCCGGTGAACATCGCCTCCGTCGCCGCCAGCCTGGCCGTGCTCTACCTCTTCTACCGCCGCGACCTGCCCGCAGCCTATGACCTGCGCCAGCTGAAAGCCCCGGCCGAGGCGGTGCGCGATGTGGCCACCTTCCGCGCCGGCTGGGTGGTGCTGGCCCTGCTGCTGCTGGGCTGCTTCGCGCTGGAGCCGCTGGGCGTGCCGATCAGCGCGGTGGCGACGGCCTGCGCGGCGCTGCTGCTGGCCGTGGCCTGGCGCGGCCATGCCATCGGCGTGGGCCGGGTGCTGCGCGGCGCGCCCTGGCAGATCGTGGTCTTCTCGCTGGGCATGTACCTGGTGGTCTATGGCTTGCGCAACGCGGGGCTCACCTCGTATCTGGCCGGCGTGCTCGACGGCTTCGCGCGCGGCGGCGTCTGGGGCGCGGCCTTCGGCACGGGCTTTCTCGCGGCGGCGCTCTCATCGGTGATGAACAACATGCCCACGGTGCTGGTGGGCGCGCTCTCCATCGACCAGTCCTCCGCCACGGGGCTGGTGAAGGAGGCCATGGTCTATGCCAACGTCATCGGCTGCGACCTGGGCCCGAAGATCACGCCGATCGGCAGCCTGGCGACCCTGCTGTGGCTGCATGTGCTCGCACGCAAGGGCACGACCATCACCTGGGGCTACTACCTGCGCGTGGGCGCGGTGCTCACGCTGCCGGTGCTGGCCGTGACGCTGGCCGCGCTGGCGCTGCGCCTCGGCTTCTCCGCGTGAAACCGTTCCACTCCGATCCTTCTTCTCCGCTTCGCACCATGACCGCTTCCATCACGATCTATCACAACCCGGCCTGCGGCACCTCGCGCAACACGCTGGCGCTGATCCGCAATTCGGGCGAGGAGCCCACCGTCGTCGAATACCTGAAGACGCCGCCCGACCGCGCCACGCTGCAGGCGCTGATCGCCGCCATGGGCCTGCCGGTGCGCGAGGCGATGCGCCGCAAGGGCACGCCCTACGACGAGCTGGGCCTGGACGATGCGAAGTGGAGCGACGAGGACCTGATCGGCTTCATGTTGGAGCACCCCATCCTCATCAACCGCCCCATCGTCGCCACGCCGCTGGGCACGCGGCTGTGCCGGCCGTCCGAGCTGGTGCTGGACATCCTGCCCCAGCCGCAGCGCGGCGCCTTCGCCAAGGAAGACGGCGAGCCGGTGGTGGATGCGCAGGGCCGGCGCGTGGCGCCGGGGGCTTAAGCAGTAGCCGCCGCCGCAGCCCGCTGCTGCGCCGCCCGGGCCGCCACGCCCACGCCCACCACGCCAGCCGATGCCACGCCCAGCACCAGGGCGGCGGCCGAGCCGTAGAAGATGCCCGAGGTCATGCCCGCATCGAGCATGGCGCCGAACACCGGGGCGGCGGTGCAAAAGCCCAGATCCAGCCCCGAATACACCGTGCCGTAGACGCGGCCGGTGGCGCCGGGCGGCGCGGCGCGCTTGATGAGCATGTCGCGCGAGGGGCCCGCCAGGCCCGTGCCCACGCCGGCCAGCGCCACCAGCGCCATCGTGCCCATGCCAGGCAGCCAGCCGGTGCCGGCCACGACGAGCATGGCGGCGGTGGTCAGCATGCAGACGGTGATGGTGCGTTCCAGCCGCGCCACGCGGCCGGCCAGGAAGCCGCCCACCACCATGCCGGCGGCGCCGCACAGCATGTAGCCGGTGACGACCAGGGAGGTGACCGACAGCGGCAGGCCGTACATCTTCTGCAGCGTGGGGCTGGCGAAGCTCTGGATGACGCTGAGCGAGCAGGTGGTCCAGAAGAAGAACGAGAAGCACAGCCACACCGAGGGTAGCTTGAGGAAGGCCATGGGGTGCTCGGCCGTGGCAGCGGCCGCGGCCTTGGCCTGCGCCGCGGCCACGGCGCCGCGCCGGTCATCCAGCGCGTCGCGGTTCCAGACCATGATGGCCAGCACCACGGCCGCCAGCGCGCCGCCGCACAGGCAGGCCGTGCGCCAGGAGCCGGTGGCCGCGGTGATGCCGGCCATGAAGACCGGCGCCGTCGCCCAGCCCAGGTTGCCCGAGATGCCATGCACGGAGAAGCCGTGCCCCAGCCGCTGGGCCGAGACGCGCTTGTTGAGGATGGTGAAGTCCACCGGATGGAAGGGCGCGTTGCCCAGCCCCGCCAGCGCGGCGGCGGCCATCAGGCCTAAGTAGCCGGTGGCGAGGCTGGCCACCACCCCGGCCGCCGTGAAGCACGAGAGCGCGAAGAACATCACCGGCCGCGCGCCCACCCGGTCCACGATGAAGCCCGAGAGCGCCTGGCCCACGCCGGAGATGACGAAGAACACCGACACCAGCAGGCCCAGCTCGGAATAGCTGAAGCCGAATTCCTTGATGAGGAAGGGAAAGAGCGGCGGCAGCAGCAGGTGGAAGAAGTGCGAGGAGCCGTGCGCCAGGCCGATGAGGCCGATGGTGCGCGCGTCTTCGCGCAGCGTGGCGCTGCTCGTTGCGGCGGTGGGTTGGTTGATCGAGGTCATGGCGGCGATCTTAGAACCTGTTTACGATCTTCGACACAGCAAAGCCAAGAATGCCAAGTGGACGAACTGCAAGCTGGTGTTGAGCAACCTCTCGCAGTTCTTCCATAAACGCCTGTTCTTGTCCAACCAGGCAAA
>CAJYHL010000031.1 GCA_913774625.1 uncultured Acidovorax sp.
AGCAGAGCTCGGGCATCGCCCAGGTGGGCGAGGCGGTCACGCAGATGGACTCCACCACGCAGCAGAACGCCGCGCTGGTCGAGGAAAGCGCGGCCGCCGCCAACAGCCTGAACGTGCAGGCGCAGCAGCTGGTGCAGGCGGTGGCGGTGTTCCGTTTGAACTGACGCCTGGGCGCCATCCGGGGCCCGGACTTCGGGACCCGGGGCTGCTTCAGGCGTTCTGCGCGGCAACCAGCGGCTGACCCAGGCTGCGCAAGATGTCGCGCACCATCTGTGCGCGCGCCTTGGGGTCGGGCAGCTCGCGTTCGATGCGCAGCTTCTCGTTGCCCGCCAGCTTGATGTGCCTGTTCTTCTGGATCAGGTGGATGATGGCCATCGGATCCACCGGCGGCTGGGGCTTGAAGGTGACGTTGATGACGCCCGGCGCCGCATCCACCTTCACCACGCCATAGGGCTGGCTCAGCACGCGCAGCCGGTGCACGTCGATCAGCGTCTGCGCCTGCGGCGGCAGCTTGCCGAAGCGGTCCACGATCTCTTCGAGCAGGCCGTCGATCTGGTCGTTGGTCTTGGCGGTGGCGAGCTTCTTGTAGAACGACAGGCGCAGATGGACGTCGCCGCAGTAGTCGTCGGGCAGCAGGGCCGGCGCATGCAGGTTGATGTCCGTGGTGACGGACAGGGGGCTCAGAAGATCGGGCTCCTTGCCGGCCTTGAGCGACTTCACGGCCTCGCTCAGCATCTCGTTGTAGAGCTGGAAGCCCACCTCCAGCATGTTGCCGCTCTGGTTCTCGCCCAGCACCTCGCCCGCGCCGCGGATCTCCAGGTCGTGCATGGCGAGATAGAAGCCCGAGCCCAGTTCCTCCATCTGCTGGATGGCGTCCAGCCGCTGGGCGGCCTGCTTGGTCAGTCCGTCCACGTCCGGCACCATCAGGTAGGCATAGGCCTGGTGGTGGCTGCGGCCCACGCGGCCGCGCAGCTGGTGCAGCTGCGCCAGGCCGAACTTGTCGGCGCGGCTCATGATGATGGTGTTGGCCGTCGGCACGTCGATGCCGGTCTCGATGATGGTCGAGCACAGCAGGATGTTGTAGCGCTGCGCCACGAAGTCGCGCATCACCTTCTCCAGCTCGCGCTCGGGCATCTGGCCGTGGGCCACGGCGATGCGGGCCTCGGGCAGGATCTCTTCCAGCTTCTGGCGGCGGTTCTCGATGGTCTCCACCTCGTTGTGCAGGAAGTAGCACTGCCCGCCGCGCTTCAGTTCGCGCAGCACCGCTTCGCGGATCACGCCCGTGCCTTCGGTGCGCACGAAGGTCTTGATGGCCAGGCGCCGCTGCGGCGCGGTGGCGATAACGCTGAGGTCGCGCAGGCCCTCCAGCGCCATGCCCAGCGTGCGCGGGATGGGCGTTGCCGTGAGCGTGAGCACGTCCACCTCGGCACGCAGCTGCTTCATCTGCTCCTTGTGGCGCACGCCGAAGCGGTGCTCCTCGTCGATGATGAGCAGGCCCAGGTTGTGGAACTTGGTGGATTCGCTGAGCAGCTTGTGCGTGCCCACCACGATGTCCACCGTGCCGTCTCCGATGCCCTTGATGGCCGCGGTGATCTCCTTGCCGGAGCGGAAGCGCGAAACCTCGGCGATCTTCACCGGCCACTTGGAGAAGCGGTCCACCAGCGTCTGATAGTGCTGTTCGGCCAGCAGCGTGGTCGGCGCGAGGAAGGCCACCTGCTTGCCGCCCGTCACGGCGACGAAGGCCGCGCGTAGGGCGACTTCGGTCTTGCCGAAGCCCACGTCGCCGCAGACCAGCCGGTCCATGGGACGCGGCGAGATCATGTCCTGGATCACCGCGTGGATGGCGGCGTTCTGGTCGGCCGTCTCCTCGAAGCCGAAATCGTTGGCGAACTGCTCGTAGTCCTGGGGGCTGTAGCGGAAGGCGTGGCCCTCGCGCGCTGCGCGGCGGGCGTAGATGTTGAGCAGCTCGGCGGCGGAATCGCGCACCTGCTCGGCGGCCTTGCGCTTGGCCTTTTCCCACTGGCCGCTGCCCAGCTTGTGCAGGGGGGCCTCGTCGGCGGACACGCCCGTGTAGCGGCTGATGAGCTGCAGCTGGCTGACCGGCACGTAGAGCACGGCCTTGTCGGCGTATTCGAGGTGCAGGAACTCCTGCATCGCGGGCGTGCCGTCGGGGTTCTTCTGGCCCACGTCCATGTGGATCAGGCCCCGGTAGCGGCCGATGCCGTGCGCGCTGTGGACCACCGGGTCGCCCAGGGTCAGTTCCGACAGGTCTTTGATGAGCGCCTCGACATCGCTCACCTGCTCCTGCTTCTTGCGCCGGCGCGTGGTGGTGCCGGCGGCGAACAGCTCGGTCTCGGTGACGAAGTCGATGCCTTCTTCCAGCCAGGCGAAGCCCGTGGCCAGCGCAGCGGTGGCGATGCCCACCCGCTCGTCCGCCTGGCCCTGGAACTCGGCCAGCGAATCGAAGGCCGGCGGGTTCAGCTGCGAGGCGCGCAGGAAGTCCAGCAGGCTTTCACGCCGGCCGTCGCTTTCGGCCAGCAGCAGCACGCGGTGCTGGGTGCTCCGGATGTGGGCATGCAGGCGCGCCAGCGGATCTTCGGCTCCGCGCACCACCGACAGATCGCCCAGCTTCTGGAAGTGCGGGTTGTCGGCCACGTCTTCGGTGCCTGCCCGCAGCGCCAGCTGCGCGTGCGCGTTGGCGCGGGTGTAGAACTGCTCGATGCCCAGGAACAGCGATTCGGGCGGCAGCGCCGGCCGGTCGGGGTCGCCCTGCACCAGACGGAAGCGCTCCTTCGTGTCCTGCCAGAAGCGCTGGAAGGCCGGCTCCAGGTCGCCGTGCAGCACGACGGTGGCGTCCTCGCCAAGATAGTCGAACACGGTGGCCGTCTCGTCGAAGAAGAGCGGCAGGTAGTACTCGATGCCGGCGGTGGCCACGCCGTTGCCCATGTCCTTGTAGATGCGGCTTTTCGTGGGGTCGCCCTCCAGCAGCTCGCGCCAGCGGCTGCGGAACTTGGCCCGGGCCGCGTCGTCCATGGGGAACTCGCGGCCGGGCAGCAGGCGCACCTCGGGCACGGGGTAGAGGCTGCGCTGCGTGTCCGGGTCGAAGGTGCGGATGGAGTCGATCTCGTCGTCGAACAGGTCCACCCGGTAGGGCACGGGCGAGCCCATGGGGAAGAGGTCGATCAGCCCGCCGCGCACCGCGTATTCGCCCGGGCTCACCACCTGCGACACGTGGCTGTAGCCGGCGAGCGTGAGCTGGGCGCGGAATTTCGCCTCGTCCAGTTTCTGCTTGACCTTGAAGTGGAAGGTGTAGGCCGCCAGGAACGAGGGCGGCGCGACCCTGTAGAGCGCCGTGGTGGCTGGCACCAGCACCACGTCGGCGCCCGTGTCCTTGTCCTTCTGGCTGATGCGCCACAGCGTGGCGAGGCGCTCGCTGATGAGGTCCTGGTGGGGCGAGAAGGTGTCGTAGGGCAGCGTTTCCCAGTCGGGGAACAGCGCGCAGCGCAGCTGGGGCGCGAAGAACGCCATCTCGTCGATCAGGCGCTGCGCGTCGGTGGCGTCGGCCGTGACGATGGCCACCGTGCGCCGCTGGGCCTTTTCCCGCTCGCCCAGGCGCGCCAGCAGCAGCGCGTCGGCGCTGCCCACGGGGCGGGGCAGGGTGAATCGTTTTCCGGGGGAGAGTTTGGGCAGGTCCATGCGAAGGGGCGGATTGGCAGGCGGCGGGCCGGAGCGAAGCGCAGGGCCCGGACAGGGCACAAGGGGGTGCAGCCTCGACCGATGATTCTAGGTGGGGCGTTGGTATATGTGTCCGGCATGCAAGGCTGCAAGAGCCGTGAAGACCTTCCGAATGCCTTGGCCGCAGGCGGGCGCTCGTAGAATCTGCCGCCCATGACTCTCGACGCCCGCCTCAGTCCCACGCCTCCCGTGCCCCTGGCCGCTACCGGGCGATTCTGGGCGCTCATTCCCTGTGCGGGGGTGGGCGCGCGGGCGGTGGCGTCATCGGCTGTGGCGCAGAGTCAGCCGCCCGTGCCCAAGCAATACCAGCCCGTGGCCGGCCAGCCCATGGTGCTGCACACCCTGGCCGCTTTTGCCGGCGTGGGCCGCCTGCTGGGCACGTTGGTGGCCGTGGCGCCTGGCGACGATTTCTTCGACCGGCTGGCGCCCGTCGACCCGGCCTTCTTCGTGATGCCCTGCGGCGGCGCGACGCGCGCGGACACGGTGCGCGGCGGCCTGCTGGCGCTGCGCGCACGCGGTGCGGGCGATGGCGACTGGGTGCTTGTGCATGACGCAGCCCGCTGCCTGGTGACCACGGCGCAGATAGACGCGCTGATCGACGCCTGCGCGGGCGATGCGGTCGGCGGGCTGCTGGCGCACAAGCTGGCCGACACGCTCAAGACCGCCAGCGACGGGCCGGGCGGCGTGCGCGTGGCCGCCACGGTGGACCGCAGCGACAAATGGCTGGCCCAGACACCGCAGATGTTCCGCCTGGGCCCCTTGCTCCATGCCCTGGAACAGCTGGGCGCGCAGGCCACCGACGAGGCCAGCGCCATGGAGGCCCTGGGCCACCGTCCGCGCCTGGTGCCGGGCGGGGCGCAGAACTTCAAGGTCACCTATCCCGACGACTTCGCGCTGGCCGCCGCCGTGCTGGCCCAGCGCATGCACGGCGCCACGCTGGAGCGCTTCGGCGGCCAGCGCGGCGAGGCTTCGGCCCTGCCGGCGCGCACCATTTTCTGAACGGCCGCCGCCGGCCGTCTGCCGATGGCCGGGTCCGTTCACATCGAGGAGTAAACACATATATGGATCTGCGAATTGGCGAAGGCTGGGACATTCACGCGCTCGTTCCCGGCCGCAAGCTCATCATCGGCGGCGTGGAGATTCCGCACACCCTGGGCCTGCTGGGCCATTCCGATGCCGACGTGCTGCTGCACGCCATCACGGACGCGCTGCTGGGCGCCGCCGCGCTGGGCGACATCGGCAGCCACTTTCCAGACACCGACCCCGAATTCAAGGGCGCCGATTCGGTCGTGCTGCTCACCGAGGCGGCCCGCCGCGTGGGGGCGCGCGGCTACGAGATCGGCAACATCGACAGCACTGTGATCGCGCAGGCGCCCCGGCTGGCGCCGCACATTCCCGGCATGCGCGCGCGCATCGCCGCGGCGCTGGGGCTGCGTGAAGACCAGGTGAACGTGAAGGCCAAGACTGCCGAGCGCATGGGCCCCGTGGGGCAGGGCCTGGCCATCGAGGCCCGCGCGGCCACGCTGCTTGTCGGGCGCCCGGCTGCCGGCGCAGCCTGAGCGGGCAGCCGCAGGGGCGCTGCCTCATAACGTGTTGACGATCTCGTAGGGATCGTCAGCACGTTCTCAGGTCAGGTTGCCTGCATCCTCTTCGCCGCTGGGGCGCGGCGGCAGGTGGCGCTTGATCTGCGGGCGCTGCAGGCGCTGCTTGGGATCCTTGCCGCTGGGCAGTTCCGCGCGCTGCAGCTGGATGTGGGCCACCAGTCCGCCCGACGCGGCGTTGGCCAGCGCGAAGATGCCGCCCATGCGCTGCACGGTCTTGTCCACGATGGAGAGGCCCAGGCCGGCGCCGGCCGCTGCGGTGCGGGCCGAATCGCCCCGGAAGAAGGGCTTGGTCAGATTGGCCAGCTGCTCGGGCGGCACGCCGCTGCCGTGGTCGCGCATCTTCAGCAGCACCCATTTTTCGCGGCCCTTGGCGGCGATGTCCACCGTGGTGGTGCCGCTGTCGGGCGACTTGCCGTAGCGGCGGGCGTTCTCCAGCAGGTTGGAGATGACGCGCGCCAGCTCGACCTCGTCGACCATCACGTTCAGGTCCTCGGGCACGTCCATGGTGATCTGCAGTTCGCGGTGGTCCTGCACGGCATAGACGCAGGACGACACCACGGCATGCAGGTTGACGGGCGTGAGGTTCACGTGCTCGGGGCGCGCGTAGTCGAGGAACTTGTCGATGGTGGCGTCGAGCTGGACGATGTCGGCCACCATGTGCTCGCGGGCCACGTCGTCGTTCACGCTCATCTCGGTTTCCAGGCGCAGGCGGGCCAGCGGCGTGCGCAGGTCGTGCGATATGCCGGCCAGCATCACGGCCCGGTCCTGCTCCAGCTTGGCGAGCTTCTGCGCCATGCGGTTGAAGCCGATGTTCACCTCGCGGATCTCGCTGGTCACCACTTCTTCGTCGAGCTGGCTGGCAGCGAAGTCGCCGTCGCGCACGCGGTTGGCCGCATACGAGAGCTGCTTGAGCGGCCGGTTGATGAGCCGCGCGATGGCGGCGGCGCCCGCCAGCGACAGCGCGCCGGCGGTGATGAGCCAGATCATCCAGGTCTTGCCGCCGGCCGCGCTCAGGCGCGAGCGGTCCATCAGCAGCCAGTTGGGGTCGCCGTTGATGGTGAAGCCGACCCAGAGGCCTTTTTCGCCGTTCACGCTGCTGGCCACGATGGTGCCCGGGCCCAGGCGCAGTGTCAGCTCTTCGGTCAGCCGGGTGCCGAGCGCCGAGGGGTCCAGCAGTTCGAACTTGTCGCCGGGCTCGCGCGGCAGGATGCGCACGCCTTCCTGGTCGGCCATGGTCTTGATGAGCGACACGCGGGCGATGGCGTCCGCATGGATCAGCGCCGCGCGGCTCAGGTTGACCAGCGAGGCGACCTGCTGCGCGGTCTGCAGCGTGCGGGGCTCGAATTCGAGCGCGCGCAGCGTCTGCAGCCAGGCCAGGATGCTGCCCACCAGCAGCAGGGCCAGCAGGAAGAAGGTGCGCCAGAAGAGATTCAGCCCCACCCGCGTGCGCGAGGGCGGCTCGGGCGGTGAGGCCTCGAGCGACGAGGGGCTTTTCGCATCGGAAGATGCTTCGTAAGTGGCGCTCATGTCATCCAGGGAGAAAGGCCGAGCGCTGTGTGCCCCGCCGGCTCGAATGGCTGAAGGGCGCGGCAGGCACCGTTCAGCCCCGGTTGCGGCCCAGGGCGACGCTGGAGGATTCCCTCATCGCCTCGGCCGTTTCAGTTCGCTCCGTCCGGAACGAACACGTAGCCCACGCCCCACACGGTCTGGATGTAGCGGGGGGCGGCGGCATCGACCTCGACCAGCTTGCGCAGGCGCGAGACCTGCACGTCCAGGCTGCGGTCGAAGGGCTCGAATTCGCGGCCGCGGGCCAGCAGGGCCAGCTTTTCGCGCGACAGCGGCTGGCGCGGGTGGCGCACCAGGGCCTTGAGCATGGCGAATTCGCCGGTGGTCAGGGGCAGTTCCTCGCCGTTGCGCTGCAGCGCGCGGGTGCCCAGGTCGAAGGTGAAGGGGCCGAAAGTCACCACTTCGTTGTCGCCCGACGGCGCGCCCGGCGCTTCCTGCGGCGGGCGGCGGCGCAGCACGGCGTGGATGCGTGCCAGCAGTTCGCGGGGGTTGAAGGGCTTGCCCAGGTAGTCGTCGGCACCGACTTCCAGGCCGACGATGCGGTCCACGTCCTCGCCTTTGGCAGTGAGCATGATGATGGGGGTGCGGTCGTTGGCCGCGCGCAGGCGGCGGCAGATCGACAGGCCATCCTCGCCGGGCATCATCAGGTCGAGCACGATGAGGTCCACCGTTTCGCGCAGCAAGATCCTGTTCAGTGCCTTGCCGTCCTCGGCCACCATGACCTCGAAGCCTTCCTGCGTCAGGTAGCGCCTCAGCAGGTCGCGGATGCGGGCGTCGTCGTCCACCACGAGAACTTTGTCGGTTCGGTTGGTTGTTGAGGCCATTTCTTTCCCAGGTCCAATTTGTAACAGAGGCGATTCTGACCACCTTGGGCTGAAAAATTCGGCTTTTTGGCCACGGTCTGACCAACTGTTACAAATCTTGCGCCAGCACGCCAAGACATGGAACGCGGTTCACGAATGCATGCAGAAACCCCGTTAAGGTGGCGCCCAGCGGTCTCGAAACCATTGCAACAACCGACGGAGCATTGCCCATGAAACTGAAAAATACTTCCAAATTCATAGCAGCAGGTGCCCTGCTTGCCTGCGCTGGCGCCGCTTTTGCCCAAGGCGCGACGCCGGTGCTCGAAAACGTGCTGCAGCTGTCGGCCACCGGCTCCGTGGACGTGCAGCAGGACGTGCTGGTGCTCACCCTGGGCACCACCAAGGAGGGCCCGGACGCCGCCAACGTGCAGACGCAGCTCAAGCAGGCTCTTGACTCCGCCCTGACAGAAGCCAATCGCAATGCGAAGCCCGACCAGATGGATGTGCGCACCGGCAACTTCGGCCTGTTCCCGCGCTACGGCAAGGACGGCAAGATCAGCGGCTGGCAGGGCCGGGCCGAGCTGGTGCTGCAAGGCCGGGACTTCGCGCGCATCACTTCCACCGCCGGCCGAATCCAGAGCATGCCTATCACGCAGATTTCCTTCGACCTCTCGCGCGAAGCCCGCGCCAAGGTGGAAGGCGAAGCCCAGGCCCGTGCGCTCGAGGAATTCAAGCGCCGGGCGACCGAGCTGTCGCGTGGCTTCGGCTTCAGCGGCTATACGCTGCGCGAAGTGACCGTGAACAGCAACGAGTCGATGCCCGGCCCCCGCGCGCCGCGCATGATGGCGATGCAGGCCAAGGCGGAAGCCTTCAGCGACGCTCCGGTGCCGGTGGAGGCGGGCAAGTCCCAGGTGCAGGTCATGGTGTCGGGCAGCGTGCAGATGCGCTGAGCCGCCGGCACCGCGCTCACCGGAAAGGCCTCGCATCGCGGGGCCTTTCTTCTTTCCGGCTTTCCCGCGCGCTGTGCCTTGCCCGTGGTCGTGCCGCAGCCGGTCGTCCCGGCTGCACGGGCCGGATGAATTAGGATGGCCACAGGCATATTCCTCCCGTGACGAGCCGCTTTCCGGCCCACGCGAAGAGCCCTGTTCTCCCATGACCGAACCCACCCTGCACCACGTCCTCTGCCCCGGGCTTGCCGCCGCGCATTCCGGCGTTTCCCAACCCGCGGCGCAGGCCGCGCACCGCATGGCGTACTGGGAGTGGAACCGGACCGGCGATCCGCGGCACCCGCACGTGATCGTGTGCGTGCACGGACTCACGCGGCAGGGACGCGACTTCGACGTGCTGGCGCGGCGCCTGAGCGCCCACGCCCGCGTGGTCTGCCCCGACGTCGCAGGCCGCGGCCGCAGCGACTGGCTGGCCGACGCCGCCGGCTACCAGGTGCCCGTCTATGCCGGCGACATGCTGGCCCTGCTCGCGCAACTGCATGCCCAGGCGCCCATCGGCACGCTGGACTGGGTGGGCACCAGCATGGGCGGGCTGATCGGCATGGCGGTCTGCGGCCAGCCCGGCCTGCCGCTGCCGGCGCCCGTGCGGCGGCTGGTGCTCAACGACGTGGGCCCGGCGCTGGAATGGTCGGCCCTGCGCCGCATCGGCAGCTATGTGGGCCAGCCCGTGCATTTCGCGTCGGAGCAGCAGGCCGCCGATGCGCTCTGGGCCATTTCCAGCAGCTTCGGGCCGCACACGCCGGCGCAGTGGCTGGAACTGTCGCGCCCCATGCTGCGCCCGGACGGGCAGGGCGGCTTCACGCTGCACTACGACCCGGCCATCGGCGTGCCCTTCCGGGCGCTGACCGAAGAGGCTGCGCAGGCCGGCGAAGCCGCCCTGTGGCAGCTCTACGACCAGATCGCGGCGCAGGTGCTGCTGCTGCGCGGCGCGCAGTCCGACCTGCTTTCCGCCGCGACGGCGGCGGCGATGGCCGCGCGCGGCCCGCGTGCGCGGCTGGTGGAGTTCGCCGGCGTGGGGCACGCGCCCACCCTGGTGGCCGAAGACCAGGTGCTGGCCGTGGAGGGCTTTCTGCTGCCGGGCGCAGGCGAGGGCGGGGTGAGGGCATGAAGAGCAGCCTCGTCGGACAGGCGCTGCCCGGCTCCCAGCCGCACGGCAGCCGCCCCGAACCCATGCCGCAGCTGATCGCAGCGACGGCGCATGCCATGCCGGAGCAGCCCGATGCGCTGGTCCGCGCGCGCGCCTTCGCCGAGCCGCTGCTGATCGGCGAAACCTTAGAGACGGGCGAGAACACCCTGGCCCATGCCGACGCCGTGGCCGCCATCCTGAAGGGCATAGGCGGCTCGGAGGCCATGCAGGCCGCCAGCTATCTGGTGCATGCCTCGTCGCACCTGAACAAGCCGCAGGAGGTCATCAGCAAGGCCTTCGGCGAGAACTTCGCCACGCTGGCGGTGGAGACCACCAAGCTCATGCGCGTGCAGCAGCAGGCCCGCGAGGCGCAACTGGCGGGCACCCTGGTGGACGACCCGGCCGTGCAGACCGAGAACGTGCGCAAGATGCTGCTGGCCTTCTCGCGCGACCTGCGCGTGGTCATGCTGCGGCTGGCCTCCCGCCTGCAGACGCTGCGCTACTACGCGGCCAGCAAGCGCGCGGTGTCGCCCGGCATCGCCCGCGAGGCGCTGCAGGTCTTCGCGCCGCTGGCCAACCGGCTGGGCATCTGGCAGATGAAGTGGGAGCTGGAAGACCTGTCCTTCCGCTTCCTGGAGCCCGACACCTACAAGGAGGTGGCGCGGCTGCTGGACGAGAAGCGCACCGAGCGCGAGCTCTACATGGAGCAGCTGCGCAGCCGCGTCGAATCGGAGCTGCGCTCGCGCAGCATCAGCGCCAGCGTGCAGGGCCGGCCCAAGCACATCTACAGCATCGTCAAGAAGATGCGCGGCAAGTCGCTGGACTTCGGCCAGGTGTTCGACATCCGCGCGCTGCGCGTGGTCGTGCCATCGGTCAAGGACTGCTATGCGGCCCTCTCCTGGGTGCATCAGCAGTTCAGGCCCATCGAAGCCGAGTTCGACGACTACATCGCCCGGCCCAAGCCCAACGGCTACCAGTCGCTGCACACCGTGGTGCGCGACGAAGCGGGCAAGCCCATCGAGATCCAGATCCGTACCCAGGCCATGCACGACCATGCCGAGCACGGCGTGGCGGCGCACTGGGCCTACAAGGAGGCCGGCACCAAGGGCTATGCGGGCGTCACGGCCAGCGGCGAATACGACGCCAAGATCGCCGTGCTGCGGCAACTGCTGGCCTGGGAGCGCGACCTGGTGGGCTCGGCCAGCCACAGCGGCCTGTTCGAAGACCGCATCTACGTGCTGACCCCGGGCGCGGCGGTGGTCGAGCTGCCCCAGGGCGCCACGCCCGTGGACTTCGCCTACGCCGTCCACACCAGCCTGGGCCACCGCTGCCGCGGCGCCCGGGTGGATGGCGCCATGGTGCCGCTCAACACGCCGCTGCAGAACGGCCAGACGGTGGAGATCACCACGGTCAAGGAAGGCCGGCCCTCGCGCGACTGGCTCAACGCCGAGCTGGGCTATCTCACCAGCCACCGCGCGCGCGCCAAGGTGCGTGCCTGGTTCAACGCCCAGGCCACGCACGAGACCGTCGCCCGCGGGCGCGAGGCGGTGGAGAAGCTGCTGCAGCGCGAAGGCCGCACCGCCATGAAGCTGGACGACCTGGCCGTGCAGCTGGGCTTCAAGACCGCCGATGCGCTCTTCGAAGTGGTGGGCAAGGACGAGTTCTCCCTGCGCAGCATCGAAAACCTGCTGCGCCCGCCCGAGCCCGCCGCCCAGCCCGACGACTTCCTGCTCGTCAAGAAGGCCCGGGGCGCGGATGCCAGCGGCAAGGGCGGCGTGCTGGTGGTGGGCATCGATTCGCTCATGACCCAGCTGGCCAAATGCTGCCGCCCCGCGCCGCCGGACGCCATCCGCGGCTTCGTCACGCGCGGCAAGGGCGTGAGCGTACACCGCGCCGACTGCCGCAATTTCCGTGAGATGGCGGCGCGCAACGGCGAACGCGTGATCGACGTGGAATGGGGCCGGCCCAAGGCATCGACCACGCCCGCTGGCGGCGCCGCCGTGTATCCGGTGGACGTTGCGGTCGAGGCATCGGACCGCCAGGGGCTGCTGCGCGACATCTCCGACGTCTTCGCCCGCGAGAAGACCAACGTCATCGGCGTGCAGACGCAGTCCGTCAAAGGCACGGCCTGGATGACCTTCACCGTGGAGGTCTCCGATTCGGGCCGGCTCGGCAAGGTGCTGGGCATCGTCTCCACCGTGCCCGGCGTGCGCTCGGCACGGAGGCGTTGAAGCGAAAGAATGGAATTTTTGCGGAGAGCCGATTTTTACTGCTATACTCTCGCTTCTCGAATACATACAGACAGGCGCGTAGCTCAGCTGGTTAGAGCACCACCTTGACATGGTGGGGGTCGTTGGTTCGAGTCCAATCGCGCCTACCAACTAACCATTGGTACCCGAAGCCTTCCAGACTGCCGGTCTGGAAGGCTTTTTTATTTCCCGGGGGCTCGTGAGGCCGGCAACAGCCGGGCTGCTGTACTGCGCAATCGGCCATGCCTAGAATGCGTCCGGCGGACCCGCAACCGAGCCACATCCGGGAGGTATCGTGCAGAACGCTATCGCATTTGCGGACAACGACGTCGTCGTCGTCGCTTGGGGGTACGGCCACAAGCTGCCCGATTGCATGGGCTTCGCGGTGTACCGCATTGACGAAGCCGGCCAGGAGGCTGCGCTGCCGTCCATGGCCGTATTTCCGGGCTTCAAGCGCAGGCCGGGCCAGACCACGGCCGAGTTTCCAGTCCAGAAGTTCTACTGGAAAGATCCCTTTGCCCGGCTCGTGGCGGAGAAGACCGGCTCCCGGAAGTTTCGCTACAAGGTGGTGCCCCTCGCCGGCAAGCCGGGGCGGCTCAAGCCTATGTCGATCGGCTTCGCCGTCTCCAACGAGGTCGAGGTCACGCCGCAACTCTCCGCCAGCCTTGCCGCCTATTTCAACCGGGGCATCATCTCGACCCAGCATGTGTCCCAGGCGCTTGGCGGGATCAAGGCTTCGAAGGCCAAGCTGCTGGATCGCGTGGCGGACCCGGAGGACAGGCTGCGCACTGATCTGGCTGGCGAAATGATTGCGGCGCTGACCGGATTCGTGGTGCAAGCCCAGGACGGCGGTGAACTCTACTGCGCCCTGTACGAACTGGGCGATGCGCAGCTGATCGGGGCGCTGGCCGGGCTCAAGTCGAAACTGCATGTCGTGCTGTCGAATCCGAAGGCGAGCGACGAGCAGAGCGCCAGCGGCATCACCGACGGCAATGACAAGTCCCGGCAGATGCTCAAGGAGGCGGGTGCCGAGGTCATCGACCGGATGCTGCCCGATGGCCAGATCGGCCATAACAAGTTCGCGGTGCTGGTCCGTAGGAAGAAGCCGGTCGCCGTGCTGTTCGGTTCCACGAACTGGACTTCCACCGGGCTGTGTACGCAGACCAACAACACCATCATCTGGCGCGATGCCGATCTGGCGGGACGCTATCTCGACTACTGGCGGCAGCTCGCCCAGGATACGGAGGCGGCAGGCGTCGATTCGAAGGCGCTGCAGAGCAAGGCCCTGCGGGACTGGGACGCGAAGTCCAAGCGCTACAAGCTCGACGGCGGCGGATCCGTCACGAGCTGGTTTTCGCCGAATACGCCTGCGCTGCGCAAGTCCAAGGCCAAGAACGAGAAGCGCCCGCCCGACATGGAGGACGTGGCCACGCTGATGCTGGGCGCGAAGCAGGCCATCCTGTTCCTGGCCTTCTATCCAGGCACGCCCAGCATCGCGAACTGGGCTGCTCAGGCGCAGAAGGCGAACGAGAAGCTGTTCGTTCGTGGCTGCGTCACGAACCCGTCTGCGGCCGAGGGCTTTGCCTACGAACTGCACGGCACGCTGCCTCCCAAGAAGCAGAAGGGCGATCCGCCGGGGCCGCAGGACCCTCGCGTCATCGCGGCGGATGCGCTCGACCGCATCGTGCCAGCAGGCTGGAAGGCGGAAATCCTCAACGCCGGCTTCGCGGTGACGCACGACAAGATCGTGGTCATCGATCCGTTCTCGGACGATTGCGTCGTGGTGACCGGAAGCCACAACCTCGGATACAAGGCGTCGTTCAACAATGACGAGAACCTCGTCATCGTGAAGGGCCAGCGCTACCTGGCCGAGGCGTACGCGACGCACGTGCTCGACATCTACGACCATTTTTCCTGGCGCCGGCTCGTGCAGCAGGGCGAGGTGCCGGCGGATGCCGGACTCAAGACCGACCCGGACGAATGGCAGTCCCGCTATTACGGCGATGACGGGTCGATCAAGAGCGCACAGCTGCGCTTCTGGCTTTCGGCGATACCGTCGAAGTAGCGGGCGCTCCCCTCGGTCCCTTCATCTTGCGCGGACCAGCTTCTTCAGGTGGTGCCGTCGGGGCTGCATCGTGGCGCATGCGTGCATCAAGCCATGGCAAGGCCGTGTTCCCTGCCCCTTGCGCAATTGCCTGAAAATACTGTAAATTTAAACAGTATTCACAAGGAGCCCTCATGGAAACGATTGCCGAGACCCCCTACCGCATCGCACTGTGCGATGTTCCTTCCAGCCTGCCCGGCGAAGCGAGGCTGGCGGCGGAGCGCCGCTATGCGCGCGAACTGGAACGCGCCCTGGGCGGGCCTTACGAGGTCGCTGCGGCCTGCGAGGTGATGGCCTCGCTGGAGGGCGCCGACATGGTGTCCGCCATCGATCAGGCCGTGGCCCATCGTTGGCTGAAAGCCGCAGCTACGGCACGCGAGCGTGCGCTATCGCACATCGGCGACGCCGACGAAGCGTATTTCGACGTGCGGCTGAACTGAAAGCCTCCCGCTCGCGGTTCCGGCCTGTACCCTGTTGCTAAGAACGTGTTCACGATCTCGCAGGGGATCGCGTTGGAGCGCAATCGGGATGAGTGGATGCTTCGGAT
>CAJYHL010000032.1 GCA_913774625.1 uncultured Acidovorax sp.
GGATTTAAATGGCCACGGCCTTTTCGATGATGACGTCGTCCTTGGGCACGTCGTCATGGAAGCCCTTGCGGCCGGTCTTCACGCCCTTGATGGCATCGACGATCTCGGTGCCCTTGACCACCTTGCCGAACACGGCGTAGCCCCAGCCTTGTGCCGAGGGTGCGGTGTGGTTCAGGAAGCCGTTGTCGGCCACGTTGATGAAGAACTGGGCGGTGGCCGAGTGCGGGTCGCTGGTGCGCGCCATGGCGACCGTGTAGTTTGCGTTCTTCAGGCCGTTCTGGGCTTCGTTCTGAATGGGCGCATCGGTGCCCTTCTGGTTCATGCCGGGCTCGAAACCGCCGCCCTGGATCATGAAGCCGGGGATCACGCGGTGGAAGATGGTGTTGTCGTAGTGGCCCTTCTTCACGTAGGCCAGGAAGTTCTCGGTGGACTTCGGGGCCTTCTCGGCGTCGAGTTCCAGCGTGATGACGCCGTGGCCGGCGATGTGCAGTTCGACTTGGGGGTTGCTCATGGGAGGTTCCTCTGTGAAGCGGGGGCCGCAATGGCCCGTTGACGAAACGAAACGAAACGGAAAAAGGCCGGGAGCGCGCAGCGCAGCGGCAGGCGATGCCGCCATGCACCGGGCCCACGGCGGCCGGGATTTACTTGACGATGGTGGCCGAGCGGATCACGACCGGCGTGGCCGGCACATCCTGGTACATGCCGCGATTGCCGGTGGCCACGACCTTGATCTTGTCCACCACTTCCGTGCCGGAAACCACCTTGCCAAAGACGGCGTAGCCGTTGCCCTCGCCGTTGGCATTGAGCATGGCGTTGTCCTTCACGTTGATGAAGAACTGGGCGGTGGCCGAGTCGGGATTGCCGGTACGGGCCATGGCGATGGTATAGGCATCGTTCTTCAGGCCGGTGTTCGCTTCCAGCGCGATGGGCGCGCGGGTGGGCTTTTGCTGCATGTCGGGCGTGAAGCCGCCGCCCTGGATCATGAAGCCGTTGATCACGCGGTGGAAGATGGTGCCGTCGTAGTGCTTTTCCTTCACGTAGGTGAGGAAGTTCTCCACCGTCCGGGGGGCCTTGGCGGGGTCGAGCTGGACCACGATGTCGCCCATCGAGGTGGCGAGCTTGACCTTGGGCGCAGCCGCTTGTGCGCCCTGGGCCCACGCGCCGGCGGGCGCCATGGACAAACTAGCTGCCAGCGCCATCGAGGCAAGCGCCAGCGCCGAATTTCGTCTGGAAATCATCCGATCACTCCTTCGAAGAAAATCTGCCACTGGTTGCCCTTGCGCATCCAGTACTGGCGTTTGACGGGGCCGGTGCGGGCGCCTGCGGGCACCTCGCCGAAGGTGACGACCATGGTGTCGGCCGAATCCGTCCAGCGCAGGTATGACTTGTCCTTGAGCTGGAGTTCCCGCCCGCGCAGGGCGCGCGATTCGGCTTCCAGGTTGCGGCTCCAGGTGGCCAGCGGCATCTTGCCGTAGCTCTCGAAATTGGGCGCATAGAACGACAGCAGGCGCTGCATGTCGCCCTGCGACTTGGCGGTGCGCCAGGCGTCCAGCACGGCCTCGAACTTCTGGCGCTCGGGCTGCAGGCTCTGCGGCTGCACCCACTGCAATTGGCGGGCGATGACCACGGGCGTGGTGCGCGGCTCCACCGTGCGCAGGATGCGGTCCAGGTCGGGGTTGGCCAGCGCCAGGCAGCCGTCGGTGGCCAGCGGCGCACGCGAGAACTGGTCGGGCGGCGTGCCGTGCAGCCAGATGCCGCTGCCGGTCTTGCCCCGGCTCTGGTCCAGCGGGCTGGGATAGTTGATGGGCAGTGCGCCGGAGCCGTAGAAGTCGGTCAGCTTGGCCGGGTCGAGCCGGCTGGTGATGTAGTACACGCCCAGCGGCGTGCGCTGGTCGCCTTCCAGGTTCTTCTCGATGCCCAGCTTGCCCACCGATGCGTAGTAGTCGGCGATCAGCTCCAGCCCCTTGGGCGTGTTCTCGAACAGATAGAGGCGCGAGCGCGAGGCATCGACGGCGATCGCGTGGCGCGTGCGGCCCGAGATTTCGAGGAACTGGCTGGGAACGGTGCCCGCAGGCGGGCGCATGCGCAGGGCGTCGGTGCGCTGGCGCGATTCGGCGCGCAGCTCGGCCAGCGTTTCGCCGGGCGGGCGTGGCGCGGCGCCGTCGCTGGCCGCCGGCACGGTGACATCGCCCATCTGCTTGAGTCCCCGCACCCGCGAGGTCAGCAGATCGCCCAGCGCCAGTTGCGCCAGCTGGAAGTTGGGATGGTCGCGCACCAGGCTCTCGGCCTTGGCCAGTGCGTCGCGCGTGCGGCCCTGGCCGGTCAGGCGGTAGATTTCGAGCAGGCGCTTTTCCGCCTCGCCGTCTTTGAGCGTGGCCGACGGGGCGTTGGCAGCGGCCTGGCCGGCGGGGGCGGAAGCTGCACGCTTGACAGGATGCCGCCCGCCCATATCGCGCAGCTTGTCGCCCTGCGCATGCAGCGATGGCGAGGCACCGAGGACTGCCAGCGCCAGGCAGGCGGCCAGGCGGCGGCTCCACGCAGGGGCAAGCCACAGCCCGCCCAGGCGGCGGTCAAGGGAGTGCGCCAGGCGCATGGATGGTGATAAGCGAGGAAAACGGGGAAAGGGGCGCAACCGCCCCACGGAACTCAGCAACCGAACTCAACCGCCGGTGGCTTCGCGCACGATGACCCAGCGGCCGCCGGTGTTCACCAGATCCAGCGTCTTGCGGCTGTTCACGTTGTAGCTGCCGGAGCTGTAGGTCTGGTGGAAGCGGGCCTGCGCCTTGTTGCCATTGACGGTCACGCGCAGGTCGTTGATGCCCACGGTGATCTTGGCGCGACCGACGATGCGTTCGCGGCGTTCCTTTTCCCATGCGGCGTGGCTTTGCTTACCGGGCGAATAGGACTTTTCGTAGGCATCCAGGTAGCCGGCCATGTTCTGGCTCTCCCAGGCGGAAGCCCAGGCGCGCACCGCGTGGGTGACTTCCTTTTCCGCCGCTGCGTTGGCATTGGCAGGGGCTGCGGCGGGAGCCGGAGCCGGTGCGGGAGTCGGCAGAGCGCTGGGCGCCGGGGCGGCTGCCGCAGGCAGGGTCGCAGGAGCGGGCGCAGGTGCAGGGGCCGGTGCCTGCACGGGCGCCGGGGCCGGAGCGGCGGGCTTGGGCGCAGGAGCTGGAGCAGGGGCGGGAGCCGGTGCAGGCGCTGGTGCCGGGCTGCGGGCCGCGACCGTGGTGCCGGCGGCTGCCGTCTTGGTCGTGTTGGAGAACAGTTCGCGGATCAGCGCGAGCTTGGGCTTGACCGTGCTGGCATTGCTGCTGTCGAGCTGCAGCGCCTTGTTGTAGGCCTGGCTGGCCAGCTTGGCGTAGATGTCGCCCAGGTTCTCGTGCGCCGTGGCGTAGCTGGGGTTGGTGCGGATGGCCATTTCCAGCGCGGTACGGGCCTTGTCCAGCTGGTTCTGGCTGGCGTAGAGCACGGCCAGGTTGTTATAGGGCTCGGGCAGCTCTGGATAGTCTTCGGTGAGCTTGGTGAAGGTGGCGATGGCGTCGGACGGCTTGCCCGAATCGGCCTGTGCCACGCCGCGCAGGAAGCGCAGCTGCGGATCGCGCGGGTTGGCCGCCAGGCGCTGGTCGGCCTTGGTGAGCGCTTCCGCGGCCTTGCCGGAACGCAGCAGCTGCGTGATGTCGGCATAGTCGTCGGCATGGGCCAGCGGCGCCCCCAGAGCGGCCGACAGCGCGATCAAGCGCAGGAAATGGGGGAGGGCGCGGAGGGCAGGCTTCATGGACGGTTGCAGGAGTTAGATCGGTGTCTAGCCGTAACGAGGCTTATACTGCGGCGGATTGTAGCTGAGGGGTTTGCGTTGCCGGAGCGCTGTTGCCGCTGCCGGGCCCCCGGGGTGCGGAGCGGCTGCCTCCGTCCCCAAGCACCCCGTGCCCCGATGACTCTGGGCTTGCCTTTCCACCCGCGGGGGCAGCTGCAAATTCCCTGACATTGATTGACATTCCCGATGAGTTTGCGCATCTACAACACGCTGTCGCGTGCATTGGAAGACTTTGCCCCGATCGAGCCCGGCCATGTGCGCATGTACGTGTGCGGCATGACGATCTACGACCTGTGCCACATCGGCCATGCCCGCATGATGATGGCGTTCGACGTGGTGCAGCGCTGGCTCAGGAGCAGCGGCCTGCGCGTGACCTACGTGCGCAACATCACCGATATCGACGACAAGATCATCCGCCGCGCGGTCGAACGCGGCATCACCATCCGCCAGCTGACCGACGAGATGATCGCCGCCATGCACGAGGACATCGGCAGGCTGGGCATCGAGCCCCCGTCCATCGAGCCGCGTGCCACCGAATACGTGCCGCAGATGCTGGCCTTGATCGGCAAGCTGCAGGACAAGGGCCTGGCCTACCAGGGCAGCAGCGGCGACATGAACTACGCGGTGCGCAAGTTCCCGGGCTACGGCAAGCTTTCGGGCAAGTCGCTGGACGAGCTGCGCGCCGGCGAGCGCGTGGCCGTGCTGGAGGGCAAGGACGATCCGCTCGACTTCGTGCTGTGGAAGTCCGCCAAGCCCGAGGAGCCGCCCGAGGCCAAGTGGGACAGCCCCTTCGGCGCCGGACGTCCCGGTTGGCATATCGAATGCTCGGCCATGAGCTGCGCCACGCTGGGCGAGAGCTTCGACATCCACGGCGGCGGAGCCGACCTGCAGTTCCCGCACCACGAGAACGAGATCGCCCAGAGCGAAGGCGCCACCGGCCAGCCGCTGGCGAAGTTCTGGGTCCACAACGGCTTCGTGCGCGTGGACAACGAGAAGATGAGCAAGTCGCTCGGCAACTTCTTCACCATCCGCGACGTGCTGGCCAAGTACGACGCGGAAACCGTGCGCTTCTTCATCGTGCGTGCGCACTACCGCAGCGCCTTGAACTACAGCGACGCGCATCTGGACGACGCCCGCGCCGCGCTGCGCCGCCTCTACACCGCGCTCAGCCTGGTGGCGCCGGCCGAGCTGCCCGCCATCGACTGGGGCCAGCCCTTCGCCGCCCGCTTCAAGGCCGCCATGGACGAAGACTTCGGCACGCCCGAGGCCATCGCCGTGCTGTTCGAGCTGGCGGGCGAGGTCAACCGCACCCGCTCGGCGGAAACCGCCGGCCTGCTCAAGACGCTGGCCGGCTGCCTGGGCCTGCTGCAGGGCGACCCGCAGGCCTTCCTGCGCGCAGGCGCCGGAGTGGACGAAGCGGCGATCCAGTCCCTGATCGACGCGCGCGCGGCTGCCAAGGCGGCGCGCGACTTCGCCGAGGCCGACCGCATCCGCGCGCAACTGCTGGCTCAGGGCATCGTGCTCAAGGACTCCACGGCCGGCACGACCTGGGAGGCAGCGCAATGAAGCCTTCCCAATCCCTCATATCCGGCAACGAGCCGCAGGCGCAGGTGGAATAAGCGGTGGCTCCCAGCAAAAAGATAGCGGCGTCCGAGATGGCGCCGGGCGAGCTCGCGCCGGATTACTGGACCGAGGCCTGCAAGCATCTGATGAAGAAGGACCGGGTGATGAAGCGCCTGATCCCTCAGCTGGGCGACGTCGCGCTCAGCCAGCGGGGCGATGCCTTCACCACGCTGGCGCGCAGCATCGTCGGCCAGCAGGTGTCGGTCGCCTCGGCGCAGAAGGTGTGGGACGCTTTCGCCGCGCTGCCGCGCAGCATGACGCCGGCCAACGTGCTCAAGCTCAAGGTGGACGACATGCGGGCGGCAGGACTGTCGGCGCGCAAGGTGGACTACCTGGTCGATCTGTCGCTGCACTTCGACTCCGGCCGCCTGCACGTCAAGGACTGGGGTGCGATGGACGACGAGGCCATCGCGCGCGAGCTGGTCGCCATCCGCGGCATCAGCCGCTGGACGGCCGACATGTTCCTCATCTTCCATCTGGCGCGGCCCAACGTGCTGCCGCTGGACGACGCCAGCCTTATCAGCGGGATCAGCCGGCATTACTTTTCCGGCGACCCGGTCAGCCGCAGCGATGCGCGCGAGGTGGCCGAGGCCTGGAAGCCCTGGTGCAGCGTGGCGAGTTGGTATATTTGGCGCTCTCTCGCTCCCCTGCCTGTGGACTACTGATCCGGCGCTTGGGCTTTTGCCAAGACGCCGCGTCCGCCGCACGTGCACGTATCTGCAAGCAGCACAAAAACTGGGCGCTCCGATAGCCGCCCAAGGAGAATCAAGTTGGCAAAGAAAACATTCCTGGACTTCGAGCAGCCCATCGCCGAGCTCGAGTCCAAAATCGAAGAGCTGCGCTACGTGCAGACCGAAAGCGCGGTGGACATCTCCGACGAGATCGACCAGCTCAGCAAGAAGAGCCATCAGCTCACCAAGGACATCTACGGCGACCTGACCCCATGGCAGATCACCAAGATCGCGCGCCATCCCGAGCGGCCCTACACCATGGACTACGTGGGCGAGATCTTCACCGACTTCGTCGAGATGCACGGTGACCGCCACTTCGCGGACGACCTCTCCATCGTCGGCGGCCTGGCCCGCTTCAACGGCCAGCCCTGCATGGTCATCGGCCAGCAAAAGGGCCGCGACACCAAGGAGCGCGCAGCGCGCAATTTCGGCATGAGCCGGCCCGAGGGCTACCGCAAGGCCCTGCGCCTGATGAAGACGGCAGAGAAGTTCCAGCTGCCCGTGTTCACCTTCGTCGATACGCCCGGCGCCTACCCCGGCATCGACGCCGAGGAGCGCGGCCAGTCCGAAGCCATCGGCCGCAACATCTTCGAGATGGCCCAGCTCGAAGTGCCCATCATCACCACCGTGATCGGCGAAGGCGGTTCCGGCGGCGCTCTGGCCATCAGCGTGGCCGACCAGGTCATCATGCTGCAGTACTCCATCTACTCGGTCATCAGCCCCGAAGGCTGCGCCTCCATCCTCTGGAAGACGGGCGACAAGGCCCAGGACGCGGCCGACGCCATGGGCATCACCGCCCACCGCCTGAAGGCCCTGGGCCTGGTGGACAAGATCGTGAGCGAGCCCGTGGGCGGCGCCCACCGCGACGCCAAGCAGATGGCGGCCTTCCTCAAGCGCGCGCTGGGCGACGCCTATCGCCAGCTGGCCGACCTGAAGCCCAAGGACCTGCTGGACCGCCGCTACGAACGCCTGCAAAGCTATGGCCGGTTCAACGACACCAAGGCCGAAGCCCGCTGATGCGGCGCAGGGGCCGGCCGTGAAGGCAGCGGCTCCTGCAAGCATCGGTCAAGAGCGGCCCTGCGGGGCCGTTTTTCTTTTTCGGCTTGGGCAGTGCCGGGCAGGGCGGGGCGCATGACGCAGTCCTTCGATGCCGCCATGGATGCCTTCAAGCCCGGCCTGCCCCTGGGCGTGGGCCTGAGCGGCGGCGCCGATTCCACCGCGCTGCTGCTGGCCTGCCACGCGCGCTGGCCGGGGCGGGTCGTGGCGCTGCATGTCCACCACGGCCTGCAGGCTGCGGCCGACGGGTTCGAGGCGCACTGCGCGACCCTGTGCCGGTCGCTGGGCATCCCGTTGCGCAGCCAGCGCACCGATGGGCGGCCGCAGTCCGGCCAGAGCCCGGAAGACGCCGCCCGCCAGGCGCGCTATCAGGCCCTTGCGGCGTTGGCGCAGGCAGGTTCTGGGCAGCCAGCTATTGAAAACATAGCGCTTGCCCAGCATGCCGACGACCAGGCCGAGACCCTGCTGCTGGCTCTTTCGCGCGGCGCCGGCGCACCCGGTCTGGCGGCCATGCCCGCCCGCTGGCGGCGCGCCGGCATCGCCTGGCACCGGCCCTTGCTGCGCGTTGCGGGCCGCGATGTGCGCACCTGGCTGCAGGCGCAGGGCACGCCCTGGGTCGAAGACCCCACCAATGCGGACGAGCGCTACACCCGCAACCGCATCCGACGCCGGCTGCTGCCGGTGCTGGACGACGTCTTCCCCCAGTTCCGCGACACTTTTGCCCGCAGCGCGGCCCATGCTGCGCAGGCCGACGAACTGCTGCAGGAACTGGCGGCCATCGACCTCGCGACCTGCGGCGGGGCGCCCCCGCAGATCGCCGCGCTGCAGCAGCTGAGCGCTGCCCGCCAGGCCAACCTGCTGCGCCACTGGCTGCGCACCGCGCACGGCGTGGCCGCATCCACCGCCCAGCTGGGCGAGCTGCAGGCCCAGATCGCTGCCTGCACCACGCGCGGCCACCGCATCCGTATCCGCGTGGGCGCGGGCTTCGCCGTGCGCGAAGGACCGTTGCTCGGTTGGTACAATTCCTAGGTTTTGGTTTCCGGCTTCTGCACAAGCCGGCGGCGCGCCAAAACACGTGCATTCCTGCCTTCTCCATCCTTTCGCGCCCGGCCCTTCGGGGCTCGTCAATCCAGAAATCCAATGGCACTGATCGTTCATAAATACGGCGGCACGTCGATGGGCTCCACGGAGCGCATCCGCAACGTCGCCAAGCGCGTGGCCAAGTGGGCTCGGGCCGGCCACCAGATGGTGGTGGTGCCCAGCGCCATGAGTGGCGAAACCAATCGCCTGCTCGGCCTGGCCAAGGAACTGGCACCGTCGCGCGCCAGTTCTGCCTATCACCGCGAACTCGACATGCTGGCCGCTACCGGCGAGCAGGCATCGTCGGCCCTGCTGGCCATCGCCCTGCAGGCCGAAGGCATGGAGTCGGTGAGCTACGCCGGCTGGCAGGTGCCCATCCGCACCGACAGCGCCTATACCAAGGCCCGCATCGAATCCATCGATGACCAGCGCGTGCGCGCCGATCTCTCCGCCGGAAAGGTCGTCATCGTCACCGGCTTCCAAGGCATCGACGAGCACGGCCACATCACCACTCTGGGCCGAGGCGGCTCCGACACCTCCGCCGTCGCCGTGGCCGCCGCCCTGAAGGCCGCCGAATGCCTGATCTACACCGACGTGGACGGCGTCTACACGACCGACCCGCGCGTGGTTCAGGAAGCGCGCCGCCTGGCCACCGTGAGCTTCGAGGAAATGCTGGAGATGGCCAGCCTCGGCAGCAAGGTGCTGCAGATCCGCTCGGTCGAATTCGCCGGCAAGTACCGCGTGCCGCTGCGCGTGCTGTCGAGCTTCACGCCCTGGAACATCGACATCGACGAAGAAGCCCGCTCCGGCACGCTGATCACTTTTGAGGAAGACGAAAAAATGGAACAAGCCGTCGTATCCGGCATCGCTTTCAACCGCGACGAGGCCAAGGTCTCCGTGCTCGGCGTGCCCGACACGCCCGGCATCGCCTACCAGATCCTGGGCGCCGTGGCCGACGCCAACATCGAGGTGGACGTCATCATCCAGAACCTCAGCAAGGACGGCAAGACCGACTTCAGCTTCACCGTGAACCGTGGCGATTACGCCCGCACGCTCGATCTGCTGAAGGAGAAGGTCGTGCCCGCGCTGGGTGCCCAGGAAGTCGTGGGCGACGCCAAGATCTGCAAGGTGAGCATCGTCGGCATCGGCATGCGCAGCCACGTGGGCGTGGCCGCCAAGATGTTCCGCGTGCTGAGCGAAGAGGGCATCAACATCCAGATGATCTCCACCTCGGAAATCAAGACCTCGGTCGTCATCGACGAGAAGTATGTCGAGCTGGCCGTGCGCACGCTGCACAAGGCGTTCGAACTGGATCAGCCTGCAGCCTAAAACGGTTCAAGAGGCCTCAAACTGAGGCATAATAGCGGGATTGGAAACGTGACCGAGTGGCCGAAGGTGCTCCCCTGCTAAGGGAGTATGGGGTGTAGAGCCTCATCGAGGGTTCGAATCCCTCCGTTTCCGCCAGTCAGAAGGAAAAGCTGCAAGCATGGCCTCAAAGCCTGCTGCAGCTTTTTTTTCGTCCTCGTTCTCCGACGAGGCCAAGTCTTCAGCCATCGCGGCCATGAAGGCGTGCGCCGGGTCTTCACCCAGGATGGCGCGCAGCTTGCCCCGAACTCGCCAGTTCGCGGGGCGCTCCCCTTTCTTGATCTTTGCGAAGTTCGCTTGCTCCATATCGAGCAAGGCGGCTAGCTTTCTCTGGCTTCCAGCTATCGATGTTGCATCTTCGATTAGCTTATTCAATTCTTGATCGATGTACATATGACTACACTCCGGCTTGATTTGTACAAATGACTACATAGTCATTTCGACAATCTTACTGGAGCGTCCAAATGTCTCAAACGATCACCCCCGGCCAGGAAGTCACGTATCAGGATGCGCCCTACGTGGTCCGCGCCGTTGACGGCAACGTCTTGGAGCTGGCTTACCAATCCGGCGGCTTCTTCCG
>CAJYHL010000033.1 GCA_913774625.1 uncultured Acidovorax sp.
TATGGGCGGGATGGGATGCAAGGCGCGGTGCGCAGTGGATAGCCTCGCTATCCACAAGCGCCGCAACGCCGCAGACCGCCCGCCCATACCGCTGCCCTTCGGGTTGGAGCGAAATCGGGCGATTGGACGCCCCGGCTGCTTGCATGGACATGAGTCCATGCGGCGCACCCGAGGCATCCACTCATCCCGATTGCGCTTCAACGCGATCCCCTGCGAGATCGTAAACACGTTCTAAGCAGCCGCCAGCTCGGGCAGGGCCGCCAGCTGCCGGTAGAGCGGCGCGAAGTCCGGCGCCGTCAGGTCGAAGAGCTGCTGGAAGCTGTCGATCACGAAATAGGTCTGCTGGAAGCTGTCGATCTGGTAGCGGGTGCGCATGGCGCGCTCAAGCAGAAGCGGCAGGCGCTGCGGCACGGGGCTCTGCACGCTGTAGGGAAGCTCGCCCGACGAACTGAGGATGCCCGCGCCGTAGGCCCTGAGGCCCTCGCGCTGGCGGATCAGCCCGAACTCGATCGTGTACCAGTAAAGGCGCGAGAGCATCTCGCAGGCACCCAGCGACTGGGCCTTCAGGCCGCCCTGGCCGTAGCGCTGCACATAGTCCGCGAACACCGGATCGAACAGCAGCGGCACGTGGCCGAAGAGGTCGTGGAAGATGTCCGGCTCGACGATGTAGTCGAATTCCTCGGGCGTGCGGATCCAGTCCGTCACCGGGAACTTGCGGTTCGCCAGCAGGGTGAAGAAGGGCACTTCGGGGATCAGGCCGGGCACGGCCACGATCTCCCAGCGCGTGGCGCGCCAGAGCCGTTCGTTGATCTCGTCGAAGCGCGGAATGCGGTCCTCGGCGCCCAGCGAGGGCAGGGCGGCGATGAAGGCATCGGCCGCCAGCCCGGGCAACAGGGCCGACTGGCGCGCGTAGAGGCGCCGGTAGGTATCGTGGTCGGCTGCGGTGTAGGCGCCGAAATCCTGGGCGCAGGTGTAGTCGGCGTTGCAGCGGGCATAGTCGCCGCGCGGCGGGCGGCTCGACTGGCCGTACACGGCCGGTGCGGCTCCGGTGGTTCCCATGGCTTGTCTCCTGTGGGCGGTTGGTCGTCCGCTATCGGCGCCCGCCCGTCTTCGCGGGCATGGCGCCGAAGGACCTGTTGGGACGGGTCAGGCCTTTTCCAGCACGCCCCGGCGCATCTGGTCGAGTTCGATGCTCTCGAACAGCGCCTTGAAGTTGCCGTTGCCGAAGCCGTCGTCGCCCTTGCGCTGGATGAACTCGAAGAAGATCGGGCCCAGCTGGTTCTCGCTGAAGATCTGCAGCAGGATGGCGTCCTTCTTGCCGTCGATCAGGATCTTGCGGCGGTGCAGTTCCTGCACGCTCTCGCCGTGGCCGGGAATGCGCTTGTCCACCAGCTCGTAGTAGGTGTCGATGGTGTCTAGCAGGCGCACGCCCGAAGCGCGCAGCGCGTCCACCGTGGCGTAGAGGTCGTCCGAGCCCATGGCGATGTGCTGGATGCCTTCGCCGTTGTACATGTCCAGGTATTCTTGGATCTGGCCGGCCTTTTCCTTGCCTTCCTCGTTGATCGGGATGCGGATCTTGCCGCAGGGGCTGGTCATGGCCTTGCTCTTGACGCCGGTCACCTGGCCTTCGATGTCGAAGTAGCGGATCTCGCGGAAGTTGAACAGGCGCTCGTAGAAGTTCGCCCATTCGGCCATGCGGCCGCGATGCACGTTGTGCGTCAGGTGGTCGATATAGGTCAGGCCGTGGCCGCGGGGGTTCAGGGCGTCCTCGCCGGTCACGCCGGGCAGGGGCTCGAAGTCCACATCGAAGAAGCCGATGTTGCCGATGTCGCCCGGCTGCGCGCCGTTCTTGCCGCGCCAGCGGTCCACCAGATAGATCAGGCTGTCGCCGATGCCCTTGATGGCGGGAATGTTCAGCTCGCCCGGGCCGGCCTGGCCGGCATAGCCCCAGGCGCCAAGGTTCAGCGCGCGCTCGTAGGCGGCCTTGGCGTCATGCACGCGGAAGGCGATGGCGCAGACGCTGGGGCCGTGCAGGCGGGCGAAGCGCTGGGCGAAGCTGTCGGGCTCGGCATTGATGATGAAGTTGATCTGGCCCTGGCGGTAGAGCGTCACGTTCTTGTGGCGGTGGCGCGCCACGGGCTTGAAGCCCATGCCCTCGAAGACGCGGCCCATGGCCTGCGGATCGGGAGCGGCGTATTCGATGAATTCGAAGCCGTCGGTGCCCATGGGGTTCTCCCAGGCGGCGGCGTCCTGGGCGGCGGTCTGAGGCAGGGGGGTGTTCATGCGCTTGTCTCCGTGCGTTGCTCGCGTTGATGTCGGTCAACGCACTGTAGGCGCAGGAGGGCGGATGTTTCTGGCGAAAAAAGCGCCAAGGGATCGCCTTGGCGCTGGAAAGCTGCGTATTAAAGATTGTTGGCGCAGGCTTCGTGCGGGGTTCGGGGCGGTTAGCCGCCGCTGCCCCGCTGGGTGCCGCGCAGGGCGAGGGCCGCGTCCACGCGCAGCCGTTCCTCGGGTGAGAAGAGCTGCTGGCGCAGCTGCTGCAGGGCCGGTCCTTCGCCGTTCGCGGCGCGGGCCTGCTGGTACTGGTCCAGCCGCTGCTGCCACTGGCGCTCTTCTGTGTCGCGCGCTGCCAGCGCCTGGGCGGCAGCCTCGCCGTAGCGGGCGCTGCGCTCGGCGAAGCGGGTGGCGTCGTCGGCGCCGCGCGCATCGAGGGCGGCGGTCTGCTGCGCCACGCCCAGCTGCGCGGTGGCGGCCTCGCGCTGGGCGCGCATGGCGGGCGGCAGCGCCTCTTCGGCGGCGCGCAGGGCCTGGTCGCGCTGCTCGGGCGTCAGGGAGCGGTTGGCGTCGATGTCCAGGCGCGCCAGGGTGTGGCGGTCCAGCGCGGCTTCGTCGGCGAAGAGCGCGTCGTATTCGGCGCGGTCGAAGAACTGCTGGCGGATGCCGTCGCGCGCCTGCATGGCTTCGCGCACGGCCTTGGCATCGGACATGTCGGCCGGTGGCGCGACCTTGCCCAGCGCGGCGCGGTAGTCCACGTAGCGCAGGGCGAGAGCCAGCGCGCGGTCGCGCACGTCGGCGCCGAAGTGCTGGTCCACCAGGGCCTGCAGGCGCCGCTTGAGCTCGGCCGCATCGCGCACGTCGCCGGACTGCAGGGCGGCGTTCAGCAGCTCGTCCATGGCATAGCGCAGGCCGGGGCGCAGCAGGGGGTCGGCCAGGGGGCCGTCCTGCTGGCCGGCGGGGCGCGGCGCCATGAAAGGGTCGGCGGAGCTGCCGCGCGCGCCGGCCTGCCCCGGAGCGCCGCCCCAGGCCGCCTGGGCTGTGGCCGCTGGGCCGGCGCCGTCCTCAGCCGGCGGGCGCACCGCCAGCCAGGCCGCCGCGCCCAGCACCAGAGCTGCCAGCACGGCCAGCGCGGTCTTGCGTGTGCGCGGGGTGGCCATGGCGTCAGAGCCCTTGCTGCTTGAGGCGGTTGGCCTGCTGGCGGTAGAGCGTGACCGGATCGATGGAGAACAGGTCGCGCAGGCCCACGAACTGGTTGACCTCGTCCAGGTGGTTCTGGCGGTAGTCGCCCAGATGCTTGCCCAGGCGCGACGAGCAGGCCGACACCAGGCCATCGTTGGCTTCGCCGAAGACGCCCGAGAGCAGCAGCAGCGGGCCGTCGCTCGGGTCCAGCGGGTTGGTCAGCGGCTGGGTGCCGGTCCAGGAGTAGTAGCGCACGCCGTTGACCACCGAGGCGCCGTCGCCGCAGCCGGCAGGGATGCCTTGCGGGAAGCGGCGGTTGAAGTCGGCCGAGCCGGCGGTGGTGAGCGAATCCAGCGCCGCCTTGGGCTCCTGCGGCTGGCCGGAGGGCGAGTTCGCCAGCAGTGCCAGCAGCTGCGCGAAGCCGCGTACCGCCTCGTTGGCGACCGTTTCCTGCACCGAGCCGGGCGGCAGCGCGCCGCGCACCAGGTCGGCCACGCGCGAGCCGCGGTTGACGCCGCCCACGGTGGTGACCGAGGCCACCAGCTGCGGCGCCACCCCGGCCACGTAGCGTGCGGTGGGGCCGCCGTGCGAATGGCCGATCAGGTTGACCTTGGCCGCGCCGGTGATGGCCAGGATGTCCTTGACCTGGGCCAGCAGCTGCTCGCCGCGCACCTCGGTGCTGTTGGCGGCCGAAACCTCTGCCACGAACACCTGCGCCCCGTCGCGCTGCAGGGCCTGGGGGATGCCGTAGAACATGTCCACGCCCAGCAGCGACTTGAAGCCGAAGAGGCCATGCACCAGCACGATGGGATAGCGCGTCTGCGTGTAACCCGAGCCGGTGGACGACTGCTGCGCCTGCGCCGCGTGCGCGGCCCCCAGGGACAGTGTGGCGGCAAGCGCGGCGCCTGCCGCCAGTTTGCCGAGCCGCCCGCAGCGGCGAAGGATTGCGTGCATGGTGTTTTCTCCCTTGATCTGATGACGTTGAATGGGCGCAAAAAAAGAACGATCGTTCGTTTTTGTGCGACTCATTATTTCTTTCGCGAACGCAGAGTCGCATTGGGGACAAACCCGTAGGCGGCGCGGAGCCTGCCTGCGGGCAGTGTCCCTGCCAGCATCCGCATTCGGTCTGCCGTTCGTAGAATCCTGCGCCATGGACGCTCCCCACGCATTGGACCGGCTTGACCGCGCCATCCTGCGCTGCCTTCAGGCGAATGGCCGCGAGACCTACGACGTGATCGGCGAGCAGGTGGGCCTGTCGCCCAGCGCCGTGCTGCGCCGCGTCAAGCGGCTGGAGGATGCCGGCGTGATCGACCGCTACGTGGCACTGGTGCAGCCCGAGGCGGTGGGCCTGGGCCTGACGGCCTACCTCAACGTGCGGCTCGAAAAGCACACCGAAAGCCACAAGCGCAACCCCATGGACCTGTTCCGCGCCAGCGTGCAGACCTGGCCCGAGGTGGTCGAATGCGCTGCGCTGACGGGCGAGATGGACTACCTGCTGCGCGTGGTGGTGGCCGACATGGCGCACTACAGCCGCTTCATCATGGATACGCTGCTCAAGCATCCCAGCGTGCAGGACTGCAAGACCAGCTTCGTGCTGGACCGCGTCAAGGCGACCACGGCCGTGCCGCTGTAGCGCGGCGGCGGCGCCTTCGCACTGACGCGCAGGCGACAGGGCCGCGATGCGGTCTGCTATTTTTTCAATAGCTTGATGTGCTTGAAGGAGAAGGGTTGGGGCCGCAAAAGGCTGCGCTGTGCGCTGCGCACGGCGACAGTGGCTTTCCGGCCCCAGGCATCGCGGGAATCAGGGAAAACCCTAAAATCCCCGACATCATGTTTTCATCTGCCGAGCCCTTCCGCGCCATCTGGCGCCGAGCCCGCCGCCTGCTGCGGCCGGCGGGGCGGGGCGCGCCCCTGCCGTCCGGCATGACGGTGCCGATCCGTTCGCTGGGCGTGCAGCACCGCGAACGCATCGCGCAGCACCTGCTGCAACTGCAGCCCGCCGACCGCTACCTGCGCTTCGGCTATGCCGCCAGCGACGAGCAGGTGCGGCGCTACGTCGAGCGGCTGGACTTCGTGCGCGACGAGATCTTCGGCATCTTCAACCGCCGGCTGCAGCTCATCGCCACCGCGCATCTGGCGTTCTCGCAGCGGCCTGAACAGGGCGGCCGCGCCGAATTCGGCGTCTCGGTGCTCGAACATGCGCGGGGCCGGCGGCTGGGCGCGCGCCTTTTCGAGCGCGCCGTGATGCATGCGCGCACGGCCGGCGTGCATGAGGTGTTCATCCACGCGTTGTCCGAAAACACCGCCATGCTGCGCATCGCCCGCAATGCCGGCGCCACCGTGCGCCGCGACGGCTCCGAGGCCCAGGCCTATCTGCAGCTGCACCCGCCGGGCCTGAAGACCCGCATGGCCGAACTGGCGACGCGGCATTACGGAGAGATGAACTACCAGTTCAAGAAGCAGCTGCGCCAGTGGAGCGCGTTGCCGGGCCCGGGGGCTGCGGAAGCGTCAAAGTGATCCGCTATCCTTGCGGCTTGTTCAACGACCGCACGTCCTGCATTCCAAGACCGTGTCCGATCCCCACCCGGGACGCCCTTCCGACAAGGAAGACAAGCGCACCTTCCTGCAGAAACTCGTCGAATTCATCCATCCCGGCCCGGATTCGACCGATGAGCTGATCGCCACCCTGGCCGAGGCCGAAACCAACGACGTCATCAATGCCGACGCCCGCGTCATGCTGGAGCGCGTGATCCGCATGGCCGAGATGACCGCCAGCGACGTGATGGTGCCCGCCACGCGCATGGACCTGATCGACATCGGCGCCCCGCTCGAAACCCTGGTCCATCAGGTGATCGACACGGCGCATTCGCGCTTTCCGGTCTATCAGGAAGAGCGCGAGAACATCATCGGCATCCTGCTGGCCAAGGACCTGCTCAAGCTGCGCCGCGCGCCCGAGCTGAACATCCGCACCCTGCTGCGCACGGCGGTGTTCGTGCCCGAGAGCAAGGGCCTGAACGACCTGCTGCGCGACTTCCGCAGCACGCGCAGCCACATGGCCATCGTGATCGACGAATTCGGCCGCGTGGCGGGCCTGGTCACCATCGAGGACGTGCTGGAGCAGATCGTCGGGGAGATCGAGGACGAGTTCGATATCCCCGAAGACGAGGGCGACATCTTCGGCCTGGCCGACCAGACCTGGCGCGTGAGCGGCGACACCCCGGTCGAGCGCGTGGCCGAGGCCTTCGGCGTGACCCTGCACAGCAGCGACCCGGACGAGGAGTTCGACACCATCGGCGGGCTGATCGCGCACGAGCTGGGCCACATGCCCCGCAAGGGCGAGCAGGCCGTGCTGGGCGGCCTGCAATTCGTGGTGCTGCATGCCAAGGGCGGCGCGGTGCGCTGGTTCAAAGTGTCGCCGGCGGCCGAAGGCGCCGCGTCCGCCGCCTGATGGGCGCGGCCGCCGCTCCGCTGCACGGCGAGGCCGTGCCGCCTGCTCCGTCCGCGCCGCCCGGCCTGCTCTGGCGGCGCGCGCTGCCCTGGCTGCTGGCGGCAGCCGGCGGGCTGGCGCAGGCCGGCTCCATCGCCTGGCCCTGGGGCGGGCAGCCGCTCTGGTGGCTGCAGATCCTTTCGCTGGCGCTGCTGGGCCGGCTGCTGGTGGCGGCGCCCACGCCGCGCCGCGCCGCGGGTCTGGGCTGGCTGTTCGCCACGGCCTGGCTCGCGGGCACCTTCTGGTGGCTCTTCATCTCCATGCATGTCTATGGCGGCCTGGCCGCACCGCTGGCGGTGCTGGCGGTGCTGGCGCTCGCCGGCTTCCTGGGGGGCTACTACGCCGTGGCCGCAGGGTGTTTCCGCTCGGTGGTTCCGACCAGCCGGGCGATGGCGGCGGTCGTTTTCGCGGCGTTCTGGCTGCTGGCCGAACTGGCGCGCGGCCAGTGGTGGACGGGCTTTCCCTGGGGCGCGGGTGGCTACGCGCATGTCGAAGGGCCGCTGGCCGTGCTGGCGCGCAGCGTGGGCGTCTATGGCGTGGGTTTTGCCGCTGCGGCCGTGGCCATGGGCATCGCGCTGCTGCGCCGGGCCGACGCGCGCCGCCGTGGCGTGTGGGCGCTGGCGACTGCGTCGGTGCTGGCCTGGGCGGCGCTGTCGGCCCAGCGCCACTGCGCGGTGGAGCTGTGCCATACCCCGGCCCAGCCGCCTCGCACCTTGTCGCTGGCGTTGCTGCAGGGCAATATCCCGCAGGACGAGAAATTCCAGCCCGGCAGCGGCGTGCCGCTGGCGCTGCGCTGGTACGCCGAGCAGCTCAAGAGCGCCACGGCCGCGCTGGTGGTGGCGCCCGAAACCGCCATCCCGCTGCTGCCCCAGCAACTCGTGCCCGGCTACCTGGAGAGCCTGGCCGAGCACTTCGCGGCCGGCAGCCAGGCGGCGCTGATCGGCATCCCGCTGGGCAACATCGATCTGGGCTACACCAATTCGGTGCTGGGCTTCGCGCCGGGCCAGGCAGCGCCGTACCGCTACGACAAGCACCACCTGGTGCCCTTCGGCGAATTCATCCCGCCTTTCTTCCGCTGGTTCACCGAGATGATGAACATCCCCCTGGGCGACTTCAACCGCGGCGCCCTGGGCCAGCCTTCGTTCGACTGGCGGGGCGAGCGCATCGCGCCCAACATCTGCTATGAAGACTTGTTCGGGGAAGAACTGGGCGTGCGCTTCGCCGATGCCGCCATGGCGCCGACCATCATGGTCAACCTGAGCAATATCGGCTGGTTCGGCGACAGCGTGGCCATCGACCAGCATCTGGCCATCAGCCGCATGCGCTCACTGGAGTTCGAGCGGCCCATGGTGCGCGCCACCAATACCGGCGCCACGGCGGTCATCGACCACCGCGGCATCGTCACCGCCGAACTCGCGCCGCACACGCGCGGCGTGCTGCTGGCTTCGGTGGAAGGCCGCAGCGGATCGGTGACGCCGTTCGCCTGGTGGGTGGCGCGCTGCGGGCTGTGGCCGCTCTGGGCGCTGGGGCTGGCCGTCGCGGGCGCGGCCTGGCTCGCCGCCCGCCGCCGGCTGCGCGGCCGGTGAGGCGCTATCTCCAATAGGGGCTGACCAATAGGGGTTGACGATGGGGCGGGCCGCGGGTGCGGGCGATTACGATAGCCCGCCCGCGTCCACAAGGCGACGGGCACGGACGTTGCATGCCGGCCCCGGGTCCAGGGCCGCGCATCGCGCGTGACCCATAGCAACAACGGAGATTCCTCTTTTCATGTTTTCGCAACTGACTCTCAAGCGCCTGCTGGCCGGCGCCGCCTTCGCCGCCTGGGCCATCGTGTCTCCCGCCCAGCAACTGGCTCCCGCCGCGCAGTCCGCACAGCCGGCCGTGGTGGCTCCTGCTTCCAAGCCCCGCGTGGTTGTGCTGGCCACGGGCGGCACCATCGCCGGCGCCGGCGCCACGGCAGCCAACAGCGCTTCCTACGCAGCGGCCAAGGTGCCCGTGGACAAGCTGCTGGCCGGCCTGCCCGAGCTGGCCAATGTCGCCGACGTGCGCGGCGAGCAGGTCTTCCAGATCGCCTCCGAGAGCTTCACCAACGCTCAGCTGCTGCAGCTGGGCAAGCGTGTCTCGGCCCTGGCGAAGCAGCCTGACGTGGACGGCATCGTCGTCACCCACGGCACCGACACGCTGGAAGAGACGGCCTACTTCCTGAATCTGGTCGTGCACACCGACAAACCCATCGTGGTGGTGGGCTCCATGCGCCCGGGCACGGCCCTGTCGGCCGACGGCGCGCTGAACCTGCTGGATGCCGTCACCGTGGCTGCCAGCAAGGAATCCGCCGGCAAGGGTGTGCTCGTCACCATGAGCGACGAGATCCAGAGCGGCCGCGACGTGACCAAGGGCGTGAACATCAAGACCCAGGCATTCCGCAGCCAGTGGGGCCCGCTGGGCATGGTGGTCGAGGGCAAGAGCTACTGGTTCCGCGCCCCGGTCAAGCGCCACACCATGCAGTCCGAGTTCAACATCGACGAGATCACGGCCCTGGCGCCCGTGGACATCGTCTATGGCTACGGCAACGTGCCGCGCACCCTCGTCGATACCGTGGCCGGCTCGGGCGTGAAGGCGCTGATCCATGCCGGCACCGGCAACGGCTCCGTGGCCGACCGCATCGTGCCCGCGCTGCAGGAAGCGCGCGCCAAGGGCGTGCAGATCGTTCGCTCCTCGCGCGTGGCCGACGGCTTCGTGCTGCGCAACGCCGAGCAGCCCGACGACAAGTACGACTGGGTGGTCGCCCACGACCTGAACCCGCAGAAGGCGCGCATCCTGGCCGCCGTGGCGCTGACCCGTCCCCAGACCAGCCAGGAACTGCAGCGCATCTTCTGGCAATACTGATCGATCACCCGATCCATCGATCCGCCGCAAAAGCTCCTTCGGGAGCTTTTGCCTTTGATGGCTGGCAAAAAAATGTCATTCAAGGCGGGCACCATAGGAAAAGTCCCTTGGCCCCGACGAACGAGCGGCCTGCTGCGACACGGGATAATGGTGGGCCGTAGTGCCGGCACAATGCGGTGCGCAACGGTTTCTGATAGTTTTCCTTTTTCCCTCTCCCTTCCCACCCACTCCCCCCGCGACGGCAAGGCGCCGATCTGGAGCACGACTGACAATGGCTGATTCCTTTTCCTATGAACAACTGATCGCCTCGGGTGAAGGCCGGCTGTTCACCCCCGACAGCGGCCGCCTGCCGCTGCCGCCCATGCTGATGTTCGACCGCATCACGCACATCGATGCCGACGGCGGCGCCCATGGGCTGGGAAAGATTCGTGCCGAGCTCGACGTCAAGCCTGACCTCTGGTTCTTCGCCTGCCATTTCCAGGGCGACCCCGTCATGCCCGGCTGCCTGGGCCTGGACGCCATGTGGCAGCTGATCGGCTTCTACCTGACCTGGCTGCAGCTGCCCGGCCGTGGCCGCGCGCTGGGGGCGGGCGAAGTCAAGTTCACGGGCGAGGTGGGCCCCAACGTGAAGCTCGTCACCTACGAGATCGACATCAAGCGCGTGATCAAGCGCAAGCTGGTCATGGCCATCGGCGACGCCCGCCTGCTGGCCGACGGCCAGGAAATCTACGTGGCCAACGACCTCCGCGTGGGCCTGTTCAAACGCGAAGAAGACGGGAAGGACGGAGCACCCGCAGCGGGAGCATCGGCATGACCAGCAAGAAGCGCGTCGTCATCACGGGTGCGGGCATCGTCTCGTGCATCGGCAATGACCAGCAGGCGGTGGTTCAGTCCCTGCGCGAAGGCCAATCCGGCATCCGCGCCATGCCCGAGTTCAAGGAACTCGGCCTGCGCAGCCAGGTAGCCGGCATCCCGCAGATCGACCTGGACGCGCTGATCGACCGCAAGCTGCGCCGCTTCATGGGCGACGCTGCGGCCTACGCCTACCTGTCGCTGAAAGACGCCATCGCCCAGTCGGGCCTGGCGCCCGAGCGGGTTTCGCATCCGCGCACCGGCCTCATCATGGGCTCGGGCGGCGGCTCGCCGGCCAACCAGATCGAGGCGGCCGACACCCTTCGCTCCAAGGGCATCCGCCGCGTGGGCCCCTACCAGGTCACGCGCTGCATGGGCTCGACCGTGTCGGCCAACCTGTCCACGGCCTTCGCCATCAAGGGCATCAATTTCTCGATCACCTCGGCCTGCAGCACTTCCGCGCACTGCGTGGGCATGGCGGCCCAGCAGATCGCCTTCGGCCTGCAGGACGTGATGTTCGCGGGCGGCGGCGAAGAGCTGTCCTGGGGCCTGGCCACGCTGTTCGACGGCATGGGCGCCATGTCCTCCAAGTTCAACGACACGCCCGAGAAGGCATCGCGGCCCTACGACGCGGACCGCGACGGCTTCGTGATCGCCGGCGGCGGCGGCGCGCTGGTGCTGGAAAGCCTGGAGCATGCGCAGGCGCGCGGCGCCAACATCCTGGGCGAGATCGTCGGCTTCGGCCTCTCTTCCGACGGGGAAGACATGGTCGCACCGTCTGGCGACGGCGCCATCGCCTGCATGCGCCAGGCCATCGCCGACGCGGGCGGCGGCCCCATCGACTACGTGAATACCCACGGTACCTCCACTCCGGTGGGTGACCTACCCGAGCTGCGCGCGCTGCGCGAGGTGTTCGGCGATGCCGTGCCGCCGTTCTCGTCCACCAAGTCGCTCACCGGCCACTCGCAGGGCGCGACCGGCGTGCAGGAAGCCATCTACTGCCTCTACATGCTGCAGGAAGGCTTCATCGCCGGCTCGGCCCACATCGAGAACCTGGACCCGGCTGCCGAAGGCCTGCCCGTGGTGCGCGAATCGCGCGATGCCGATCTGAAGACGGTGCTGTCCAACAGCTTCGGCTTCGGCGGCACCAATGCCAGCCTGGTGCTGCGCCGCTGGCCGGCGTGAACCGATCCGGCAATGCGCCGCAAGGCGTATCGCTATGAAAATAATAGCTGCCTGCGCTGTTGAATCAAGCGCTGGCAGCTATTTTCACTTGACGCCCGGGCAGCGGGGCTCGCCGAATCCGGCGCGCCGGGCGCGGCTCGTAAAATCGAGCGCTTTTGCACGCCCGGCGTGCTTTCCTCTTACCCACAGCATGGCACCGCCATGCCAGACACACGCATGTTGACCTTCCAGCAAATCATCCTGAAGCTGCAGTCGTACTGGGCCGAACAGGGCTGCGCGCTGCTGCAGCCCTACGACATGGAAGTGGGCGCAGGCACCTCGCACACCGCCACCTTCCTGCGCGCCATCGGCCCCGAGCCCTGGAAGGCCGCCTACGTGCAGCCCAGCCGCCGCCCCAAGGACGGCCGTTATGGCGAGAACCCCAACCGCCTGCAGCACTACTACCAGTTCCAGGTGGTGCTCAAGCCCGCGCCGGCCAACATCCTGGAGCTGTACCTCGGCTCGCTCGAAGCCCTGGGGTTCGACCTGAAGAAGAACGACATCCGCTTCGTGGAAGACGACTGGGAGAACCCCACGCTGGGTGCCTGGGGCCTGGGATGGGAGGTCTGGCTCAACGGCATGGAGGTGACGCAGTTCACCTACTTCCAGCAGGTCGGCGGCATCGACTGCAAGCCCGCCACGGGCGAGATTACCTACGGTCTGGAGCGCCTGGCCATGTATCTGCAGGGCGTGGACAACGTCTACAACCTGACCTGGACCGAAGGCCTCAGCTACGGCGACGTCTACAAGCAGAACGAGGTGGAGCAGTCCACCTACAACTTCGAGCATTCCGACGCCGACTTCCTTTTCACCGCCTTCAACGCGCATGAACGCCAAGCCCAGCACCTGATGGAGCAGCAGCTGGCGCTGCCCGCCTACGAGCAGGTGCTGAAGGCCGCGCACAGCTTCAATCTGCTGGATGCGCGCGGCGCCATCAGCGTGACCGAGCGCGCCGCCTTCATCGGCCGCATCCGCAATCTGGCGCGCGCCGTGGCCAAGAGCTACCTGGACAGCCGCGCGCGCCTGGGGTTCCCCATGGCGCCCAAGGACTGGGCCGCCGAAGTGCTGGCCGACCTGGCCAAGGCCGAGCAGCAGCAACAACAGAACAACAACAAGAAGGCCGCGGCCTGAGGCGCAGCCGCACCGCCGCCGCAGCAGCAGCAGGAACACAGAGCACCATGACCCATCCCAACCTCCTCGTCGAACTCTTCGTCGAAGAACTGCCCCCCAAGGCCCTGCAGAAGCTGGGCGACGCCTTCGCGGGCGTGCTGTTCGAGCAGCTCAAGGCCCAGGGCCTGACGGCTGCCGGCTCGCGCGTCACCGCCTTCGCCTCGCCGCGCCGGCTGGCCGCCCACATCACCGAAGTGGCGCCGGCCGCCGATGACAAGGCCGTCTCGCACAAGCTCATGCCCGTGGCCGTGGGCCTGGCTGCCGATGGCACCGCCACGCCCGCCCTGCTGAAGAAGCTGGCCGCCCTGGGCGCCGACGCATCCGCCGTGCCGGGCCTGGCCCGCGTCAACGACGGCAAGGCCGACGTGCTCTTCTACAACAGCACCGCCCGTGGCGCGACGCTGCCCGACGGCCTGCAGAAAGCGCTGCAGGAAGCCATCGCCAAGCTGCCCATCCCGAAGGTCATGCGCTACCAGCTGTCCGATGGCTGGAGCAGCGTGAACTTCGTGCGCCCTGCGCACGGCCTGGTCGCGCTGCATGGCACCGAGGTGCTGCTGTCGGTGCAGGCCCTGGGTCTTTCCGCCGGCAACACCACGCAGGGCCACCGCTTCGAGGCCGCCGTGCAGCCGGTGGTCATCCAGAGCGCCGACAGCTACGCGCAGCAGCTGCGCGAAGAAGGCGCCGTGATCGCCAGCTTCGCCGAGCGCCGCGCCGAGATCGTCCGCCAGCTGCAGGCCGCAGCCGGGCGCGTGGGCGGCGGCGTGCGGCCCATCGAGGACGACGCCCTGCTGGACGAGGTGACGGCCCTGGTCGAGCGACCCAACGTGCTGGTCTGCGCCTTCGAGAAGGAATTCCTCGACGTGCCGCAGGAATGCCTGATCCTCACGATGAAGGCCAACCAGAAGTACTTCCCGCTGCTGGATTCCGCCGGCAAGCTGACGAACCAGTTCCTGGTGGTGAGCAACATCAGCCCGCAGGACGCCAGCGCCGTCATTGGCGGCAACGAGCGCGTGGTGCGTCCGCGCCTGGCCGATGCCAAGTTCTTCTTCGACCAGGACCGCAAGAAGACGCTGCTCTCGCGCGTGCCGCTGCTGGACAAGGTGGTCTATCACAACAAGCTGGGCACGCAGGGCGAGCGCGTGGAGCGCGTGCGCCGGATCGCCAAGGCGATCGCCGAGCCGCTCTACGAAGCCCTGGTCGTGCGCCACGAACTGCAGGGCACGCAGGACGCCGAGCTGGTGCTGGACTTCCTCATGACCTGCGTGGACAACGCCGCGCTGCTGGCCAAGACCGACCTCGTGACCGACATGGTGGGCGAGTTCCCCGAGCTGCAGGGCATCATGGGCGGCTACTACGCCGCCAACGACGGCCTGGCGCACGAAGTGGCGCATGCCATCGAAGACCACTACAAGCCCCGCTTCGCGGGCGACGAGCTGCCGCGCGAGAACGTGGGCACCATCGTGGCCCTGGCCGACAAGCTGGAGACCCTGGTCGGCATGTTCGGCATCGGCAACCTGCCCACCGGCGACCGCGACCCCTTCGCGCTGCGCCGCCATGCGCTGGGCGTGATCCGCATGCTGGTCGAAAAGGAACTGCCGCTCGATCTGCCGGCCCTGCTGGCCAGCGCCGTGCCGGCCTTCGGCGACAAGATCCAGGACCCGAGCGGCGCCCTGGCCGACTTCATCTACGACCGTCTGGCCGGCAGCCTGCGCGAGCAGGGCTTCAGCGCCCAGGAGGTCGATGCCGTCATCGCCCTGCGCCCGCAGCGCCTGGCATTGGTGCAAAAGCAGCTGGCGGCGGTGCGCGCCTTCTCCGCGCTGCCCGAGGCGCCGGCCCTGGCCGCTGCCAACAAGCGCGTGGGCAACATCCTGAAGAAGGCCGAGGCCGAAGGCCCGGTGGACCCGCACGTCAACCCCGACCTGCTGAAGGAAAAGGCCGAGCAGGACCTGTTCGCCGCGCTGCAGCGCTTCGTGCCCGAGGCCGACGCCCTTTTCGAGGCCGGCGATTACACGGCCAGCCTGCAGACCCTGGCCGTGCTGCGCGCGCCGGTCGATGCCTTTTTCGACGACGTGATGGTCAATGCCGAGGAACTGGACCTGCGCCTGAACCGCCAGGGCCTGCTCAAGCGCCTGCACGTGGCCATGAACCGCGTGGCCGATCTCTCGCGCATCGCGGCCTGACCCGCCCGCCATCCACCACCCACCCTACGCACTGCCGCACCATGCTGAAGATCGCCATCCTCGACCGTGACGGCACCCTCAACGTGCTGGGTGACGGCTTCATCGCATCGCCCGACGACTGGCTGCCCGTGCCGGGCGCGGTGGAAGCGGTAGCGCGGCTCAACCGCGCCGGCTGGCATGTGGTGATCGCCACCAACCAGCCGGGCCTGGGCCGCGGCCTTTTCGACGCGCAGGCGCTCAATGCCATCCACGCCAAGATGCAGCGGCTGGTGGCTGCGGCGGGCGGGCGCATCGATGCGGTGTTCTACTGCCCGCATGCCGACAGCGAGCCCTGCACCTGCCGCAAGCCCGCATCGGGCCTGATGGAGCAGATCCGCGACCGCTACGGCGTGGAGGGGGCGGAACTGGTCGCGATCGGCAGCTGCGCGGCCCATCTCCAGGCCGCTGCTGCCATCGGTGCCCGGCAGCTCCACGGGGTCTGCAGCGGCCATTCCGCCCACCTGCAGGCCGAACTGCCGCCGCCTGAGGACTGGCCGCTGGGAACGCGCCTGCATGCCAGCCTGCCTGCCCTGGTCGATACGCTGCTGCAGGAGCTGGCCCCGCCCCGCCCCGGCGCGGGCCCTGATGCTGGCGGCCTGGCCGTCGCGGTCTGATGGCCGCCGCCCGCAGCGCGAAAGCCCTTGGGCCGAAAGCCGGTTCTCGCTATCGAACGCATCGCTGAAAGCGCTGGACCATCCAGTCCAGCGCAGGACGGCTGAAAGCAACTGAATCCTCCTCTGCTTTGGGAAACCTCGCCATGGCCTTCCTCCGCTCGCTGGTCCATCTGCTTTTCATGGCGCTCACCGTCGTGCCCTACACCCTGGCCATCCTGCTGGTGCGGCTGGCGGGCGGCAGCGTCGCCACGCGCTACCGCATCGCACGCATCTGGCTGCGGCTCAGCGTGGATGCGGCGCGCTGGTGCATCGGCATCCGCACCAGCGTGGCGGGCATGGAGAACCTGCCCGCCGACCCGGCCCAGGGCGTGGTGCTGTTGGTCAAGCACCAGTCCACCTACGAAACCTTCCTCATGCCGGCCATCCTGCCGCGCCCGCTGGCCTATGTGTTCAAGAAGGAGCTGCTGCACATTCCCTTCTTCGGCTGGTCCATCGGCAGCCTGGACATGATCCACATCGATCGCAGCCAGCGCGCAGAGGCCTTCGCCCGCGTGCTGCACCAGGGCCGCCGCCTGCTGGCCCGGGGCACCTGGGTCATCATCTTCCCCGAAGGCACGCGCGCGCCGCGCGGCCAGCGGGGGCAGTACAAGAGCGGCGGGGCCCGGCTGGCCATCGAGGCCGGCGTGCCGGTGGTGCCCATCGCCGTCACCTCGGCCAAGGTCTGGCCGCGCAAGGCCTTCGTGAAGCGGCCCGGCACCGTCGATGTGTCCATCGGCCGGCCCATCTCCACCGCGGGCCGCGCGCCCGACGAGCTGATGCGCGAGGCCGAGGAGTGGATCGAGTCCGAGATGCGGCGCCTCGACCCCGAGGCTTATGCTGCCGCGCCCCTGGCCGCACCGACCGCCGTGGCGGCGGACCAGGCGCAGGGCTGAAGGGGGCGCGATGCAGCGGCTGGTGCAATTGGCGTTGGACCTGTGGGGCGGCCCCGCATCGGCCGCGCCTGCCGCTGCGCAGCCCGACAGGCCGGCTGCGCTCGACCCGCTGGAGCAGGGCGCTGCCGGCAAGGCCGGAAGAAGGCCTGCTTCATCCTCGCCCCCGCCGGCCACGCCGTCCCGGCCGCTGGGAACGCTGCTTTCGCCCGCGCTTTTCCGGCACCCTCAGGCGCAGCGCGAGGTGCTGCTGGGCGACGTTCTCGTCGGCTACGCGCTGCAGCGCGCGCGCCGGCGCAGCATAGGCTTCACCGTGGGGCCCGACGGGCTCTCGGTGCGGGCGCCGGGCTGGGTCACCATCGCCGGCATCGAGCAGGCGCTGCAGGAAAAGTCCGGCTGGATCCTGCGCAAGCTGGGCGAGGCCCAGGCGCGGCTGGACCGCCAGGCCAGCGGCCGCATCGAGTGGCGCGACGGCGCCGTGCTGCCCTATATGGGCGAGCCGCTCACCGTGGTGCTGGACCCCACGCACGGCTTTTCCGGCAAGGGCGCGGCGCTGGCGCAGGATGCCGCCAGCGGTCTGCGCACGCTGCGCGTGGGCCTCTCGCGCAGCGCCGCCCCCGCGCAGATCCGCGATGCCGTGCAGGCCTGGCTGATGCGCGAGGCGCGCATGCACTTCACGCGCCGGCTCGAGCATTTCGCGCCGCTGCTGGGCGTGCGCTGGAGCAGCCTGCGCCTGTCCAGCGCCCACACCCGCTGGGGCAGCGCCAAGTCCGACGGATCCATCCGCCTGAACTGGCGGCTGCTGCATTACCGTCCGGCCATCATCGACTATGTCGTGGCGCACGAGCTTGCGCATCTGCGCGTGATGGACCACAGCCCGCGCTTCTGGGGCACGGTCGCCAGCGTGGTGCCCGACTACGCCGGATTGCGCGACCAGCTGCGCGACCAGCCGGCACCGCTCTGGGAGTAGCAGGACGAAAGGTGTCCAAAGGGGCAGGGCGGCGATGGCGGCGCTCTGACAGAATGCCCGCATGACCTCGAACCATCCCTCATCTCCTGCCACTGCCTCCGCCGCCGCCACCGACGCTCCGCGCCCTGCCGAAGGCTATGCCGGCGACGTGAGCCCGCAGCTCGCCTGGCAATGGGTGCAGTCCGGCCAGGCCGTGCTGATCGACGTGCGCACCGACGCGGAACGCGACTGGGTGGGCTACGTGCCCGGCGCGGTCGCCATTCCCTGGAAGCACTGGCCCGGCATGGTGGCCAACCCCTCGTTCGACGCCACCCTGCAAGCCGCCGTGCCGGCCGGCGGGCGTGCCGTGCTGCTGTGCCGCAGCGGCGTGCGTTCGGTGGCCGCTGCGCGCCGTGCCGCCGAGCTGGGCGTGGAGGCCTACAACATCCTCGAGGGCTTCGAGGGCGACGCCGACGAGAACGGCCACCGCAACCGGCGCGGCGGCTGGCGCTTCCGGGGCCTGCCCTGGCGCCAGGGCTGAGTGCAGGCTCGCGCCCGGGCGCAGGCATAAAGAAAACGGGCCCGAAGGCCCGTAGATGCGTGTCGGCGCGCTGGCGTCAGAGCGGCGGAATGCGCAGCTTCTGGCCGGGGTAGATCTTGTCCGGGTCGCTCAGCATGGGCTTGTTGGCCTCGAAGATCACCGGGTACTTGTTGGCGTCGCCGTAGAACTTCTTGGCGATGGCCGAGAGCGTGTCGCCGCGCACCACGTCGTGGTACTGGGCTTCGGGCTCGGGATTGGCCACCGTCATCTGGTTGTCCACGCTGGTCACGGTGGCCACGTTGCCGCAGCACAGCGTGATCTTTTCCTTGGCGGCCTGCGTGGGCGCTGTGCCCTGCACGATCACCTTGCCTTCAGGGCCCTGGAAAGTCACCTTCACGTCGGTCGCGCCCAGGTTCTGGGTAGCGATGTAGGTCTCGATGGCCTTGCCGGCCCGGGCATTGAGCTCTTCCTGCGTGGGGGCGGCAGCGCCCTCGGCATGCGCATCCTTGCCCCCGAACAGTTTTTCACCGGCTTCCTTGATGAAGTTGAAAAGTCCCATGGAGTCGCTCCTCGGTTGATGATGTGGTTGGAACAAGCGTTGCAATGTACCCAGCTCCCGTGAGTCCACGATGTCGGAAAGCGTGCCGAAAAGCATTCTTCACATTCCGCCGGGCAGCGGCCCCCCGTTCCGGCCAGGACGGACACGGGCGACAGCCGCTTGTGCAAAACTCGTGATAATTCGCTTATGACTTTTCTGGCCATCGACGTGGGCAACACCCGTCTCAAGTGGGCGTTGTTCGATGCTCCGCATCCCGGTGCTTCGGTGCGGGCGCACGGGGCCGAATTCCTCGACAACATCGAACGCCTGGCCGAAGGCGCCTGGGCCGGATTGCCGGCGCCCACCCACATGCTGGGCTGCATCGTCGCGGGCGACGCCGTCAAGCGCCGCGTGGTCGAGCAGATGGAGCTGTGGGACGTGCCCGCCCGTTGGGTGGTGTCGTCCGCCCAGGAGGCTGGTCTCGTCAACGGTTACGACCATCCCTCGCGCCTGGGCTCCGACCGCTGGGTGGCCATGATCGGAGCACGCCACCGCATGCTGGCCCAGGGGCCGGCACGGCCCCTCATCGTGGTGATGGTGGGCACGGCGGTGACGGTGGAAGCGATCGATGCCGAAGGGCGCTTCCTCGGCGGGCTCATCCTGCCGGGCCACGGCATCATGCTGCGCGCCCTGGAAACCGGCACGGCCGGCCTCCACGTGCCGACCGGCGAGGTGCGCCTTTTCCCCACCAACACCAGCGACGCGCTGACCAGCGGCGGCACCTACGCCATCGCGGGCGCGGTCGAGCGCATGGTGCAGCACGTCATACAGCACTGCGGCGAGCCGCCCGCCTGCATGATGACCGGCGGGGCCGGCTGGAAGATGGCACCCAGCATGACGCGGCCGTTCGAGCTCATCGAGAACCTGATTTTCGACGGGCTGCTGGAAATCGCGTCGCGGCGCTTCACCCCTCAGCCGGTCTAGGGCTTGCCGCTCTCGCGCACGCAGATCAGCTTGGAGCGGCTAACACAACCCAGCGAAGCGGTTCTAGCTAGGCGCTGCATCGAAGGCAGTACGGGTAGTACGACGAGATGCGGCAACGACGCCAGAAGGGTTGTATTAGCCGCTCTCAGGCCGGTACGGCAGGCTCTTCCTCGCTGGCTTCCACCAGCCTGTCCAGCTGCTGGCGCTGGCCGCTCCCGAGGTGGGGCGACAGCAGGCTCAGCAGCTGCCGCGCTCCTCGCTCGATCGACGGCGATTCGCTCTCGGACTCCAGCGCATGGCGCGGATCGCTCACGTATTCGAAGCTGAACCAGTAGGTCAGCACCAGCACCAGGCTGGTGGCCAGGCGCGGCACCTCGGCTTCGCCCAGGCGCAGCACGCCGCCCTGCCGCATGCCCTCCAGCATGTGCGACATCGCCCCTACCTTGCGGGCCAGCAGGCTCTGGATATGGACTTCCAGCTGCCGGTTGCGCGACATCAGGTCGTTCAGGTCGCGATAGAGGAAGCGGTACTGCCAGACCAGTTCCAGCAGGGAACGCAGCAGCGCCCAGGCTTCCTCCAGCGAGCGGATGCGTTCGCTGGATGCAAGCCGCTCCTGCAGCGCAGCTTCGTAGCGGGCGAACAGCGCGTTGATCAGCGCTTCCTTGGCGGGATAGTGGTAGTAGAGATTGCCGGGGCTGATGCGCATTTCCGCAGAAATGGCCGTGGTCGACACATTGGGTTCGCCAAACCGATTGAACAGCTCCTGCGAGGTTTCCAGGATGCGTTCGGCCGTGCGGCGCGGCATTTTCTTGGTCATGGCGGCCTTCCCTGTCTCTGCGGGTTTCTTGTTGCGAACCACTGTAAACCAGCGCTGTATTTTCGGCACGCTGCACTGCACTATGAGTTTGAGTTGTGCCATTTGGCTTAGCGCGGCTCACGCACCAAGTTACGGATTCATGTCAGTCCAACGCGATAATCCACTGGATGCTCATGGCAGTTCCGAAAAACACATAGACACATATCAAACAATGATTCTCGTCACAGGCGGTGCAGGCTTCATCGGTGCCAATTTCGTCCTCGACTGGCTGGCGGGTTCCCAGGAACCCGTCGTCAACCTCGACAAGCTCACCTATGCAGGCAACCTGCAGACCCTGGCCTCGCTGCAGTCGGACGGGCGCCATCATTTCGTTCAGGGCGACATCGGCGACGCCGAACTGGTCGCGCGGCTGCTGGCCGAGCATCGTCCGCGCGCCATCGTCAACTTCGCGGCCGAATCGCATGTCGATCGTTCGATCCACGGGCCTGAAGATTTCGTGCAGACCAACGTCGTCGGCACCTTCCGCCTGCTGGAGGCCGCACGGCATTACTGGCAGGCCTTGCCGGCGGGCGAGAAGGACGCCTTCCGCTTCCTGCACGTGTCCACCGACGAGGTCTATGGCACCCTGTCCGCAGACGCTCCGGCCTTCACGGAAAGCCATGCCTACGAGCCCAACAGCCCGTATTCGGCCAGCAAGGCTGCCAGCGACCATCTGGTGCGAGCCTGGCACCACACCTACGGCCTGCCGGTGCTCACCACCAACTGCAGCAACAACTACGGTCCGTTCCATTTCCCTGAAAAGCTCATCCCGCTGATGATCGTCAACGCACTGGCTGGCAAGAACCTGCCCGTCTATGGCGACGGCATGCAGATCCGCGACTGGCTCTACGTCAAGGACCACTGCAGCGCCATCCGCCGCGTGCTGGAGGTGGGACGGCTGGGCGAGACCTACAACGTGGGTGGCTGGAACGAGAAGCCCAACATCGAGATCGTGCAGACCATCTGCGCACTGCTCGACGAACTGCGTCCGCGCGCTGATGGCCGGTCGTACCAGGAGCAGATCACCTATGTGACCGACCGCCCCGGCCACGACCGCCGCTACGCCATCGATGCCCGCAAGCTCGAACGCGAACTCGGCTGGAAGCCCGCCGAAACCTTCGACACGGGTATCCGCAAGACGGTGGAGTGGTATCTCGCCAACCAGGAATGGGTTTCCAACGTGCAAAGCGGCGGCTACCGCGACTGGGTGGCCAAGCAGTACGGCAATCAGGCGGTGCAGGCATGAAGCTGCTGCTGCTGGGCAAGGGCGGCCAGGTCGGCTGGGAGCTGCAGCGCAGCCTGGCGCCGCTGGGCGAACTGGTCGCGCTCGACTTCGACAGCACCGACTATCCCGCCGACTTCAGCCAGCCCGATCAGGTGGCCGACACCGTGCGGCGCGTGCGTCCCGATGTCATCGTCAACGCCGCCGCGCATACGGCCGTGGACAAGGCCGAAGGCGAAGCCGATCTGGCGCGCAAGCTCAACGCCACCACGCCCGGCGCCGTGGCGCAGGCGGCCGAAGAGCTCGGCGCCCTGATGGTGCATTACTCCACCGACTACGTCTTCGACGGCAGCGGCAGCACGCCCTGGCGCGAAACCGATGCCACCGGGCCGCTGAGCGTCTATGGGCAGACCAAGCTCGAAGGCGAGCAACTCGTCGCCCGGCACTGCAGCCGTCATCTGATCTTTCGTACCAGCTGGGTCTATGCCGCACGCGGCGGCAACTTCGCCAAGACCATGCTGCGCCTGGCCAAGGAGCGCGAGCAACTCACCGTGATCGACGACCAGTTCGGCGCGCCCACCGGTGCGGAGCTGCTGGCCGACATCACGGCACATGCCATCCGCGCCACGCTTCAGGAACCGGCCAAGGCGGGCCTCTACCATGCCATCGCCGCAGGCGAGACCAGTTGGCACGGCTATGCCCGCTACGTGCTGGAGCAGGCCCAGCAAGCCGGCGTCGTGCTCAAGGCCGGGCCCGACGCCGTCAAGGCCGTGCCGACCAGCGCTTTCCCCACACCGGCCCGGCGGCCTCACAACTCCCGGCTCGACACGTCCAAGCTGCAGGCGACCTTCGGCTTGCGCCTGCCCCCCTGGCATGACGGCGTCGCGCGCATGCTGAGAGAGATCCTTTAGGCCGACAGGCGCCTGGGTCGCCGCACTCCCTGTCAGAGAAGAAAGAACATGCATTCGATGAACAAGCAACGCAAGGGCATCATCCTTGCCGGGGGCTCCGGCACGCGCCTGCACCCTGCCACCCTCGCGATCAGCAAGCAATTGCTGCCGGTCTACGACAAGCCCATGATCTATTACCCGCTCAGCACGCTGATGCTGGGCGGCATGCGCGACATCCTCGTCATCAGCACGCCACAGGACACGCCGCGCTTCCAGCAACTGCTGGGCGATGGCAGCCAGTGGGGCCTGAATCTGCAGTACGCGGTGCAGCCCAGCCCTGATGGGCTGGCGCAGGCCTTCATCATCGGCGAGCAGTTCCTGAACGGAGCACCCAGCGCACTGGTACTGGGCGACAACATTTTTTACGGCCACGACCTGCAGCAGCAACTGATGGCCGCAGGCGAGCAGCCCGATGGCGCCACCGTCTTCGCCTATCACGTCAACGACCCGGAGCGCTATGGCGTGGTCGCGTTCGACCCGACCGGTCGTGCGGTGAGCATCGAAGAAAAGCCCGCCCAGCCCAAGAGCAACTATGCCGTTACCGGCATGTACTTCTACGACTCGCAGGTCGTGGACATCGCCAAGGCCGTCAGGCCCAGCGCCCGGGGCGAGCTGGAAATCACGGCCGTGAACCAAGCCTATCTGGATCAGGGCAGTCTCAACGTGCAGATCATGAAGCGCGGCTACGCGTGGCTGGACACCGGCACGCATGAAAGCCTGCTGGAAGCCGGCCAATTCATCGCCACGCTGGAACAACGCCAGGGCCTGAAGATCGCGTGCCCCGAAGAGATCGCTTGGCGTGCAGGCTTCATCGACGCTGCACAGGTCGAGAAGCTGGCCGAGCCCCTCAAGAAAAATGGCTATGGCCAATACCTGATGCGCCTGCTGCGCGAGGAGTACCACGGATGAAGGTGACGAAGACCCAACTGGAAGGCGTGCTGATCCTGGAGCCCAAAGTCTTCGGTGACGAGCGCGGCTTCTTCATGGAAAGCTTCAACCAGCGCGTGTTCGACGAAGCGGTGGGCCAACATGTGGAGTTCGTGCAGGACAACCATTCGCGTTCGACCAAAGGCGTGCTGCGTGGATTGCATTACCAACTCCAGCAGCCGCAGGGCAAGCTGGTGCGTGTGACGCGTGGAGCCGTGTTCGACGTGGCGGTGGATATCCGCAAGAGCTCGCCGACCTTCGGGCAGTGGGTGGGGGTGGAGCTGACCGAGAGCAATCACCGGCAGCTGTGGATTCCGGCCGGCTTTGCGCATGGCTTCGTGGTGACCAGCGATAGCGCAGATTTTCTCTACAAGACTAGCGATTATTACGCTCCAGGATTTGAGCGTTGCATCATTTGGAATGATGATGATCTCGGAGTCGATTGGCCTAGTGATAACCCTTTTCTGTCTCAGAAAGATCGCGCTGGATCCAGTCTTCGCAATGCATTGGTTTTTGATTGATTCTGATATTTTTGAGTGTTTTGGGATTGATGGTGGTCCGAGGGTGTGTTTTTTGGGGTCGGTGATTAATGATGAAATCAACCAAAATTTCTATTGTCTTGAATGTTCATAATGAGGGTGTGTTCGTTAGGCGAACGATTGCTTCACTGCGTGATGCTATTTATTTTTCACGTCAGAAAGGAATTGATTTTGAGTTGATAGTTGTCCTGGATAGGGTGGATGAATTTACCAGGGCGGTTGTTAGGGATATTGACTTTTCATTCGTTCCTTATGTAATTGAATCGGTCGATAATGGCTCGCTTGGATTGTCGCGCAATGCAGGTGTTTCGCTTGCGACAGGGGATTATGTTGCCTTGGCGGATGCAGATGATCTTATTTCCTTTAATTATTTCTCTTCATGCTTCGATGTGGTTAGGGATATTCCGGATGCTGCGGTATTTCCGGAGTACTTGTATGCATTTGGTGCTCGTCACCATGTCACTCAATACCGTGACTCGGATACGTTCTCATACCGAGCGTACTTTGACACTCATCCATTCATATCGCGTATATTCGTGCGGCGCTCAATCCTCTTGGAGAATAAATTTGTCGAAACGCCACGGCAGAGTGTCTATGCATATGAGGATTGGCATCTGAATGCCACACTCGCAGCTAAAGGTGTCTCCATGTGTGTCGCTCGTGGGGCTTGGTTGTTTTACAGGCAGCGCCCTAATAGTATTATGGCTACGACAAGTGGTGGTCGAGTTATTCCATATACCCCCTATTTCCATCCTTTAAATTATCGACAGCGTGCAAAGTGCATTGCCCGCCGTAATTATGGCCGGCGTTTGGACCCCCACTCCCTGCTGGAATCCATGAGCGTGGTTGAGTTATTGCACGCGGCTAACCAGATTGATCCAGCGATCGATGTCGAACATCTGAGGGTGGCAGGACAATGGAGTCCCCCAGTCGAGAAAACGCCGAACGGCGATGCATATCTGGAAATCTGTGAGATATTGGAAAGGTTCGATTATGACCATGTGGCACTCGTTCCTTTCGTTTCTTTAGGTGGCGGGGAGAAATTTCTTTTTAATGCTTTAAGCCAGATTCAAAAAAACGAGGGGGGGATGAGCAGGATTCTTATCCTATGTGGCGAGTCGTATGGTAGGCACTCTTTGGGGCAGCTCGAACGCTTTCGCTGCGATTTCATAGATGTATATGAAATCGCACAGCGGCATGGTGCTGATTTGGATCAACTCGTTCTCAGGTTGCTTCAATCTGTTGCCTCTAGAGCCCAGTTACATCTTTTGCCCTGCTTGTTTTCCATGAGATTTATTTCTCGGTATGGGCGGTCAACGGACGATCAGGTGGTGAATCTGTACGTCTTCTGTTCGGAACGGTTTAATCATCTCGGAAGGTTTTTTGGCTGGGGTGAGGTGTATTCATTTATTTCTGATTTTTGTGAAAAAATAGACAGAATAATATCTGATAACTTTACGGAGATTGATCGTATAAAAAGAGTGATCGATCTCCCAAATACTTCCTTGCATGTTTTGTACTCTTGCATTGAGTGCCCTTCGCAAATTTTTCCACCGCGGCTGAGATCGGAGAGACCGGCTGTTCGCCTCCTTTGGGCTTCGAGGCTGGATGCTCAAAAGCGCCCCGAATTACTCCGGCTGATCGCTCAAAGACTAGTCGATGAAAAGATGCCTGTGCATATAGATGTTTATGGGTCCTCCGTATTTGGTGGTTTTGATCCGGGGTTCTTTGGCGGTCTGGTAAATGTTTCTTATAAAGGTCCCTTTGCGGGGTTTTTGGAAATTCCCCTCGAGAGATACGACTTGCTCCTCTATACCGCTAGTTTTGATGGCATACCGAATGTGATTTTGGAGGCGATGGCGTCTGGGTTGCCTGTAATGGCGCCGGATGTCGGCGGTATATCGGAGCTAGTAAAGAATGATTCCACTGGGGTTCTAATACCAAATCATCCTAGTGATGAAGCGATGGTTTCGGCCTATGTGAAGGAAATTCGGCGAGTTGTTGATGGTGATTTGAATGTTGATGATTTGGCCGAGGGGGCTCGATATTTCATATCTGGTCGTCATTCGGAAATTAGCTATTCTGCCGCTGTTAGGGAAATTTATTGTTCCTCGCTGTAGGGTTGGAGTTGTCCTGCAGATTTTTATGATTTTTTTCCTGAGGTTCCCTGAAAATAATGACTGAAAGAATTCAATTTGATGCCGAGATGGAATACGAGTCAATGGTTGCGGCAGAGCATATGGCGCGCTATTTATCTCTTCGAAAGGCATGCAAAGGAAAACGCGTCTTGGACGTGGCCTGCGGAGAGGGCTACGGAAGCTTTCTAATGAAAAATTGGGGCGCCTCGGAGGTGGTTGGAATAGACCTTTCGGGTCATGCCATTGAGAATGCTTGCAAAAGATTCAGTACTCCCGGTGTAACGTTCCTGGTCGGGGATGCGTGCCGTCTTGACCAAGTCATCCCAGAGTCTGAAAAATTTGATCTGATCGTCAGTTTTGAAACGTTGGAGCATGTTCCTGATGTCCCGGCACTCTTGCGAGGCCTTAGGACTCGTGTTGCGCCTGATGGAACAATCGCTATTAGCTGCCCGAATGATCCGGAGATTGCCGCTGATCATCCCAATGAATTTCATCTGAAAACATATTCTTTCGAGGATTTCAAAAATGCAACGACGGATATTCTCGGTCCTGCCACCCAGTGGCAGATAGGAACGCCAGTTATAGGATTTGGTGTTTGTGACATTTCAGATGATTGGATGCGTGAAGAAGAGAGGAACTTCTCGCGAATGTTGGATGGTGCGGATTCTGGCTCGGCTCGATTCCTTCCTGCTCAGTCGAGTCATGCGGTAAATAGCAAAAACGCTCATTTTTACATGGGTGTTTGGGGCGCTCCATTGCCTCGCTCTATGGCGGTTGCACCTATCTCATACAGGGCGTATGTCGGGCCGTGGGATAACTGGATGACTGCGCGGGATAAAAATGAGAAATTGATGGAAGAAGTGAAGCTGGTACGAAACCAGATTGCATCGGAGCAGGCTGAGAAGTTGGGATTGATGCGTGAATTTGATCTGATGCGCGATAAGATTGCATCCGAAACGGCTGCGAAAATTGCATTGACTCAGGAAATCGATTTGGTAAGAAACCAAATTGCATCCGTGCGGAACGAGAAGATGGATCTGGCTGCTCGCTATGATGAGGTAAATGGGTTGACTAAATTAATTAAGGCGGACCGTGATTTTTTGCAGTCCCAGATTGGTGCTGTTCGCTCTTCTCGTGCCTATAGATTGATTAAGTATTATTATGGTGTCTATGATCGGCCTTTGGTTGGCCTGTTCTTGCGGCCTTTGAGGAAAGTGGCGGGGTTGATTTTCCGTAAGTTAAGGCGCTAAATTTTATTTAAATTAAATTGGATTAGGGGTTCAATTATTTTGGGGCGTTGGTGTTGTGAGTTTTTGATTAACTCGGGCCTATCGCTGGGTAGCTATCGTCATGAATGACGTTGCTAGGGTATTTTTAATTGAGGTTGTTGGGGTGAAATTTGATGGGTAATCCTGGTTTGAGGGCTTTTTTGAGGCTGGCATATCATCGCTTGCCGTTGCCAATGAATTGGAAATGGCGGATGCGAGCACGTTTTGCACCTGTGTTAAAAGCGCTGCAGGCTGGTGAGTCAATCCATCACGTGATTCGGATGTTTGCTTGTGCGATGACTACGCTGGAAAAAGAGCAGTCTGGACGGGCAGATTACCTTCAGGAGCGAGCGATCCAAAAAGCTCTCGCCACTCTCGCCACACATTCCGGACGTTATGGAACGGTAACGCATTGGATTGCCCTGCCATTTTTGGCCACTGGGGGTGCGCACAAGGTGGCTGTCAACATAAGCAAAGCCCTGCGGCAGCATTCGCCAGACTGCTCTGTTGTTTTCCTCAGTACAGACCGTAAAGTTCCTGGCACGTCTCCTGAAATACCTGATTTTGTTGCTGTGCTCGAATTCGATGCTGTTCTGCCGGCTGCTGCGAGCTATGATAAAAAAAAGGAACTTCTGTTGAAGCTCCTGGATATATGCAGGCCGGAATGCTTTCACAATATCAATAGTGAAGTTGCCTGGCATCTGCTTAAGGATCAGGGCGCGCGAGTGGCGGAGAAAACCAAGGTGTATGCCAGCATCTTTGCCTTTCAATATGATTGGCCGTCCGATAGGAAAATTGGCTATGCAGCCTATTATCTTGAGTCCTGCATGCCGTATTTGACCGGCCTGCTTTCTGATAACCGTCGTTTCTTGCATGATGCAGCCGATGAGTATTCATTTGATGAGGTGACTCGCGAGCGCCTGCATGTGCTGTATCAGCCTTGCCCTGTAAATTCTGCGCTCGACAATTTTCACGAAACCGAGCTTGCGACTAGTGAGGGTAGTCGCCGCCTGCGTGTGCTGTGGGCCGGTCGATTAGATGCTGAAAAGCGGGTGGATCTGCTGCTGGATCTTGTGCGCCGCTGCGATTTCGCAGATTTCTTTATCTTTGGGACGGTCGTGCTTGATGCGGGGGCGTTGCTATCTGATCTGCCTAATCTGCATTACGAAGGTGCGTATGACGAGCCGGAGCAATGGTTTGCGAGCGGAAAAAAATATGATGCATTCGTTTTTACCTCTCGTTGGGAGGGCATGCCGAACACGCTACTGGAAGCGGGAGCCTATCGCCTGCCCGTTGTTGCACCGACAGTGGGCGGTATCGGTGAGTTGGTGACGGAGAGCACTGGTTATCCCTTGCCAGAGCGTCCCACTGTGGAACACTACCTAGATGCATTGCAAGCAATCTCTCGGTCGCCGCATCAGAGTAGGCTCCGAGCTCAGAATATGTCCGCATTGTTGCAGGAGCGGCACAGCTGGAGTCATTTTTCTAAAGCAGTTGGACAAGTGCCTGGTTATTTGGCGGGCTCCAACTTTCTTTCCACTGTGGGTGAAAAATCTGTGCCGCAGGTTTCGATAATAATTCCTTGCTATAACCAAGGTCGTTATCTTCGCCCCGCCTTGTCTTCCTTTCTTCGTAAAAATAAAAGCTCTCTCGAAGTCATCATTGTTGATGATGGGAGTACGGATCCTAGCGCATCTAAATATCTTCTGGATGCCGAGTCCTTGGATCCCTCTTCTGTCAAGATAGTGAGAAAAACCAATGGAGGGTTGTCCAGTGCACGCAATGCGGGATTGGCGGCAGCTACTGGGGAGTTTGTCCAGTTTTTAGATGCGGATGATTTGATTACGCCGGGGAAAATTGATGCTCAGGTTGCGCACTTGCGTTTGAGGCGAGATGTTGATGTATCCGTGTGTAATTTTCTTTTGGGAGATGATGGTTGTACTGTTTTTAATAAGCCAGAAGAGGCGATTGCTGGCTTTGATCTTTCATTGAAGGATTTTCTGTACAGTTGGGAGAGAGGTTTCGCCATACCGATTCACTGTGGTCTTTTCAGGGCTTCAGTATTGCGAGGTGTTCAGTTCGATACTTCTGCGCGAGCCAAGGAGGACTGGCTTTTTTGGACCGGACTTGCTCTCTCTGGCGCTCGTTTTGCCTATGTGCCCGGGCATTGGGCCATCTACAGGCAGCATCCACAGAGCATGCGTCGCTCCTATGTCAACATGGGTAGAGCCTGGCTACAGGCTGGGCTAAAAATAGAGCAGAAACTTGCCGGGAAGGAGCCGTTGTTTTTCGAGTCTGTAGTTTCCTGGTTCGAGCAGTGTTATCGCCGTAGTCCAGATTATCGGCGGGAGATAGCGAGGATTCAGGATTCAATAACGGCTTCCAAGGGCGAAATCTTGGCAGGATCTCCGAATGAAGAGGTCCCAGAGAGTGGTGCGGTTGAGCGGCTGGCGGAAGTTTTTAAAAGTCTCCCATTTATCGATGGGGCGCCTCTTTTTTCCGTCATTGTTCCGGTGTTCAATCATTTCAATTATTTGGAGGAGTGTCTCTCCTCTATTGCAAGTCAGAAGGGGTGTTCCCCATTTGAGGTGATCTGCGTAGATGATGGTTCCTCGGATACGCGTGTTACCTCTTTGCTTCGGAGTCTGGATGGGGTGTCTCCGTTTCTCAAGGTTTTCATTCATGATGAAAACCAGGGGATAGATAAGACGCAGAAAGAGGCAGTATTTATGGCGCAGGGGGAGTTCATCGCTTTTGTTGATTGCGATGATGCCTTGGATGTAAAGGCGCTGAGCGTAGTGGAGGAGGCTGTTGCCGAAAAACCTTTGGCAGACTACTTCTTTACCGATCGCGTGGATGTCGGCGCCGATGGGAAGGAAATTCGTGTTGCTCATTATGGAGGGTACGAAAATATTCGCTTTTCCAGTCAATCGAAAATCCGGGATGATTTGCTGGATGGAATGGTGGCATCCCATCTCAAGGTGGTCCGCAAAAAGGCTTACATGCGATGCTGCGATTATGATGCGAGATATTCTGGGGTCCAGGACTGGGCGCTGGCGCTAGCTATTGCTGAGCAAGGTGAGCTTGTTTATTTGCCTAAGGCGGTCTACCGGCATAGGGTTCACGTGGGTTCCGTGACCTCGAGTGACTCTGTTTCTCAGTTTCGCAAGGCGAATCTGGTTAGGCGATTTTTTGCAAATAGGCAACTGAGGGATCATGTACGGCTCGAAGGCGAACCGTTAGTTCTTCAGCAGATGGATCTGAATGATCGTGCTATTCAGAAATTGAAGAGCGCTTGGCGTAACGGTCGTCCTTGTTTTGCAATTTGTGAAACGGACGAGGTTGGTGCTATCAATTTTCTACGCGAATTCAACTCCTATTTTGAAGGAATTGCATGGGGGGAGCAGACTATCGCTGCGGCACTGTCTGGATACTTGTGGGATGAGGGAATTATCGAGGCGGCAGTTCCTGAAATGACCGCGTAAAGTGCGGAAGGAACTGGGGGCGTGCTGGGGCATCGAGGGTAGCGATCCCCGACTGGACTCTTGGCGATATTTCGGGCGCGAAAGTCAGGATCGCTCCGTTTGCGCCAATACGCATACACGCTCTCCCATTGGGGGAAGCTCCGGCGGAAGCAACCTCCACTAGCAGTCGCTGCGCAGCAGGTACAGCACCCGACAGAAAACCTAGTACAGATCCAAGTCGCCGGGCTTGGTATGGCGTCGAACGATGCGCAGCAATGGCTCTATCTTTAACGAATTTCTCTTTGCTGATGTCGCTGGGCTACGGCTCTGTCTTAACCGCGCACTTGTCAACCCTGAAAGGATCGTAAACAGGCTCTAGGGGGACTTTAGGGCGTGACCAGTCTTTGACTCTGATCTATGACGGGTTGCGTGGCAACCTTTTCGCACTATATGGACTCAGGCTGATGTGATCAGTCGTCCGTGTTCAAGGCGAACGACCTTGTTGCATTCGCGAGCAATGAGTTCGGGCGAGTGGGAGGCGAGCACCAGAATCCCGGACTTAGACACTACGTCCTTCATGCGTTGCTCCGCCTTTTCCGTAAATTCCGCGTCTCCAACGGACAGCCACTCATCCATCAGAAGAATGTCTGCCTGAACGCTGGTGGAGATCGAGAAGGCCAGACGCATCAGCATGCCGGTAGAGTATGTTCGGACCGGCATGTTGACGTATTCACCCAGGCCACTGAATTCGCAGATATCGGCTGTGAGGCTTTCGACTTGTTTGCGACTCATGCCCATCACCAATCCACGCAGCATGATGTTTTCGACGCCGCTGGCGTCCGGCTCAATGCCCAACGAGGGGTCGATCAGGCTGGCCACAGTGCCCTGACGGACAAGTTCACCGGCAGAGGGTTCGTAGACGCCCGCTAGCGTTCGCAGCAGCGTGGACTTGCCTGCACCATTGTGGCCGAGCAGGCCGAGCCGGTCGCCGTTCTTCAATTCAAGATTGATGTCGTGCAGAGCCTGCACCACAGTCACGCCCGTTTCTTTGCCGAATCGGCCACCGGTGACGGAGGCTGCCAAAGTCTTCTTCAAGGATGCGGAGCCTGCGCCGTAGATGGGAAAGCTGACCGAGACGTTTTTGAGGGAGATGAGGGCCATGTTCAGAGCCAATAGACGACGCGACGGCGGTACTTTGCGAAGAGCAGGGTGGCGGCGATCAGGCAGCCCGTTGTCCAGCCGATCACGCCGAGCCAACTATGCAGCGTGGCAGTGCCGCCCATCAGAGGTGTGCGCAGCAGGTCGAGCATCTGCGCAAAAGGATTCAATAGAACGTATCGGGCTCGCCCGGGCAGGCCTTCGGGCATCCAGAACACTGGCGTAAGGAACATCAGCATCTGCATGATGCTAGTCACGATCTGCGTCACATCGCGAAAACGTGTGCAGATCAAGCCGAGCACAAGCCCGATAGCATGGGCGTTGATCAAGAGGAGCGCGAAAGCCGGGAGCACAAGCAAGCTCGACCACGACAACGAGATGCCAGCCCAGATTGCGACCGGGATGTAAAGCACGATCTGGTGCAGGAACTGGATCAGGTTGCGTGACATGCTGCGCCAGACGAAGAGACTGATCGGGAAATAGCCCTGTTTCAAGTAATGCGCTGAGCCGATGAAGGCATTGCAGCCATCGGTGACCAGGGAGGAAAACAGGCCCCAGAAGATCAAGCCTAGCGTCAAGTGAGGGAAGAACTGCGACAGTTTGGTGCCGAACAGCGAACTGTAGAGCGGGCCCATGCCGATGATCATCGCGCCCATGCTGAGTGTGAGCCACAGAGGTCCCAGCATCGATCGCCTATAGCGCAGCAAGATGTCGAACCATGCGAGCGTCCACCAGATATCTGTTCGGCGCGTGCCTTCCCACCAATCGGCCCAGGCGCTACGGTGGAGGTTGGAATGGGTTTGGCTCATGGGGAAAAAGCTATGCGTTCAAGACCTCGCGCCGATACCGTGGCGGCCGAGCGGGTGTTGTGGGATTGGTATTGATGCGAGGACGGGCGTGGAGATCAGTCGCGGCCTCTTTTGTTCTGCATGCTGCTTGTCACGTCCGCAGAGGGCGTGCGGGGCTGCGGGATTCTAACGAGCATTGCGCTGCTGGTAGCGCAAGGGTGGTATCCCTGTCCGAACCGGCTGTGGACTGGAAGCTTGCCGAAGCGGTCTGCGTTGGAGGGGTGTGCCTCTGCCCCCTCCTTGCGGAGAGATTTGGGATGTGCAATGTCATCGCGGTGCAGCTGCGTGGATCGGCGGAGTACAGCGATCTGCAAAGCGATGAGGATCCAAGCATGTCACCGCCGAGGTCAATCGCGTACGAAACGGTAGCGCCAGAAGGTCGCTGATAGCCACACTTTGACCAAACTGCTGACGTGCCAGTAGAGGTGCTTCCACCGGCGGTGGCTGGCCCGTTGCGCCTCGTGCAGTACTTGCAGATCTTCCCTGACTTCAATGGCCCAACCTTCAAGTTGGAGGCGGGCACAGATGTCGAAATCCTCTCCGTACATGAAGAAGCGGCGATCGAATCCATCGATCTGCCGATAGGCCTCGGAGCGAAACAGCATGAACAGGCCGGGAATCCATGCGGGACGTGTGGGGGGCTGGTAGCTGGCTTTGTGCCGCCGCAGGATTTCCCAGGGAGTCAGCAGGCCACGATGCGGCTCCGGCCCGGCCTTGCCTGGCTCTTTGACTCTGGTGGTTGCCAGGCCTGTGGATGCAGCAGCTGGAACCAAAAGCGGGGTCAGCACGTTAGCTTGCAGGCGCACGTCTGGATTGAGCACGAGGAACCAGGGCGTGGTGCAGCGCGCAAACGCGGCGTTGTGGTTGGCTCCGAACCCTTGCGGCTTGGCATTGATGACCGTTTCGATCGGGATCATCCAGTCCCTGCCGGTGATGAGATCGGGTTCCGGCGTGTTCACCGTCAGCACGACTTTTTCGATCTCTGTTGCGCACAGTTGCTGCAACTGTTCCAGCAGCGGAAGAATCAATGTTTGCTGGCCGTGGCTGACGATCGAGACAGTGATATTTTTGGATGTTGGCTGTGGGTTGGTCATGATCTAATTTGCGCGGCTGTCTTGCCTGGCGCCAAGCCCTCGGTACGAACCAGAGCTTGGTAGTTATTTTTATAAAAGAGCAGCTCGCTTCTGCTCCATCCACGACTGCATGATCGCCCTTATCGTTCTGAGCTTTTTCTGCGCAGCACTCACGACTTTCCTCATCACGCGTGTGGCTCGTCGCCATGCGCGCCGTTACCGGCAGGACATGCCGCAGCGCTTCCATAGCGGTCATGTGCCTCGCATCGGCGGCCTGGGCATCTTCATCGGACTGGGTTGTGCGGTGCTGTTCGCGGCGTCGCCCCTGGGGCAGCATTTGAACGTGAATCTGCCGTTCTGGTCTTCCCTGGCCGGTTTGCTGTGCATGGTACCGGCGGTGGGGGCTGGGTTGGTCGAGGATGTGACGCAAAAAGTGCCGGCCAAAGTCCGGTTGGGTTTGACGGCGCTGTCGGCCATGTTGCTGTGCGGTTTGCTGGGGCTTCAGACGAATCGCCTGGGCCTGGGGCCGGTGGATGCCTGGCTGCATGTCAGTCCCTGGGCTGCCGCGGCCTTTGCCGTCATCGCGATTGCGGGCTTGCCGCATGCCTTCAACCTGATCGATGGCTATAACGGGCTGGCTGGGGTGGTGGCACTCATCATCAGTCTGGCGCTGGTCCACGTCGCGTTGCAGTTGGGTGATCGGCAACTGGCCGCCGCTTTGGTGTGCCTGGCCGGCGCGACGGCCGGTTTTCTGCTGTGGAACTACCCCAGGGGCAAGGTGTTCGCCGGAGATGGCGGGGCCTATGTCTGGGGGCTCGTCATCGCTGTGGGCTGCATCATGCTGGTGCAGCGCCATCCGGCCGTGTCGCCCTGGTTTCCGGTATTGCTGCTGATCTACCCCGTCGGGGAAACCTTCTTTTCCATCTATCGCAAGCTGGTGCGCGGCCAGTCGCCTGGCATGGCGGATGCGCTGCATCTGCACCAGCTGATCTTTCGGCGCATCGTCCGGGTGGCGTTGCAGGATGACGAGGCGCGTGAATTGCTCTCCCGCAACAACCGTACCTCGCCCTATCTCTGGATGTTCGCTGGCGCGTCGGTGGTGCCGGCGATGCTGTTCTGGCGCAACACCACGGTGCTGGTGATCTGCTGCCTGGTGTTCGCTGCGGCCTATGTGGGGGCGTATCTGATGATCATCCGCTTCAAGGTGCCGCGCTGGCTGAGGATGTAACGGTTGCGCACCTACAATCCCGCCAGTTTTGTCCCAGGAACGTTCAACGCCATGTCCAATCCCACCGAACTCGACCTGTCCTCCGTCGCACCCCGCACCAAAGCCGAAATCCTGGCCCAGGCGCTGCCCTACATCCGCAAGTTTCATGGCAAGACCATGGTGATCAAGTACGGCGGCAATGCCATGACCGATCCGGCTCTGCAGGCCGACTTCGCCGAGGACGTGGTGCTGCTCAAGCTGGTGGGCATGAATCCGGTGGTGGTGCATGGCGGCGGCCCGCAGATCGAGACGGCGCTCAACCGGCTGGGCAAGAAGGGCCAGTTCATCCAGGGCATGCGCGTGACCGATGCGGAGACCATGGAGGTCGTCGAATGGGTGCTGGCCGGCGAGGTGCAGCAGGACATCGTGGGCCTGATCAACCAGGCGGGCGGCAAGGCCGTCGGCCTGACCGGGCGTGACGGCGGGATGATTCGTGCGCGCAAGCTGAAGATGCTGGACAACAAGGATCCGAGCATCGAGCACGATATCGGCCAGGTGGGCGACATCGTCTCCATCGACCCCAGCGTGGTCAAGGCGTTGCAGGACGATGCCTTCATCCCCGTCATCAGCCCGATCGGCTTCGGCGAGGACAACGAGAGCTACAACATCAATGCCGACGTGGTGGCCAGCAAGCTGGCGACCGTGCTGCAGGCCGAGAAGCTGGTGCTGCTCACCAACATTCCCGGCGTGCTGAACAAGGCGGGTGAGTTGCTGACCGATCTCACCTCGCGCGAGATCGATGCGCTTTTCGCCGACGGTACCATCTCCGGCGGCATGCTGCCCAAGATCGCGGGTGCGCTGGATGCGGCCAAGGCGGGCGTGAATGCGGTCCACATCATCGATGGACGCGTGCCGCACGCCATGTTGCTGGAAATCCTCACCGAGCAGGCCTACGGCACGATGATCCGCAGCCACTGAGGCGGTGGCGAAGCTGGAGGGGGCAGAAGGGCGGAGGGCGTCCGCCCTCCGCTCGCTTCAAGGGTCGATGCGGGCAGATGGCAAGCAGGGCCGTCTCCGCGCGGACCTTCCATGGCGGGACGCTGGCCGGTGATTCCCGTTCGCATCGCAGCCCGACGCGGCAACTAATTGCCGATGCCAGGGTCGATGTGGCAAGGACACGCAAGAAACGTGTCAAACCGCTGTGCGAGAATCAGTTGCATTCACCCACTGGCCATGCCCGACATTCCCTCAGACACCGTTGACTCTGGCCCCTTTGCCGAAACGGGCCCGTCCGCCGGCCATGGGGAAAAATCCACCGATGCGGCATCGTCGTCCGGGGCATCGCGCCGGCGGCCCAAGCCGGGCGAGCGGCGCCTGCAGATCCTGCAGGCCCTGGCTGGCATGCTGGAGCAGCCCGGCGCGGAGCGCATCACCACCGCCGCCCTCGCTGCGCGCCTGGACGTGAGCGAGGCGGCCCTCTACCGCCACTTCGCCAGCAAGGCCCAGATGTTCGAAGGTCTCATCGACTTCATCGAGCAGAGCATCTTCACGCGGGTGCAGCAGATCATGCCTGCGCCGGTGCCGGACCCGGCGGCCGGTCAGGCGCCCGCCGCTGCAGGCGGAGGCGCGCAGGGGGCGGCGGCCCGCATCTGCGCCCTGGTACTGCAGTTCGGAGCCTGCAATCCGGGCATGGTGCGCGTCATGGTGGGCGATGCGCTGGTGCTGGAGAACGACCGCCTGCTGCAGCGCATGAACCAGTTCTTCGACCGCATCGAATCGTCGCTGCGGCAGTGCCTGCGCGCCGCGGCGGAGGCGGCCGGATCCGCCACTCCCACGGTGGATGCCCAGGTGCGTGCCGCCGCGCTCTGCGACCTGCTGCGTGGCCGGCTGCAGCGCTATTCCCGCACGGACTTCCGCCGCTCGCCCGTGGAACATCTGGATGCCAGCCTGCAGCTCTGGCTGATGCCCGCGGCGCCCGCTCGCTGACCCCGGCTAGGGGTTTTCCCGCCCATGTCCCCATCGCCCTTGCAGGGCTATGTGCCGGACTTGTTTTTCATGCAAAATAGCACGATCGTTCGTTTTATTTTCCATGACTGACACGTCCGCCCCCCACAAAACCGTCCGCGCCGCGGCGCGGGAAGGCCGTGCGCTCCAGAAGGGCCAGCAGACCAAGGCCGTGATCGTCGAGGCAGCGCTGGGCCTGGCCACGCACATCGGGCTGGAAGGCCTGTCCATCGGCGCGCTGGCCGACGTGACGGGCATGAGCAAGTCCGGCGTGTTCGCCCATTTCGGCTCCCGCGAAGAGTTGCAGATATCCGTCATCCGCGAATACCACGTGCGCTTCGAGCAGGAGGTGTTCTATCCCGCGATGAACGCTCCGCGCGGAGTGGCCCGCCTGCGCGCCATGTTCGGCAACTGGATGCAGCGCACCTCCATCGAAATCGATTCCGGCTGCATCTACATCAGCGGCGCGGTGGAGTTCGACGACCGTGCCGGCCCGGTACGCGATGCGCTCGCCAGCTCGGTGCTGACCTGGCTGGCTGCCATGAAGCGCGCCATCGAGCAGGCCAAGGAGCTGGGCCAGCTGCGCGCGGACGTGAACCCCGAGCAGATGCTGTTTGAGATCCACGGCCTGATCCTGGCACTGCACTACGAGGCGCGCTTCCTGCAGACGCCCGGCTCCATCGACCGGGCCAACGCCGGCTTCGACAACATCCTGGCGCGCTACGGCGTGTCCGATGCGGGCGGCGGCTGAACGCCTTCGCCCTTTCTTTCGTTTCCACCTTCGGTCGTTTCGACGCCTTCCGCTTTTTCCTTCCAGCCTTTTGAGGAGCCAACATGCCCAGCTACACGCCGCCCCTGCGCGACATGCAATTCGTGATGCACGAGGTTTTCCGCGTCACAGACGAGTTCAAGGCCATGCCCCGGCATGCCGAGGTCGATGAGGACACCATCAATGCCGTGCTGGAAGAAGCCGGCAAGTTCGCCGCCGGCGTGGCCTTCCCGCTCAACATCTCGGGCGACGAAGAAGGCTGCACGCTGGACAAGGCCACGCACGAAGTGACCACGCCCAAGGGTTTCAAGGAAGCCTATGCGCAGTACATCGAAGGCGGCTGGGCCGCGCTGTCGTGCGACCCCGAATACGGCGGCCAGGGCCTGCCCTTCGTGGTCAACCAGTGCCTCTATGAAATGCTCAACAGTGCCAACCAGGCCTGGACCATGTATCCGGGCCTATCGCACGGCGCTTACGAAGCGCTGCTGGCGCACGGCACCGACGAGCAGAAGAAGACTTACCTGCCCAAGCTGGTGAGCGGCGAATGGACCGGCACCATGTGCCTGACCGAGCCCCATTGCGGCACCGATCTGGGCATGCTGCGCACCAAGGCCGAGCCCGTGGCCGGCGCACCAGAAGGCACTTACAAGATCACCGGCAACAAGATCTTCATCAGCGCGGGCGAGCACGATTTCACGGAGAACATCGTCCACCTGGTGCTGGCCCGCCTGCCCGACGCGCCCAAGGGCAGCAAGGGCATCAGCCTGTTCGTGGTGCCCAAGTATCTGGTGAACGCCGACGGCTCCCTGGGCGAGCGCAACCCGATCTTCTGCGCCGGCCTGGAGCACAAGATGGGCATCCACGGCAACGCCACGGCGCAGATCGCCATCGACGGCGCCATCGGCACCCTGGTGGGCCAGCCGCACAAGGGCCTGCAGGCCATGTTCGTGATGATGAACGCCGCCCGCCTGGGCGTGGGCAACCAGTCGCTGGGCCTGACCGAAGTGGCCTTCCAGAACGCGCTGGCCTATGCCAAGGACCGCATCCAGATGCGCAGCCTCTCGGGCACCAAGGCCAAGGACAAGGACGCCGACCCCATCATCGTCCACCCCGACGTGCGCAAGATGCTGCTCACGGCCAAGGCCTATGCCGAAGGCGCCCGCGCGCTGCAGATCTATTGCACGCTGCTGCTGGACAAGGCCCACAGCCACCCCGACGAGAAGGTGCGCAAGGACTCGGACGAGCTGGTCGCGCTGCTGACGCCCATCGTCAAGGCCTTCATCACCGACAACGGTCACATCGCCACCAACCACTGCATGCAGGTCTTCGGCGGCCACGGCTTCATCAAGGAATGGGGCATGGAGCAGTTCGTGCGGGACAACCGCATCAACATGATCTACGAAGGCACCAACACCATCCAGTCGCTGGACCTGCTGGGCCGCAAGGTGCTGGGCAACAACGGCGCCACGCTCAAGAAGCTGGGCAAGCTGGTGGCCAAGCTGGTGGAGGAAGAGGGCGTGAACGAGAAGATGGCCGAGTTCATCAACCCCGTGGCCTACCTGGGCGACCAGATGACCAAGTTCACGACCGAGATCGGCTTCAAGGGCTTCCAGAACCCCGACGAAGTGGGCGCTGCCGCCGTCGATTACCTGCGCGTGGCCGGCCACCTGGTGTTCGGCTACCTGTTCGCCCGCATGGCCCAGGTGGCGCTGCGCCAGATCGCTGCCGGCAACACCGACCCGTTCTACGTCGCCAAGCTGCAGACGGCTCGCTTCTATTTCGCCAAGCTGTTCCCCGAAACAGCCACGCTGATGCGCACCGCCCGCGCCGGCTCCAAGCCGCTGATGGATACCGACGCAGCGCTGGCTTGACCGTCCCGCAGCTTCTCCGTAACTCGCCAGTTGATCGTTATTGCCAAGGAGCCCTTATGAATAAAGCGCTAGCAGCTATATTTTGTGTAGCAATCGCCGCCCCCGTCTGGGCCCAGATGACGCCCGTGGGAACGTGGCGCAGCATCGACGACAAGACGGGCGAGGCCAAGGCCGAGATCCGCATCGGCGAAGCCGCCGGTGCGCTCACCGGCCGCATCGAGAAGTCGCTCAAGAAGGACAGCGCTCCCGACGCCACCTGCACCGAATGCACCGACGACCGCAAGGACAAGCCCATTGCCGGCCTGGAGATCATCCGCGGCGGCAAGAAGGTCGACGGCAAGGACGTGTGGGAGGGCGGCAAGATCCTCGACCCCGAGAACGGCAAGGAATACCGCGCCAGCTTCACGCCCATCGAGGGCGGCGCCAAGATGGAAGTGCGCGGCTATCTGGGGCCCTTCTGGCGTACCCAGGTCTGGCAGCGCGTGCAGTAAGCAGCAGGCGCGGCCCGCCCGGGGCGGAAGGCGCCATCGCCCGCGAATCCGCGGGCGCCGCCTGCGCTGCCTGAGCCGCTCCTCTCCACCCATTCACAAGAAACCACCATGTCCCGATTCCAAGTGAAGAAAGTCGCCGTGCTCGGCGCAGGCGTGATGGGCGCGCAGATCGCGGCCCACCTCGCCAACGTGAAGGTGCCGGTCGTGCTGTTCGACCTGCCGGCCAAGGAAGGCCCGAAGAACGGCATCGTCTCCAAGGCCATCGAAGGGCTGAAGAAGCTTAAGCCCGCGCCGCTGGGCGTGGCGGAAGACGCCGCGCTGATCGGCCAGGCCAACTACGAAGAGCACCTGGACCAGCTGCGCGAATGCGACCTCATCATCGAGGCGATCGCCGAGCGCATGGACTGGAAGCTCGATCTCTACAAGAAGATCGCGCCCTTCGTGGCCAAGCACGCCATCGTGGCGTCCAACACCTCGGGCCTGTCTATCACCAAGCTGTCCGAGGCGCTGCCCGATGCGATCAAGCCGCGCTTTTGCGGCATCCACTTCTTCAACCCGCCGCGCTACATGACGCTGGTGGAACTGATCGACACGCCCACCACCGAGCTCGCCGTGCTCGACCAGCTCGAAGCCTTCGTGACCAGTGGCTTAGGAAAAGGCGTGGTGCGAGCGCACGACACGCCCAACTTCATCGCCAATCGCGTCGGCATCGCCGGCATGCTGGCCACGATGAAGGAAGTCGAGAATTTCGGCCTCACCTACGACGTGGTGGACGACCTCACGGGCAAGAAGCTGGGCCGCGCTTCCAGCGGCACCTTCCGCACCGCCGACGTGGTGGGCCTGGACACCATGGCCCACGTCATCAAGACGCTGCAGGACAACCTGACGGAAGAGACCGACCCGTTCTACGGCAGCTTCGGCACGCCCGAGGTGCTGAACAAACTCATCGAGATGAAGCACCTGGGCCAGAAGACCAAGGCCGGCTTCTACAAGAAGGTGGGCCGCGACATCCTGCGCTTCGACCTGGCCGAAGGCGACTATGTGCCCGGCGGCCAGAAGGCCGACGAGGTCTATGGCCGCATGCTCAAGAAGCCCGCCGCAGAGCGCCTGAAGCTGCTGCGCAATGCCGAGGGTGCGCAGGGCCGCTTCCTCTGGGCCATTCTGCGCAACAGCTTCCACTACGCCGCCGTGCATCTGGCGGCGATCGCGGACAACGCCCGCGATGTCGATCAGGCCATGCGCTGGGGCTTCGGCATGAAGCAGGGCCCGTTCGAACTCTGGCAGGAAGCCGGCTGGCTCGAAGTGGCGAAGATGATCCAGGAGGACATCGACGCCGGCAAGGCGCTGTCCAAGGCGCCGCTGCCCGAATGGGTCTTCAAGGGCCCGGTGGCTGAGGCCGGCGGCGTGCACACGGCCGAGGGCTCGTGGAGCGCGTCCCAGCAGAAGTTCGTGCCGCGCCGCCAGCTGCCCGTCTATGAGCGCCAGCACTTCCCCGAGCCGCTGCTGGGCGAGAAGAACCTGCCCGACTGGCGCACGGCCGGCACCACGGTGGCCGAATCCGACGCGCTGCGCACCTGGACGCTCGACGGAAAAATCCTGATCGCCAGCATCAAGAGCAAGATGCACGCGATCAGCCCCGACGTGATGGAGGGCCTGGTCGAGGCCATCGACACCGCCGAGCGCGAATACGACGGCCTGGTGATCTGGTCCGGCGACGCGCCCTTCAGCGTGGGCGCGGATCTGGCGGCCACCATGCCCGCCTTCGTGGTCGCCGGCATCTCGGCCATCGAGAGCGTGGAGCAGGAGCTGCAGAACCTGATGCTGCGCCTGCGCTATGCCCAGGTGCCGGTCATCTCGGCCATCCACGGCATGGCGCTGGGCGGCGGCTGCGAGCTGGCCGTGTATTCGGCACGCCGCGTGGCCCACATGGAAAGCTACATCGGCTTGGTCGAAGTCGGCGTGGGCCTGGTGCCTGGTGCCGGAGGCCTGACCTACATCGCCCGCCGCGCGGCCGAGAACGCCGCAGCCTCCACCGGCAAGGACCTGCTGCCCTTCCTGACCGAAGGCTTCACCGCCGCCGCCATGGCCAAGGTGGGCACCAGCGCGCTGGAGTCCCGCAAGCTCGGCTACCTGCTGGAGAGCGACATCGTCGTGCCGCACAAGGACGAGGTGCTGTTCGTCGCGTTGAATGAAGCCCGCGCCATGGCCGCCAGCGGCTGGCGCGCGCCGGCCAGGCGCCTGTTCCCGGTCGCCGGCCGCAGCGGCATCGCCACCATCCGCGGCTCTCTGGTGAACATGCGCGACGGCGGCTTCATCAGCGACCACGACCAGCACATCGCCACGCTGATCGCCGAGATCGTCTGCGGCGGCGACGTCGATGCCGGCACGCTGGTGAGCGAGGAATATCTGATGGCGCTGGAGCGCAAGGCCTTCTGCGCGCTGATCCAGCACCCCAAGACGCAGGAACGCATCCTGGGCATGCTCAATACCGGCAAGCCTCTGCGGAACTGATGAAGCATCCCCCTGAGTCGCTTCGCGCCTTCCCCCTTCTCCCTCGGGAAGTGGGACGACGCCAGTGGCCTGGCGAAGCCAGCTCCACGGCGTCCGCGGGCCCGAAGCCGCTCTGCGATACACGCCTGAAGCCAGACGCCTGCAGCAGGAACAACAGAGAAGGACATCCGTCATGAAGCAAGTGCAAGACGCATACATCGTCGCCGCCACGCGCACGCCCATCGGCAAGTCGCACCGCGGCTACTTCCGCAACACCCGGCCGGACGACCTGCTGGCCACGACCCTCAAGGCCGCGCTGGCCCAGGTGCCGGGGCTGGATCCGGCCTCCATCGAGGACATCATCTGCGGTTGCGCCATTCCCGAAGGGGCTCAGGGGCTGAACGTGGCGCGCATCGGCGCGGTGCTGGCGGGCCTGCCCACCAGCGTGGGCGGCATCACCGTCAACCGTTTCTGCGCCTCCGGCCTGTCGGCCGTGCAGATGGCGGCAGACCGCATCCGCGTGGGCGAGGCCGAGGTGATGATCGCCGCAGGCGTGGAGAGCATGAGCATGGTGCCCATGATGGGCAACACGCCGTCTCTTTCGCCCAGCATCTTCGCCAAGGACGGCGACGTGGGCATCGCCTACGGCATGGGCCTCACGGCCGAGAAGGTCGCCCAGCAGTGGAAGGTGAGCCGCGAGGACCAGGATGCCTTCGCGCTGCAGTCGCACCAGAAGGCGCTGGCTGCGCAGCAGGCCGGCGAATTCGCGGGCGAGATCACGCCCATCGAGGTGACCGACCGCACGGCGGACCTGGCCTCCGGCGAAACCATCGCCAAGACCCGCACCGTGACGCTGGACGAGGGCGCTCGCCCCGACACCAGCCTGGAAGGCCTGGCCAAGCTCAAGACGGTGTTCGCCGCGCGCGGCTCGGTCACGGCCGGCAACAGCTCGCAGACCAGCGACGGCGCAGGCGCGCTCATCCTGGCCAGCGAATCGGCGGTCAAGCGCTTCGGCCTCACGCCGCTGGCTCGCTTCGTCAGCTTCGCCAGCAAGGGCGTGCCGCCCAGCATCATGGGCATCGGCCCCATCGAGGCCATCCCGGCCGCGCTGCGCTATGCCGGCCTGAAGCACGAAGACATCGACTGGTTCGAACTGAACGAGGCCTTCGCCGCGCAGTCGCTGGCCGTCATCCGCCAGCTGGGCCTGGACCCGGCCAAGGTCAATCCCATGGGCGGCGCCATCGCGCTGGGCCACCCGTTGGGCGCCACGGGCGCCATCCGCTCGGCGACGGTGGTGCATGCGCTGCGCCGCAAGAACCTGAAGTACGGCATGGTCACCATGTGCGTGGGCATGGGGCAGGGCGCGGCAGGCATCTTCGAAAGGGTGTGAGTACACCCCCCTGAGCCGCACGCCGCTCCGTGCAGCCGACAGAGGCGGCAGCTCTTCGGGCCGTCCCGACCTGCGCGGGCAGGTGGGGCGCCGCGGCCCTCAGCTCCTTCAGCACCTTCTCTCGCGCTGGTGCGCGGGAAGGGGTACGACGCCAGTGGACGGGCCAGGCCCGTTCCACGGCGTCTGTTGGCAAGAGCCGTTGGCGCTCTGCCTTGTTCAGTCACCGGTATGACGCATAGACGCTTGCAACCGAGGCACACTGGTTCACCATGACCGAAGCTCTACACCCCCTGGACGATGCGCTGGCGCTCACGCCTTCCGGGCCCGGCCTCTATGCCGGCCGCACCACGCCGGCCTACTGGAACATGGTGGGCCCCTTCGGCGGGGTGACGGCCGCCACACTGCTGCAGGCCGTGATGCAGCACCCGGAACGGCTGGGCGAGCCCCTGTCGCTCACCGTGAACTACGCTGGCGCGGTGGCAGAAGGGCCGTTCACCGTGCAGGCCGTGCCGGTGCGCACCAACCGATCCACCCAGCACTGGACGTTGGCCATCACCCAGCCCGGGCCGCACGGCGAGCCGGTGACGACCACCACCGCCACCGCTGTCACCGCCGCGCGCCGCGACACCTGGAGCGACACGGATACCCCCATGCCCGCCGTGCCGGAGCCCGGCAGCCTGGACCCGCTGGGCCCCGGCCTCGGCACGGCCTGGCTCGACCGCTACGATCTGCGGCCGGTGGCGGGCAACATGCCGCAGCGCTGGGACGGCAGCCTGGGCGAGGGCACGCTCACGCGGCTCTGGATGCGCGATGCGCCCGCCCGGCCGCTGGACTTCTGCGCATTGGCGGCGCTGGCCGACGTGTTCTACCCGCGCGTCTGGCTGCGCCGCGCGCAGCGCGTGCCGGCGGGTACGGTTTCGCTCACCGTGTACTTCCACGCCAGCGGTGCGCAACTGGAGGCCAGCGGCACCGGCCATGTGCTGGGCCAAGCCCGCGCGCAGGAATTCCGCAACGGCTTCTTCGACCAGACCGCGCAGCTGTGGAACAGTGGGGGCACCCTGCTGGCCACCAGCCACCAGATCGTCTATTACAAGGAATGATGCGGCTCAGGCCGCGCCAGCCGCATCGCATCGCGCAAGAAAGGAACTTCCCATGACCGACTCCACCGCCCACCCCGTCACGCAGGCCGATGGCGCTTCGCAGGACATCCTGGTCCATACCGAAGCCGGCATCGCCACCATCACCTTCAACCGGCTGGACAAGAAGAACTCCATCACCCGGGCCATGTATTCGGCCCTGGCGGATGCCTTCGATGCCGCCGCTCAGGACCCCGCCGTGCGCGTGGTGGTGCTGCAGGGCGACGTGGCCATCTTCAGCGCGGGCAACGACATCGGCGACTTCCTGGAGCACAAGCCCTCCACGCCGGATGCGCCCGTGTTCCGCTTCCTGCGCGGCATCGCCAGCTTCCCCAAGCCCGTCATCGCGGCCGTCTGCGGCCCGGCCGTGGGCATAGGCACCACGCTGCTCTTCCACTGCGACCTGGTCTATGCCGGCGACAACGCCGCGTTCTCCATGCCCTTCGTCAACCTGGGGCTGTGCCCCGAGGCCGCTTCCAGCCTGCTGGTGCCGCGCATGCTCGGCTACCACCGCGCCGCTGAGGCCCTGCTGCTGGGCGAGCCCTTCATGGCCGAGGCCGCGCTGGAAGTGGGCCTGGTCAACCGCGTGGTGCCGCCCACCGAATGCAACATGGTCGCCCAGACGCAGGCCCGCAAGCTCGCCAGCAAGCCGCTCAGCTCGCTGATCGAGACCAAGCGCCTGATGAAGGGCGCCGACCAGGCCGCCGTGCTGGCCCGCATCGCCGAGGAAGCCGAGAGCTTCGGCCGCATGCTGACCCAGCCCGCCGCCCGCGAAGCCTTCACCGCCTTCATGCAAAAGCGCCGGCCCGACTTCAGCGCCTGCTGACGGCCGGCTGCCTGCTGGTCCAGTCCGTTCGCAACGCAACGCCACCTTCCTCCCATCGGACGCGCCGTGCCCTCCGCCACCTCCAGCCGCATCGCCTTCGAGCCTGAATTCGTCGCCAGCCTTGCGGAGATCTTCGAGCAGCGCATCCCCTTTCACCAGGTGCTGGGCCTCAGGATCCAGTCCGTGGGCGCCGAGGACGCCGCGGCGCGCATCGACATGAAGCCCGAACTGGTCGGCCACTATGGCCATCAGCGGCTGCATGGCGGCGTCATCAGCGCGTCGCTGGACGCGATCGGCGGGCTGGCGGTGATGGGCGCCATCGGCGCGCGCCACATGGACGAGGCGCCGCTGCAGCGGCTGCAGCGCTTCGGACGGCTGGGCACCATCGACCTGCGGGTGGACTATCTGCGACCCGGCGTGGACAGCCCGCATTTCACGCTGCATGCCCAGGTGCTGCGCCTGGGCTCGCGCGTGGCCAACACGCGCATGGAGTTCTTCGGTGCCGACGGTGCGTTGCTGGCAGCCGGGGCGGCGGCCTACATCGTGGCCTGACTCCGTCCGCCCGGCGCACGCGCTGTGTGCCGCTGCAAACCCTGCAAGCGCATGCTACGAACGAGGGGTTTCGTTACCGTTCTTGCGTGATGCGGGGATCTTCGCTGCAGCATGGCTTCTAGCATGGCGTCTCTTTTCAAGGAGATCTGATGGCCGTGCAAAACCCCTTCTTCGGCAAGCGTGAACCCGACGCATTCCAGCCCCGCCAATCCAACTCCGTGCTGGGAGGCGCGACGACCCCGGGCTCCCTGGGCGCATCCGGCGTCGCCAAGCCGCTGCCGTCCGCAGTCGCCCCTGCTGCTGCGGCCACGCCCGCTGCGACCGAGGGTGCGGGCAGCAAGCTCACCGTGGGCCCCAACATCAAGCTCAAGGGCGTGGAGATCACCGACTGCGACACGCTGGTGGTCGAAGGCACCGTGGAGGCCACCATGGACTCGCGCGTGATCCAGATCGCCGAGCAGGGCGCGTTCCGCGGCTCCGCCGAGATCGACATCGCCGAGATCCACGGCGAGTTCGACGGCACGCTGACCGTGCGCCAGAAGCTGGTGATCTACAGCTCCGGCAAGGTCACGGGCAAGATCCGCTACGGCAAGGTGGTGATCGAAGAGGGCGGCCAGCTGTCGGGCGAGATCGAGGCGGGTGCCTCGTCCAGCCGCGCTGCGTCGTCTGCATCGTCCTTCGCCGCGCGCAACGAATCGCAGGCCCTCGCAGCGGCCTGATCGATCGATCCCCCGGTCGGCGGAGCGATCCGCCGAAGCCCCACCAGCGCCGGCCCGCTCACTCCGTGGTCAGCGTGCCGTCCACGGAGTCGTCCGCGGTGCGTGGCGGGATCGGCCGGGGCCGGCCGGAGGCGTCGATCGCCACATAGGTCAGGCGCGCCTCGGTCACCTTCAGGTAGCGGCCCTGGCTGGTGAAGCGTTCCGCATAGACCTCGACCTCCACGGTCACCGAGGTGCGGCCGATGCGCAGCACGCCGGCATAGAACGACAGGATGTCGCCCACGCGCACCGGCTGCTTGAAGACGAATTCATTGACCGCCACGGTCGCCATGCGGCCCTGCACGTAGCGCGCGGGCAGCACCGAGCCGGCCAGGTCCACCTGCGCCATCACCCAGCCGCCGAAGATGTCGCCGTTGGCGTTGCAGTCGCCGGGCATGGGGATGACCTTGAGCACCAGCTCCTTGTCGGCGGGCAGCGAGGTCAGCAGGGCATGGGCGGGGGCTGCGGCGCGCGCGGGGCTGGCGGAGGAGTCGGTCATGGGCACAATCTCGGTAAAAACAACGACCGGAATTGTCCCTCATGCGCCCCCACGGCGAATCTGCAGCCCATCACCACCGCCAGGCCGCCACGGCCCCGGCATCGCCTCCCGCCTCCCGCCGCTCCGACTGGGGCACCATCGCCCGGCTGCTGCCCTATCTTTGGCAGTACAAGTGGCGCGTGGCCGCGGCGCTGGCCTTCGTCCTCATCGCCAAGAGCGCCAACGTCGGCGTGCCGCTGCTGCTCAAGCACCTGGTCGATGCTATGACGCTCAAGCCCGGCAGCCCGGCCGCCGTGGTGGCCGTGCCCATGGCGCTGATCGTGGCCTACGGGCTGCTGCGGCTTTCCAGCTCGGTGTTCACCGAGCTGCGCGAGCTGGTCTTCGCCAAGGCCACGCAGGGCGCGGCGCGCACCATCGCGCTGCAGACCTTCGAGCACCTGCACGCGCTGTCGCTGCGCTTTCACCTGGAGCGGCAGACCGGCGGCATGACGCGCGACATCGAGCGCGGCATGAGCAGCATCCAGTCGCTGATCTCGTTCACGCTGTTCAACATCGGCGCCACGCTGGTGGAAGTGTTCATGGTGCTCACCGTGCTGGCCGTGCGCTTCGATGCGGGCTTCGCCTGGATCACGCTGGCGGCGCTGGCCTGCTACATCGCCTTCACCGTGGGCGTGACCGAGTGGCGCACCCACTTCCGCCGGCAGGCCAACGAATTCGATTCGGCCGCGCATGCCAAGGCCGTGGATTCGCTGCTGAACTACGAGACGGTGAAGTACTTCAACAACGAAGCCTTCGAGGCGCGGCGCTACGACGAGAGCCTGCAGCGCCTGCGCCGCGCGCGCCTGAAGAGCCAGAACTCGCTGTCGCTGCTCAACACCGGCCAGCAGCTCATCATCGCCACCGGGCTGGTCGCCATGCTCTGGCGCGCGGCCCAGGGCGTGGCCGACGGGCGCATGACGGTGGGCGATCTGGTCATGGTCAACGCCTTCATGATCCAGCTCTACATCCCGCTCAACTTCCTGGGCGTGATCTACCGCGAGGTCAAGCAGAGCCTGACCGACCTGGACAAGATGTTCACCCTGATGGACCGCGAGCGCGAGGTGGCCGACGCCCCCGGCGCCGAGCCGCTGCGGCTGGCCGGCCCGCCCGCCGTGCGCTTCGACGGCGTGCAGTTCGCCTACGACCCGGCGCGGCCCATCCTGCGCGGCGTGAGCTTCGAGATTCCTGCCGGCCGCACGGTGGCGGTGGTCGGTCCTTCGGGCTCGGGCAAATCGACCCTGGCGCGGCTGCTCTACCGCTTCTACGACATCCAGGCGGGCGCCATCACCATCGGCGGCCAGGACTTGCGAGCAGTGACGCAGGACAGCGTGCGCCGCGCCATCGGCATCGTGCCGCAGGACACGGTGCTGTTCAACGACAGCATCGCCTACAACATCGCCTACGGCCGGCCCGGCGCCACGCAGGACGAGGTGCAGGCCGCCGCGCAGGCCGCGCGCATCCACGGCTTCATCGCCGCCACGCCGCAGGGCTATGCCACCCAGGTGGGCGAGCGCGGGCTCAAGCTCTCGGGCGGCGAAAAGCAGCGCGTGGCCATCGCCCGCACGCTGCTCAAGGACCCGCCCATCCTGATCTTCGACGAGGCCACCAGCGCGCTGGATTCGGCCAACGAACGCGCCATCCAGGCCGAACTGAAAAGCGCTGCCGAAGGCAAGACCACGCTGCTGATCGCCCACCGCCTTTCCACCGTGGTCGATGCCCACGAGATCCTGGTGATGGACGCCGGCCAGATCATCGAACGTGGCACGCATGCCGAGCTGCTGGCCCGCGGCGGGCGCTACGCCAGCATGTGGGCGCTGCAGCAGAGCCATGGCGAGAGCGACGTGTAGCCATGTGCTGTTGAAACGATACCGAATCGAATGGACCGTTGAAGATGGACCTGCCCGCCCTGCAGCAGCAGCTGCGCGACTTCGCCGCCGCCCGCGACTGGCAGCCCTTTCACACGCCCAAGAACCTGGCGATGGCGCTGATGGTGGAGTCGGCCGAGCTGCTGGAGCTGTTCCAGTGGCTCACGCCCGAGGAGTCGCTGTCGCTCGCGCAGCAGCGCGAGGGGCACGAGCGCGTGGGCGAAGAGATGGCCGACGTGCTGCTCTACCTGCTGCAGCTGGCCGACCGCACCGGCGTGGATCTGGAAGCCGCCGTGGCCCGCAAGCTGGCGATGAACGCGGTCAAGCACCCGCCTGCGCAGCGCTGAAGCGGCCATGAAAAAAGCCCCGCAGGGGCGGGGCTCGGGTGGCGCAAGCCAGCGGTGTTTCAGGGCTTCTTGCGTGCCGCGATGGCCTTCTCGGCCGCGCTCACCAGGTCCGCGCCGATCGGGCCCTTCCACTTGTCCACCACCGGCCGCGTGGCCTGCACGAAGGCCTGGCGCTCTTCGGGGCTGAGCTGCGTCACGGTCACGCCGTGGCCGGCGATTTCCTTCAGCAGAGGCTTGTCGGCTTCCACCAGGCCCTTGCGGGCGATGGCGATCTGTTCCTTGCCGGCCTCGATGGCGGCCTGCTTGACGATCTCGCGGTCGGCCGGGGTCCAGCTGTTCCAGATGTCCTTGTTGACCACGAAGACCAGCGGGTCGTTCATGTAGTTCCACATCGTGATGTACTTCTGCGCCACGGTGTAGAGCTTGGCCGCCATATAGACCGACAGCGGGTTCTCCTGGCCATCGACCGCGCCGCTGGCCATGGCGGGCTGGGCGTCGGCCCAGCTCATCTGCGTGGGGTTGGCACCCAGGGCGGTGAAGGTGTCGAGGAACAGGGGCGAGCCCACCACGCGGATCTTCATGCCCTTCAGGTCGGCCGGGGTCTTGATCGGGCGCTTGGAGTTGGAGATCTCGCGGTAGCCGTTCTCGCCCCAGGCGAGCGGCACCACGCCGGCCTTGTCCAGCGTCTGGAAGAGCGTCTTGCCCACATCGCCCTGGGTCACGGCATCGACGGCGGCGTAGTCGGGGAAGAAGAAGGGCAGCGAGAACAGGTTGAGCGCCTTGACCTGCGGCGACCAGTTGATGGTGGAGCCGATGGCCATGTCGATCACGCCCTGGCGCAGCGCGCTGAATTCGCGCGTCTGGTCGCCCTGGATCAGCGACACGCCGGGATAGAGCTTGATATTGATGCGGCCCTGCGTGCGCTCGCGGACCTTGCTGGCCCAGATCTCGCCGCCCTTGCCCCAGGGGAAGGCCGTGCCCAGCACCAGCGACATGCGGTATTCGCTCTTGTAGTTGTTCTGGGCCAGCGCGGGCGTGGCGCCGAAGGCGAGGGCGGCAGCGGCTGCCACGGCGGAGGTGAGGAAGGTGCGCAGTTTCATGCTTGAAGTCTCCTTGTATGAATCGGGATCAGTAGCCCAGCCGGGCGGGCAGCCACAGGGCGAGTTGCGGGAAGGCGATCACCAGCAGCATCACCAGGCCCATGGCCAGCAGCATGGGGCCGACCCAGCGCACGGTGGATTCCATGCGCACGCCGGCGATGCGGCACGACACCATCAGGTTCACGGCCAGCGGCGGCGTGAACTGGCCCAGGGCGACCTTGAGGGTGAGGATCACGCCGAACCAGACCGGGTCCCAGCGGTAGTGGTTCATGATGGGCAGCAGCAGGGGCACGAAGATCAGGAAGATCGAGATGCCGTCCAGGAACATGCCCACGGTGATGAGCAGCAGGATGAGCAGGGCCAGCACGCCGTATTCGCCCAGGCCCGAATGCACGATGGCATTGGCCACCGGGTCGATCACGCCCAGCGTGGACAGCGAGAACGCGAAGATGCCTGCCAGCGACACCACCAGCAGGATTACGGCCGACAGCTCGCCCGCCTCGCGCAGGATGGGGAACAGGTCGCGCCAGGTGATGGTGCGGTGGATGCACATGCCCACGAAGAGGCCGTAGAACACGGCCACCACGGCCGCTTCGGTGGGCGTGAACCAGCCCGCGCGCATGCCGCCCAGGATCAGCACCGGCGCGGCCAGGCCCCAGGAGGCCTCGCGCAGGCTCTGCCAGAAAGGCGGGCGGGGCATGTCCGCTTCCAGCGCGCCCATCTTGTGGCGGCGCGCCAGCCACACGGCGGGCACGATCAGCGCCACGCCGGCCAGCACGCCCGGCACCATGCCGGCTGCGAACAGGGCCGGCACCGAGGCGCCCGGCACCAGCACCGAATAGATGATGAAGGCGACCGAGGGCGGGATCAGGATGTCGGTGGCCGCCGCAGCGCCCACCACGCTGGCCGAGAAGCTGCCCGGATAGCCCGCGCGGCTCATGGCGGCGATCATCACGCCGCCCACGGCCGCCGCATTGGCCGGCCCTGAGCCCGAGATGCCGCCCAGGAACATGGCCACGGCGATGGCCACCAGCGGCAGCATGCCCGGGCCGCGCCCGACGATGGCGACGGCGAAGTTGACCAGGCGCAGCGCCACGCCCGACCGGTCGAAGATCGAACCCACCAGCACGAACATGGGGATGGCCAGCAGCGGGTACTTGCCCAGGCCGGCATAGAAGTTCTGCGGCACGGCCAGCAGGCCGAACCACTGCGCGTCCTGGTTGGCGAGGGCGATGGCGGCGGCGCCGGCCAGGCCCAGGGCCGCGCCGATGGGCACGCCCACGAACATCAGCACCAGGAAGGCGGCGAAGAGCAGGGTGGCGATCATGGCTGGCGCTCCGGCGGCAGGCCGTGGCTTTCGGCATCCATGAAGAACGCATCGGGCTGGCGGCCGCGGCGGATGTAGAGGCCGATGGCGCGCCAGGTGATGAGCAGCGACAGGATGGGCAGCCAGACCGAATACCACCACTGCGGCACGCCGATGCCGGGCGAGGTCTCGTCGAAGCGGAAGTCGTCATAGACCACCCGCACGCTCAGCACCGCGATCACGCCGAACAGCACGGCCACCAGGGCCGCGCCGAACTGCGCCAGGAACCGCCGCCGCGCGGGCGAGCCGCGCTCGGCGAACCATTCGATGCGGATGTGCCGGTCGCGCGCCACGGCGGCGGACCCGGCCACCAGGGCCAGCACGATCATCAGGAAGACCGAGATCTCTTCGGTCCAGGCGAACGAGGAATTGGTGAAGTAGCGCACCAGCACGTTGGCGAAGGTGATGAGCGCGAGCAGCGCCATCACGATCACGGTGAGCCAGTCTTCGATGCGCAGGGAGCGGGGCGGGTCGTTGGCGTCCGGCGCGGGGCCGGGCGTGGGATGGGAGGGCATGGAGCGGGGAAAGGAGAGAGAGAAGAGAGAAAGGCTGGGGAAGTCGGCGGGAAGGAAGGCCTGGGGAGCTGCCGGCGCGCGAGGGATGCTGCGGCCTGCCTGGGCATGCCTGCCGGCATGGTGGGCCGCAGGCATGGCTCGAAGTCCTGTTCGCGCGCGGGTGGGCGCGCCCGGGGCATTTTGCAAGCAAAGGTGCGCGTTCCGTCGTGGGGTGTTCCCGCAGGGCGCGCACCATCGAGCGCGGCCGGCGTTGCCCATAATGCGCGCCATGGAAACCAAGTGGCTCGAAGACTTCGTCAGCCTGGCGGAAACACGCAGTTTCAGCCGTTCGGCGCAATTGCGGCATGTAACGCAGCCGGCCTTCTCGCGCCGCATCCAGGCGCTGGAAGCCTGGGCCGGCACCGATCTGGTGGACCGCAGCTCCTATCCCACGCGGCTCACCACGGCGGGCAAGACGCTCTACGACCAGGCGCTGGAGATGCTGCAGGCGCTGCAGAACACCCGCGCCATGCTGCGGGCCCACACCAGCGCGGGGCAGGACATGGTGGAGTTCGCCGTGCCGCACACGCTGGCCTTCACCTTCTTCCCGGCCTGGGTGTCCAGCCTGCGCGAGAAGTTCGGCCCGCTCAAGAGCCGCCTGATCGCGCTCAACGTCCACGACGCCGTGATGCGCCTCGTCGAAGGCGGCTGCGACCTGCTCATCGCCTACCACCACCCTTCGCAGCCGCTGCAGCTGGACGCCAACCGCTACGAGATGGTCACCCTGGGTCAGGAGGTGCTATCGCCCTATGCCAAGGCGGGCCCCGACGGCCAGCCGCTCTTCGCGCTGCCGGGCCGCCCGGGTCAGCCGCTGCCCTACCTGGGCTATGCGCCCGGCGCCTACCTGGGGCGGGTGACCGAGTTGATCCTCAAGCAGTCCGGCACCACCATCCATCTCGACCGCGTCTATGAGACCGACATGGCCGAGGGCCTGAAGGCCATGGCACTGGAGGGCCACGGCGTGGCCTTCCTGCCGCACAGCGCGGTCAAGAAGGAACTGCGCTCGCGCCGGCTGGTCAGCGCCGCGCCGCCCGGCGTCGAGGACCTGCAGCTGGTGATGGAGGTGCGCGCCTACCGGGAGAAGCCTTCGGCCAAGGACCAGGCCAAGGGCATGGCGGAATCGCTGTGGCGCTACCTGCAGCAGCAGAGCACCGAAACAGTGCAGGGTCCGGGCTGACTGGTTCGGGCAGCTGAACGTCCTGCGCGGGTGTTCATCCGGCGGGCAAGGTTATGCAAGGGTTAACCCGAATTATGCGTGGATCGCATAAAGTGGCGCCCAATTGGCATTGGTCATGTGGCCGGCGGCGCAATTACAGTCTGTCGCATCCGGGCGGAACGGCATTTTCGACTGTGCTGCTCGGCGAGCGCCGCAGCATCTGGCGCAGAGCTTGCTTAACTCCCGGTTCCGGTGGTCTGTCGCCTCGGGTTGTCAGGGCATCCCCTGCTTCCTGGGCTGGTTTTGGCGGCTTCGTCCTGCGGGGGGCCGCCCTAGAATGAAACTCTCGTTTTTTGTATCGCACGTTAAGGAGATATGCATGAAGAAACATCTGTTGGCCCTGGCCATTACCGCGCTGGCTGCGGGCAGCGCGTTCGCACAGGCCAATGACACGCTGGCCAAGATCAAGGCTTCCGGCACGATCACCGAAGGCGTGCGTGAATCCTCCGGCCTCTCCTTCACCCTGGGCGACGGCAAGTACACCGGCTTCCACTACGACGTGTGCGCCCGCGTGATCTCCGACATCCAGAAGCACCTGGGCCTGGCCAAGCTGGAAACCAAGTACCAGCCGGTGACCTCGCAGAACCGCATTCCGCTGGTGCAGAACGGCACCGTGGACATCGAGTGCGGCTCCACCACCAACAACCAGGCCCGCCAGAAGGACGTCGCCTTCGCCGACACCACCTACGTGGAAGAAGTGCGCATCGCCACCAAGGCGAACTCGGGCATCAAAAGCATCAAGGATCTGAACGGCAAGACCATCGCCACCACCACGGGCACCACGTCCGTCCAGACGCTGCGCAAGAACAAGCGCGCCGACGGCCTGACCTTCAAGGAAGTGTTCGGCAAGGACCACTCCGACAGCTTCCTGCTGCTCGAATCCGGCCGTGCCGACGCCTTCATCATGGACGGCTCGATCCTGGCCGCCAACATCGCCAAGTCCAAGTCTCCCTCCGATTACCAGATCGTCGGTGAAGTCCTGAGCGTGGAGCCCATCGCCATCATGATCCGCAAGGACGACCCCGCCTTCAAGAAGGTGGTGGACGACAGCCTGAAGGCCATGATGAAGTCCGGTGAAATGGCCAAGCTGTACGACAAGTGGTTCATGCAGCCCATTCCGCCTAACAACGTGAAGATCGGCCTGCCCGCCAGCGAAGCCACCAAGGAAGCCTGGGCCCATCCGAACGACAAGCCCATGGAAGACTACAAGCTGAAGGACTGAAGCACGCAGGTGCGGCTCTCCCCGGAAAACGCCCACGTGAGTGGGCGTTTTTTGTAAGCCGGCCGATGTGGGGCGACCCCTGGCCACCGGGATGCCTGATACGACAAACGATTAGAAAAGAAGGATTTCCCATGGGATCGAATTGGGATTGGCAGGTCTTCCTGCAGGACCCGGGCGGCGACTACCCGACCTACCTGCAGTGGATGCTTTCCGCCTGGGGCTGGACGGTGTCGGTCTCCCTGCTGGCGCTGGTGATCGCCCTGGTCGCCGGCTCCATCATCGGCACGATTCGCACGCTGCCGGACAACAAATTCCTGGTCGGCTTCGGCAATGCGTGGGTGGAACTGTTCCGAAACATCCCGCTGCTGGTGCAGATCTTCCTCTGGTACCACGTGCTGCCGGCGATCTTCCCGGTGCTCAAAAGCTTTTCCAGCTTCATCCTGGTGGTGCTGGCACTGGGCTTCTTCACCTCGGCGCGTATCGCCGAGCAGGTGCGAGCCGGCATCCAGGCGCTGCCGCGCGGCCAGCGCTACGCCGGCATGGCGATGGGCTTCACCACCGTGCAGTACTACCGCTATGTGCTGCTGCCCATGGCGTTCCGCATCATCATTCCGCCGCTCACCAGCGAGACGATGAACATCTTCAAGAACTCGTCCGTGGCCTTCGCGGTGTCGGTGACCGAGCTGACCATGTTCGCCATGCAGGCACAGGAAGAGACCTCGCGCGGCATCGAAATCTATCTGGCGGTGACGGGCCTCTACGTCATCTCCGCGTTCGCCATCAACCGCATCATGGCCTTCATCGAGAAGCGCACGCGGGTGCCCGGCTTCATCGTGTCCAGCGGCGCGGGCGGAGGCCACTGACATGATGAATCTCGACTTCTCCTTCTACAGCTGGGACATCATCAGCAAGTTCGTGCTGAAGGGTTTCTACTTCAGCATCACGCTGACCGTCGTGGCCACCCTGGGCGGCATCCTGTTCGGCACTTTGCTGGCGCTGATGCGCCTGTCGGGCAAGAAATGGCTGGACGTGCCGGCCACCATCTACGTCAACGGCATGCGCAGCATTCCGCTGGTGATGGTGATCCTCTGGTTCTTCCTGCTGGTGCCCTTCGTCGTCGGCCGGCCCATCGGGGCCGAGATGTCGGCGGTGATCACCTTCATCGCGTTCGAGGCGGCCTACTTCAGCGAAATCATGCGCGCAGGCATCCAGTCGATCTCGCGCGGCCAGGTCTTCGCGGGCCAGGCGCTGGGCATGACCTACGGGCAGAACATGAAGCTCGTGATCCTGCCGCAGGCCTTCCGCAACATGCTGCCGGTGCTGCTCACGCAGACCATCATCCTGTTCCAGGACACCTCGCTCGTCTACGCCATCGGCGCCTACGACATGCTCAAGGGCTTCGAGACGGCAGGCAAGAACTATGGCCGGCCCATCGAGGCCTACCTGCTGGCGGCCGTTGTCTATTTCGTGATCTGCTTCGCGCTGTCGTGGTTCGTCAAGCGCCTGCATCGCAAGATCGCCATCATCCGGTAAGCGGCCGGGTGGCAAGAACGACGAACGGATCCACGGGCTTCGACGAATGAACGACGAACGGCTCCCCGGCGAGCCAGTGAGTGAGGAATAAAGCAAATGATTGAACTCAAGAACGTTTCCAAGTGGTATGGCAGCTTCCAGGTGCTCAACGACTGCTCCACCACCATCAAGAAGGGTGAAGTGGTCGTGGTCTGCGGCCCTTCGGGCTCCGGCAAGTCCACCCTGATCAAGACCGTGAATGCGCTGGAGCCGGTGCAGAAGGGCGAGATCTGGGTCAACGGGGTGGCCGTGCACGACCCCAAGACCAATCTGCCCAAGCTGCGCAGCCACGTGGGCATGGTGTTCCAGCACTTCGAGCTGTTCCCGCACCTGTCGGTCACAGACAACCTGACCATCGCCCAGATCAAGGTGCTGGGCCGCAGCGCCGACGAAGCCAAGAAGCGCGGCCTGAAGATGCTCGACCGCGTGGGCCTGCTGGCGCACAAGGACAAGTTCCCGGGCCAGCTCTCCGGCGGCCAGCAGCAGCGCGTGGCCATCGCCCGTGCGCTGTCCATGGACCCCATCGTGATGCTGTTCGACGAGCCTACGTCGGCGCTGGACCCGGAAATGGTGGGCGAAGTGCTGGACGTGATGGTGGCGCTGGCCAACGAAGGCATGACCATGATGTGCGTGACCCACGAAATGGGCTTCGCCCGCAAGGTCGGCCATCGCGTGATCTTCATGGACGTGGGCGGCAAGATCCTCGAGGACTGCACGAAGGAGGAGTTCTTCGGCAATCCCGACGCCCGCCAGCCGCGCACCAAGGACTTCCTCAACAAGATCCTGCAGCACTGAACCGGGCGGCATGGACCCCGGCGGGCGCGGCGATGCGCCCGCCGCTTGATGCAAGGCGCCTGCGGGCGCCTTCGTGCTTTTTGCGTCCCTGCTGCCTTCTTTCTCCATGCCCCAGCAACCCCGCCCCGGCAACGAGCCCGACGCCTCCCATGCAGAGGTGCTGCCTTCTGCGCCATGGCAGGTCGTGCAGTGGCATCCCCAGGCCCCGCCCCAGCCGGCCTGGGGCCAGCCCTGCAACGGCTGCGGCCTGTGCTGCCTGGCGGAGCCCTGCCCGCTGGGCATGCTGGTGTCGCGGCGCCGCAGCGGGGCCTGCAGCGCGTTGCGCTGGGACGATGAGGGTCTGGGCTACCGCTGCGGGCTGCTCAGCGATCCGGCCGGTGTCACCGGCTGGCGCAGCGCCTGGCTGCTGCGCGGCGTGCGGGTGCTGGCTCGGCGCTGGATCGCTGCGGGCCAGGGCTGCGATGCCGAGCCCCTGCGGGTGGAGCGCCCCGACCTGCCTTGAGAGGCTATTGCTATTTAATTGATAGCGCGATGCGCTTTTTCCGCGTGCGCGTGCGCGTGCGCATGCGGCGTTATTCCGCCGTTTTCCCCTCAACGATCAAGACAGCCGGCCGCTGCGATCACAGCGCAGAGGCGCCCGTCGCCTCCACGGCCGCCATGGGCGTGCCGGGCCTGCGGGGCGCGGGCAGCGGCGGTGCCGGGGGGCGTTGCGCATCGGCGCGCAGTGCATTCGCCTGCACGGGCCAGGGCGGTGCCTGGCATGGCAGGCCGAGGGGCGACAGAAACGACGGCAGGGGCTTGTCGCTGGCGGCCTGTGCCATGCCAGCAGCGTCTTTCCTGGCCTGCGGGCGCTCTTGCGCCCGGGGCTGGTTCCGTACCCAAGGGAGGGCGAACCGGCTGTCGAAGCGCATGCGCTCGAAGGCGATGCGGCAGGCCAGATGGTCCACCAGGGTCAGGCCCCACATGTCGGCGCCCGTCATGGACTGGATGTCGCCGATGGACGCAGGGAATGCCTCGCCGGCCAGCGCGGTCCGCGCGCCCCCTGCGCCCTCGGGCGCTGCTGCATGCGTGCCGCCGGGGCCCCCGAGCCGGTTCCGCGTTGCGTCCTCGTACGGGTCTGCCGCCGCGGCTGCGCAGCCGCTGCCGTCGGCCTCGCCGAGCGCCACCAGGCGTGTGCCGGCCTTGGCCGGAGCGGCAGGTTCCTTGCTGCATGCGTTCTCCGGAGGCAGGGGCGGGGAGAGCGTCGGCATGTCCGGCAGGGGACCCGCCACCGCCGCTGCGATGGCGGCGCCCTGCCGTGGCCCGTCCGCGCTCCGGTTGCCGGGCAGCAGCAGCGCGGCCATGGCGACGGCGGCGAATACGGCGAGCGAGGCCGCAAGCCCCCGCCGCGCAGCCGGGGGCACAGGCCCGTCCAGGCCGCGCAGGAACCAGGGCGTCGCCATGGCCAGCCCCAGCAGCCACAGCACGTTGCCCCGGGCGGCCAGTGCCCAGGCGTCCAGGCCCGACTCCCATAGCGACCACGCCAGCGTGATGCCCAGCAGCACTGCATGCGATGGCAGCGCCGCCGGGTTGCCCTGCAGCAGCAACAGGCCCGTCAGCACCAGCAGCAGGCCGGCAGGCAGGTAATACCAGGAGCCGCCCAGCGCCATCAGCCACACGCCGCCCGTGCCCACGACCATGCCGATGAGCACGAGCAGCAGGCCCATGGCGGTGGGGGCGGCACGGAGATGCGTCATGGGGCTTCCTTTCGGGAAACGTGCGAAGCGATGGACGGGCGAGGGGCCGCTGCCGGTGGATGGGGGCAGCTCGGTCTGGCAGGCAAGGGGGCGCCAGCGCGGCCGTGCGGGCCTGGCGGGCAGCGCAGTGGAAGGTATGCGGGTGCGGCGGCCATACCTGTCGGTGGCGCGCGGCGTGCGCTGTAGGAAGGCGCGCCAGCACGGGTGACATGGGGCCGGTCCTCATGCTGCTATTCAAAAGATAGCTGCAGGCCCAGCTGTTGCGTGGCCTGGAGGGTGTAGGAGCATTGGGCGTCAGGGGGCGCCCGATGACGCCTGCGCGACAGCCCGTGCGGGTTTCCGTCGTGGAACGCAAAGGCCGCATGGGCTGCAATAAGGCCCTTCTTCGTCTCGTTCGACCATCACCCCGAGGAATGCTCTACATGCAGCGTCGCCATCTCGTGCAACTCGCCGCCGCCAGCCTGGCCGCTCCCGCGCTCGTCGCCCGGGCGCAGGCCCCGCAGGCCTTTCCTTCCAAGCCCATCAAGCTGCTGGTGGCTTTCCCGGCCGGCGGGCCCACCGACATCACCATGCGCATGCTGGCCGACGAGGCCGGCAAGCTGCTGGGCCAGCCCGTCATCATCGACAACAAGCCCGGTGCTGGCGGCACGCTGCCGGCCCAGGCGCTGCAGACCTCCGCGCCCGACGGCTACACCGTCGCGCAGATTCCACTGGGCGTGTTCCGCCTGCCCTACACCACCAGGATCAACTGGGATCCGGTCAAGGACATCAGCTATGTGCTGAACCTCACCGGCTATGCCTTCGGCGTGGTCGTGCCCGCCAATTCGCCATTCAAGAACTGGGCCGATTTCGTGGCCTACGCCAAGGCCAATCCCGGCAAGCTCAGCTACGGCTCCACCGGCACGCTGACCAGCCCGCACCTGACCATGGAACTCATCGCGCAGCAGCTCGGCATCGAGCTGCTGCACGTGCCCTACAAGGGCAGCGCCGACCTGATGCAGGCCACGCTGGGCGGCCAGTTGATGGCGGCGGCCGACTCCACCGGCTTCGCGCCGCAGGTCGAGGCCGGCAAGCTGCGCGTGCTCAACACCTGGGGCGCTGAGCGGCTGGCCAAGTTCCCCGATGCGCCCACGCTCAAGGAACTGGGCATCGACCTGGTGCAGAACTCGCCTTTCGGGCTGGGGGCGCCGCGCGGCACGCCGCCCGAGGTCGTGCGCCGCCTGCACGATGCGTTCAAACAGGCGATGGAGCAGGAAAGCTACCGAGCCGCGCTGGCCCGCTACGACATGGTGCCGATCTACATGGGGACGGCCACCTACCAGAAGTTCGCCGAGACGACCTTCGCGCGCGAGAAGGCGCTGGTGGTCAAGCTGGGCCTGGCCAAAGGGGCGTAGAAAAAGGGAGGGGAAGCCCCACGGCCGCCGGCGCAGGTGCGGCGACCGCGGGCCGGCCTTCAGTCGAGGCCGAGAGCGCGCGCGTCTTCCAGATGCGCGTCCCAGGCGGGCGCCGGGCGAGGCTCGGGCAGCTGGGTCAGGTAGGTGCAGCTGCGTGCCGCGCGCAGCAGCAGGGCGCCGCCGGTGGCGGCCTGCACGGCGGCCGTGCCGCGCCGTTCAGAGCGCAGGGAGACGGCGATCAGGGCCAGGCCGAGTCCGGCCACGAGAAGATTTTCGCCGGGCAGGGAGGGGCGGGAGCGGTCGAAAGCCTGCCATTGTCTGAGGGTGTTGATCGGATCCATACGGCACTCTAGCGCAGCTTTGTGGAGTCTGCCGCACGGCTTCGCATCAACGTGTAGCAAGCAGCATCCGCGCGGCTTCGGCGAAGCCTGCCCCACGCTCGTTTTGCGCGACGAAGCGTGGCAGATGGGCCAGCTGTGGCACGAAACGCGCGATGTTCGCCACGCCGATGCTGTGCGGCAGGTGCTGGAACATCAGCTGGTCGTTGGTGGAATCGCCCACGTAGATCCAGCGGTCGATCTCCGCGTCCAGATCGCGGCCCAGCAGCGTGCGCACGATCCAGCGCGCGCCCTCCAGCTTGTTGTGGCCGCCGTACCAGCCGTTGATGTGGATGCTGCTGACCGTGGCGTTCATGCCGGCCGCGCGCATCAGCGCCACGCATTGCGCGATGCGCTCGGGCGGCAGCCGGGTGAACTCGCTGTGGTCGATGGCGATGTCGCACTCGCGGCCGGGCGAATCGGTGGCGCGCACGGCGCCGGGCACCTCGCGCTCGATGCGCTCCAGCACCGCCTGCATGCGCTCGAAGTTGGCGGCGCGCGTCGCGGCATCCTGCTGGTAGATCCGCGCCGGGCGGGCGGGCGCACCGCCGCCGGCCGCAGCCCCCGGCAGCAGGGCCAGCGCTCCGTTCTCGGCCACCACGGCATCGACGGGCCAGGTGGCGGCGAAGGTCTCGCTCCAGCCGGAGGGACGGCCGGTGACGGGAATCACCGCGAGGCCCGCCGCCTTGAGCGCGGCCAGCGCCGCCAGCGCATCGGGCGTGATGGCGCCGTCGGTGGTCAGCGTGTCGTCGATGTCCGTCAGCACGCCGATGGGCTGCCGGGGCGGGCACCATTCGGCCAGGGCGCGCATCGTGCCGCTTCGTGCCGGGTCGAGGATCGTCATGGGTACGGTTCAGCGGCGGAACACCAGGTAGCGCGCCGAGAGGAAGTTGAACCCCAGCCCCGCGATGCTGCCAGCGGCCACGCCCAGCATGGGCGCCAGCGGCCCGTGCAGCCACTGCAGCACCAGCGTGTAGGCCGCGTAATTGGCCAGCCCGCCCACCGTCATCGACGCGAGGTACTTCGCATACTCGCGCCACCAGGGCAGGCCCCGGGCGCCGGCATCGGCGGCCTGGGCGCGGAAGGCGTGGCGGCGGTTGATCCACCAGGTGGCGGTGGCGGCCGCCAGGAAGGACACCACCCGCGCCGCATACCAGCCCAGCCACGGCGCCAGCGCGTAGAGCACGGCGGTATCCACTGCCAGGCCGATCACCCCGGCGATGGCGAACAGCAGCAGCTGGCGCAGGGTGGACGTCTTCACGCGGAGGGGCCTTGCCAGACGGGGACAGCCAGATAGGCCAGCAGCTTGGCCTCGCGCCGGCCCAGGGTGACCGAGTCCATGACGATGCCGCAGACCAGCGACAGCGCGGCGCAGAGCATGATGCCGGTGGCGGCCACCCCGGTGGGCAGGCGCGGTACCAGTCCCGTGTCCAGATAGGTCGCCAGCAGCGGAAGCGCCAGCCCCAGCGACGTGGCCGCGAGCAAGGCGGCGATCAGGCTGAAGAACATGAGCGGCTTCTCGCTGGCGAAGAGCTTGGCGATGGTGCCCAGGATGCGCCAGCCGTCGCGCAGGGTGGATAGCTTGCTGACCGAGCCCTCGGGCCGCGCGCGGTAGTGGATGTCCACCTCGGCGTAGGGCATGCGCAGCACCAGGGCATGGACGGTGAGTTCGGTCTCGGTCTCGAAGCCCCGCGCCATGGCCGGAAACGACTTGGCGTAGCGGCGCGAGAACACGCGGTAGCCCGAGAGCATGTCGGTATAGCCCTGGCCGAAGATGCCGTGCACCGAGCCGGTGAGCATCCGGTTGCCCAGGCGGTGGCCTGGGCGGTAGGTCTGCGGATTGCTGCCGTCGTCCCGGCGGCAGCCCACCACCATGTCCAGCCGCTCGGCCAGCAGCTGGGCGATGTGCCGGCGCAGGTCGCGCAGATCGTAGGTGGCGTCGCCGTCCACCATCACGTAAACGTCGGCGTCGATGTCGGCGAACATGCGCCGCACCACGTTGCCCTTGCCCTGGGAGCGCACGGCGATCACCTCGGCGCCGCAGACACGGGCGATGGCGGCCGTGTCGTCGGTGGAGTTGTTGTCGAAGACATACAGCCGCGCTTCGGGCAGGCAGGCCTGGAATTCCTCGATGACCTGGCGGATGGCCAGGGCTTCATTGAAGCAGGGGAGCATCGCGGCGATGCGTACCGGCGGCAGGGGCTTGTCGGTGGGCGTCATGGTGTGGAGGGCGATGAGCGTGTGGCCGTGGCCTTCAGGCGGTAGAGCTGTATGGGCCCGTCGGACTGCAGCAGCTCGAAGTACTGGCCGAAGCCGCCCTGCGCGAGCACGGGCAAGTTCCGGTCGGTGCGGATGATGAGGGCGGTGAAGCCTTGCGCCGCCAGCTTGCGGTGCAGCTCACGTGGCGATAGCGCCATGTAGTCCCGATAGCGCCAGGGGCCGAAGACGTCGCCCCAGATGGGGCGCGGCGCATAGTAGAGGGATTCTTCAAGCCCCAGCTGGTAGATCCTGGCCTGCGGATGCGCTCGCAGATAGGTCAGCACCCCGTAGCCCGGAATGTGTTCCTGCAGCACCGCCTCGCGCTGCGCCGGCGTGGCGGCGACGTTCTTCCACTGCTTTACGGCCAGGCGCGTGCTGGACAGTGCGAGCACCGCCAGCAGGGCCAGGCCCAGCCCTCTCCACCAGCGGTGCGGGCCTGGCCGCCGGGTGCTCCACCAGCCGCCTGCCTGGCGGAGGGCATGCATCATGGCCGCTGCCGACAGCAAAGCCAGCAGCGGAAAAGCGAACATCAGATAGCGTGGGTAGCGTGAACTGGCTGCCCAGATCAGCAGCATGTAGGCGCCCACGAGGGAACCCTGCCGCAGCGCGCGCTGGCTCCGCAGGGCAGGCACGAATGGCACGGCGAGAGCCGGCCAGAGGGTCCAGTGCGGCCATCCGGCGTTGCGGCGCAGATCCTCGAACTGGGCCTGGTAATCGCCCAGGTCCCAATCGGTGAAGCCGAAGAGGCGTCCTCCCACCGGGTTGAACGGGTCGCCCGTCAACAGCGCATTGCGTGCATACCAGTAGAGGCAGGGCAGGCAAAGGCAGGCCACCGCGCCCAGCCAGGTCGCGGGCCGGCGGTCGCGCCAGGCCAGCAGCCCGGCGAAGAGCGGCAGCAGCGCCAGCATCTGGTACTTGATGCCCACCGCCACGCCGATCAGGAAGGCGGCGGTGAAGGCCCATCGGCGGTCGGGCCACCGGGCCGGACCGGATGCGCCGCTCTCGTGCCATTCCTGCATCGCCGCGCAGGCGGCCAGCACGAAGAGCGCCGTGCCCAGATCGACATAGGCGGTGGAGAACAGGCCGCGGCCCAGCAGCAGCCAGATCAACGCTGCCAGCAGGGCTGTGGCTCGGTCCTGCAGGTGCTGCACGCCCAGCCGGTAGATCAGCCAGGCGCAGACCCAGCCGGCCGAGGCATGCAGCAGATGGGGCAGCACGTCGTTGCCCAGCGTCAGCGCCGCCGCGAAGAGCAGGTCGAAGTTGTAGGGGAACCAGGGGTAGCGCAGCCACTCGTTCACCTGCAGCGAGCCGCTGAGCGCCCATTCGCGGGCATGCGGCAGGTGGTACATCAGCTCGTCCCAGGCGCGGGGCGGTCCGAGGGGTGCGACCAGCACGGGCAGGCTGCACAGCACGATCACCGCGGCGAAGAAACGCTCTGCCGGCGTGCGCGCCCGCAGCCACCGCCGGGCGGCGCCAGGCGTGGGCAGCAGGCCCCGCCGCCAGACCTGCCAGGCGGCCAGAAGCACGCCCAGGCCGACGACCGAGAGCACTGCCGCAGCGGTCAGCACGTGCAGCACGGCCAGCGCCTGCAGCGCGCAGATGGCGGCGCCCATGCCCAGGGCCACCGCAAGCGGGTTGCGAGTGGGCAGGGCGGCCCGCGGCCAGCGCAGCAGCGCCTGTCCGTAACCCCAGCAGGCGGCAAGGAAGAGGAGCAACTGGGCGTACTGGCCCAGCGCGAAAAGCGCCTTAGACATGGCGGGCCGTCAGCCCGCGCTGCCCAGCGACAGCCCAGCGTGCTCGCGCAGCGGGTGGAAGTGGATCTTGGGGAAGCGCTCCTGCGCCAGCCGCACGTCGTAGGGGCTGGTGCAGAGGTAGGCGAGGGTGTCGGCCGCGTCGTGGGCCAGGCGCAGCGGGTAGGCGTCGGTGAAGGCGCGCAGGTCGGCGGGGCTGTCGGCCGTGATCCAGCGGGCGCCCGTGTACTGGCAGCTTTCCAGGCGCACGTCGGCGTCGTATTCGGTCTTCAGCCGGTGCTGCACGACTTCGAACTGCAGCTGGCCCACGGCGCCCAGCAGCATGTTGCCGCCGGCGTCGGGCTTGAAGACCTGGATGGCGCCTTCCTCGCCCAACTGGGCCAGGCCCTGCTGCAGCTGCTTGGTGCGCAGCGGGTTCTTCAGCACCACGGTCATGAACATCTCGGGCGCGAAGAAGGGCAGACCGGTGAACTGCAGATTGGCGCCGTCGGTGATGGTGTCGCCCAGCTGCACGCCGCCGTGGGTGGTGAAGCCGATGATGTCGCCCGCGTAGGCCTCTTCCACGGCTTCGCGGCGCTGGCTCATGAAGGTCACGACGCTGGTGGGGCGCAGCTCCTTGGCGGTGCGCTGCACCTTGAGCTTCATGCCGGGCTGGTACTTGCCGCTGGCCACGCGCACGAAGGCGATGCGGTCGCGGTGGTTGGCGTCCATGTTGGCCTGCACCTTGAACACCACGCCGGCGAAGCCCTCGTCCTCGGGCTGCACGGTCTTGACCACGGCCTGCCTGTTGACCTGCAGGGTGCTCACGCGCGGGCCGGGCGAGGGTGCCATGTCCACCAGCGCATCCAGCACTTCCATCACCCCGAAGTTGTTCACGCCGGAGCCGAAGAAGACGGGCGTGAGCTTGCCGGCCAGGAAGGCGGCATGGTCCCAGGCGGGCGATGCGCCCACGGCCAGTTCCATGCTTTCCAGCGCGGCGTCGAATTCGGCGCCGAAGCGCGCGCGCAGCGTGGCCGCGTCGGAGAGGGGAATGGTCTCGAAGTCCTGCGGGCGGCGTTCGCTGCCGCTTTCGAACACCGTCATGGCCTGCGTGCGCAGGTTGATGATGCCGCCGAAGCTCTTGCCCTGGCCCACGGGCCAGGTCATGGGGCAGCAGGGCATGCCCAGTTCGCGCTCGACCTCGTCCATGATGTCCAGCGGGTCGCGCACTTCGCGGTCCATCTTGTTGACGAAGGTGATGATGGGCGTGTCGCGCTGGCGGCAGACCTCGATCAGGCGGCGCGTCTGCGCTTCCACGCCGTTGGCGGCGTCGATCACCATCAGGGCCGAATCGACGGCCGTCAGCACGCGGTAGGTGTCTTCCGAGAAGTCCTTGTGGCCCGGCGTGTCCAGCAGGTTGATGACGTGCTCGCGGTAGAGCATCTGCATGACCGACGAGGCCACCGAGATGCCGCGCTGCTTTTCGATCTCCATCCAGTCGCTGGTGGCGTGGCGGCTGGCCTTGCGGCCCTTCACGGCGCCCGCGATCTGGATCGCGCCCGAGAACAGCAGCAGCTTTTCCGTCAGCGTGGTCTTGCCCGCGTCGGGGTGGGAGATGATGGCGAAGGTGCGGCGGCGCCGGGTTTCTGGGGCGTAGGACACGGAAAGGGGACCCTGGGGAACGAGCAAACCTTGGATTGTCGCAGGTTGCCACCCGCCAGGGGCGCGGGCGCGGGCGGGGGCGGGGGCTCAGCCGCCGCAGCCGGGCAGCGATCGCGCGTTGCCGTCCGCGATGAACCGGCGCGAGGCCTTGGGGTCGCGGAACACCAGGGGCTTGGCCGGCACCTCGCCCGCCTCGGCGCGGCGCACGGCTTCCTGCACCACGCCGTGCTGCGGGCTCTTGGGGCAGACCGGGTCGGCGGCCTCGGGGTCGTGCGTGAGCATGTAGGCCTGGCAGCGGCAGCCGCCCAGGTCGGCCTCCTTCTGGTCGCAGCTGGCGCAGGGCTCCTTCATCCAGCCGGTGCCGCGGTAGCGGTTGAAGCCTTCGGATTCCTGCCAGGCGCTCTGCACGCTGGTCGTGCGCAGGTCGGGAAATTCCAGTCCCGGCAGCATGCGCGCCGTGTGGCAAGGCAGGGCGATGCCGTCGGGGGTGACGGTCATGAACATGTGGCCCCAGCCGTTCACGCATTTCTTGGGCCGGCCCTCGTGGTAGTCGGGCGCGACGAAGAAGAGGCGCATGCGGCCGTCCAGCTTGCGGCGCCATGCGTCCGCCACGGTCTCGGCGCGCTGCAGCTGTTCGCGCGTGGGCAGCAGCTGGTCGCGGTTCTCCAGCGCCCAGGAGTAGTACTGGGTGTTGGCCAGCTCCAGGTATTCGGCGCCCATGGCCTCGGCCATCTCGATGATGCGGCCGATGTGGTCGATGTTGAGGCGGTGGATCACCACGTTCATCACCATGGGCCAGCCCTGGGCCTTGATGAGCCGGGCCACGCGCTGCTTCAAGTCGAAGGTCCGGGTGTGCGAGAGGAAGTCGTTCATCTCCCGCGTGGAGTCCTGGAACGACAGCTGCACGTGGTCCAGCCCGGCGGCGCGGAGCGAGGCGGCGCGGACTTCGGTCAGGCCCACGCCCGAGGTGAGCAGGTTGGTGTAGTAGCCCAGGCGGTGCGCCTCGGCCACCAGCAGCTCCAGGTCGTCGCGCAGCAGCGGTTCGCCGCCCGAGAAGCCGCACTGCACGGCGCCCAGCGCACGAGCCTCGCGCAGCACGCGCAGCCAGTCTTCGGTGCCCAGCTCGTCGCCATGGCGGGCGTAGTCCACCGGGTTGTAGCAAAAGGCGCAGTGCAGCGGGCAGCGGTAGGTGACCTCGGCCAGCAGCCAGAGCGGCGGGCCGGGCGGGGCCGGCGGGGTGGGCTGCTGCGCCGGCATGCTCGTCATGCCTCCTGCACCCAGCGCTGCTGCAGGGCGATGGCGAGGAAGGCGCGCACGTCGCCTTCCAGCCCGGTCGTCTGAAAGGCGGCCTCCAGCTCGGCCACGATGGCGGCCACGTCGCGCTGGCCGTCGCAGCGCTTGAGGATCTCGCCCGCGCTCTGGTTGAGCTTGACCATGCCTTCGGGGTAGAGCAGCACATGGGCGTTCTGCGCCGGCTCCCATTGCAGGCGAAAGCCGGTGGCGATGCGCGGCACCCGCAGGGCGGCGCCGTCGGCGGCGGGGGCGCCGCCGCTCATGCCTGCACCCCGTAGCGCGCGGCCATGGCGTCGTTCATGGACCAGAGGATGTCCAGCTTGAACTGCAGGATGTCGAGCGCGCGTTCCTGCAGCTCGCGGGTGCCGAAGTGGTCCAGCGTCAGGGCCAGGCCCTGCTCCACGTCGCGCCGCGCCTGGCTCACGCGGTTGCGGAAGTACTGCAGGGCGGCGCTCTCGATCCAGGGGTAATGCTCGGGCCAGCCGGCCAGGCGCTGCTTGTGGATCTCGGGCGCGAACATCTCGGTGAGCGAGGAGCACACGGCTTCCTGCCAGGGCGCGCGGCGCGCGAAGTTCACATAGGCGTCCACCGCGAAGCGCACGGCCGGCAGCACGTGGCGCAGGTCGGTGATCTCCTCGCGCTGCAGGCCGGTGGCCATGCCCAGGGCGATCCAGGCCTCGATGCCGCCGGGCTCCGTGTCGGTGCCGTCGTGATCGACGATGCGCTGCACCCAGCCGCGCCGCACCTCGCGGTCCGGGCAGTTGGACATCACGGCCGCGTCCTTCACCGGAATCGCGATCTGGTAATAGAACCGGTTGGCCACCCAGCCTCGTACCTGATCCGGCGTGGCCCGGCCGCTGTTGAGCATGCGGTTGAACGGGTGGTGGATGTGGTAGCTCCCGCTCTTGCCGCGCAGCCGGGCTTCGAATTCGGCGCGGCTCCAGGCGGGCTCGGTGCCGGCGGGGCGTGCGGGGGCGAGGGCAGTGTCGATCAGTGCCATGGGAGTGTCCTGTGGGGGAGGGCGCGGCTCAGAGCGCGATCTCCATGCCGTCGTAGGCCACCTCGATGCCGTGGCGCGACAGCTCGGCCCGCTGCGGCGAGTCTTCGTCGAGGATGGGGTTGGTGTTGTTGATGTGGATGAGCACCTTGCGCGTGCCGGCGGGCAGGCTGGCCAGCCACTCCACCATGCCGCCCGGGCCCGACTGCGGCAGATGGCCGATGCTGCGCCCGGTCTTCCGGCTGAAGCCCAGGGCGATCATCTCGTCGTCGGTCCAGAAGGTGCCGTCCACCAGCACACAGTCGGCGCTGCGCATGGCGGCGTCCACCGCTGGGCTGTGCGCGCCCAGGCCCGGCGCGTAGAAGAGGCTGCGCCCGCTGCGCTCGCAGGTCATGGTCAGGCCGATGTTGTCGCCCGGCACGGGGGCTTCGCGGTGCGGCGAATAGGGCGCGGCCTTGCTGGCGAGCGGCAGGGCCGAAAAGCGCACGCCGGCCACGCCATCGACATGGAAGCCGCTGCCGTCGATGGGCAGCACGCGCCGGTCCACGCCGCAGAAATGCTCCAGCACCTTGAGGATGGGGTTGCCCCGGGTCAGGTCTTCGTGGACCGGATCGGCGCACCACAGCGGCAGCGGGCGGCCGCGTTCGCGCAGCATGTAGAGGCCCGTGGAGTGATCGACCTGGCCGTCCATCAGCAGCACGCCTGCGATGCCGGTGTCGCGCAGGCTGCGGTTCGGCTGCAGAGCCGGCGTGGCGCGGATCTGCTCCAGGATGTCGGGCGAGGCGTTGATCAGTGCCCAGTCCTGGCCGCCGTCGCCGGTGACGCAGAGGGAGGACTGGGTGCGGGCCTGCGCGCGCAGCGTGCCGGCGCGCAGGCCGGCGCAGTTGGCGCAGTTGCAGTTCCACTGCGGAAAGCCGCCGCCGGCGGCGGAGCCGAGGACACGGATGAGCATGGACCTGGAGGGTGGAAGAGGCCGGAGCCTGAAACGGCAGGGCCCGCCGTGGAGCGGGCCCTGCCATGGAAGGCCGCCTCAGCGGGCGGCCACGTACATCGTGATTTCGAAACCGAAGCGGAAGTCGCAGGCTTGCGGGGTGGTCCAGGTCATGGAAGTCTCCTTGAAGAAGGGTGTCGAAGGGCGGGCATGTGTCCCGGAAGCCGCAGGTGCGGGCTTCATGGGCAGCGTAGCCGGGGGGCGGTGGCGGGCGGCGTGGTCCGGGTCTGGAAATCCACCTCATGATTTTCATGAATCGCATGCCGGACGCCGCCTGATAGCATCGGCCGCCATGTCTTCACCGGGCGCGCCACTGGCTTCCTCTTCCCTGGCAGCGGCCCCGGGCCCGGCCGGTTTCCTGCCCGTGGGCGACGGCCATGTGCTGCACTGGCAGCAGGCGGGCGATGCCGGCGGCCTGCCCGCCCTGGTGCTGCATGGCGGCCCTGGCTCGGGCCATTCGCCCGCGCTCTGGCGTTGCTTCGACCTGGGCCGCTATCGCGTGACCGGCTTCGACCAGCGCGGCTGCGGCCGCAGCACGCCGCGCGGCGGCATCCGGCACAACACCACCGCCCACCTGATCGCCGACATCGAGGCCCTGCGCCGCCACCTGGGCGTGGACCGCTGGCTGGTGGTGGGCGGCTCCTGGGGCGCCACGCTGGCGCTGGCCTATGCCTGTCGCCATCCGGGCGCGCTCAGCGGCCTGCTGCTGCGCGGCCTGTTCGTGCCGTCGCCTGCCGAGCTGCATGCGTTCTTCCAAGGCGCCCGGGCATCGCACCCCGAGGCCTGGGAGCGCTTCGCCGCGCCGGCACCGCCCGGTCGGCGCGTGCAGCTGCTGTCCTGGCTCACCGAGCTGTTCGCGGGGGAAGACGTGGCGCTGCAGCTGCGCGCCACGCTCGCCTGGCGGGCCTGGGAACATGCCCTGGCCGGCCTGGCGCCGCCGCCCGAACCCAAGGGCGATGCCCTGCAGCAGGCGCTGGACCGCTACCGCGTGATGGCGCACTACCTGGCCCACGGCTGCTGGATCGATGCGCGGCAGGGCGCCGCCGGCTGGGGCGATGCCGCGGGCCTCGCCGGCCTGCCGATCCAGTTCCTGCACGGCAGCCGGGACGAGGTCTGCCGCCCCGCCGCGGCCCGCGCCGTGCAGCAGGGCCTGCCGGGCAGCCGCTGGTGCGAGGTGCCGGGCGCCGGCCACGACCCGTTCCATCCCGCCATGGCTGCGCGCATGGGGCAGGCGCTGGCCGGGTTCGCCGCGCACGGGCGCTTTCCCGAAGGCCTGGGGCGCGATGAACCCGGAGCCTCCGCATGAGCCTGCGCCTGAAGATCAACCTGATCGTGGCCGGCGTGATCGCCCTGCTGGTGGCAGCCATGATCGGCTTGCAGATCGCCAGCCTGCGCAGTTCGGTGCGCGAAGAGGTGCAGGCGGCCAACCGCGTCGCCACGCAGCTGCTGCAGCGCATCGACGGCGTGTACGCGCCCGAGGGGCCTGAAGGCCTGCTGCGCTTCCTGCAGCGCCTGGGCCGGGTGCGGGCCAACGACATCACGCTGGTCGATGGCGAGGGCCGCGTGCTCTACCGCTCGCCGCCCTTCACCTACAAGCAGGGGCGCGAGGCGCCGGCGTGGTTCTCGGCCCTGGTCGTGCCGCAGATCTCGCGCCAGGTGATCGCGCTGCCCCGCGGCTATCTGGCCATCGAGGCCGAGCCCTCGCGCGCCGTGCTCGACGGCTGGGACGACCTGCTCACCCTGGCCGGCGGCGGCGCCGCCATGCTGCTGCTGGTCAATGCCCTGGTGTTCTGGGCCATGGGGCGGGCGCTGCAGCCGTTCTCGCAGATCGTCGCCGGGCTGAACCGCCTGGAGGCCGGCGACTTCGGCGTGCAGCTGCCGCCGCTGCGCGGCCAGGAAGCCGCCGCCATCGGCGGCGCCTTCAACCGCATGACGGCCGTGCTCAAGGACCGCCTGGCCATGCACCGCCGCGCCTACGAGGCCGAGCGGCGCCTCTCCGATTCGCGCGAACTGGCGGGCTTGATCGAAGGGCACATCGAGGCCGAGCGGCGCGAGATCGCGCGCGCCCTGCACGACGAGCTGGGCCAGTCGGTCACCGCCATCCGCAGCCTGGCCATGTCGGTGGCGCGCCGCTGCGAGCAGACCGACGCGCAGGCGGCCCAGGCCGCGCGCGTCATCACCGAGGAGGCCGGCCGCCTCTACGACCACATGCACGGCATGATCCCGCGGCTGGCGCCGATGGCGCTGGACTCGCTGGGCCTGGGCGACGCCCTGGACGACCTGGTGGAGCGGGTGCGCGCCAGCCAGCCGGCCGTGGCCATCGATTTCGAGCCCGCGCCGCTGCCCGAAGGCCTGCCCGCCGTGCCGGCCCTGGCCGCCTACCGCATCGCGCAGGAGGGGCTGACCAACGCCCTGCGCCACAGCCGGGCGCGCCGGGTGCGGCTGGTGGTGGAGGTGGCGGCGGCGCAGGACGGCCTGCAGATCCAGGTGCTGGACGACGGCGTGGGCCCGCCGCGGGACTGGCGCCGGCCGGGGCATTTCGGCCTGCGCTGGCTCAGCGAGCGGGCCGAGGCGCTGGGCGGCGAATTGCAGCTGCGGGCCCGCGCAGGCGGCGGGGCCGAACTGCTGGCGCGGCTGCCGCTGGGCGCGGCGGTGCCGCCAGAAATGATGAAGCAGGAGGGAGCGGCATGATCCGCGTGATGCTGGTGGACGACCACGCCGTGGTGCGCATGGGTTTCCGCATGTTGCTGGGCACGGCCGACATCGAGGTGGTGGCCGAGGCCGGCAGCGGCGAGCAGGCCTGCCGCGACTATCCGCAGCAGCGGCCCGACGTGGTGGTGATGGACATCTCCATGCCCGGCATGGGCGGGCTGGAAGCGCTGCGCCGCCTGCTGGCGCACGACGGCGCGGCGCGCGTGCTGATGCTGTCGGCGCACGAGGCCACGGCCTATCCGCAGCGGCTCTTCAAGGCCGGCGCGCTGGGCTACCTGTGCAAGCGCAGCGCGGCCGAGGCCCTGATCGACGCGGTGCGCACCGTGGCGGCCGGGCGCCGCTACGTCGATGCGCAACTGGCCCAGCGCCTGGCCCTGGCCCAGATCGAAGGCGAGGCCAGCCCTTCGGACGTGCTGACCGAGCGCGAGTTCGAGGTCTTCCTGCAGCTGGCCCGGGGCCAGAGCGTGGCGCAGATCGCAGAGACCCTGAATCTCGCCGGCAGCACCGTGGGCACCCACCTCTACAACGTCAAGCAGAAGCTGGGCGCCGCCAACCAGGCCGAACTGACGCTGGTCGGCCTGCGCTGGGGGCTGATACAGCCCTGAAGCTGCCGCCCAGAAAATCGCCTCTTTCCATATAATCGGCGCCTCCGAGGAGCGTTGCAGCGCCGCCAGGCGCGAGGCTCGGACCCTTCCCTTCGCAACGACGCTCGCCCACGCTGTACGGTGCGGTGAGTGCGCTTTTCCTCCATTCCCCCCGGACGCGTGGTTTTTGCTTCTTCTTTCTTGACGGAGAAAACCATGAGCGCAGTTCTCAAGCCCCAGGCCGATCAGGCCATCGCAGACATTTCCCTGGCCGACTGGGGCCGCAAGGAAATCAAGATCGCCGAGACCGAGATGCCCGGCCTGATGGCCATCCGCGAGGAATTCGCGGCGTCGCAGCCCCTGAAGGGCGCGCGCATCACCGGCTCGCTGCACATGACCATCCAGACGGCCGTGCTGATCGAGACGCTGAAGGAACTGGGCGCCGACGTGCGCTGGGCCTCCTGCAACATCTTCTCGACGCAGGACCACGCCGCCGCCGCCATCGCCGCGGGCGGCACGCCCGTGTTCGCCATCAAGGGCGAATCGCTGGAGGACTACTGGGACTACACCCACCGCATCTTCGACTTCGGCCCCAAGGGCTCGGCCGGCGAAGGCCCCAACATGATCCTGGACGACGGCGGCGACGCCACGCTGCTGATGCACCTGGGCCAGCGCGCCGAGAAGGACCTGTCGGTCGTCGCCAACCCCACCAGCGAGGAAGAGCGCATCCTCTTCGCCGCCATCAAGGCCAAGATCGCCCAGGACCCGACCTGGTACACCCGCAAGTCGGCCGAGATCATCGGCGTGACCGAAGAGACGACCACCGGCGTGCACCGCCTGAACGAGATGTCCGCCAAGGGCACGCTGCTGTTCCGCGCCATCAACGTGAACGACTCGGTGACCAAGTCCAAGTTCGACAACCTCTATGGCTGCCGTGAATCGCTGGTGGACGGCATCAAGCGCGCCACCGACGTGATGATCGCCGGCAAGGTCGCCGTGGTGGCCGGCTACGGCGACGTGGGCAAGGGCTGCGCCCAGGCCCTGGCCGCCCTGCGCGCCCAGGTGTGGGTGACCGAGATCGATCCCATCAACGCCCTGCAGGCCGCCATGGAAGGCTTCAAGGTCGTGACCATGGAATACGCCGCCGACAAGGCCGACATCTTCGTGACCACCACCGGCAACAAGGACGTGATCCGCCACGAGCACATGGTGGCCATGAAGAACGAGGCCATCGTCTGCAACATCGGCCACTTCGACAACGAGATCGACGTCGCCTCGATCGAGAAGTACCAGTGGGAAGAAGTGAAGCCCCAGGTGGACCACGTGATCTTCCCGGACGGCAAGCGCATCACCCTGCTGGCCAAGGGCCGCCTGGTGAACCTGGGCTGCGCCACCGGCCACCCCAGCTTCGTGATGTCGTCCTCCTTCGCCAACCAGACCATCGCCCAGATCGAGCTGTTCACCAAGCCCGACGCCTACCAGGCCGGCAAGGTGTACGTGCTGCCCAAGGTGCTGGACGAGAAGGTCGCGCGCCTGCACCTGAAGAAGGTCGGCGCCCAGCTCACCGAGCTGACCGACGCGCAGGCCGCCTACATCGGCGTGCAGAAGCAGGGCCCCTACAAGCCCGACAGCTACCGCTACTGATCCCCGGATCGGAATGCGGCACGGCGCAGCGCCCGCTCCCTGGGGGCGGCGTGTTGTGCTATTGAATTAATAGCTTCAGGCGCTTGGATCATGGGCGCCTGAAGCGTTTCTGAGTCTTGAAAAAGGAGAGGTGCATGCGCGCAGACGTGTACCTGGTGGACAAGGGCCATGCCACGACCCGCTCGCAGGCGCAGCGCCTGATCGCGGCCGGCGTGCAATGGCGGCTGGCGGCCAGCCTGCCCTGGAACACCGTCGCCAAGAACGGCGACGACATCCCCGAGATCGCCGAAGTGCAGCTGCTCGACCAGTCCGAGGCGCGCTACATCTCGCGCGGCGGCCTGAAGCTCGAAGGCGCGCTGGAGGCCACCGGCCTGGCCGTCGCCGGCTGGCGCTGCCTGGACGTGGGCCAGAGCACCGGCGGCTTCACCGACTGCCTGCTGCAGCGCGGCGCGGCCCAGGTGGTGGGCGTGGACGTGGGCCACGGCCAGCTGCACGAGCGGCTGCGCGATGACCTGCGCGTGGTGGCGGTGGAGGGCGTCAATGCCCGCTCGCTGACGGCCGAATCGCTGCAGGAAGCCTGCGAGGACGCGCTCTCCGAACGCGTCGAGCAGGACCTGGAAGACAACGAGACCCAGCCCGAGGCACCCTACAGCTGGATGCGTAACGGCGGCCTCGTCGATGACGAATACGACGACAGCGACGACGCCAAGGAGCACGAGGTGGAAGCCTTCAAGGCCGAGCGCCAGGCCAAGGCCCGTGCCCGCGCCGAAGGCGCGCTGCCCACCGTGCGCCGCCGCCGTGCAGGGCGCGAGCAGGTGGACGTCACGCCGGTGTTCGACCTGGTGACGGGCGATGTCTCCTTCATCTCGCTCACGCTGATCCTGCCCGCCGTGGCGCCGCTGCTCAAGGCCGGCGGCGAGCTGCTGATGCTGGTCAAGCCGCAGTTCGAGCTGCAGCCCGGCCAGGTGGGCAAGGGCGGCATCGTGCGCGACGCGGCCCTCTACCCGCTGGTGGAGCAGCGCATCCGCGGCTGCTGCGCCGAACTGGGCCTGCACGTGGTCGCCTGGCTGGACAGCGCCATCGAAGGCGGCGACGGCAACCGCGAATTCTTCATCCACGCACGGAGCGCCGCATGAGCGACACGAATCTCTCCCACACCACGGCCGCAGGCCGCTTTCCGGTCAGCTTCGAATTCTTCCCGCCGAAGACGCCCGAGGGCGCCGAGAAGCTGCGCGCCGTGCGCCGGCAGCTCTATGTGCGCCAGCCCGAATTCTGTTCGGTGACCTACGGCGCGGGCGGCTCCACGCAGGAAGGCACCTTCGGCACGGTGCGCGAGATCCTGGCCGAAGGCTTCAGCGCGGCCTCGCATTTCTCGTGCATCGGCGCCACGCGCGAGACGGTGCGCACGCAGCTCGCCCAGCTGAAAGCCATGGGCGTCAAGCGCCTGGTGGCGCTGCGCGGCGATCTGCCCAGCGGCTACGGCGCGGGCGGCGAATTCCACTACGCCAGCGACCTGGTGGCCTTCATCCGGGCCGAGACCGGGCGCGACTTCCACATCGAGGTGGCGGCCTACCCCGAAACCCATCCGCAGGCCCGCTCGCCCGAGGCCGACCTGCAGGCCTACGCCGCCAAGGTGCGCGCAGGCGCCGATTCGGCCATCACGCAGTACTTCTTCAACGCCGATGCCTATGCGCGCTTCCTGGACGACACGCGCCGCCTGGGCCTGGACGTGCCGGTGGTGCCGGGCATCATGCCCATCATGGGTTCCACCCAGCTGATGCGCTTTTCCGACGCCTGCGGCGCCGAGATCCCGCGCTGGATCCGGCTGCGCCTGCAGGCCTTCGGCGACGACGTGGCCAGCATCCGCGCCTTCGGCCTCGACGTGGTGGCCGAGCTGTGCGCACAGCTGCGCACGCGCGGCGCACCCGCGCTGCACTTCTACACCATGAACCAGAGCGGCCCCACGCTGGAGCTGTGCCGGCGCCTGGGGCTGTGAGTCGCGCGGGGCGCCCGGTTCAGCATTGTTTGCAGCGCCCGCGCGGCGGCTGCATGCACTGCCGCAGGCATTCGCTAACATCGCGCCGATGAAGAATTCCCTTGCCTCCTCGAGAACCGGCGCTGCCCGCCGCTGTGCCCGGGTGTCGGCGCGCCCGGCATGAGCGGCGCGGCAGGCACAGCAGCGTCTTCCCCTGATTCGCGGCACCTGCATGCAGCCTGGCGTGCGGCACGCTGGGCAGGTCTGGCCGTCGGGCTGGGCCTGCTGGCGGCCTGCGCCGCGCCGGCGCCGCATTCCGGGCCGGTCCAGGCATCGGCTCCGGCTCCCTCGCCCGTGCAGCCGGCTCCGTCCGGCAGGCCAGCCAGGCCGGCCTCCAAGGCCGCTTCGGCTTCGGCTGCTTCGGAGCCCGCGCCTGCGCCGTCGCCCGCCGCATCGTCCGCAGCCGGGGTGCGCGCGCAGAGAGCGGCCGAACTGCCCCCGGTGTCCACCGTGGTGCCATCCGTGGCACCCACGGGCGTGCCGGGCCCGGGCGGCCTCTATTCGCTGGATGCGGACAAGCCCTCGGAAGGCCTGCGCAATCCGGCGGCGGGAGAGGCGGGCGCGGGCCAGCAGGGCATGGCGTCCTGGTACGGCTCGCGTTTCCACCGCCGCCGCACCGCCAGCGGCGAACGCTTCGACATGTACGCCCTGACGGCGGCCCATCCCACGCTGCCCTTCGGCACCCGCGTGTGCGTGCGCAGCCTGGCCACGGGCAAGACGGTGCTGGTGCGCATCAACGACCGGGGGCCGCACACTCCCGGGCGCATCATCGACCTGAGCCAGGCCGCCGCCAAGCGCCTGGGCATGATGGGCCTGGGCACCAAGCAGGTCGCCATCACCGCCCTGGCGGACGACGACGAGGACGGCTGCCCCGAACAGGGCCTGGAGCCGGACGCAGACCAGTAGCCCGCAGCCAGCCGCGGCTGCCGCCCCGGGTCTTCAGCCTGCCGATTCCAGGCTGTGCGCGGCGTGCTTGTCCTGCTGCAGCAGCTCGGCCATCTGCGGCAGGGCGTCCTTCAGCGCGGCTTTCAGCGTGAAGGGCGGGTTGATGAGGAACATGCCGCTGGCCGGCAGGCCGGGGCGGCGCTTCTCGCCGTCGGCGGCCTCCACCAGCTTGCTGTTCTTCACCGTGAGCGTGGCATGCAGCCAGGGCTTGCCGGCCTTGGTCGCCATGGTCTTGAGGCGGCGCGGCAGGTCGTGCGCCTCGGGGCGCGGGATGATGGGGTACCAGACCGCGTAGGTGCCGGTGGCGAAGCGCTTGAGCGCATCGGCCACCATGTCCAGCACGCGGCCGTAGTCGCTCTTGATTTCATAGCTGGGGTCGCACAGCAGCAGCGCGCGGCGGGCCGGCGGGGGCAGGAATTTCTTGACCCCCTCGAAGCCGTCTTCATGCAGCACGGCCACCTGGCGGCCGGCTTCGAGCTGCGCCACGTTGCCGGCCAGCGAGCGCAGGTCGGTGGGGTGCAGCTCGAACAGCTTGAGCTTGTCGTGGCTGCGCAGCAGGTGCTGGCTGATGAAGGGCGAGCCGGGATAGACGCGCGCGCCGGCGCCCTGGTTGAAGGCGCGCACCACGTCCACATAGGCCTGCAGCGCGGGCGTGAGCGCCTGCTGCGCGGCGAGCAGCCGCAGCACGCCGTCGGCGGCCTCGCCGCTGGTGCTGGCGTAGTCGCCGTCCAGCCGGTAGAGCCCCGCCCCTGCATGGGTGTCGAGCACGGTCAGTGCCGCGTCTTTCTGGGTCAGATGCTGAAGGGCGGCAATCAGCACGGTGTGCTTGAGCACGTCGGCGTGGTTGCCTGCATGGAAGGCGTGGCGATAACTGAACATCGGCCAATGGTAACCAGCGCGGCGCGCGCTACGATGCGCGGGCTGCGGTGCATGCCGCAGCGCCCCCCGCCTGCCTCACGACGCGCCGCCTGGCGCTCCCCCATCCATCATGTCCAGCCACCTTGCCGCCCGCACTGTCCAACATGTCGATGCCCTGGCGCCCGGCGAGCGGCTGGGCGAATTCGAGGTGCTCTCGCTGCTGGGCGTGGGCGGCTTCGGCATGGTCTATCGCGCCTACGACCATTCGCTCAGGCGCTTCGTGGCCATCAAGGAATACATGCCTGCGGCGCTGGCGGGGCGCGCCCACGGGCAGTCGGTCGGCGTGCGCTCCGCATCCGACGAGCCCGCCTACCAGGCGGGGCTGGGCTCCTTCGTGAACGAGGCCCGGCTGCTGGCGCAGTTCGACCATCCTTCGCTGGTCAAGGTGTTCCGCTTCTGGGAAGCCAACCGCACGGCCTACATGGTGATGCCGCTCTATGCCGGCATGACGCTGAAGCAGGCCCGCAGCCGCATGCGCCAGCCGCCGCCCGAGGCCTGGCTGCGCCAGGTGCTGTGGTCGGTGCTGGGCGCCTTGCGCTTGCTGCACGGCGCGCAGATGCTGCACCGTGACATCTCGCCGGACAACATCTTCCTGCAGCACCTGGGCCCGCCGGTGCTGCTGGACCTGGGCGCGGCGCGCCAGGCCATCGGCGAAAGAGACCGCCAGCACACGGCGGTGCTGAAGGTCAACTACGCGCCCATCGAGCAGTACGCCGAGGTCGGCAGCGATCTGCGGCAGGGCGCCTGGAGCGACCTCTATTCCCTGGCGGCGGTGGTCCATGGCTGCCTCTGCAACGAAACCCCCATGCCGGCGACGCTGCGCGCCATCCGAGACCGCATGGTGCCCTTCGAGCGCGTGGCCCAGACCATGCAGCAGCAATGGGGGCTGGAGTATTCACCGTCCTTCGTCCAGGGCATCTCCCGGGCCCTGCAGCTGCAGCCCCAGGACCGGCCGCAGTCCGTGGATGAGCTGGTTCAGCTGCTGGAGCTGCAGCCCCCGGCCACGGGCCTGGAGCGCTTCGACTTCCAGGCCGAGCTGGGCGCGACCTGGGCCGAGGACGGCGGCCCGTCCGCGCCAGCGGCTTCGGCGCTGGCCGATGTGCCGACCGTTGAAACGCCCCGGGCGGGAGCCACGTCGCCCGGCAGGCCGCCTGCAGCCGCCGCTGCGCCGCAGGGCGCACCGGATCTCGACTTGTCCGCGCCGGTTGCCTTGGTATCCGCCGAACCCGTGCAGCAGGCATCTGCCCGCTCGGGTCTGCGGCCGCCCGTCCCGGCCTTGCTGGCGGGGGCGCTGGTGACCGCGGCCCTGGCATTCATGTCCTTCTGGCGCGCCGGGCCCGAATCGCAGCCCGCCCGCACGCCGGACAGCGAAATCATCACCGAATCGAGCCGGCCGGACGGCCAGGGCGGCGCTGCGGCCGGCTCCGCTGTCCCTGCCGCTGTTGCGGCAACGGCGGCGCCGGCAGGAAGCAGCGGCGCCCGCGCGGCCGCTGCAACCCAGCCGGCCCGGGCCCAGAAGCCGGCTGAAACGCCCCGACCGGCCGCCCGGCGCGAGCATGAGCGCGGGCCCGAGGAAGCATGTGCGGATGCTTCGGTGCTCACGCGCCCGATGTGCGTCCACAACGAGTGCCAGAAGCCCGCCCTGGCAAAGCACCCGGTCTGCGTCCAGCTGCGGCGCAAGGCCGCGGACGAGGCGCGCCGCCGGGAGACCTACTCGCCCTAGGGACTGTTAACGCTATGGAAGGGCGGCGAGGAGCTTCCCTGCGGGCGTGGGGCCGGGGCCCGGCTCCTGCGCCGCGGAGGCCCCGGCCGGCCGTTGTTTCGGCGCCTTTGCGCATTTCACGGGCTGCTTTGTATAATGGCGGGCTTCGCAGCGATTTTGAAAGGTCCCGCGGCGAAGATGCATTCATTGCAGCTGCCACCTAAGAGGCTTCCTTCAGAGAAGCACCGACCGTGGAAAAGGACCGACCAAACCCTCTTTCCCCCAAAGGAAAACACATGACTACTTTCAGCGCAAAGCCCGCTGAGGTCGTGCACGAGTGGTTTGTGATTGACGCGACCGACAAGGTCCTCGGACGAGTAGCCAGCGAAGTTGCTCTCCGTTTGCGCGGCAAACACAAGGCCATCTACACGCCTCACGTCGATACCGGCGATTTCATCGTCATCATCAACGCATCCAAGCTCAAGGTCACCGGCACCAAGTCGCTCGACAAGGTGTACTACCGCCACTCGGGCTATCCCGGCGGCATCACGGCCACGAACTTCCGCGACATGCAAGCCAAGCACCCCGGCCGCGCGCTGGAAAAGGCCGTCAAGGGCATGCTGCCCAAGGGCCCGCTCGGCTACGCCATGATCAAGAAGCTCAAGGTCTATGGCGGCGCGGAACATCCGCACACCGCTCAGCAGCCCAAAGCGCTGGAAATCTAAGGAGCCTTGAATGATTGGTGAATGGAACAATGGCACCGGCCGTCGCAAGTCCAGCGTCGCCCGCGTGTTTCTGAAGAAGGGTTCCGGCAAGATCACTGTGAATGGCAAGGACATTCAGCAGTATTTCGGCCGCGAGACCTCCATCATGATCGCCAAGCAGCCGCTGGTGCTGACCAACCATGTCGAAACCTTCGACATCCAGGTCAACGTCCACGGCGGCGGTGAGTCCGGCCAGGCCGGCGCCACCCGCCACGGCATCACCCGCGCCCTGATCGACTACGACGCAACGCTGAAGTCCGCACTGAGCCAAGCCGGCTTCGTGACCCGCGATGCCCGTGAAGTCGAGCGTAAGAAGGTCGGCCTGCACTCCGCACGCCGCGCCAAGCAGTTCTCCAAGCGCTGATGCGCTGCGGCAGGGCCTTGCCGCCCTGCCGGCTTTCTCGCGAGAGAAGGAGCTGCCCCTTGCAAAAACCGCCCTCGTGGCGGTTTTTGCATTTCTTGACAGTCTTGGCGATCGGCGAGAATCCGCCCTTTTCTGGAGCAAGAGAAGAGCCCATGCGTTTTCGCCTGCTGCGCCGCCGCCTGACCATCAGCCCGCACCGTGTCGCGGTGCGCAACGCGCTGCCCTGGCCGCTGCGCTGGCTGCTGGCCGCCCTGCTGCTGGGCTTTTCCGCGGCGCTGGCGCTCTGGGCCTTCGAGTTCGGCAAGAGCATCGCCGGGCTGGATTCCGGCTCGCGCGAAGAGCTGGTGCGGCTGCGCGACGAGGTGGCCCGGCTGCGCGCGGAAGCGCGCCAGCAGCAGGAGGTGGCCGCCACGGCCGGCAGCTTGCTGACCGCCGAGCGTTCCGCGCTGGAGCGCGTGCAGGTGCAGATGCGCCAGCTGGAGGCCGACAACCGGAGCCTGCGCGACGACCTGGGCTTCTTCGAGAAGCTCATCCCCGCCGGCCGCTCCGATGGCGTTTCCATCCGTGGCCTGCAGGCCGAGCGGCAGGCGGGCCAGCGGCTGCGCTGGCAGGTGCTGGTGATCCAGCCGGTGCGCAACGCGCCGGAATTCAAGGGGCAGCTGGAAATCGTGCTCTCGGGTACGCAGAACGGCCAGCCCTGGACCGGCTCGCCGCCCGCGGTGGCGCAGCCGCTGCAGTTCCAGCAATACCGCCGCGCCGAGGGGTTGCTCGAGTTGCCCGAAGGGGTCGTGGTACAAACGGTTACCGCCCGCGTGCTGGAAGGCAGTGCTGTGCGCACCGTCCACAGCGTGGATGTCGATTAACCACGCGCGCGGCCTGTGCGCCGCGCCGCTGCCCTCCAGGAGCCTGACGCCATGTTCTCCCGCAAGAAACAACCGCCCATCAAGAGCCTGATCGCGCAAGGAACGCGCGTCCAGGGCGACGTGCTGTTCGCCGACGGCCTGCGCATCGACGGCGAGGTGGTGGGCGAAGTGCGCGCCACGGCGGACCAGCCCAGCATCCTGGTGGTGTCCGAGTCCGGCCATGTGCAGGGCGCGCTGCATGCCGGCCACGTGATCGTCAACGGCACGGTGGACGGCCCCGTCCACGCCAGCGAACTGCTGGAGCTGCAGCCCAAGGCGCGCATCACCGGCGACGTGCATTACAAGGCGCTGGAGATGCACCAGGGCGCGACCATCGCCGGGCAGATGTCGCCCGCCGCCGAAGCCCTGCTGGAAGCAAAGCCCACACTGAAACTGGCGTCAAACGGCTCCTGAGCGGAAGCCGCCGGGCGATTGCAGTAGCATTGCCCGCAAACCCTCTCGAAGGAGTACCCGATGAGCGCAGTAGCCGACAACGTCCAGACCGATATGCCCGCCCCGATCCTCTTCACCGACAGCGCAGCTGCCAAGGTGGCGGATCTGATCGCCGAAGAAGGCAACCCCGACCTCAAGCTGCGCGTGTTCGTGCAGGGCGGCGGCTGCTCCGGCTTCCAGTACGGCTTCACGTTCGACGAGATCACGAACGAAGACGACACCACCATGACCAAGAACGGCGTCTCCCTGCTGATCGACGCCATGAGCTACCAGTACCTGGTGGGCGCCGAGATCGACTACAAGGAAGACCTGCAGGGCGCGCAGTTCGTCATCAAGAACCCCAACGCCACCACCACCTGCGGCTGCGGTTCGAGCTTCTCGACCTGACACCCGCACCCCAGCGCATCCCGCGCCAAGCCAGCCGCCTTCAGGGCGGCTTTTTCTTTGCTGCATCTCCCCCAGAAGAACAAGGCCATGGCATCTCCAGCGGCTCCTGAACTGCCCGATGCTCCGGGCCCCCATGCCGACAGCCGGCGCATCCTGCTGTGGGTCGTCGCCGTCGGGGTCTTCATGCAGACCCTGGATGCCACCATCGTCAACACCGCGCTGCCCGCGATGGCCGCCAGCCTGGGCGAGAGCCCGCTGCGCATGCAGTCGGTCATCGTGGCCTATTCGCTGACCATGGCCATGCTGATCCCGGCCTCGGGCTGGCTGGCCGACCGCTTCGGCACGCGCAAGGTGTTTCTCTTCGCCATCGCCGTCTTCTCGCTGGGCTCGCTGGCCTGCGCCAGTTCGCGGCATCTGGGCGAACTGCTGGCGGCGCGCGTGCTGCAGGGCCTGGGCGGCGCGCTGCTGCTGCCCGTGGGGCGCCTGGCGGTGCTGCGCACCTTTCCGCGCGGCGAGTTCCTGGAGGCGATGAGCTTCGTCGCCATCCCCGGCCTCATCGGCCCGCTGCTGGGCCCCACGCTGGGCGGCTGGCTGGTGCAGAGCGCTTCGTGGCACTGGGTGTTCCTGATCAACCTGCCGGTGGGGCTGCTCGGCCTGCTGGCCACGGCCCGCTTCATGCCCAATCTGCGCGCGCCCGAACCCGACCCCTTCGACACTGCGGGCTACGTGCTGCTGGCCTTCGGCATGGTCGCCATCTCGCTGGCCATCGAGGCAGCCGGCCTGGTGGGGCGGGGCGGCGCCGCGGCCCTCGGCGTGGGCGGGCTGGTGGCGCTCGTCGTCTATTGGCTGCATGCGGCGCGCCACGAACGGCCGCTTTATTCGACGGAGCTCTTTCGCGTGCGGACGCTGTCGGTCGGACTGCTGGGCAACCTCTTCTGCAGGCTGGGCAGCGGCGCCATGCCGTTCCTGATACCGGTGTCGCTGCAGCTGCTGCTGGATTTCTCTCCGCTGCACGCCGGGCTGATGATGCTGCCTTCCGCCGTGGCGGGCATGGCCGTCAAGCGGGCGGCGACGCCGCTGATCCGCCGCTTCACTTACCGCAACGTGCTGGTCGCCAACACCATCCTGCTGGGCTTGCTGATGGCGAGCTTCGCGCTGCGCCAGCCGGACTGGCCGCTGGCCTGGCAGGTGCTTCAGCTGGCGGCCTTCGGCGCTGCGAATTCGCTGCAGTTCACGGCCATGAACACCATCACGCTCAAGGACCTGGACGGCGCCAGCGCCAGCAGCGGCAACGGCCTGCTGTCCATGGTGCAGATGCTGGCGATGAGCCTGGGCGTGGCCGTGGCGGGCGCTGTGCTCTCCGAATGGAGCCAGGCCTACGGCGGATCGGAAGTGCCCGGCGCGGTGCTGCACGCCTTCCAGTCCACCTTCCTGACGGTGGGCTTCATCACGGTGGTGTCGGCGGCCGTGTTCTGGCAGCTGCCGCGCGAGGCGCGCACGCCGCCGCGCGACGGGCCCGAGGTGTCGGGCCAGGGCTGAATGAGCGGGCGGCCGGCGGCCCGTCAGGCTGGGTAGATGGCGCCCAGCACGCGCAGCCCGGCCGCGCCCGTGACCTGCGGCAGATTGCCTGGCAGGGCATGCACCGCCTGGCGCGCCAGCCAGGCGAAGGCGGCGGCTTCGACCTGCTGCGAGGGCAGGCCCAGCGCGTCGGTGGGCTGCACCGCCACGCCCGGCAGCGCCGCGCCGATGCGCGCCATCAGCTGGCCGTTGCGCGCACCGCCGCCGCAGACGGCCAGCAGCTTGCTCTCTTTTCCGTAGCTGACGACGCTGGCTGCGCAGGCGCGGGCGGTCAATTCGGTGAGCGTGGCCTGCACGTCGGCCGGGGCGGCGTCGCCGAAGCCCTGCAGCCGCTCCTGCAGCCAGACCGGGTGGAACAGGTCGCGCCCGGTGCTCTTGGGCGGCGGTTGGTGCAGATAGGGCTCGTCCAGCAGCCGCTGCAGCAGGCCGGGCAGCACCTGCCCTTGAGCGGCCCAGGCGCCACCGGCGTCGTAGGGGCGGCCGGTGTGGCGTTCGCACCAGTGGTCCATCAGGGCGTTGCCCGGGCCGCAGTCGAAGCCCAGCACCTCGCCCTGCGCGCCCAGCACGCTGAGGTTGGCGATGCCGCCGATGTTCAGCACGCAGACGTCCGAGCCGGCCTGCCCGAAGACGGCCTGGTGGAAGGCCGGCACCAGCGGCGCGCCCTGGCCGCCGGCCGCCACGTCGCGGCTGCGGAAATCGGCCACCACGGCGATGCCGGTGCGCTCGGCCAGCAGGGCCGGGCTGTTCAGCTGCAGCGTGTAGCCCGTGCCGTCGAAGAGGCCAGGCCGGTGCCGCACGGTCTGGCCGTGTGCGCCGATGGCCCGCACATCGGACGTCTCGAGCCGCCCCGCCTGCAGCAGCTGCTGCACGACATCGGCATAGATCTCCGCCAGCCCATTGGCGGCCAGCGCGGCGCGGTGTAGCTCGTCCGCCCCGCTGGTGTTGAGCGCCAGCAGCTCGGCCTTGAGGCTGGCTGGAAACGGCGCCGAGGCGAAGCCCGCCACGCGCAACCCGGTGCCGTCGAACTCCACCAGCGCCCCGTCCACCCCGTCGAGCGAGGTACCCGACATGAGCCCGATATAGCGTTCGATGGAAGCGGTAGAGTTCACAGGGAAAGCAGGGGTTGGGGCGAAGTGCCTTGCCGGTCGGATCAGTTCACGGCGTGGAAGCCGGCGCGGCCCAAGGCCAGAGACGCCGTGGATCCGGCTCCGCAGGTCCACCGGCGTCGTCCCCCTTCCCGCGCGCAGCGCGAGAGAAGGGGGAAGGCGCGCAGCGCCTCAGGGGGATGCACCCCTACTGCGCGCTGGCCTGCTCGACCTGCGCTGCCGAGGTCAGCTGGATGCGCATGTTGGAGGCCAGCCGGTTGAAGGCGGCGCGCGACGCGGCCGACACGGGCTGGGCGGCCTCGCTCTGGCGGGCGATGGTCATCGGGTCCTGGTGCTGGCCGTTGACGCGGAATTCGAAGTGCAGGTGCGGGCCGGTGGCCCAGCCGGTGGCGCCCACGGCGCCGATCTTCTGGCCCTGCTCCACGGTCTGGCCCTGGCGCACGTCGATGCGGCTCAGGTGGGCATAGACGGTGACGTGCTGGTTGCGGTGCTTCACGTAGATCACGTTGCCGTAGCCGTTCTGCACGCCGGCGAATTCGACCACGCCGTCGCCCACCGTGCGCACGGCCGTGCCCGTGGGCGCGGCGAAGTCGGTGCCCAGGTGGGCGCGCCACTTCTGCAGGATGGGGTGGAAGCGCATCTGGAAGCCGCTGGAGATGCGCGAGAACTCGACCGGCGAGGCCAGGTAGGCGCGGCGCATGCTCTCGCCTTCGAGCGTGTAGTAGGAGCCCTTGGCGGCGTTCGGCTCCTGGAACCAGACCGCGTCGTAGGTCTTGCCGTCGTTGTGGAATTCGGCGCTCAGCACGCGGCCGCTACGCAGCGGCTCGCCGTCGGCTTCGAGCGTTTCATAGACCACGGAGAAGCGGTCGTCCTTGCGCAGCGCGCGGTGGAAGTCGATGTTGCTGGAGAACACCTCGGCCAGCTGGATGGCCACCGCGTCGGGGATGTTGGCCGCGTCGGTGGCCGCGAAGAGCGAGCTGCGGATGATGCCGCCGGCCAGCCGCGCACCCACGGTCAGCGGCGCGGTCTCGATGCGCGAAGCGAAGCTGCCGCCGTCCTTGCGCTCGACCACCAGGCGCTTGAAGCTGCCGCTGTCGTCGGGCGCCCAGCGGGCCACGAGCCGCACCAGGCGGTGGTCTTCGGTGGCTTCGGCGGTGAGCGATCGGCCGCCGCGGCCCAGCAGGTTCTGGCGGACCTGGTTGTCGCTGCGCAGGAAGCCCGCGGCCGCCGGGTCTGCCACGCCCAGGCGCTGCAGGATGCTTTCGGCCGTGTCGTTGCTGCGGGCCTGGTCGGAGCGGTAGAGCGTGTAGCTGGGAATGTCCACCAGCTGGGTCAGCGGCGTGTCGCCGGCCAGCGATTCGACCGCATAAGACACGGTGCTGACGGGCAGGTCGGACGCATCGGGTGCCAGGGAGGCCACGGCGAAAGCGCCGCCGCCGCCCGTGAGCAGCAGGGTGGCGACAGCGGCGGTGATGCGTTTCGGGTGCTTGCGGGCGGTGTCGGCCAGGCGCTCGGTGAGCCGTTCGAGCAGGGCCAGGCAGGCGGTGGTCAAGCCATTGGTCAAAAGTCGTACCCCAAATGGATGCACCCGGGCCATGCCCTGCGGCAAGGCGTGCGGCAGAGGGCGGATGGCGGGGGCGGAATGTCGTCGTGTGCAGCGGGAGGGGGACGGCCAGGCCGTGACGGGCGGGCCACTAGAATCCGCCACTGCAATGTGGCCGGAAGTATAGCGATCCGCCTACGGCCAGACACGGAAAAAAACCCTTATGAATCAATCTGCTGTTACAACTCCCCCGCTGACCGATGGTGTAGCGCAGGCCCTGGAAGTCACGCTGCGGGGCGTTGAAGAACTGCTGCCGCGCGACGATTGGGCGCGCAAGCTGGCGCGCTCGGAAACCACCGGCCAGCCGCTGCGCATCAAGCTGGGGCTGGACCCTACGGCGCCGGACATCCACATCGGCCACACGGTGGTGCTCAACAAGATGCGCCAGCTGCAGGACCTGGGCCACCAGGTGATCTTCCTGATCGGAGACTTCACCACGCTGATCGGCGACCCCTCGGGCCGCAACACCACGCGCCCGCCGCTCACGCCCGAGCAGATCAAGATCAACGCCGAGACCTACTACACCCAGGCCGCCAAGGTGCTGGACCCGGCGCGCACCGAGATCCGCTACAACAGCGAATGGTGCGCGCCGCTGGGCTCTGCGGGCATGATCCAGCTGGCCGCCAAGTACACCGTGGCGCGCATGATGGAGCGCAACGACTTCCACCAGCGCTTCACCGACGGCAGCTCGATCAGCCTGCACGAATTCCTCTACCCGCTGCTGCAGGGCTACGATTCGGTCGCCCTGAAGAGCGACCTGGAACTGGGCGGCACCGACCAGAAGTTCAACCTGCTGATGGGCCGCCATCTGCAGCAGGAATACGGCCAGGAGCCGCAGTGCATCCTGACCATGCCGCTGCTGGTGGGCCTGGACGGCGTGGACAAGATGTCCAAGTCCAAGAACAACTACATCGGCATCACCGAAGACGCCAACACCATGTTCGCCAAGGTGCTGTCGATCTCCGACACGCTGATGTGGGACTGGTACACGCTGCTGTCGTTCAAGAGCCTGGCCGAGATCGCAGCGCTCAAGGCCGAGGTGGCGGGCGGCCGCAATCCCAAGGACGCCAAGGTGGCGCTGGCCAAGGAGATCACCGCGCGCTTCCACAGCGCCGCGGCGGCCGACGCGGCCGAGCAGGACTTCATCAACCGCAGCAAGGGCGGCGTGCCCGACGAGATCCCCGAGGTGTCGCTCTCCGGCGCGCCGCTGGGCATAGGCGCGCTGCTCAAGCAGGCCAACCTGGCGCCTTCGACCAGCGAGGCCAGCCGCCTGATCGACGGCGGCGGCGTGCGGGTGGACGGCTCGGTGGTCGGCGACCGGGGCCTGAAGCTGGATGCCGGCACCTACGTGGTGCAGGTGGGCAAGCGCAAGTTCGCGCGCGTGACGCTGGGCGCCTGAGGCGGCACGCGGCCGCGTTACACCAGGGCGGCGGCGTTGCGCCTCGCCCACCACAGGCGCAGCAGTTCGGACGAGTCGAGCACCAGGCCCAGGTGCAGCGACACCATGCTGAGCGCGGCCTTTTCCAGCGCGTCGTCGGTGCCGCGTACCAGGTCGCGCAGCACGATCACGCGGTAGTTGTGGTTGTTGGCGTCGAAGGCGGTGTTGAGCACGCAGCAGTCCGCGAAGCCGCCGTCGAGCACCACCGTCGTGATGCGCTGGTTGCGCAGCAGGAAGTCGAGGTCGGTGGGGTAGAAGGCCGACAGGCGCCGTTTGTTCTCCACGCGCAGGTCGCCCGGTTCCACCTGGGTCACCCATTCGGTCCAGCGGCTGCCTTCCAGGGCATGCGCCCCGGCATTCGGAATGTCGCCCACATGGAGCGGAAAGGTGCGCCGCCAGGCGGCCGGAATGCCGTTCAGGTCGTCTTCCCCGCCGGGCCGCAGCACCGACTTGACGTGGGCGATGCGCACGCCCAGGGCCCGGGCCTGGGCATGGAAGGCGTCGATGGGCGCCACCACGTCGCGGGCGCGCGGGGCGGGGCAGGGGCAGTCGGGACTGTCTTCCAGGTGCCCCCGGTGCATGTCGATGGACACGACGGCCGTGGTGGCCGGGTCGAGATAGTCGGGAAAGAGGGCCGTGTCCAGCACGCGCTCCTCGCCGTAGATCCAGGCCTTCATCGCCGTTCCTCACGTACATAGGGTTCGCCCAGGGCGCCGGGCTCCGCGTCGGTCCGGCGGTGGCCGAGCGCCACCCAGACCATCACGCCCAGCGTCACCGCATAGGGCGTCATCAGCACAAAATACTGCGGCAGCTGTACGCCCGCTGCCGCCAGCTGCGGGATCAGCGCCTCGATGCAGCCGAACAGCAGGGCGCCGGCCAGGGCCTTCCAGGGCGACCAGCGCGCGAAGATCACCAGGCCCACGGCGATCCAGCCGCGCCCGCCGGTCATGCCCGCGATCCACAGCTTGGTGGACAGCAGCGACAGATAGGCGCCCGCCAGTCCCACCAGCGCAGCGCCTGCCACCACCGCCGCGAAGCGGTATGCCGACACCGGAATGCCGGCCGCGTCGGCGGCCTGCGGGTTCTCGCCCACGGCCCTCAGGCGCAGGCCCGAATCCGTGTGCTGCAGGTAGTGCGCCACCGCCCAGAAGATCAGCGGCGTAAGGTAGGCCACGGCGTTCTGCGACAGCAGCCGGCCCAGCACGGGCAGCTCGGCCAGCGGGCCCAGGGGGACGGGGCCGGCCGAGGTCACGGGCTGGTTGGTCCAGCCCATCAGCGTGCCCACCAGGCTGGTCAGGCCCTGGCAGAAGAAGACCAGCGCCAGCCCGGCGATGACCTGGTTGATGCGCAGCCACACCACCATGACCGCGAACAGCACCGACACCAGGCTGGCCGCGGACATGGCCAGCACCAGCGAGACGCCCGTCGCGCCGAAGGCCAACTGCGCGCCGATGGCCGCCAGCGCGCCGACCAGCATCAGCCCTTCGGCGCCCAGCGAAAGCACGCCCGAGCGTTCCGCGAGGATCAGGCCCAGCGCGGCCAGGGCATAGGGCGCGGCGAAGTCGGGAATGCTGCCGAACCAGTGCGTGAACAGTTCCATGGAGGCGGGTTCCTGGGTCAGTCGGGCATCACGCGGCGCAGCCGGTGGCGGATGAAGAAATCGGAGGAGGCCACGCAGATCACGATGATGGCCTGGATCAGCTGCACCATCGAAAACGGGATCTGGTAGAAGACCTGCAGGTTGCGCCCGGCCACGAACAGCGTCGCCACCAGCACCGCCACCGCCGTGGCGGCCACCGGGTTGTTGCGCGCCAGGAAGGCGATGAGGATGCCCGAGAAGCCGTAGCCCTGGTAGAAGGCCTGGGTGAGCCGGCCCTCCTGCCCCGCGGCCACCAGGAAGCCGCCCAGCCCGGCCAGCGTGCCCGAGCCCAGCACCGTGCCCAGGATGACGGCGCGCACCGGCACGCCCACGGCGTCGGCCACGCGCGGGCTGGCGTTGACGAAGCGCAGGTACAGGCCCGCGCGGCTGGCCTGCACGAACCACCAGGCCAGCAGCATGGCCGCCAGGGCCAGCAGCACGGCCACGCCCGAGGGGCCGAAGAACTCGGGCAGCCGCTCGAAGCTGCGGAACTGCGGCGAATACGGGAAGGCGTCCTTCGGGTCCTTCCAGGCGCCGTAGACCAGATGCAGCAGGAAGTTGCTGGCGATGTAGTTGAGCATCAGCGTGGAGATGATCTCGTTGACGCCCAGGCGCAGCTTGAGCAGCGCCGGCCCCAGCGCCCACAGCAGGCCGCCGGCCAGGGCCGCCAGCGCCATCAGCGGCAGGCGCAGCGCGGGCGGGCCGATCTCGTGCAGCGAGAGCGCGGTGGCGGCGATGGCGCCCCAGACCATCTGCCCTTCCAGCCCCAGGTTCCAGAAGCGCGCGCGGAAGGCGATGGAGGCGGCCAGGCCGATCAGGATCATGGGCGCGGCCTGGAACAGCACGGCCTGCAGGCTCTGCTGGTCGAAGAGCGTGGAGACGATGAATTCGTTGAACAGCTCGCCCGCGGGCACGCCGGCCGCCACCAGGATCAGCCCGGACAGCGCCAGGCCCGAGAGCACGGCCAGGCCCAGCACCAGCGCCTGGCGCGGCAGCGGCATCTGCTGGCGGATCTCCAGCGCATAGCGGCGGCCGGACAGGGGCTGGCTGCGCGCGGGCGCCGATGCGGGCGCGGAAGGAGTGGTGGTGGCTTCAGTCATGGTGGACCATGGCCTGGCCGATGGCCTGGCGGTCGGCGGGTTGGTGGGTCTGGTCGAACCGGGCCACGATGCGGCCGCCGGCCATCACGCCGATGCGGTCGGCCAGCGCCAGCACCTCGTCCAGGTCTTCGCTGATGAGCAGCACGGCGGCACCGGCATCGCGCGCGGCCAGCAGGCGCGCATGCACCTGGGCGGTGGCGCGCACGTCCAGGCCCCGGCTGGGGCTGTGCGCCAGGATCAGCCGGGGCTGCTTGCTGAATTCGCGTGCGATCACCAGCTTCTGCGCATTGCCGCCCGACAGCAGGGCGGCCTTCTGCCGCAGCGAACGCACGCCCTGCACGTCGAAGGCGGCGACGGCGTCGCGCGCGTCCTGGTCGATGCGGCGGCGGCGCAGCCACCAGGGCGAGCCGTAGCGCCCGCCGTGGACCTGGCCGATGGCGAAGTTCTCCGCGATCGACAGGCCCCCCGCCAGCGCATGGCTGTAGCGGTCGGCCGGAATGGCGGCCAGGCCCAGCGCGCGGCGGTCCGGGGCGGTGGCCGTGCGCAGGCTGCCGAAGCCGTCCAGCACGATGTCGCCGCCGGCTTCGGGGACCAGGCCCATGATGGCGGCTGCCAGCTCGCCCTGGCCGTTGCCGCCTACGCCGGCGATGCCGTAGATCTCGCCCGCATGCACGTCGAAGCTCACGTCCGCCAGGCACTGCCGGCCGCCGCCGGCGGGCGTGGCCAGCGCCTGAAGCGACAGGCACACCGCGCCCGGGGCGCTGCGCGCGCGGGGCGCAGGCGGCGGCGTGTCGCCCACCGTCATGCGGACCAGTTCGGCGGCCGAGGTGGCGCGCGGATCCACGGTGGCCACGGTGCGGCCGCCGCGCATCACGGTCACGCGGTCGGCGTAGGCCTTGACGTCGGCCATCTTGTGCGTGACCAGCACCACCGCGCAGCCGCGCTGCGCCAGGCCCTGCACGGTGGCCAGCAGGCGCTGGGCCTCCTGGTCGGTGAGCACGGCCGTGGGCTCGTCCAGGATCAGGATGCGCGCTCCGGCCAGCAGCACCTTGAGGATCTCCACGCGCTGCTGCTCGGCGATGGACAGGCTGTCCACGCGCTGGCGCGGGTCGATGGCGAAGCCCAGATCATCGGCCTGGGCGCGGATGCGCTCTTCCAGCGCGGCCAGCTGGCGGCGGTGGCCGCCGCCTTCGGGCGCCAGCCCCAGCAGGATGTTCTGCGCCACGGTGAAGGGCCGCACGAGCTTGAAGTGCTGGTGCACCATGCCGATGCGGTGGCGGGCCGCATCGCGCGGGCCGGCCAGCCGCACGGCGTTGTCGTCCACCAGCATCTCGCCCGACTCGGGCGCGTAGAGGCCGGCGGCGATGTTCATCAGCGAGGACTTGCCCGCGCCGTTCTCGCCCAGCAGGGCATGCACCTCGCCCCAGCGCGCATGGAAATGCGCGTCGTCCAGGGCCAGGAAGCCGTCGAAGCGCTTGCGGATGCCCCGCAAGGCCAGTGCGCTGGAGGACATGCCTGGCCCGCTCACTTCTGCGTGACCACGCCCTTGACGAACCAGTCCATCTTCCACAGGTCGGCATCGGACAGCACGGCGCCCGCCGGCACGCGCTCCTTGCCGTCGCGGTCCTTGAGCGGGCCGGCGAAGATCTGCTTGCCCTTCATCAGCGCGTCGCGCTCGGCCAGGATCAGCTTGACCTTGTCGGGCGGCACGGCCGGGCCGAAGCCCGCGATGTCGGTGCCGCCGCCGCTCATGGGGATGAAGGCGCCGTAGGGCGCGGGCTTCCAGCCGCCGGCGATGATCTTCTTGAGCTCGGGGATCAGGAACTTGTCCCAGACCCAGACCGACGAGCACAGCGTGGCCTTGGGCGCGAACTGGCGCAGGTCGCGGTGGTGGCCCGTGCCGTAGACGCCGCGCTCCTGCGCCACGATCTGCGGCGTGGGGCTGTCCACGTGCTGGCCGATCACGTCGGCGCCCTGGTCGATCAGGGCCGAGGCCGCAGCGCGTTCCTTGACCGGGTCGTTCCAGCTGCCGGTGTAGATCACGTTGACCGTGGCTTTGGGGTTCATCTTCTGCGCGCCCAGCGCGTAGGCGTTGATGGTCCAGTTGACCACGCCGAAGGGATTGGCCGCCACGAAGCCGAGCTTGCCCGTCTTGCTGACGGCGCCCGCCGCCATGCCGCACAGGTACTGGCTTTCGTAGGTGCGGCCGTAGAAGGATTCGAGGTTGGGGCCGTTGGTCGTGCCCGAGGCGTTGAGGAAGGCCACGTCCGGGTGCTTGGCCGCCAGGTCCTTGAAGGCGTCGGAATGGCCGAAGGCGGTGCCGATCACGATGTTGGCGCCGCGCGAGATGAAGCGTTCGGCCGTGGGCTTGATGACCGAGGCGTCTTCCGAGATGTTCTCCACGTACTGCACCTTCTGGCCCAGGGCGGCCTCGATCTTGACACGGGCCTCGTCCATCGCCTGCGTCCAGCCGCCGTCGTTCTTGGGGCCGTAGTACAGCATGGCGATGACCGGCTTGCCCTTGAGGGTGAAGCCTGCCTGCTGCGCCATGGCGGCAGGGGCGGCGAGGGCGGCGGAGCAGGCGACCAGGGCCGTGGCGGAAAGACGCATCAGGAGGCGTGACATGTCTGAACCTTTCTGGAAGGGACGGTGCGTGGGAGTGGCGGAAAGAAGCCTGGGATGTGAAGAGCGTGCGGGCGCTGCGGCCCGTCCGGGCCTCACAGCATGTAGTTGATGCGGAACACGTTGCCCTCGGGGTCGAGCAGCACGGCCTGATACCAGTGATAGTAGGTTTCATAGGGCGCCTTGACCAGCGTGGCGCCGGCCGCGAGCGCCACGGGCACCCTGCTGTCCACCTCCTCGCGGCTGTCCACGTCGATGTTGAGCAGGAACTTCACGCCGCGCGTGTCCGAGAACTCGGACAGGTGCAGCAGCTCGTAGGCGTCGAGCGCGTTGAAGCCCAGGCTGCTCCTGCCGGTGTCCAGGCCCCGGAAGATGGGCGAGCGGATGGCCTCGATCTCCGGAAATCCGAACACCTGCTGGTAGAAGCCGCTGAGCGCCACCACGTCGCGGGCGAAGACATTGACGTAGGAAAGATGTGCCATGTGCGTGCAGCGCCGGTTCAGGCCACGGCCTTGGTGCCGCCGAAGGTGGTCTGCTTCACGAACTTGGACGTGAGGTGCTCGCCCGAGGTGACGGGCGCATGGCGCGGCTGCTCTCCCGGGGCCAGGCAGCTGGGCAGGCATTCGGCCACCGCGTCGTAGTTGGGCTGGTGGAAGAAGACCAGCGACTGCCGGCGCGTGTTGACCAGCGCGTCGTCGAAGGGCGGGTTGACCACGCGGTGCAGGGTGGAGACCCAGGTGTCGTTGGTCCACTGCATCATCAGATCGCCGATGTTGATGACGAAGCTGCCCTCCACCATGGGCACGTCCACCCACTGGCCCGCCTTGTTGAACACCTGCAGGCCGGGGCCGTCGGGGCGCACGATGGTCAGGCTGCCGTAGTCGCTGTGCGCGCCCGCGCGCATCTGGCCGGGCAGCGGGGCCTCCTTCTGCGGCGGGTAGCTGAGCACGCGGAACATGCTGATGTGCCGGTCGATCTTGTCATCGAAGAAGGTCTCGGGCAGCTTCAGCGCCGTGGCGAAGATGCACATCAGCGAGCGCGCCAGGTCGCTCATGGCGTCGAAGTATTCGGTGTAGGCCTCGCGGAAGCCGGGCAGATCGGGCCAGGCGTTGGGCTCGAAGTGAGCGCCGGCCGCTGGGCCGCGGTGGTATTCGTCGTCGGGCACGTCGGAGGGGCCGATGGAGAACGATTCCTTCAGGTCGCCGGGCGCTGCCTCCTCCAGGCTGTACGAGAGGCCTTCCTCGCCCACGGCGCTGTAGCCGCGCACGGCATCGTCGCGGGGGCGGTCCACGCGGCGCTTGGCTTCCAGCGGCAGCGCGAAGAATTCGCGCGAAGCCTCGGACACGCGCTGGATCAGCTCGGGCGGGATCCCGTGGTGGGTCACGACCAGGAAGCCGATGTCGCGGCAGGCGCTATCCACCTGGCTGGCGACGAGGGACTTGCCTGCCGGCGTGCCGCCGAACCAGGGTTGAAGGTCGATCACGGGAACGTTCAGGACGGGCATGGCACATCTCCGGTGCGGGGGAAGGATGGGCCTGCGCTCATGCAACGACCGTGCCACTTGGACCAAATGGACAAATCCCCCTCAGAATGCGCCTGGCGGATGCCGCGAGCCCCTTGCCGGCCATTTCTGGTGCCTGGCTTGCAGCCTGCCGGTGCGCACGGAATGTGCTGCCTGCACCGTCATCGCCCATCCGCCCACCCAGGAGGTTCCAGCCATGCCCACTCGCCCCCCCAAAGCCCCCGGCAAGCGCAGCAGCGGCAGCACCGGCGTGCAGGCGGCACCGCCACGGTCCCCGCGGGCGCCGCGCGATCTGCGCCCGGTGGCGGACAAGCGCAGCGCCATCCTGGGCGCGGCGCTGGCGCTGTTCTCGCGCTACGGCCTGCACGGCACGACGGTCGAGCAGGTGGCGGCCCAGGCCGAGGTGTCCAAGAGCAATCTGCTCTACCACTTCGCCAACAAGGAGGTGCTCTACGTCGCCGTGCTGCGCGACCTGCTGGACGTGTGGCTCGCGCCGCTGCGCGCCTTCCGCGCGGACCAGGACCCGCGCGAGGCCATCTCGCAGTACATCCGCGCCAAGATCGCGCTCTCGCGCGACCGGCCCGAGGCCTCTCGCCTCTTCTGCCTGGAGATGATCCAGGGCGCGCCTCTGCTGCGCGACGAGCTGGCGCGCGAGCTGCGCGAGCTGGTGCAGGCGAAGTCCGCCGTGATCCATGCCTGGGTGGCGGACGGCCGGCTCAAGCCCGTGCAGCCGCATCACCTGGTGTTCGCGCTCTGGGCGCTCACGCAGCACTACGCGGATTTCGCCGTGCAGGTGCAGGCCGTGGCAGGGCGCACGCTGGACGAGCCGGAATTCTTCGAGGAAACCGTACGCAACGTGTGCGGCATCGTGCTGGAGGGCGTCGCGTAGCGAAGCCGCCGTTCAGGCCAGATCGTCGTTCAGGTCCGGGTCGGGCACCTCGCCGATGGCCTCGCGCGTCGCCTGGGCCTGCAGCAGCAGCCAGTCGCAGAAGGCCCGGATCTCGGGCCGCTGGGCGCTGCGCGGGCCCACCACCAGCCAGTAGGCCAGCGGCGAATCCAGCCGCAGGCCGGGCAGCACCTCGACCAGGTCGCCCGCCGCCAGGGCGTCGGCCACCAGCGGCATGCGCGCCAGCGCCAGGCCCTGGCCGGCGAGGGCGGCCTGCACGATCTGCTGCGCGTAGTTGAAGTACAGCCAGCGCTTGGGCTGCAGCTTGCTGTGGCCGTTCAGCTCGAACCAGCGGCGCCAGCTCAGCCATTCGAGGTTCTGCGTGCGGTGCGCGTCGCCGGCCTCGATCAGCGTGAACTGCGCGATGTCTTCCGGCCGGCGGATGGGCGGCGCGCTGTTGAGCAGCCAGGGGCTGGCCACCACCGCCAGCTGCTCGCCGAAGAGCCGCTGCGCGCCCGGCCCGATGGCGCCCGGCAGGCAGTAGCGCAGGGCCAGATCCACGTCGGAGGTGTCCAGGTCCACGATGGTGTCGGTGGCGTCGATGCGGATGTCGATGTCGGGGTTGTCGTGCTGGAAGCCCTCCATGCGCGGGATCAGCCACACCGACGCGAAGCTGGCCCAGGTGGTGATGGCCACGCTGCGCCGCCCGGAGGTCTGGCGCACCAGCCGCACCGTGGCGTCGATGCGCTCCAGCGCCGGGGCCACGGCGCGCTGCAGCTGGGCGCCCGCGCTGGTCAGCTCCACCGCCCGCGTGTGCCGCAGGAAGAGCAGCACGCCCACTTCGTCCTCCAGCGCCTGGATCTGTCGGCTGACGGCCGACTGCGTGAGCGACAGCTCTTCCGCCGCCGCCCGGAAATTCAGGTGGCGCGCCACCGCCAGGAAGGCACGCCAGTGGCCGGCCGCGACGGGCCGGGTGCGCAGGTGGGCGTTGGGGTGCGGCGATGGCTGATCCATGGCGGTGCAGTTTGATGTGATTTTGGAATCAATAACGCGAAGCCGTTTCATCAATGGCGTCGCTGGTAGCGGTTGGGCGGTTTTTTGACCGCCGGCTGGCTGCCGGAAGATTCTGCCATTGATGCGGATCGGGAATCGTTGGGCGGTTTGCTTTTCATTGGACGCCATGGCGGCGCCATCGCACCATGCAGGCCATGGGGTCCGTGGTGGGCCCCTTCACCGGAGCCCTGTCATGAACCCCATCCATGTCCTGACCCAGAAGACGTCCTCCCTGCCCGGCGGCGTGGCCGTGCAGGACACCGACATCCACAACCTGCCGATCGGCCAGGCCCGCAGCCTGCTTTCGCCCGTGGCCATGTCGCTGCGCGTGATGCGCGGCCACGCCTGGATCACGCTGGATGACGGCCCGAACGGGGCGTGCGACAAGGCCGCTGGCGACATCTTCCTGCACGCCGGGCAGACCCTCTGGGTGGTGGCCGGCCAGCGGGTGGTGCTGGAGCCGCTGGGCCGCGATGCGCTGCAGTTCTGCTGGCGCCCCGCCAGCGCGGCTGCTGCCACGCCCGTGCCGGAGGCCACCGCCGCGCTGCCGCAGGGCCCTGCCTGGCACGGCGCGCGCGCCGACGGGGCTATAGGCGCCTGACTGCCCGAGGGCTTTGCGTCACGGGTCGGCGTGGCCGCCTTTCGCTGACGATGCGCAGAAATGACGAGAGCTGCCGGCGCCCGTTGCAGGGACGCCGGCAGCTCTCTTTTTTCCCGTTCCCTCGATGGCGGTGGCTGTGCCGGCCGGCTCACTCCAGATCGACGGGCAGGTCCGAGAACGCGCGCAGCGCCTCCAGTCCGCGCAGCGACTCCAGGCGCTCCAGCGCATCCTCGTCTTCCAGCGTGCTGAAGGCCAGGCTGAAGTTCTTGAAGCGGCGCAGGCTGATGGGGCCGTCGTGCAGCACCTCGACGTAGATGTGGCGCGGGTCCTGGCGTATGCGTTCCAGCAGCGCCCTCACTTCCTTTTCGGGGCCCTCCAGCTGCTGGCCGAAGCGCTGGCCGTCGAAGACCAGCAGGCCGGTGATGCCGCGCTGCTGGTTGCGGTGCCGGGCATGGCTGGCGATGCTGGCGATGGCGCTGAGCGGCTGGTCTTGCGACAGGGTGCTGGTGTAGAGGATCTCGTAGAGAGGCTGGGTGCTGGAGGACATTGCCGATACTGTGGCGCCAGGGGCCTGCGGGCCGCAATGTCAAAAGACATGCGGTGCGGCGGCGCAACGTGGCGCGCTGCCGAAGCGGATAGCGCTCTCCATGCCCATCAAACGCCCCTAGAATCGCGCCGCCATGAACGCCGCAGCCGCCCATACCGTGTGTCCCCGTCACTGCGAGGACTGCGGTTTGCGCCGCTCTCCCGCCTTCACGTCCGCCAGCCCGGCCGAGCTGCAGACCATAGAGCGCCTGCGCAGCGGCAGCCAGGCCGTGCCCGCGGGCACCACGCTGATCCGAGAGCGGCAGCCCAATGCGCGGCTCTACACCCTCTATGCCGGCTGGGCCGTGCGCTACAAGACGCTCTCCGACGGGCGGCGCCAGATCCTCAACTTCCTGCTGCCGGGCGATGTGGCCGGGCTGCAGCAGCAGTTCGGCGAAGTCTCGCTGCATGCGGTGGACACCATCACCGACTGCCATTTCTGCGTGTTCGAGGACGACGCGCTCTGGAACCTCTACCGCGAGCATGCCCGCCTGGGCTACGACGTGACCTGGCTGGCCGCGCGCGAGGAAAGCCTGGTGGACGAGAACCTGCTCACCGCCGGCCGCCGCAGCGCGCCCGAGCGCGTGGCCATGCTGCTGATGCAGCTCTACCGGCGGCTCGACCGGCTGGGGCTGCTGGCGGCCGACGGATCGGCGCCGTTTCCCATCAACCAGCAGCACATCGCCGACGCGCTGGGCCTGTCCCTGGTCCACACCAACAAGACGCTGCGCCGGCTGGCGCAGATGGGGCTGCACGATCTTTCCGGCGGGCGCCTGCGCATTCTCAACCCGCGCGTGCTGGCGCGCATTGCCGAGTTCTACGACAGCATTCCGCGGCTGGCGCCTCTGCTGTAGCACCTGTCGCCCGCTGGCCGCAGGGCAGGCGGCGCCGCCGCAGCGCCGCACATAATCAGGGTTCTCTTTTTCCGTCCGCCGCTTGCTTTCCCGTGCCTGCGGGTGCGCAGCGGCGTCCCCATGCTTTCGCCCACATGCCCATGACCGCAGCAACCGCCCAGGCCACGACCTCCGCCGCAGCCTCTTCCTCTTCGCCGTCCGCGCTGGACATCGTCATCATGGCCGCCGGCAAGGGCACGCGCATGAAGAGCCGCACGCCCAAGGTGCTGCAGCGCCTGGCGGGCCGGCCGCTGCTCTGGCATGTGCTGGACCAGGCCGCCAGCCTGCAGGCCCGCCGCGTGGTGGTGGTGACCGGTCATGGCGCTATGGACGTGGAAGCATCCACCGCAGGCCAGGCAAAGGCCCTGGGCGCATTCGATTTGCAGTTCGTGCGCCAGGAGCCGCAGCTGGGCACCGGCCATGCCGTGCAGCAGGCCGTGCCGGCGCTGGCTGGCGACGGCACGGTGGTGGTGCTGTCGGGCGACGTGCCGCTGACCCGCGCCGACACGCTGGCCGCGCTGGTCGCAGCCTCGCAGCCCCAGGCCGGCCAGCCCGAGCGCCTGGCCCTGCTCACCGTGACCCTGCCCGACCCCACCGGCTACGGCCGCATCGTGCGCGGCGCTGATGGCGCGGTACAGGGCATCGTCGAACACAAGGACGCGAGCGAGGCGCAGCGCGCCATCGACGAGGTCTACAGCGGCATCATGGCCGTGCCGGCGCGCCTGCTGGCCGGCTGGCTGGCACGCCTCTCCAACGACAACGCTCAGGGCGAGTACTACCTGACCGACATCGTCGCCATGGCTGTCGAGGGTGGCGTGCCCGTGGTGGCCCACCGCATCGACGATGCGCTACAGGTGGCCGGCGTGAACAGCCCGCTGCAGCTGGCGGAGCTGGAGCGCGCCCACCAACTGCGCCAGGCCCGCGCGCTGATGGAGCAGGGCGTGCGGCTGGCCGACCCCGCGCGCTTCGACCTGCGCGACGACCCGCGCAGCGGCGCGCGAGGCGAACTGGCCTGCGGGCAGGACGTGGAGATCGACGTCAACGCCGTCTTCACCGGCCGCGTGGAGCTGGGCGAGGGCGTGCGCATCGGCGCGAACTGCTGCATCGCCAATGCCCGCATCGCGGCCGGCGCGGTGATCCATCCCTACACCCACATCGACGGCGAACGCGCCGGCGTGCAGGTGGGCGAGGGCGCGCTGATCGGCCCCTTCGCGCGGCTGCGCCCGGGCGCGGAGCTGGGCCGTGAAGTCCACATCGGCAACTTCGTCGAAGTGAAGAACTCCACCCTGGCCGACGGCGCCAAGGCCAACCACCTGGCCTACCTGGGCGATGCCACGGTGGGCGAGCGCGTGAACTACGGCGCGGGCAGCATCACCGCCAACTACGACGGCGCCAACAAGCACCGCACCGTCATCGAGGCCGACGTACACGTGGGCAGCAACTGCGTGCTGGTCGCGCCCGTCACCATCGGCGCGGGCGGCACGGTGGGCGGCGGCTCCACCATCGCCAAGAGCACGCCGCCCGGCGCCTTGAGCGTGGCGCGCGGCAAGCAGATCGTGAAAGAGAACTGGCAGCGGCCGGCCAAGCGGCCCCAGCCATGACGCAAGACCGGGCTGGCGACGCCGGCGCCGAGCCGACCGGACCGATCGGCCCGGCGCCGGCGCCCTACGAAGGACTGGACGCGCCCGCGCTGCGCGCGCTGCTGCTCCAGCGCGACCGTGCGCTGGCCGATGCAGCGGCGGCGCAGAAGGAATTCCTGCACGCGGTCTCGCACGACCTGCGTGCGCCGCTGCGGCACATCGTGTCCTTCGTCCCGCTGGTGCAGGAACTGGTCGAGGACGATGCGCAGGGCCTGCCCCCCGAGGCGCGGGCCGAGGCCTGCAGCTTTCTGGGCACCGTGGATCAGGCATCGCGCCGCATGGGCCGCATGCTCGATGGCCTGCTCGCGTTCTCGCGTATCGCCCATGCGCCGCTGCGGGCGGCGCCGGTGGACCTGAACGGCTTGCTGGCCGGCGTGCAGGCTGCGCTGGCGGGCGAAGCCACCGGCCGCAGCGTGGAGTGGCGCATCGCGCCCGGCCTGCCCGCCGTTTCGGGCGATGCCGCACTGCTGCGCCAGCTGTTCACGGAACTGCTGGGCAACGCGCTCAAGTTCACGCGCGGCCGGGCACCTGCCTGCATCGCGGTCGATGGCGGCGTGGCGGCGGACGGCTGGGTGCGGCTTTCGGTGCGCGACAACGGCACGGGCTTCGACCCCGCGCGGGCCGGCATGCTGTTCCGCATGTTCCAGCGCCTGCACCGCGACGCGGACTTCGACGGCATGGGCGTGGGCCTGGCCCAGGCGCGTGCCATCATGCAGCGCCATGGCGGGCGCATCGGTATCGATGCGGTGCCCGGCGAAGGCTGCACCGTCGAACTGGCCTGGCCGCCGGGCGGGGCCTGACGCCGGTGCTCGGCCACCTGCCGAGCGCTGGCCGGCCCCAGATTTTCAGCCGGTGGCCGCGCCGGGTTCGCTGAGCGCTGAAGTGCTGTTGCGCCCGCTGCGCTTGGCCTGGTAGAGCGCGGCGTCGGCGGCGTCCACCCAGTCGCGCACACGGGTGTGCGCCGTGTCCATGGCGGCGATGCCGATGCTGCAGGTGAACTGCAGCTGCGGCAGGCCCGGCAGGCGCATGTCCTGGGCCTGCGCGCGGATACGTTCGGCCACGGCCTGAGCCGCGGCGAAGTCCCGGCCCGGCATCACCACCGCGAACTCGTCGCCGCCGTAGCGGCCGGCGCAGTCGGTGGCGCCCACGTTGGCGCGTACCAGCCCGGCCACGGCCCGGATGACCTCGTCGCCCACGCTGTGGCCGAAGCGGTCGTTGATGTCCTTGAAATGGTCGATGTCCAGCATCAGCAGGCTGGTGGGCGCGTTCTCTGCGCGGAAGCGGCGCAGGGCGTCTTCCGCCTGCTCCTGCCAGTGGCCGCGCCCGTACAGGCCCGTGAGCGCATCGATGCGCCGCAACTCGTCGAGCTGCTGGTTCTGGTGGGACACCTTGCGGATCAGCCGGTAGCTCACCAGGCTGACCGACAGCGAATGCAGCATCATCACCGGCAGGCAGGCCAGGGTGATCGCCAGCGAGTTCCGGGGCTCGAACTCCAGCCCCGTGACGAGTGCGCCGGCCAGCGCCCCACCCACCATGCCGGGCAGCGACCGCAGCCACAGCCCGCGAACGCCGCAGGCGATCTTGTCCTGCATCGTCAACATGCACAGCAGCACGCTGGGCAGCAGGCAGAAGTGCATGAGGGGCACCAGCGCGCCCACCAGGGCGGAATCCACCAGCAGATTGCGGATCTCCGCGCGGTATGGGTCGGCACTGCGTCCTGCCGAGACGAAGGCCAGGTGCGGCCACGCCAGCGTGGCGAATGCTGCGAACGCCCACGCGGCGTGGGAGGCGCCATGCTCCCAAAGCACCGTGCCCACCGCAATGCCGCCCAGCCCCATGCCCATGATGCGCAGGGGGTAGATGCGTTGGCGCATCGTGTGCTTGGTTGGGCCCATCGCTGCAAAGATGCGTGAAGAGGTGGGGCGACTCTAACGCATGGTCCCGCTGGGGCGCCTCGGGGCTTGCGCGGCTCGAAGCCCGCGGCGGTACCGCGCCGCCATGACGGGCCTTGCCGGGTGCGGCCACGCCCTGCATCGGCAGGCGCCGCGCAGTGCTTCAATCGCCGCGCGCGATCGGGACGCGCGTGTCGAACTTGGCGCGCTTGACGCCGAAGAACGCCTTCACGTTGCGCACGTTCGCATCGCCCGTGAACAGCCGCTGGGTCAGGGCCAGATAGCCCGGCATGTCCGGGGTGTGGACGACCAGCATGAAGTCCGGGCCCGGCGTGACACGCCAGCATTGCTGCACGCCTTCTTCCGCCGTTGCCCGGGCCTCGAAGGCATCGAGCAGTTCCGCGCCCTGGCGATCCAGCGTCACTTCCACGAAAGCCGTCAGTCCATGGCCCTGCAGCCGGGCCAGTGCATCGGGCCGCAGGATGGCCACCTGCCGTTCCACCAGCCCCAGTTCGTGCAGGCGCTTCACGCGGCGCAGACAGGTCGGAGGCGACACATGGACCTCTGCCGCCAGGGCCTGATTGCTCAGGCTGGCATCGGCCTGCAGCAGGTCCAGCAGGTAAAGATCGATGGAATCGAGCGAATAATTTTCCATTTATTCTTTATTAGTGAAATTAAATTTCTACATCTGAAATTTGGGAAATAAAAGTTCAATTACATAGTGATATTGATCTGAAATTTTATCGCCTACTGCCTACGATCGCACCCAATTTCATCCGGTTGCCTTTCCCTCTCCACTCTTCTCTTCAGAAGGATCCCACCATGTGCGGCATCGTCGGCGCTGTTTCCACGCGCAACATCGTTCCCATCCTCGTGCAAGGCCTGCAGCGCCTCGAATACCGGGGCTACGACTCCTGCGGCGTGGCCGTGCATGAAGCCAGCATGGGCAGCCTGCCCACCGGCGGCCTGCGCCGCGCCCGCAGCACCTCGCGTGTGGCCGAGCTGCTGGAGCAGGTGGTGGAGGACCGCGTGGAAGGCGCCACCGGCATCGCCCACACCCGCTGGGCCACGCACGGCGCGCCCGCCGTGCACAACGCGCATCCGCATTTCAGCCATGGCGCCGGCATCGGCGCCGACCCCGGCGCGGGCGAGCCGCTGCGCCTGGGCCGCGTGGCCCTGGTGCACAACGGCATCATCGAGAACCACGAAGAGCTGCGCGCCGAACTGCTGGCCCGCGGCTACATCTTCACGAGCCAGACCGACACCGAGGTCATCGCCCACCTGGTGGAGAGCCTCTACAACGGCGACCTCTTCCAGGCAGTGCAGGGGGCGGTGCAGCGGCTGCATGGCGCCTACGCCATCGCCGTCATCCACAAGGACGAGCCCCACCGCGTGGTGGGCGCGCGCGCCGGCTCGCCGCTGATCCTGGGCGTGGGCCAGAACGAACACTTCCTGGCCAGCGACGCCATGGCCCTGGCCGGCGTGACCGACCAGATCGTCTATCTGGAAGAGGGCGACCTGGTGGACCTGCAGCTGGGCCGCTACTGGATCGCCAACAAGCAAGGCCAGCCGCTGGACGCCGCGCAGCGCCCCGTGCGCACCGTGCTGGCCCACAGCGGCGCGGCCGAGCTGGGCCCCTACCGCCACTACATGCAAAAGGAAATCTTCGAGCAGCCGCGCGCCATCGCCGACACGCTCGAAGGCGTTCAGGGCATCACGCCCGAGCTGTTCGACGGCCAGGGCCTGCACGGCGAGCCCGGCACCGCCGCCTGGCGCGTGTTCAAGGAAATCGACTCCGTGCTCATCCTGGCCTGCGGCACCAGCTACTACAGCGGCTGCGCGGCCAAGTACTGGCTCGAATCCATCGCCGGCATCTCCACCCAGGTCGAAGTGGCCAGCGAATACCGCTACCGCACCAGCGTGCCCAATCCGCGCACCCTGGTCGTCACCATCAGCCAGTCCGGCGAAACCGCCGACACCCTGGCCGCGCTGCGCCACGCGCAAAGCCTGGGCATGCACCACACGCTGACCATCTGCAACGTCTCCACCAGCGCCATGGTGCGCGAATGCAAGCTGGCCTACATCACCCGCGCGGGGGTGGAGATCGGCGTCGCCTCCACCAAGGCCTTCACCACGCAGCTGGCCGGCCTCTTTTTGCTCACGCTGGCGCTGGCCCAGTCGCGCGGCCGCCTGAGCGAAGAGCAGGAAGCCGCCCACCTCAAGGCCATGCGCCACCTGCCCGTCGCCCTGCAGGCCGTGCTGGCGCTGGAGCCGCAGATCATCAGCTGGGCCGAAGACTTCGCCCGCATGGAAAACGCGCTCTTCCTGGGCCGGGGCCTGCACTACCCCATCGCGCTGGAAGGCGCGCTCAAGCTCAAGGAAATCAGCTACATCCACGCCGAGGCCTACGCGGCCGGCGAACTCAAGCACGGCCCGCTGGCACTCGTCACCGCCGCCATGCCGGTCGTCACCGTCGCGCCCAACGACGCGCTGCTGGAAAAGCTCAAGAGCAACATGCAGGAAGTGCGCGCCCGCGGCGGCGTGCTCTACGTGCTGGCCGACGCCGACACCCGCATCGACAGCAGCGAAGGCGTGAACGTCATCCGCATGCCCGAGCACTACGGCGCGCTGTCGCCGCTCCTGCACGTCGTGCCGTTGCAGCTGCTGGCTTATCACACGGCGTGTGCACGGGGGACGGATGTGGACAAGCCGCGGAATCTGGCGAAGAGCGTGACGGTGGAGTGAGGGGCAGGGCAATGGGGTCAAACGCCCTAGTTAATCGGCGCCGGAGCACGAAGTGCGGAGGGCGCCCACACTGGTCATGGAAGAGTGGTACCAGAGGCACCCGCGTCTGCTTCACAAGCGGCAATATGGTCGTCCGGGATGCGACACATGGCAGCCTAACGCCCGAGTTAACCGGCGCCGGGGGCCCGACAGGGCCGCAGGGCACCAACATTGGCCATCAAAATCGCGAAGCGATGGCCAATGTTGGCGTCCGCGTTGAACGTGTCGTTAGGCTGGGGCACGTAGGCAGGGTTTGGCAAGTTAGATCCAACTGCGTTAGGTTTTGTCCACAAGAGCCGGGCAAGTGCCTGCTTTGCAAAACTCTTCAGAATAGCTCGTCATCGTTGACGCTGTTGCTCCACAGGCATGTGCATCTCGAAAATTCGTGCTACGTCTCGTTGTATGTCGTGCATTGCTTGCAGCGGAGAACTATGTTTTTGATTTGGCCAGTTTGAAGTCCTGCGGCAAGAGGTGCGCCACACTTCCCGCAAACCAATGCAATGTTGGTCTCGAAGCCTTGGAAAAGTATCGTTCCCTCCCCCGTTTTTTCGAAAACAGTTCGCGTATCGGGGTCAGGCTCATGAATTACTCGTAGCGGTATCCGCTCCTTAATCTCAGGCGGTACTGGATTTCTTACCTTCGTTGCGTGACAATCCCGAAATGGCTTGCCTGAGCCGCATGGGCATGGTTCATTCATTGAGATTTTCGCCATGTTCAGGACTCCTTGATTACGGTCAGAGGAAGCTCAGGGTCAAGGTACTGACCCAGGTCGGGAGTGTTTATCCTCATCCGAGAGAGCAGAACCAAGAGATAGACGAAGAAGCGGCCGAAGGTTGCATCTTTTAGACCTTCAACTATCGATCTCAGCACGATTTCGTCGTGCTGTTCATTGTTATCTGATCGCTTATGCTTGGTTTGGACGAGCTTTACAAATTCATCGGTGTCGATGAGGAGACTCTTCTCGCCCAGTGAAAGATTCACCTTTTCATACCGCACGAGTCCTTCACCTAGTACGCAGAAGTAATTTGCAAAGAAGTTGACGTTGTGAATTTCTGCGTTAAGTTCTTGCCAATTCTTAGATAGTGAATCAAGTGAGTTTCCGGCAAGGTCGAAGCCCACAATGAGGCCAAAGGGACGCGATGGTCGATGTACCGTCACGTACTCTCGCGTTTCAATGACTCCCAGTTCTCTCGGCGCCAATCTTTTGAAGGCTTCAATTTGACGGGCGGCGCCGACGAACTCGGCCTTCGAAAGTGATGATTTGACCTCAATTATTCCGAAGACGCCTTCGATGGGAATGACTGCTGTTTTTTCGGAGTAAAGAACTGGGCAGTTGATGGCGTCATAAATTATGATGTCTGCGGAGTGAGAGTGCTGCCCGTTTTTCGTGACAACCTCGCCTTTCGCAATGCCATACTTCTTTGGTAGGTGAGTTGCCAGAAACTCCCTCAGAATGTGTTCTCGATTCTCTCCCTTATCTCCAGCGTGCTTAATGAAGCCGGCCTCTCTGAAGCGCGCAAGTATGGTTTTTTCAATCGATTCGAATAGCTTGGGAAGCATCAAGGTCTCCGATTTGGTTTTTTTGCCTAACTAGATTTAGACGACGCTCATCCTACAATCCTCAGTCTGCCAACACAACAGACCTGATTGCATCCCATAAGCAATCCTCTGTGCAACGCTGTTTAGGCAAGCCTAAGTTTTTCCAGACCAGCCACTTCCTGGCTCCTCGACCTCGTCTGCTGTCTATCGCCCGACGTGGCCGCCATTACCCCCTTGAGCACTGCTCCCCCGCGCCAGCTCCACAAACGCCTCCAAATAATCCGTCTGCAAATCCGCCTCCCGCGCCCCCAGGTGGATCTGCTTGGCGATGCCTTTGGCGCCCAGGCGCACCGGCACGATGTCCAGGCGCGGCGGCGTAGTCCTGCACCAGCCAGCGCGGCAGCGCCGCCACGCCGCGCTGGCTGGCGCCCATCTGCACATAGCATGATGTCCGTGGTCTCGATGGCCTTGTGGCGGCGGGGCGCGACGCCGGCCGGCGGCAGCAGGAACTGGGTGTAGGTGTCCAGCCGGTCGGTGGGCATGGGGTAGGTGATGAGTACTTCGCCTGCCGGGTCGCGCGGGCGGAGGCGGCTGACCCCGGCTATCGTGGGGGCTGCCGGCGCGACGGTCAGCACCTGTTCAGCGATTGATTCTGGTTGCTCCGCTCGTCTCGGCGTGGGCTGAAAAAAGCTTGGTCGTTCTTAGCTGCCAAGGATTGGCGCCGAGCGGATTCCTTGGAAGAACTGGCAGGAAAGCAGGCGCTTGCAAAACCATGACTGGCAAATCTGGCGCCTATCACCCGGAGTCACCGTGGTTCGGACCAACGACTTACAGTTTATTTGAGGCAGAATCATTAATGCAGTTCATCGGGCGGGTATTTTCAATGTGATTCAATATTCTGAATGGATTGAATCCTCTGCCCCATCAAGCTTTGCAAGAGCTTCCTGCTTATTTCATGGCGGTGGCACACCGTCATTCAGTCGTCAAAAATCTCTCATTGACGATATAAAAAATCTTCTTTTTGTTTGAAACCGCATAATCTGCGGCCTTGCAACATTTGCATGGTTTATCGGTGGACAACCTGTAGTGAGATTGCTAGCCTGTCCTCAGGACAGTCACAATTTCACATACATGCTTACTTCCATTCGCGCTCGCGTGATCTGCGCTTTCGTCGCGCTGGTCATCTTTGCCGTCCTGCTCAGCACCACGGCCAGCTACTTGATCGCCCGGGAGAGCATGTGGGATGCCACCGACAGCAGTCTCTCCACATCGGTGAATGATCATGCCCGCGTGATCGGCGACTGGGTGGAGGAGAAAACGCAGCTCGTCAATTCCTTGCAGGACGTGGTGCTGGCCCCCGAGCCCGATGCCATGCTCAAGCAGATCCAGGTGGCCGGCAGGTTCTTCGACGTCGGTGTGGGTTACCCCGACAAGAAAACCAAGTTCACTGACTGGCCTAATATCCCCGCCACCTACGATCCGACCAGTCGGCCTTGGTATCAGGGTGCGGTGAAGGCCGGCAAACCGGCGGCCATTCCCTACATCAGCACCAGCAAGGCTTTGCTGGTGGCGCTGGCCATTCCGGTGATGCGCGAAGGCAGTCTCAAGGCCGTGCTGGTGGGGGATGTGGCGCTCGACAGCGTGGTCGAGACCATCAAGGCCATCCACCCGACGCCCGAGAGTTTCGGGATGTTGATCGACCAGAACGGCCGCATCATCGCCCACCCCAACGCCGAACTGCGCTTCAAGCAGGTCACCGATATCGCCCCCGGATTCGGCCAGCTGAACGCCACGGCGGAAGCCAATGCCGCGGCACCGATGAAGGTCGTCGTCGATGGCCGCGTCAAGCTGGTACGGGCCCAGAAGATCCGCGGCACCGACTGGAGCATCGTGATCGCCGTCGATGAGGCCGAAGCCATGGCGGGCGCGCGTTCCTTGCTCCAGGCCTCGCTGCTGGCCTTGATCGTCATCGCCGGCATCGCCTCGATGATCGGCGTGGCCGTGACCACCACGGCCTTCCGCCGCCTGGGCCAGGTCAGCCAGGCCATGGCGGCCATCGGCTCGGGCAGCGGTGACCTCACGCAGCGCCTGCCCGATCAGGGCAAGGACGAGGTGGCCATCATCTCGCGCTCCTTCAACCAGTTCGTCGGGCAGTTGCAAAGCGTGATGCTGGACATCCGCGATGCCAGCGAAGCGGTGCGCTCGGCCTCGGATGAGATCGCCACGGCCAACCAGGATCTGTCGTCCCGGACGGAATCGGCTGCGGCCAGCCTGCAGCAGACGGCTGCATCGATGGCGGAGATCTCTGAGACGGTGCAGCGCTCCACGGCCGCGACCGAAGAGGCCAACCAGCGCTCCAGCACCGCCACCGAGATCGCCTCGCAAGGCGGCAAGCTGGCCGCTGACGCCGTGTCCACCATGGGGGAGATCGAGAAAGTGTCCGGCCAGATCGGCGCCATCATCAGCGTCATCGATGGCATCGCTTTCCAGACCAATATCCTTGCCTTGAACGCCGCCGTGGAAGCCGCTCGTGCCGGCGACCAGGGACGTGGTTTCGCCGTGGTCGCACACGAAGTGCGCAACCTGGCGCAGCGCAGCGCGGAGGCTGCGCGCGAGGTCAAGGATCTGGTGGAGACCACGGTGTCCCGGGTCTCTGCGGGCTCCGTGCAGGTGCGCCAGGCGGGCAAGACGATGAGCGAGATCGTCACCCAGTCGGCCGATGTGCAGTCCCTGATTTCGGGCATCGCCCGCGCGACGCACGAGCAGACGAGCGGCATCCAGGAGGTCAATCGTGCCGTGATTCAGCTCGATGCCATGGTGCAACAGAACGCTGCCCTGGTGGAGGAGTCGGCCGCCGCATCGGCCAGTCTGCAAACGCAAGCCAATACCCTGGCCTCGACCATCGGCCGCTTCAAGATCGCCTGAGCATCCAGCCTGCTGCAGGAACGGCAGGCGCCACGAGGCTCAACGGTTCAGGGCGGGACCCGATCGCCCGGCCAACGCAGCCTCAGTCCGCGCGAATCCATAAGGCGAAAACCGGCTGTGGTTCTCGTCCACGTCCAGCGCGCGGCCCACGTACGGGAAGGCGCGCTGGGGGCAGCCGTCGCGCTCGCAGACCTTGCAGCCCATGCCGATGGGGGTGGCCGCTTCCGGAGCCTGGAGGTCGAGGCCCTGGGCGTACACCAGGCGCGGCGCGTGCCGGATGTCGCAGCCCAGGCCGATGGAGAAGGTCTGGCGCGGCGAACCGTAGCCGCGCTGGCCGCGCGAGACGCTGCGCGCGATCCACAGGTAGCGGCGGCCGTCCGGCATGCTGGCCAGCTGCGCCAGGGTGTGTTCCGGCCGGCCGAAGGCCTCGTACACGTTCCACAGCGGGCAGGTGCCGCCCGTGCGGCTGAAGTGGAAATGGGTGGCCGACTGCCGCTTGGAGATGTTGCCGGCCCGGTCCACGCGGATGAAGAAGAACGGCACGCCGGGCAGGCCCGGCCGCTGCAGCGTGCTCAGCCGGTGGCAGATGGTTTCGAAGCCGACGTCGAAGCGCTGCTGCAGCAGTTCGATGTCGTAGCGCAGCTCTTCCGCGGCTTCGAGGAAGGCGTTGTAGGGCAGCAGCAGGGCGCCGGCGAAGTAGTTCGCCAGCCCGATGCGCGCGAGCTTGCGCGATGCCGGATCGTTCAGCAGCGGCGGCGACTGCACGAGCGCATCGATGAGCGGGGCGTATTCCACCAGCGCAAGCTGCGTGGCCAGCTGGAAGGCGCGTTGCGCATCGTCCAGGCGGCTGGCCAGCGTCAGCGTGCGGCGGGCTGCGTCGAAGAGGCGCTTGCTTTGCTGCGGCTGCTGCGTGTCGATGAACTCCACCCGGATGCCGTGGCCTGCCAGCCGCTGCACCAGTCCATCGCTGCGTGACGCGCCATGGTGCGGCTGCTGCCGCTGCAAGGCGGCAGCGCAGCTTTCTGCTGCGCGGTCGAGCGCGTCGAAGTAGTTCTGGTGGGCGAAGAAGAAGTCCCGCACAACCTCGAAGGGCATGGCAGCGCGGGCCGGTGGGGCCTCCGTGCGGCCATCGCCGAACTGCAAAGACAGCAGTTCGAGCTGTTCGCGCATCTCCAGGTTGCGCTGGTGCATCGCCAGCACGGCGCGGCCCAGGGCCGGCATCTGGGCCGCGACCTCCTGCATCTCCGGCAGCGAGATGGGTTCGTCCGCCCCGGCCAGCGCCTCGCGCAATCCGGCGATCAGCCGCGATTCCTCGTCTTCAGAGAATTGCTGGATATCGACATCCAGCGCCTTGTTCAGCTTGAGCAGCACCGAGACGGTCAACGGCCGCTGGTTCTGTTCGAGCTGGTTGAGATAGCTGGGCGACAGGCCGAGCGCCTGGGCCAGGGCGATCTGCGACAGGCCGCGTTCCGAACGCAGCTTGCGCAGCTTGACGCCCATGAAGGTTTTTTTCATCGCTGGTGCTAGCTGGTGTTGCTGGGGATCTGCGCAGGGAGCCCGCCAGGCGTTTCGCAGGATTCGCAAATCGCTGGGATGCTTTCGCAAAAATTCGCTTTTTCAGTGCTATCGCTATATGGCGGATGTGCGTAGATTGCGAATTATGACCACACCCCGGGGTGCCATCAAATGGCGGGAGCCGGTGCTTCCCGTACTCGCCAACCACCCTGGCCCACTGTTCGCGGTCCAGGGCCTGCAGCTGCTGGCCAAGGCCGCCTTCCTCGCCGCGCGCAGCCTGGCGCAGCGCGAGGTCGTGATGGCGGCCTGCGTGACCGGCGCATCGGCGCGTCCCGGCGGGCCGTGCGAGGACGTGCTGCGGGGTGTGTTCGAGATGGTGGCCGTGGACGCGCAAGGGCGGCCCGCGGCGATCGATGCCTGCTACCTGACAACGGAGACCTACCCATGAGCGCCATGTCCGCCTTTTCTTCCGCCCCCGAGGCTCCGCCCGCTGCCGCTGCGGGCTTCAAGCCCAAGAAGTCCGTGGCCCTGTCCGGCGTGACGGCCGGCAACACCGCGCTGTGCACCGTCGGCAAGACCGGCAACGATCTGCACTACCGTGGCTACGACATCCTCGACATCGCCGAGGTCTGCGAATTCGAGGAGGTCGCCCACCTGCTGGTGCACGGCAAGCTGCCAACCCGCGCGGAACTCAAGGCCTACAAGGCCCGGCTCAAGGCCCTGCGCGGGCTGCCGCTGAGCGTGAAGCAGGCCCTGGAGCAGCTGCCCGCCGCCAGCCACCCGATGGACGTGATGCGCACGGGCGTATCCGCTCTGGGCTGTGCCTTGCCCGAGAAGGACGACCATAACCTGCCTGGGGCGCGCGACATCGCCGACCGGCTCATGGCCTCGCTGGGTTCCATGCTGCTCTACTGGTACCACTGGAGCACCTCGGGCCGCCGCATCGAGGTCGAGACCGACGACGACTCCATCGGCGCGCACTTCCTGCACCTGCTGCACGGCACCCGGCCGAGCGCCCTGTGGGAACGGGCGATGCACACCTCGCTGAACCTCTATGCCGAGCACGAGTTCAACGCCTCCACCTTCACGGCCCGCGTCGTGGCGGGAACGGGCAGCGACGTGTATTCGTGCATCACCGCCGCCATCGGCGCGCTGCGCGGCCCCAAGCACGGCGGCGCCAACGAGGTCGCGTTCGAGATCCAGAAGCGCTATGGCTCGCCGGACGAGGCCGAGGCCGACATCCGCCGCCGCGTCGAGGCCAAGGAGGTCGTGATCGGCTTCGGCCATCCCGTCTATACGGTGAGCGACCCGCGCAACGTGGTGATCAAGGGCGTGGCCCGGTCCCTGTCGCAGGACGCGGGCAGCACCAAGATGTTCGACATCGCCGAGCGGCTCGAATCGGTCATGTGGGAGGCCAAGCGCATGTTTCCCAACCTGGACTGGTTCAGCGCGGTGAGCTATCACATGCTGGGCGTGCCGACGGCCATGTTCACGCCGCTCTTCGTCATCGCCCGCACCAGCGGCTGGGCCGCGCACGTGATCGAGCAGCGCATCGACAACAAGATCATCCGCCCGAGCGCAAACTACACCGGCCCGCAAGACCAGACGTTCGTGCCCATCGCGGACCGCGTCTGAGGCCGCCGCCACCCGCCTTCGCCATTCCATTCACCCCATGAACACATCCCATCGCCAGCGCCTTCCCGGAACCGCGCTGGACTATTTCGACGCGCAGGGCGCCATCGATGCGCTGCGTCCCGGCGCCTGGGCCGCAATGCCGTACACGGCCCGCGTGCATGCCGAGAACCTGGTGCGCCGCTGCGACCCCGCCATCCTGCAGGACTGCCTGCTGCAGATCGCCGAGCGCCGGCGCGACTGCGACTTTCCCTGGTACCCGGTGCGCGTGGTGTGCCACGACATCCTGGGACAGACCGCGCTGGTCGATCTGGCCGGCCTGCGCGACGCCATAGCGGCCGAGGGCGGCGACCCCGCCCAGGTCAACCCGGTGGTACCGGTGCAACTGATCGTGGACCATTCGCTGGCCGTGGAATGCGGTGGCTCCGACCCCGACGCCTTCGCCAAGAACCGGGCCATCGAGGACCGGCGCAACGAGGACCGCTTCCACTTCATCGAATGGACGAAGAAGGCCTTCGCCAACGTGGACGTCATTCCCGCTGGCAACGGGATCATGCATCAGATCAATCTGGAGAAGATGTCTCCGGTGGTCGCGGTGCAGGACGGCGTGGCATTCCCCGACACCTGCGTGGGCACCGACAGCCACACGCCGCACGTCGATGCGCTCGGCGTGATCGCGGTGGGCGTGGGCGGGCTGGAGGCCGAGAGCGTGATGCTGGGCCGAGCCTCGTGGATGCGCCTGCCCGACATCGTGGGCGTGGAGCTGGCGGGCCGGCGGCCGCCGGGCATCACGGCCACCGACATCGTGCTGGCCCTCACCGAATTCCTGCGCCAGGCCAAGGTGGTGGGCGCCTACCTGGAATTCTTCGGCGACGGCGCGCGCAGCCTCGGCATCGGCGACCGCGCCACCATCGCCAACATGTGCCCGGAATACGGCGCCACCGCGGCGCTCTTCGCCATCGACAGGCAGACGCTGGACTACCTGCGCCTCACCGGACGCGAGGCGGAGCAGGTGGCGCTGGTGGAGACCTATGCCAAGGCGGCGGGCTTCTGGGCCGACAGCCTGGCCGGGGCGCAATACGAGCGCACGCTGCGCTTCGACCTCTCCACCGTGGTGCGCAGCATGGCAGGGCCCTCCCAGCCGCACCGCCGCCTGCCGACATCGGCCCTGGCCGAGCGCGGCATCGCGGATGCCGCCAAGCTGCAGGCGGCGCGCGCGCAGGAAGCGCAAGGGCTGATGCCCGACGGTGCGGTGATCATCGCCGCCATCACCAGCTGCACCAACACCAGCAACCCGCGCAACGTGATCGCGGCCGGCCTGCTGGCGCGCAATGCGCGGCGCCTGGGCCTGGTGCGCAAGCCCTGGGTGAAGACTTCGCTCGCACCCGGTTCCCAGGCCGTGGCGCTGTACCTGAAGGAGGCCGGCCTCCTGCCGGATCTGCAAGCGCTGGGCTTCGGCATCGTGGGCTTCGCCTGCACAACCTGCAACGGCATGAGCGGCGCGCTGGACCCCGCCATCCAGCAGGAGATCATCGCGCGCGACCTCTACGCCACGGCCGTGCTGTCGGGCAACCGCAATTTCGACGGGCGCATCCACCCCTATGCCAGGCAGGCTTTCCTCGCCTCGCCGCCGCTGGTCGTGGCCTATGCCATCGCCGGCACCGTGCGCTTCGACATCGAGCGGGATGTGCTCGCGGTGGTGGACGGCCGGGAGGTGCGATTGCAGGACCTCTGGCCGCCCGACGAGGAGATCGACGCCGTGGTGGCGCGGGCCGTGCGCCCGGCGCAGTACCGCGCGGTATACGAGCCCATGTTCGCCATCCGCCAGGACGACGGCACGCGCGTGGCGCCGCAGTACGGCTGGCGCCCGCAATCCACCTACATCCGGCGCCCGCCATATTGGGATACCGAGGGCGTTGGCGCGCTGGCAGCGCACCCGCGCACCCTGGCCGGCATGCGTGCTCTGGCCCTGCTGCCGGACAACATCACCACCGACCACCTGTCGCCCTCCAACTCCATCCTGCCGGACAGCGCGGCGGGCGAGTACCTGCATCGCATGGGCCTGCCCGAGGAGGACTTCAATTCCTACGCCACGCACCGCGGCGACCACCTCACCGCCATGCGTGCCACCTTCGCCAACCCGCAGCTGGTCAACGAGATGGCGCGGGTGGAAGGCGTGCAGCAAAAAGGCTCGCTCGCGCGCCTGGAGCCCGAGGGGCGGGTGATGCGGATGTGGGAGGCCATCGAGACCTATCTGCAGCGCCGCCAGCCGCTCATCGTCATCGCCGGGGCCGACTACGGCCAGGGCTCGTCGCGCGACTGGGCCGCCAAGGGCGTGCGCCTGGCGGGGGTGGAGGCGGTGGTGGCCGAAGGCTTCGAGCGCATCCACCGCACCAACCTCATCGGCATGGGCGTGCTGCCGCTGGAGTTCCTGCCCGGCACCAGCCGCCTGACGCTGGGCCTGGACGGCACCGAGACCTACGATGTGTCCGGCCGCCCCACGTCGCGCGCCACGCTCACGCTGGTGGTACGGCGCCGCGACGGGACCGTGCAGCAAGTGCCCGTGACCTGCCGGCTGGACACGGCCGAGGAAGTGTCGGTGTACGAAGCCGGTGGTGTGCTGCAGCGCTTCGCGCAGGACTTCCTGGCCGATGCGCGGCGGGCCCCGGCCCCTTCAGAACAAGGCATGCCATGACATCCATTCCCCAGATCCGCATCCCCGCCACCTACCTGCGCGGCGGCACCAGCAAGGGCGTGTTCTTCCGCCTGCAGGACCTGCCGCCTGCGGCCCAGCGCCCCGGTGCGGCGCGCGACCGGCTGCTGCTGCGCGTGATCGGCAGCCCCGACCCCTACGGCAAGCAGACCGACGGCATGGGCGGCGCCACGTCGAGCACCAGCAAGGCGGTGATCATCGGCGCCCCCACGCAGCCGGGGCACGATGTGGACTACCTCTTCGGGCAGGTGGCCATCGACCAGGCTTTCGTGGACTGGAGCGGCAACTGCGGCAATCTCTCGGCCGCCGTCGGCCCCTACGCCGTGCAGGCCGGCTTCATCGACGCGGCGCGCATCCCGCAGGACGGCATCTGCACCGTGCGCATCTGGCAGGCCAACATCGGCAAGACCATCGTGGCCCACGTGCCCATCGCCGGCGGCGCGGTGCAGGAGACGGGCGATTTCGAGCTGGACGGCGTCACCTTTCCCGCGGCCGAAGTGCCGCTCGAATTCATCGACCCGGCGGACGAGGGTGACGGCACCGGCGGCAACGGGAGTGGTGGTGGGATGTTCCCCAGCGGCAATGTCGTCGATACGCTGGAGGTGCCCGGCGTCGGCTCCCTGCAGGCTACGCTCATCAACGTCGGCATTCCCACCGTGTTCGTGGAGGCGTCGGCCCTGGGCTACGACGGCACCGAACTGCAGGACGCGATCAACGGCGACGCCGCGGCACTGGCGCGCTTCGAGGCCATCCGCGCGCACGGCGCCCTGCGCATGGGCCTGATCGGCCGGCTGGGGGACGCCGCGGGCCGCCAGCACACGCCCAAGGTCGCCTTCGTGGCGCCGCCTGCCGACTACACCGCCTCCAGCGGCAAGCCAGTGCGCGCGGCCGAGGTGGACCTGCTGGTGCGTGCGCTCTCCATGGGCCGGCTGCACCACGCCATGATGGGCACGGCGGCCGTGGCCATCGGCGCAGCGGCGGCCGTGCCCGGCACGCTGGTGCACCGGGCCGCTGGCGGCGGAGGCACGCGCACGGCGGTGCGCTTCGGCCACCCCTCCGGCACGCTGCGCGTGGGCGCCGAAGCCGCGCAGGTGGAGGGCCGCTGGGTGGTGACCAAGGCGCGCATGAGCCGCAGCGCGCGCATCCTCATGGAAGGCTGGGTGCGGGTGCCCGGCGACTGCTTCTGATCCGTTATCGAATGAAGGAAACACCGATGTCCACACGCAAGCAACTGCGGGCCCTGGCGGAGGCGCGCCGCGGCGTGCTCGTTCCAGGGGCGTTCAACGCGCTCTCGGCCAGGGTGATCGAAGACCTGGGCTTCGAGGCGATCTACATCACCGGCGCCGGCGTCACCAACATGTGGTTCGGCATGCCGGACCAGGCGTTCATGGGCCTGGCGGAGATCGCAGACCACACGGCGCGCATCCGCGATGCGGTGGAACTGCCGCTGATCGTCGATGCCGACACGGGCTTCGGTAACGCGCTGAACGTGTACCACACGGTGCGCACGCTGGAGCGCGCCGGGGCGGACTGCATCCAGCTGGAGGACCAGGTGGCGCCCAAGCGTTGCGGGCACTTCTCGGGCAAGGAGGTCATCTCCACCGAGGAGGCGGTGGGCAAGATCCGCGCCGCGGTGGATGCCCGGCGCGACTCCGATCTTCTCATCATGGCGCGCACCGACGCTGCGGCGACCCACGGTTTCGAGGCGGCGGTGGAGCGGGCGGAGCGCTTCGCCGAAGCGGGCGCGGACATCCTCTTCGTGGAGGCGGTGACCACGGCCGACGAGATCCGCGCGCTGCCCGCGCGCCTGCCTCGTCCGCAGCTGATGAACATGGTCATCGGTGGCAAGACGCCCATCTTCAATGCGGAAGAACTGGGCGGGCTCGGCTACGGCCTCGTGTTGTATGCGAACGCGGCACTGCAGGGGGCCGTGGCCGGCATGCAGAAGGCGCTGACGGTACTGCGCGATGCGAAGGAGGTGCAGGAGTCGAGCGGCCTGGTCGCGTCCTTCGCAGAGCGGCAGCGGCTGGTTGGCAAGCCGCGCTGGGACGCGCTGGAGGAGCGCTACCGCTGAACCCGGCGCGGCAGTGCCGCCGTCAACCGCCTGCCGGCGCGGCGGAGGCCGCCAGCGGGCCGCGCGCCAGTTCCACGAAGGCCTGCAGGTAATCCGTATCCAGATCCACCTCCCGCGCCCCCAGGTGGATCTGCTTGGCGATGCCCTTGGCGCCCAGGCGCACCGGGACGATGTCCAGCCGCGCCGCGTAGTCCTGCACCAGCCAGCGCGGCAGCGCCGCCACGCCGCGCTGGCTGGCGACCATCTGCAGCATGATGTCCGTGGTCTCGATGGCCTGGTGGCGGCGGGGCGCGATGCCGGCGGGCAGCAGGAACTGGGTGTAGATGTCCAGCCGCTCGGGCGGCACGGGGTAGGTGATCAGCACTTCGCCTGACAGGTCGCGCGGACGGACGTGGCCGGCCTGGGCCAGGGGGTGGCCGGCGGCGACGACCAGCACCTGTTCGTAGTCGAAGACGGGCTCGAAATGCAGGCCGGGCTTGTGCAGCGGGTCGGGGGTGACCAGCAGGTCTATCTCGTAGCCGAAGAGGGCGCCGATGCCGCCGAACTGGAATTTCTGCTTCACGTCCACCTCCACGTCGGGCCAGGCGGCGAGGTAGGGCGAGACGATCTTCAGCAGCCACTGGTAGCAGGGGTGGCATTCCATGCCGATGCGCAGGGCGCCGCGTTCGCCCCGGGCGAACTGGCGCAGCCGGTCTTCGGCCAGGTCGAGCTGGGGCAGCACGCGGTTCGCCACGGCCAGCAGATATTCGCCCGCCTGGGTCAGCCGCAGGCTGCGGCCTTCGCGCAGCCACACGTCGGTGCCCAGCTGCTGCTCCAGCTTCTTCATGCTGTGGCTCAGGGCCGACTGGGTGACGTGCAGCACCTCGGCCGCCGCCGTCAGCGAGCCCTGCTGCTCGACCTCGCGAACGATGGCCAGGTGGATGCGCTCCAGCATGTGGGTGTATGAACAGAGCTCATGAATTGTTGAGATAAAACCATTTTACCTCATGGGTCGGCGAACCTAGGATGCGCTCCGTTCTTCGATTTCCCTTCAAGCGAGCCATCTCATGACCACCCTCCACAACCTCGGATTCCCCCGCATCGGCGCGCAGCGCGAACTGAAGTTCGCGCTGGAGTCGTACTGGCGGGGCGAGTCCTCCCGCGATGCGCTCAAGGCCCTGGGCGCGCAGCTGCGCCAGCGCCATTGGCAAAACCAGGCAGGCCTGGACTGGGTGCCGGTGGGCGACTTCGCCTTCTACGACCAGGTGCTGGACATGAGCTTCACGCTGGGCCATTTGCCCGGGCGCGTGCAGGGCTTCGAGGGCGATGCGCTGGACAATTACTTCCGCGTGGCGCGCGGCCGTTCGGCCCCCGCGGCGGATGGCGGCGCCGGCGCCAGCGCCTGCTGCAGCGGCGTGGCCGCCGGCGAGATGACCAAGTGGTTCGACACCAACTACCACTACATCGTCCCGGAATTCACGGCCGACACCACCTTCCGGCTCGACGCGTCGCGGCTGCTGGAACAGCTGGCCGAAGCCCGGGCGCAGGGCGTGGCCGCCAAGCCGGTGCTGATCGGCCCGGTGACCTATCTCGCCATCGGCAAGTCCAAGGACGGCTCGGACAGGCTGGCCCTGCTGCCGCGCCTGCTGCCGGTCTATGCGCAGCTGCTGGATGCGCTGGTGGCGAACGGCGTGGAATGGGTGCAGATCGACGAGCCCATTCTCTGCACCGAGCTGGACGCCGACTGGCAGCACGCCTTCAACGCCGCCTACCATCACCTCAAGAGCGCCCGGCCCAAGCTGCTGGTGGCGACCTATTTCGGGCAGCTGCAGGACAATGCCTATCTGGCCGCCAATCTGCCGGTGGCCGGCCTGCATGTCGATGCCGTCAACGACCGTGACGGCGTGCTGCCGCTGCTCAACCTGCTGCCGGCGCACAAGGTGCTGTCGCTGGGCGTCATCAATGGCCGCAACATCTGGAAGACCGACCTGGTGGCCGTGCTGGACTGGCTGGAGCCGCTGGCGCAGCGCCTGGGTGACCGGCTCTGGATCGCGCCCTCGTGCTCGCTGCTGCATGTGCCGGTCGATCTGGAGAGCGAACGCCAGCTCGATGCCGAGGTGAAGTCCTGGCTGGCCTTCGCGCTGCAGAAGCTGGAAGAGCTGCGCGTGCTGGGCCGCGCGCTGCGCGAGGGGCGTGGCGCCGTCGCCGCCGAGCTGCGCGCCAACCAGTCCGCGCTGGCCGCGCGCCGCGCATCGCCCCGCGTGAACAACCCGGCGGTGCAGGCGGCCGTGGCCGGCATCGGCGCAGGCATGGGCCGGCGCGCCAGCGCCTACGCTCAGCGGGCCGCCACGCAGTCCGCGCGGCTGCAGCTGCCCAGGTATCCGACGACCACCATCGGCTCGTTCCCGCAGACCGCCGAGATCCGCCGCGCCCGCAGCGACCACAAGGCCGGCCGGCTGGACGAGGCCGCCTACCAGGCCCTGATGCGGGCGGAGATCGAGCGCAGCGTGCGCGAGCAGGAGGCGCTGGGGCTGGACGTGCTGGTGCACGGCGAGGCCGAGCGCAACGACATGGTCGAATACTTCGGCGAGCAGTTCGAGGGCTATGCCTTCAGCCAGTCCGGCTGGGTGCAGTCCTACGGTTCGCGCTGCGTGAAGCCGCCCATCCTGTTTGGCGACGTGCGCCGCCCCAGGGCGATGACGGTGGACTGGATCGCCTATGCCCAGGCGCTCACTGACAAGCCCATGAAGGGCATGCTGACCGGGCCCGTCACCTTGCTCAACTGGTCCTTCGTGCGCGACGACCAGCCGCGCGCCGCGTCCTGCCGGCAGCTGGCGCTGGCCATCCGCGAAGAGGTGCTGGATCTGGAGCGCGCCGGCGTGAAGATCATCCAGATCGACGAGGCGGCGCTGCGCGAAGGCCTGCCGCTGCGCCGCTCGCAGTGGGCGGACTACCTGGGCTGGGCCGTGGAGTCGTTCCGCATCGCGGCCAACGGCGTGCGCGACGAGACCCAGATCCACACCCACATGTGCTATTCGGAGTTCAACGACATCATCGCGTCCATCGCCGACATGGATGCCGACGTCATCACCATCGAGACGGCGCGCTCCGACATGGAGCTGCTGGACGCCTTCGAGAGCTTCGACTATCCCAACCAGATCGGCCCCGGCGTCTATGACATCCACTCGCCCAACATTCCGGCGCAGGACCGCATGGTGCAGCTGATGAGGAAGGCCGCCGAACGCGTGCCGGCCGAGCGGCTCTGGGTCAATCCCGACTGCGGCCTGAAGACCCGCCAGTGGGCCGAGGTGATTCCCGCGCTCGGCAACATGGTGGCGGCGGCCAGGACGCTGCGCGCGCAGGGCTGACCCGGGGGCGGGGAGATGGCCGTAGGACACGCCCGGCGCCGGGCGGCCTGGGCGCCTGCCCTTGTCCGACAGCGGGGAGGAGGGCGGCGGATGATGCTCATGGTCGGCCTCG
>CAJYHL010000034.1 GCA_913774625.1 uncultured Acidovorax sp.
AAGCGCGCATGCCTCGTGCTCTGACTCGCCGCAGCATGTTTGAACGGAGCGCCTACGGCGCGCAGTGAGTTCTGCGGCGGCACCCCGCAAGCGCCCCGACGCAGGTCCGCCCCGTAGCGATAGCGAAGGGGTCGCAGACTGGGGGTCGCCTTTTCTTTGCTTACTTTCTTTTGGCGAAGCAAAAGAAAGTGAGTGCGCCGCCGGGCGCACATCCCGGCCCCGGGAAGCAACGCCACAACAGCCGCCAAACCAGCACCGGAATGCAAGCGCACAGCAAGAACCCAAAAGAGCGCCCCCCAAAAACATCACCGCCCCAAATAAACCTCGATCACCCTCTCATCCCCCTGCACCTCATCCAACGTCCCCTCCGCCAGCACCGCCCCATCGCACAGCACCGTCACCTTCTCGGAAATCGTCCGGATGAACGACATATCGTGCTCCACCACCATCAGCGAATGCTTGCCCTTCAAGGAAAGGAACAGTTCCGCCGTCCGCGCCGTCTCGTCGTCGGTCATGCCCGCCACCGGCTCGTCGAGCAGCAGCAGCCGGGGGTCCTGCATCAGCAGCATGCCGATCTCCAGCCACTGCTTCTGCCCGTGGCTCAGCTCGCCCGCCGGGCGGGCCGGCTGGTGGGCCAGGTGGATGGTCTGCAGCACTTCGGAAAGCCGGTCCGACTGGGCGGAGTCGAGCTTGAAGAACATGGACGAGGCCACGCCCTTGTGGGTCTTCAGGGCCAGCTCGAGGTTCTCGAACACGGTGAGCTGCTCGAACACCGTGGGCTTCTGGAACTTGCGGCCGATGCCCAGGGCGGCGATCTGCGGCTCGTTGTGGCGCAGCAGATCGATGGTGCTGCCGAAGAACACCGTGCCCCGGTCGGGCCGGGTCTTGCCGGTGATGATGTCCATCATCGTGGTCTTGCCCGCGCCGTTCGGGCCGATGATGCAGCGCAGCTCGCCGGGCGCGATGTCGAGGTTCAGGCCGTTGATGGCCTTGAAGCCGTCGAAGCTCACGTGGACGTCTTCCAGGTAGAGGATGCGGCCGTGAGTCACGTCCACCTCGCCGGGCACCGCCACGCGGGAAAAGCCTGCGGCGCGGCCGCCGGATTCGGTCTGGCCCAGGGTGGCCGGGGCCCGCGCGGCGCCCACGCGGCGCGCGCCTTCTTCCATCAGGTCGGGGGTCATGATGCCGCGCCCTCCTCTTTGCGCAGGCTCTCGGTGTTGGCGGCGGCGGCCTGGGCCTGGGCCTTGCCCTTCTTCTGCCGGCGCAGCAGGCCGACCACGCCGTTGGGCAGGAACAGGGTCACGGCGATGAACAGCGCACCCAGGAAGTACAGCCAGAATTCCGGCGCCGTCACCGTGAGCCAGCTCTTGGCGCCGTTGACCAAGAAGGCGCCCACGATGGGGCCGATCAGCGTGGCACGGCCGCCCACCGCGGCCCAGACCGCGATCTCGATGGAGTTGGCCGCGCTCATCTCGCCCGGGTTGATGATGCCCACCTGCGGCACGTAGAGCGCGCCGGCCACGCCGCACATCATGGCGCTGATGGTCCAGATGGTGAGCTTGTAGGGCAGCGGCGAATAGCCCGAGAACATGACCCGTGTCTCCGCATCGCGCACGGCCTGCAGCACGCGGCCGAATTTGCTGCGCACCAGCCAGCGGCCCAGCAGGAAGAAGCCCAGCAGCGCCAGCCCGGTCAGCACGAAGAGCAGCATGCGCATGGTCGGAGTGGCGATAGGCTGCCCCAGGATGCGCTTGAAGTCGGTGAAGCCGTTGTTGCCGCCGAAGCCCGTCTCGTTGCGGAAGAAGAGCAGCATGGCCGCATACGTCATGGCCTGCGTGATGATGGAAAAATACACGCCCTTGATGCGCGAGCGGAAGGCGAAGTAGCCGAACACGAAGGCCACCAGGCCCGGCACGGCCACCACCAGGACCAGCGTGGCGGCGAAGCTGTCCGACAGCGCCCAGTGCCAGGGCAGCTCCTTCCAGTCCAGGAACACCATGAAGTCGGGCAGGTCGCTCTTGTAGTTGCCGTCGCGGCCGATCTGGCGCATGAGGTACATGCCCATCACGTAGCCGCCCAGCGCGAAGAAGAGGCCGTGGCCCAGGCTCAGGATGCCGGTGTAGCCCCAGATCAGGTCCATGGCCAGCGCGCAGATGGCGTAGCACATGATCTTGCCCAGCAGCGCCACGGCGTAGTCGCTCAGGTGCAGCGGGCTGCCCGCGGGCACCCAGAGGTTGAGCGCGGGCGCCACGGCGCAGACCACGATCAGCGCCGCGATGAAGGCCGTCCAGCCGGTGCGCGTGAGCAGCGGTGCCGGAGCTGGCAGTTGAATGGAAATGGGAGTGGTCATATTTTTTTCAGCGTTCGGCATGGCCCAAGGCCGCAGCCACCGTCACGGCCCGCGCCAGCGGCCGCCGCGCAAGGGCCGCCCCGCCGCGCCGGCGGCGTCCCTCCTCCCGCATGGCGCAGCCATGCGATAGAGGGGGGAAGGAGCGAAGCGACACAGGGGGGTGTTTCATATCAATCTGCGGTACGCCCCTTGACCGCGAAGATGCCCTGCGGCCGCTTCTGGATGAAGATGATGATGAACACCAGCACGGCGATCTTGGCCAGCACGGCGCCGGTCCAGCCTTCGAGGAACTTGTTCAGCACGCCCAGGCCCAGCGCGGCATAGACGGTGCCGGCCAGCTGGCCCACGCCGCCCAGCACCACCACCATGAACGAATCCACGATGTAGCTCTGGCCCAGGTCCGGACCCACGTTGCCGACCTGGCTCAGGGCGCAGCCGGCCAGGCCCGCGATGCCCGAGCCCAGCGCGAAGGCATAGGTGTCGATGCGCGCCGTGTTCACGCCCATGCACGAGGCGATCGGCCGGTTCTGCGTGACGCCGCGCACGAAGAGGCCCAGGCGCGTCTTGCTGATGAGGAAGGCCACGCCCGCCAGCACCGCGAAGGCGAAGGCCACGATGACGAGGCGGTTCCAGGGCAGCTGCAGGTTGTCCATCAGCTGCACGCCGCCGCTCATCCAGGAGGGGTTTTCCACGCCCACGTTCTGCGCGCCGAACACGCTGCGCACCAGCTGCTGCAGCACCAGGCTGATGCCCCAGGTGGCCAGCAGGGTCTCCAGCGGGCGGCCGTAGAGGAAGCGGATCACGCCGCGCTCCAGCACCGCGCCCATCAGCGCCGACGCGCAGAAGGCCACCGGCACGGCCGCGACCAGGTACCAGTCGAAGGCGCCGGGAAGGTACTTCTGGAAGAGGCCCTGCATCACGAAGGTGGCGTAGGCGCCGATCATCATCAGCTCGCCGTGCGCCATGTTGATCACGCCCATCAGCCCGTAGGTGATGGCCAGGCCCAGCGCCACCAGCAGCAGGATGGAGCCCAAGCTGAGGCCCGAGAACAGCGCGGCCAGGCGCTCGCCCCACTGCAGGCGGTCTTCCACGCGCTTGAGCGCGGCCTGCATGGCGGCTTTGGCCTTGGGATCCTGTTCATTGCGCAGCTGCTCCAGCAGCACGGTGCGCGTGGCGGGGTTGCCGCTGTCGGCCAGCTGGTTCGCGGCCTCCAGCCGCCGGGCCGGGTCGCTGCTGCCGATCAGCATGCGCGCGCGGATGGCCGAGAGCCGCGCCTTCAGGCCTGCGTCCGTCTCGGCCGCCAGCGCCTTCTCGATGAGGGGCAGGCGCGCCTCGTCGGTCTCTTCGCGCAGCGCATCGATGGCAGCGCGCCGCTGGGCCACATCGGGCGACAGCAGCTGCAGCGATGCCAGGGCCGCATCGAATTCGCCGCGCATGCGGTTGTTGTTGACGATGTCCTCGGCATCGGCCGGCACGGGCACTTGCGAGCCCGTCACGGGGTCCAGCCCCTTGCCGTCCTGCACGACGATGGCCTTGCCACCCGCGATCTTGACCGCGTCGTCCGCCATGGCCCGGATGAACGCCACCGTGGCCTCGTCCGGCGCCGCGATGGCCTGCTGCAGCGCCGCGATGCGCTCGTCGGTATCGCCCGCAGCCATGGCCCGCGCGCCCTCGGCCGTGAGCGCATGCGCCTGCGCTGCGGCGCAGAGCAGCAGGCAGGCGATCAAGCGATGGAAGATGGAAAGAAGCATGGAAATGAAACCCGGAGCGAAACGTCAGAAAGAAGCAGAGCAGTGACCCCACCCCAGACCAGCAGACGCCGCAGAACCGGCTTTGCCGGGCCGCTGGCGTCGTCCCCCTGCCCGCCGTGCGCAGCACGGCGAGAGCGGGGGGAAGGCCCGAAGGGCCTCAGGGGGGTGTTCACTTCTTTTCAGGTTCGTCCTTCTTCTTGTCATTGCCCTCGATGTACGGGCTCCACGGCTTGGCCTTGACCGGGCCGGGCGTCTTCCACACCACGTTGAACTGGCCGTCGGCCTTGATCTCGCCGATGAACACGCTCTTGTGCAGGTGGTGGTTCTTCTCGTCCATCTTGCTGACGATGCCGCTGGGCGCCTGGAAGGTCTGGCCGGCCATCGCGGCGATCACCTTGTCGGTATCGGTGCTCTTGGCCTTCTCCACGGCCTGGGCCCACATGTGCACGCCGATCCAAGTGGCTTCCATCGGGTCGTTGGTCAGCGGCTTGTCCTTGTGGCCGGGGATGTTGTTCTTCTTCGCGTAGTCGCTCCACTGCTTGATGAAGGCCGTGTTGGTCGGGTTCTTGATCGACATGAAGTAGTTCCATGCCGCCAGGTGGCCCACCAGGGGCTTGGTGTCCACGCCGCGCAGCTCCTCTTCGCCCACACTGAAGGCGACGACCGGCACGTCCTTGGCCTTCAGGCCGGCGTTGCCCAGCTCCTTGTAGAAGGGCACGTTGGAGTCGCCGTTGATGGTGGAGACCACGGCCGTCTTGCCGCCCTGGCTGAACTTCTTGATGTCGGCCACGATGGTCTGGTAGTCGGAGTGGCCGAAGGGGGTGTACTTCTCGTCGATGTCGGAATCCTTCACGCCCTTGGACTTCAGGTAGGCGCGCAGGATCTTGTTGGTGGTGCGCGGATAGACGTAGTCGGTGCCCAGCAGCACCCAGCGCTTGGCGCCGCCGCCGTCCTTGCTCATCAGGTAATCGACGGCGGGAATGGCCTGCTGGTTGGGCGCGGCGCCCGTGTAGAACACGTTCTTGGACAGCTCCTCGCCCTCGTACTGCACGGGGTAGAACAAGAGGCCGTTCATTTCCTCGACCACCGGCAGCACGGACTTGCGGCTCACGCTGGTCCAGCAGCCGAAGATCACCGAGACCTTGTCCTGGCCCAGCAGCTGCTTGGTCTTCTCGGCGAACAGCGGCCAGTTGGAGGCCGGGTCCACCACCACGGGCTCGAGCTTCTTGCCCAGCACGCCGCCCTTGGCGTTGATGTCATCGATGGCCATCAAGACCGTGTCCTTCAGCACGGTTTCCGAAATCGCCATGGTGCCCGAGAGGCTGTGCAGCACGCCGACCTTGATGGTGTCGGCGGCGTGGGCGGGGAAGACGGCCAGGCTGGCGACAGCGGCTGCGGCAGACAGGGCCTTGAGGGTGAAACGACGTTGCATGGTGCGGGCTCTCCGATGGGGTGAAACGACCTGGTTCGCAGGCCCCGTGCCGGCCTTCTGGCCAGGCTTTCGATGGCTGCCTGCGATGGAGCCGATTCTGAAGAGCACACCGCCGGCGGCCTATACGCCAGGTGGCGTATGCCGGGGGGCCGAGCCGCCCCTGCGCATCGGGTGGCGGGCCTGGGCGGAAGCGGTCTCCCGCCGGTTTATGATCCGCCCCGGAGATGGCATACCTCCCTTGAACCGCAGCGGCATCGCCCGCTGCTGATGATGCCTACAGCCACCTGATGGATCGATTGATTTCACGGCAGGTCTGTAGGCGCGCGCGTCCGCTCAGCACGCACATCCGCCGCCTCCGCCCCTCCCCGCTGGTCGATCAGGTCCGTTCGTTCATTCTTTCCGACACACCTCACCCGATCGCCATGACCAGAAGATTCCACCGCATCGAGCAGATCGAACTGCTGCCCTACATCGGCAAGTGGCTCGCCATCGCCACCGCCGTCGCCCTGCTCGCGGGCTCCGCCTCCGCGCTCTTTCTCTTCGCCCTGGATGGGGCCACCCAGTGGCGCGAAGCGCACCGCCAGGCCATCTGGCTGCTGCCGCTGGCCGGCTTCGCCGTGGGCTGGGTCTATCACCGCATCGGCAAGCCCGTCGATGGCGGCAACAACCTGCTGCTCGACGAGATCCACGACCCGAAGCAGGTCGTGCCGCTGCGCATGGCGCCGCTGGTGCTGGGCGGCACCGTGGTCTCGCATCTCTTCGGCGCCTCGGTGGGCCGCGAAGGCACGGCCGTGCAGATGGGCGGCGCGCTGGCGGACCAGCTCACCCTGGTGCTGCGGCTCCGTGCCGAGGACCGGCGCATCCTGCTGATGGCCGGCATCAGCGCGGGCTTCGCCTCGGTGTTCGGCACGCCGCTGGCGGGGGCCCTGTTCGGGCTGGAGGTGCTGGCGATCGGGCGCATGCGCTACGACGCGCTGCTGCCCTGCACCGTGGCCGCCATCGTGGCCGACCAGGTCACGCTGGCCTGGGGCGTGCACCACACGCACTACCCCGTGCCGCAGGTGGTGCCGGTGGCGCTCTGGAGCGTCGCCGCCGTGGTCGCGGCAGGCATCATCTTCGGCCTGGCCGGGCTGGCCTTCGCCAGCGCCACGCACCGGCTCGGCGGCCTGATGAAGCGCTGGATCGCCTACCCGCCGCTGCGGCCCCTGGTGGGCGGCGCCGTGGTGGCGGCGGCGGTGTGGGCGCTCGATGGCTACCGCTACATCGGGCTGGGCATTCCCACCATCGTGCAGGCCTTCCAAGAGCCGCTGGCGCCCTGGGACTGGCTGGGCAAGCTGGCCTTCACCGTCGCCTCGCTGGGCTCGGGCTTCAAGGGCGGCGAAGTCACGCCGCTCTTCTACATCGGCGCCACCCTGGGCAATGCGCTGGCGCCGCTGCTGCACCTGCCCTTCCCCCTGCTGGCCGCCATCGGCTTCGTGGCGGTGTTCGCGGGCGCCGCCAACACCCCCGTGGCGACGACGGTCATGGCGGTGGAGCTGTTCGGCCCGGCCGTCGGCCCGCTGGCCGCCATCGCCTGCGTGGCGAGCTACCTGGCCTCGGGCCATGCGGGCATCTACCACGCCCAGCGCGTGGGGCAGAGCAAGCACCGGGGCGCCGCGCTGCCGGCCCATCTGCGCCTGGCGGAGATCGCCGGCTACCGGCAGCGCCAGCGCACCGCGCAGACGCCGCAGGAAGAAAGGGGTCAGTGACGGCGGGCTACAGCGGCACCGTCACCGCCTTGCGCACCGGGCTGGAAAGCACCAGCGAGGTGGTCACCGCGCCGTGCGCGGCCAGCGCATCCACCACGCGCTCCAGGTCGGCCGGCTGGGCGATGGCGCAGCGCACGATGAAGCAGTCCTCGCCGGTCACGCGGTCGGCCTCCAGCACCTCGGGCATCTGCTGGAAGAGCTGCACATAGGGCGCGATGCCCGCATGCGTGGTCTGTATGCGGATGATCGCCTGCAGCCCCACTCCGATGGCCCGAAGATTGACCCGAGCGCCGTAGCCCTCGATCACGCCTGCGGCCTCGAGCTTGCGCACCCGCTCGCTCATGGCGGGCTGTGACAGCCCGATGCGCTTGCCCAGCGCCGCCAGGCTCTGCCGCGCATCGGCCTGCAGCGCCTGCAGGATCAGGCGGTCTTTCTTGTCCAGTTCCATCGCTTCGCTTCCTCGGTTGGCCGATGAGTCATCGGTGCAGGCCGGCCATTTCCGATGCCTGCCCCTTCCTGCCGGCAGGGGGCCGGGCTATCGTTGCCGGCCTCAATTTCCATGGACTCCCTTCGCCATGCAACTCATCGGAATGTTCGATTCTCCCTATGTGCGCCGCGTCGGCGTGTCGCTGCACCTGCTGGGCTTGCCGTTCGAGCACCAGCCGCTGTCGGTGTTCAGCACCTTCGAGGCCTTCGGCCGGATCAACCCGGTGGTCAAGGCGCCCACGCTGGTGTGCGACGGAGGCGAGGTGCTGATGGATTCCACCCTGATCCTGCAGTGGGCCGACACGCTGGGCAAGCGGCGTCTGGCGCCGGCCGAACCCGCCGCCCTGCGCCGCGACCTGCGCCTGGCCGGGCTGGCGCTGGCCGGCTGCGAGAAGGCCGTGCAGATCGTCTATGAGCGCAATCTGCGGCCGGCCGAGAAGCAGCACCAGCCCTGGCTGGACCGCGTACAGGGGCAGCTCGCCGCGGCCTACGGTGCGCTGGAAGCCGAACTGGCGCAGGCCCCGCTGGCGGCCGAGACTGCGGCCCTGACGCACGGCGGCGTGGCCACGGCGGTGGCCTGGAGCTTCACGCAGCTGCTGCTGCCGGGCCAGGTGCGTGCAGAGCAGCATCCGCGCATCGCGGCCTTCACCGAAGCGGCCGAGCGCCTTCCGGCCTTCCTGGCCTGCCCGCAGACCTGAGCGCAACGAAAAAAGGGCCGGCCCGGTCGCCCGGAGCCAGCCCTTCACGCCCCAGCTGCCAGCGGAATGGCAGCCTGTGAGCCGGGTCAACAGCCGATCACTGCTTGACGGCTTCGACCTGCGCCACGATGCGCACGTTCTTGGGGAAACCGTACTGCACGCCGTAGTCGGCGCCGAAGGCGGTGCGGTCGATGGTGGTCTCGAAGTCGCCGCCGCAGACTTCGCGCTTGAGCATGGGGTTCTGGTAGCAGGTGAACTGGTTGGCCTTGAAGGTGGCCGGCTGGGTCTTGCCCTTGATCGTCAGCTCGCCCGAGACGGACACCAGCTTGTCGCCATCGAAGTTGAACTTGTCGCCCACGAACTTGGCCGTGGGGTACTTGGCGGCGTCGAAGATGTCGGCGCTCTGCAGGTGCTTGTCGAAGGCGGGCGTGCCGGAATTGATGGACGTCATGTCGATGGTCAGCTCCACCTTGCCGGCCTTGGCGGCCTTGTCGAACTGGATCGTGCCTTCCTTCTTGTCGAAGCGGCCACGGTTCACGCTGGCGCCGAAGTGGCTGATCTCGAACGTGGCGAAGGTGTGGGTCGGGTCCACGACGTAGGTCGCGGGCTGGGCCTGCACGGCACCGGCAGCCAGGGTGGCGGCCACGGCGGCCAGGGCGAAGAAGGATTTGCGCATGTCGATAGCTCCAGGTTGAAAAAAGAAAGGGAAAAAGGCTTTACAGCTTGCCCACGCCGGTCAGCGCCAGCTTGAACTTGACCTGCACGTCGTCGGCCACCATGGAGGTGTCGGCCCACTCGTTCTCGCCGATCTTGAAGGCCAGGCGCTTGATGGTGAAGGCGCCCGTGGCGGTGGTGATGTTGCCGCTCTGCGTGAGCGTGACGGGCACGTTCACGTCCTGCGTGGCGCCCTTGATGCTCAGCTTGCCGGCCACGTCGAACTTGCCCGGGCCGGCGGCCTTGATGGCGGTGGACTGGAAGGTCGCCTGCGGGAACTTGGCAACGTTGAACCAGGTGGGCTTGGGCAGCTCGGCGTCGGACTCCTTCACGCCCAGCGTGGCGCTGCCGGTATCCACCGTGAAGGCGATCTTGCTGGCGGCGGGCTTGGCGGGGTCGAAGGCGATCTGCGCGTCGAACTTCTTGAAGCGGCCTTCGACCGGCACGCCCATCTGCTTGCTGACGAAGAGGATCTCGCTCTGCGCGGGCACCAGGGCCTGCTGGGCCCAGGCAGGGGCGGCGGCCATCAGCGAGGCGGAAGCGAAGGCCAGGCCGGTCAGGGAGGTTGTCAGAAGACGCATGAAGAAGGCTCCGTCAGGAAGAACGAATCAGGAAAAGAAAAGGAAAACGGCAAGGGAAGAACAGGCCGAAGGCAGGCTCAGCCCCGGCCCGGCAGCATGCGGGCGAGCAGGCCGTCGCGGTCGATGACCTGGTGCTTGAGCGCCGCTGCAACATGTAGCACCACCAGAGCCGCCAGCGCGTAGGCCGTGATCTCGTGCCAGGGCTTGATGGCCTCGGCCAGCTCGGGGCTCACGGGCACGAAGCTGGGCAGGGGCAGCACACCCAGGAAGACGATGGGAAAGCCCGCAGCCGAGCTGTAGGCCCAGCCCACCAGGGGCACGATGAAAAAGAGCGCATACAGCAGATGGTGCGTGGCGTGGTGCGCCACCTGCTGCCAGCGCGGCATGGAGTTCTCGATGGCGGCCGGCAGCGCCGGCGGACGGTGGGTGATGCGCCAGACCAGGCGCAGCACCGACAGCGCCAGGATGGTGACGCCGGCCCACTTGTGCCAGTTGTAGAGCTTCAGGCGCTGCGGCGAGAAGGGCAGGTCCGCCATGTAGAGGCCGACGCAGAACGTGCCCACGATGGCGATGGCCAGCAGCCAGTGCAGGGCGATGGCGGTGGCGGTGTAGCGGGACGGGCGGAACGAGTTCATGGATCGTGGGCGATGGTCGGGGGCGACTGTGCAAACCAGCCGGACTGTGCGCAGTCTAGGGTCAGACTATCCGGAAAACTTCAATGGAATTGTTGTTTTAATTCAATTTTTGTGAAGCCATGCGGGGCTGTAGAGCGGATCGGCAGTCGCTTCGCCCCCACCACCGTCACCGGAATCGCGCCGGCCAGCGCCCGGGGGGCGATAGCCAGCCCCGCCGGGGGATCGGCAATGGGAGGGCTGTACCGGTTTAATTTTTTCCATCCGCAGCGCGCCATGCCATGGCTACGATCGCCCGGCCGTGTGCGGGGCGCCCGCGCCGGCCTGCTCATCCAGTTCACCCATCCACTGAAAGCGAGGTTATTCCCTTGAAGAAAGTGCTGTTGTCCCTGCTGGCCTGCTCCATGGCATCCATCGTCTCTGCCGAAGGCGGTGGAAACGCCCAGGCGCCATCGGTCGAGGTCCGCTTCGGCAAACCCACGTTCATGCAGAAGCTCTTCTACGAAAAGATGTACGAGAAGAAGCCCTTCGAGGACGCGACGCTCTACTACTACGACAACGGCGTGTACAAGATCATCTCCCCCGGCGAGGAGCACTACGGCGTTTACGTGGTGCGCGGCAAGCTCACGGACGAGGAATACGCGGTGAACTTCATCTCCCTGCCCTCGTCGGACTGGGGCGGCAAGACCGCCATGCATGCCCTGAAGTTCAACCGCAGGACGGGCCAGTTCACGCAGCAGGCCACCTGGGAAGACGACCCGCACATCGCGCCGCAGTACGGGCGTTTCAGCCAGGAGGTGAACACCATCGCCGACCCGCGCCCGGTGAAGTGGGAAACCCACGCGCAGCCGGAGCAGCGCGGGAAATGAGCTCCGGGCCGGACCGGCCGGCCCTCACGGGGCTCGCCGGCCAGCGGCTTGCGCTCCAGCGCCCGCATGGAGCGGGCACGGACCTTCAGGCGCCGATGCGCGCCAGCGGCGCCCCGGCCGCCTGGTAGCTGCCCACGGCCACCAGGGCGGTGATGCGGCCCGCGCGCGGCGCGGTGATCTGCATCTCCATCTTCATCGCCTCCATCACGGCGACCAGATCGCCTTCGGCCACGGTGTCGCCCTCGGCCACCTTCCAGGCCTGCACGGTGCCGGCCACCGGCGCAGGCACCGCGCCCTCATCCTGCGCGCCGTCTCTCGCTGCGGCCTGGACCACACCACCCATCGCGCCCGGCACGGCCTGCAGGCCCTGCAGCAGCAGCGCGGGCAGGCCCAGCGCCACGCGGCGGCCGTCGATCTCGATGGCGGTGCGCACCAGCGCGGTGTCCGGCAGCGGCTCGGCGCGCGCAGCGGCGGCCAGGGCTTCGGCGAAGTCGGTCTCGATCCAGCGGGTATGCACGCGCAGGCTTTCGCCGTTGGTGAAGTCCTCGTGCTGCATCACCGCGCGGTGGAAGGGCAGCACCGAGGCCACGCCGCCGATGCGGAACTCCCGCAGCGCGCGGCGCGCGCGGGCGATGGCCTGCTCGCGCGTGGCTCCGGAGACGATGAGCTTGGCCATCAGCGAATCGAAGGTGCCCGGCACGATGGAGCCGGCCAGCACGCCCGTGTCCAACCGCACGCCAGGGCCCGAAGGTGGCTCGAACCGGGTCACGCCGCCCGGCGTGGGTAGAAAGCCGCGGCCCACGTCTTCGGCGTTGATGCGGAACTCGAAGGAATGGCCCTGCGGCTCGGGCGTGCCCGTGATGCGCAGCGGCAGGCCTTCGGCGATGCGGAACTGCTCGACCACCAGGTCGATGCCCGTGGTCTGCTCGGTCACGGGATGCTCCACCTGCAGGCGCGTGTTCACTTCCAGGAACGAGATCGCACCGGTGCCCGAAAGCAGGAATTCCACGGTGCCGGCACTGGTGTAGCCGGCGGCGGCGCAGATGTCGCGGGCCGAGGCGTGGATGCGCTCGCGCTGCTCCGGCGTGAGGAAGGGCGCAGGGGCTTCTTCCACGAGCTTCTGGTTGCGGCGCTGCAGGGAACAGTCCCGCGTGCCCAGCACCACCACGTTGCCGTGCGTGTCGGCCAGCACCTGCGCTTCGATGTGGCGCGGCCGGTCCAGGAACTGCTCCACGAAGCATTCGCCCCGGCCGAAGGCGGCCGTGGCCTCGCGCACGGCGGAGGCATAGAGGTCCGCCACCTCGTCCATGCGCCAGGCGATCTTCATGCCGCGCCCGCCGCCACCGAAGGCCGCCTTGATGATGATGGGCAGGCCGTGCTGCTCGGCGAAGGCCAGGACCTCGGACACGTCCTGCACCGGGCCGGCCGTGCCCTGCACGAGCGGCGCGCCCACCTGCAGCGCGAGCCGGCGCGCCTCGACCTTGTCGCCCAGGCGCTCGATGGCCTCGGGCGGCGGGCCGATCCAGGCGAGGCCCGCGCCGATCACGGCCCGCGCGAAGCCCGCGTTCTCCGACAGGAAGCCGTAGCCGGGATGCACGGCGTCGGCGCCGCTCTTGCGGGCCACATCGAGCAGCTTCTCGATGTGCAGATAGGTATCGGCCGGCCGGTCGCCGCCCAGGCCCCAGGCTTCGTCCGCCATGCGCACATGCAAGGCGTCGATGTCGGCATCGGCATAGACGGCGACGGAGGCGAGGCCGTAGTCGGCGCAGGCGCGGGCGATGCGGACACCTATCTCTCCGCGATTGGCAATGAGGACTTTTTTCATGGCGTTCAGGAACGGGTCACAGGTTCGAAGGCCCGGATGGGGTTGAAGCGCACCCAGGCGCCCACGGGGATCTGCCCCGCACGGTCCAGGTGGTGGGGCGCCACGCAGGCGATGACGGGGTAGCCGCCGGTCAGCGGGTGGTCGGCCAGGAACAGCACGGGCTGGCCGCTGGGCGGCACCTGGATGGCGCCGGTGGCGGTGCCTTCGCTGGGCAGCTCGTGCGTGACGGCGCGGGCCAGCGGCTCTGCGCCCGCCAGGCGCAGGCCGATGCGGTTGGACTGGGGCGTGACCTGCCAGCGCTGGGCGCTCAGAAGCGCCACGCCCTCGGGCGTGAACCAGTCGGTGCGGGGGCCGGGCACCACGTCCAGCACCACGTCGGACTGCAGGGTGGGCAGGTCTTCGGGCGGCAGCTCGGGCAGGCCGACAAAGGCGCCGCGCGCAGCGGGGCTCAGGGCCAGCAGGTCGCCCGGAACCGGCGCGGGCGGGCCGACGCGGGCCAGGGTGTCGGTGGCGCAGCTGCCCAGCACGGGCTGCACGGCGAAGCCGCCGCGCACGGCCACATAGCTGCGCAGGCCGGCGGCGGGCTCGCCGATGTGCAGCACGTCGCCGTCGGCCAGGGCCAGCGGCTGCCAGCGGGCGGCGGGCCAGGCGCGGCCATCGGCAGCGGTCAGCGTGAGCGGGCCGGCCGCGCCGGTGACGGCGACCACCGTGTCGCCCCGGCTCTGCAGCCGCAGGCCACCGCCCACAGTTTCCAGGCAGGCGGCGGTGGCGGGATTGCCGGCCAGCCGGTTGGCGGCGCGGCAGGCGGCCTGGTCCATGGCGCCGGAGGCCGACACGCCCTGCCCCGCCTGGCCGTGCCGGCCCAGGTCCTGGAACAGGGTCTGCAGGCCCGTGGCCAGCACCTGCAGCGCGGGGCCGGAGGGCACCGGCGTTTCAGGGGATTTTGCGGCTGCAGCCTGCGTCCCACCTGCGCCTTGCGCTATGTCTTTGCTAGCGATATCGACGAAGCGCACGCGCCAGCCGGGCTGCAGCAGCGCGGGCGGGTCGCGGTCCATGTCCCACATCGCCAGCGGCGTGGTGCCGATGATCTGCCAGCCGCCGGGGCTGGCCTGCGGATAGACGCCGCTGAAAGTGCCGGCCAGCGCCACGGCGCCGGCAGGGATGCGGGTGCGCGGCGTGCTGCGGCGCGGCACGTCCAGGCCGGGGTGGCCGCCGGCCAGGTAGCCGAAGCCGGGCGCGAAGCCGGTGAAGGCCACGGTGTATTCGCTGCCGGTGTGGCGGCGCACGACCTCTTCGGGCGTGATGCCAAGCATGAGCGCCACTTCGGCGAGGTCTTCGCCGTCGTATCGGACGGGGATCTCGATCAGCGTGCCGCTGCGCTCTGCGGCAGCGCTCACGTCGCGCTGCGCGATGGCATCGACCAGCGACGCGAAGCTCTGCACGGTGGGGCGGAACTGCACGAGCAGCGTGCGCGCCGCAGGCACCAGCTCTTCGATGCCCGCGATGGGTTCGCGCCGCAGGGATGCCAGCAGCGCCAGCGTCTGGTCCAGGTCGTCGAGCTCGACCAGCAGGGCATTCAGATTGACGGGGAGAAAGCGCAATCGAGACTCCCGCGCCGTCAGACGTGGTACGCGCTGTCGGGCACGTCGGTGATGAACATGTGGCCCGGCGCATGGGTGACGGCGAAGGGCACGCCCGAGGCCATCACCGCCGCCTGGGGCGTGACGCCGCAGGCCCAGAACACGGGCACCTCTCCGGGGCGGATCTCCACCGGGTCGCCGAAGTCGGGCCGCGCCAGGTCGGCGATGCCCAGCGCCGCCGGATCGCCCACATGCACGGGCGCGCCATGCACGGACGGAAAACGGCCCGAGATGGAGACAGCATCCGCCACCCGTTCGGCCGGAACGGGGCGCATCGACACCACCAGCTCGCCATGCAGGCGGCCTGCGGGCCGGCACTGGCGCTGCGTGCGGTACATGGGCACGTTGCAGCCCTGGGCGATGTGGCGCACCTCGATGCCGGCTTCCTGCAGCGGCGTCTCGAAGGTGAAGCTGCAGCCGATCAGGAAGGTCACGAGGTCGGGGTGCTCGGCCCAGAGCGCGCGGGCGTCGGCCACCTCTTCGGCCAGCCGGCCATCGCGCCAGACGCGGTAGAGCGGAATGTCGGTGCGCAGATCGGCGCCTTCGGCCAGCACGGTGGCGTGGCTGCCGGCCTCGATCACGTCCAGCACCGGGCAGGGCTTGGGGTTGCGCTGCGCGTAGAGCAGGAAGTCCCAGGCCCATTCGCGCGGCAGGGCGATCATGTTGGCCTGGGTCATGCCCGGGGCGCGGCCGGCGGTGGGTTCGATGAAGCCGGCGCGGTAGCGCGCGCGGGCTTCGCGCGCGGCCTGGATGGCGGCGGCTCGGGCGGCTTCGAGGGGGGAATGCATGGTCAGCCTCCTGGGATCAGGCGAACGGGCGGATCACGACGCCTTCGAGTTCCAGCGCCTCGCGCACGGCGCGGGCCATGGCCACGGCGCCGGGCGAGTCGCCATGCACGCAGATGGAATCGGCGCGCACGCGGGTGGTGCTGCCGTCGATGGCCTGCACCGTGCCTTCGCGCACCAGCTGCAGCATGCGGCGGGCGACCTCGGCGGCGTCGTGCAGCACGGCGCCGGGCTCGCGCCGCGACACCAGCGTGCCCTGGGGCGTGTAGGCGCGGTCGGCGAAGGCTTCGGCCACCACGCGCAGGCCGGCGTCGGCGGCCCAGCGCTCCAGCGGCGAGCCGGCCAGCACCACCAGGGCCAGCGACGGGTCGATGGCGCGGATGGCGGCGATCACGTCGCCGGCCTGGCGCTGGTCGTGCGCGATGGTGTTGTAGAGCGCGCCGTGCGGCTTGACGTAGGCGACGCGCGTGCCGGCGGCGGTGGCCAGGCCCTGCAGGGCGCCGATCTGGTAGATGACGTCGGCCACCAAGTCGCTGCTTGCCACGTCCATGTTGCGGCGGCCGAAGCCGGCCAGGTCCGGGTAGGCGACGTGGGCGCCTACCGAGACGCCACGGTCCTTCGCGGCGCGCAGCGTGGCCAGGATGCCCGCCGCATCGCCGGCATGGAAGCCGCAGGCCACGTTGGCGCTGGTGACGATGCCGAGCATGGCGGCGTCGTCGCCCATGGTCCACGCGCCCAGGCTTTCGCCCAGGTCGCTGTTGAGGTCGATGTGCATGTGAGGAATGCCTTGCAAGTCAATGAAGAGGTCAGTGGCCGCCGGTGCTGGCCGACAGCTCGCGGCCCTGGGTCTCGGGCAGCAGCAGGCAGGCGATGACCACGATGAGATAGGCGCCCGCCGCCATGTAGCCGATGGACACGCCCAGAGGCATGCTGGCGCTCATGTAGCCGATGGCCGCCGGGAAGATGGAGCCCACGGCGCGGCCGAAGTTGTAGCAAAAGCCCTGGCCCGAGCCGCGGATGTGGCTGGGGAACAGCTCCGACAGGTAGGCGCCCATGCCGGAGAAGATGCCCGAGAGGAAGAATCCCAGCGGAAAGCCCAGCACCATCATGGCCGCGTCGGTGATGGGCAGCTGCGTGTAGCAGGTGACCAGCACGCCCGCGCAGACCGCGAACAGGATGAAGCAGCGGCGCCGTCCCAGATGGTCGGACAGCCAGGCGCTGGTGAGGTAGCCGGCGAAGGAGCCGAAGATCAGCACCATCAGATAGCCGCTGGTGCCCAGCACCGACAGGTGGCGCTCCATCTTCAGGTAGGTGGGCAGCCAGGTGGTGACCGCGTAGTAGGCGCCCTGCATGCCGGTGGCCAGCAGGCTGGCGAACACGGTGGTGCGCAGCACGCCGGGGCTGAAGATCAGCCAGAAGCTGGCGCTCTGCCCCGTGCGGGCCAGCTCCGCGCGGGTTTCGCGGAAGACGGCGGGCTCGCTGATGTTGCGGCGGATGTAGAGGATGAAGAGCGCCGGCAGCGCGCCCAGCCAGAACAGCACGCGCCAGGCGTATTGCTGGTCCAGCACGGCATACACCGCCCAGAAGGCGACGGCCGACAGGCCCCAGCCCACCGCCCAGCTGCTCTGCACCAGGCCCACGGCCTTGCCGCGGTGGCGGGCGCGGATCATCTCGGCGATCAGCACCGAGCCCACCGACCATTCGCCGCCGAAGCCCAGGCCCTGCAGCATGCGCGTGACGAAGAGCTGCTCGGGCGAATGGGTGAAGCCGCTCAGGAAGGTGAAGAAGCTGAACCACAGCACCGTCAGCTGCAGGATGCGCACGCGCCCGTAGCGGTCGGCAAGGATGCCCGCCAGCCAGCCGCCGATGGCCGAGCTGATGAGCGCGCCGGTGGCGATGTAGCCCGCCTCGGCCTTGGTCATGCCCCAGACCAGGATGAAGGTCGGGATCATGAAGGTGTAGATCATGTAGTCGAACGCATCGACGCCATAGCCGACGAAGGCGGCGAAGAGCGTCTTGCGCTCTTCCTTGCTGGTTTCCTTGAGCCACATGGTGCGGGTCCCTTTCTGGGTGGAGGGCGGTGGATGGGGTGGGAGAAGCCCATGGCACAGAGCAATTACCGCGCCAACATCTCATCAAAGACTCATTTATTGATGAATCATTGGATTTGATTGTTGAACAATATGTTTTTGATCGTTGATGGGGATTACCCGCATGCCCCTGGTGCAGCCACGGCACCGGCACGGTGCGCCCTGACCGATACACTGCCAGGCAGGCAGGCGGGCGGCCCCGGCTGCCGGCAGCGGAACGCCCGGCGCTCCCTTCTCCCCACTTCTCCCTGCGAACGCATTGCCTGCCGATGAGTGAATCCCCCGCCCAGAACCTGACGGAGCGCGTCAGCGACCAGATCCGCCGCCGCATCGTGGCCGGCGAACTGGCCCCGGGCCAGCGCCTGTCCGAAGCCGCGCTGGCCGAAAGCCTGGAGATCTCGCGCAACACGCTGCGCGAAGCCTTCCGCGTGCTGACCAAGGAAGGCCTGCTCAAGCACGAGCCCAACCGGGGCGTGTCGGTGGCGGTGCCCAGCATCGCGTCCATCATCGACATCTACCGCGTGCGCCGGCTCATCGAATGCCAGGCGCTGGCCCAGGCCTATCCGCGCCACCCGGCCAAGAAGCACCTGCGCGACGCGGTGGACACCGCCCTGCGCTGCCGCGACGCAGGCGACTGGCAGGGCGCGGGCACGGCCAACATGGAATTCCACATGGCCGTGGTGGAGCTGGCCGACAGCGAACGCCTGAACGTCATGTTCGCCCACCTGCTGGCCGAGCTGCGCCTGGCCTTCGGGCTGCTCAAGGACGCCGAATTCCTGCATGCGCCCTACGTCGAGATGAACGTGAACATCGTCGAGCTGTTCGAGGCCGGCCGGCTGCAGGAGGCCTCCGCCGCGCTGCACGACTACCTGGTGCATTCGGAGCGCATCGTGCTGGCCGTCTATGCGCGGCGCATCTCGGAGCACTGAGAACTTATCGATCCTTCCTTCCATGCAAGGCCACGAGCGCCCCCATAGGGTGCCTCGCCACAGGGGCAATTCAGCAACGGCGCTGTACTGCATGGGATACTCCAACAATTCCGCCACACGGAAAGCACTGCCATTTGCCCATGTGCATTTGGACAGGTAGCCAGCAGGATTTGCCAACCGCGCTCACCCGGCTCCATGGCCGCCGGCCCATCATGCCCCTGGACCTCGCCTCCTTTCGGCAGCAGTTGCTCACCGCCTTGCAGACCGCGCGCAGCCGCTGGCCCGCATCGAACCTGTACCTGCTGTATGCCCCCGGCTTCGACGACCCTCTGGGCCTGGCCCAGGGCAACGAAGCGCCCCAACGCACTACGGCCCTCGTCCCCTGGGCCCAAGGCGCAGGCTACGACGAGCCCCACTTCCCGCGCATCATCGAATTCGACTGCCGGCGCGTCGCCGCCTTTCTGCTCGAAACCGATCCGGCCTTCGACGACCCGCTGCTCGAAGACAGCATCGCACACGCCCATCGCGCCCTGTCGTCGCCCTGGCCAGAGCCCGGCGGCGAAGACCTGGGCCGCAGCGTCTGCGGATGGCTGGCCAGCCCCGACAGCGCAGCCACCATCGCGGGCCGGTTCACCCGCGCCAGCCAGCGCCTGGACGCGGCCCAAGACCGCCGCTACTGGCTGCGCTGGCACTCTCCGCAGGCCATGGCCTTGATGTGGCCGCAAATGACCACCGCGCAAAGGCTCTCGCTGCTCGGCGAGCAGCTCACCTGGCTGGCGTTCGATGCCGCCGGGCACCTGGCCGAGTTCTCGTCGCCATCCGCCGACGAGGCCGGCGAGGCCGACTCCGATGCGTCTTCTGGAGCGGCGCCCTTGTCCATCACACGGCCGCAGTGGACTGCCGTGCATCATCTCGGCGTGGTGAACCACCTGGTGGATGCCTGGCGCGAACAGCGCGGCGCGCCCTTGCCGCACGACGCCACCGAAGCCGTGTACCGCCAAGCCTTGCGCGCCGAAGCCCACGGCCTGGATGGCCGCGACGTGCAGGTCTTCGTGCTGACGGCGCTGGAGCTGCGGCACGGCTTCGAGGCGGACACCGGCTTCCTGCGCGCCGTGGACGGCGCCGCGCGCAACCCCGGCACCCTGGCAGACCGCATCGACGAGCTGCCGCCCGAGTTCTGGCGGCGCTACGGCCCGCGCCCGTAGGCCACCTGTCTGCACGAAAAGCGAATAGCGAAGAGCAAGGAGCGAAGACATGCCCGGGAACACGACGATGGACGCCTCTCCCGCCACCCGTCCCGCAGTGGCCGGCGGCAAGCCCTCTTACCTGAAAAAGGCCGACTGCCAGCGCTGTGGCCGCATCGACTTTCCGCTGCTGCTCGTCACGGGCAGCGTGACCGACGCGAAGCACCGGCAGGCGCTCAGGAATGCGGGCTACGCATTTCAGCCCGGCTTCGACGCGGCTTTCGGCAACCTGCCGCGCCAGGCCACCATGCCGGTCATACGCCTGCTGCCCGCCGGATTCGTGCATGTCTTCTACGAGAAGCGCGGTGTCTGGGACCTGTGGCAGAGCTTCGACGACGGCACCTACAGGAAGCTGCTGGAACACGTCACGCCAGAGGAATACGCCGGCAAGCGAGGGGCCGTGCGCGCGGAAGAGAACGCTGGCTCCGTCTGCCAGCGCGGCGCAGCCAACCTGCCCGCCGGCCTCATCACGCTCGTCGGCTCCAGCAACCAGCCCGCCATCTGGCTGGCCTATGCGCCACACCGGTGGACCCCCGAAGTTCTGTCGGCTTTCCACACCGACCGCCACGGCAAGCGCGCAGAGACGATGACGCTCGTGCGGACGCAGCACTGGCTGGACGGCGCCGGCTCCCCGGGCAAAGGCGTCCTCCCGCTCGACGAAGAAAGCCTGCGCCACAACGTCGTCGAGTTCAACGGCACTGCCGTGCCGCCGGGCGGCGAACGCTTCCACCCCTTGGCGACGGTGTTCGCCGAAGCCGTGGTGCCGTTGGGAACGGCCCGCTTCGGCCAGGCCAAGGCGATGCTCGAAAGCGTGCGCGCCATCGAGAAGACGGCCGGCGAGAAAGCCCGAGGCAAGGCGCTCATTGCCTACCTACGCAACGATATCGGCATTGCCGACGACCACGCAAGCCTGGTCGCCAGCGCCAACGCGGCCTATGCCGAGTGGACCGCGCTCGGCCCCAGGAAAGGCAGCCGGCACGACCCCGACTGGGCCTGGAAGCACCAGTCCACGCTGCACGTGCGCTACGTTCAGGCATGGGCCCAGGCCGTCGCGAAGCACCAGGTCGAGCACCAGGCCCGGCAGTGGCTCAACGGGCCGCAGAACGCGCCCATGCCGCGCGAGCGCTTCGAGCGCGAACAGGCCCGGGGCCTGTACCCGCCCGGCACCACCTGGCAGCCCGTCACCCGCATCGAGGGCGGCAAAGCCGTGCCGCACCCACAAGGGCTGGGCCGCGTGACCTACCCCCCGGACCACGTGCAGAAGACTTCCAAGGCCCTGGGCGCCGACCGGGCCACGGGCCGCGCCGGACGCTACCTCGAAAGCGTCAAGCTGGACGAACTGGAAGCCTTCGAGCGCGCCCACGCCAGCCAGAACCGGCAGTGGCAGGAGCGCCTCGCCCAACTGGAAGCCGACCGCGTCGCCTGGCTGGAAGGCACGCCCTTCGCCACCTGCATGCGCTACCAGTTCGACGAACACAAGGCCTTCTGCGCCGAAAAGCGCACGCAACGGGAAGTCCGCCTGCAGGTGCAGGAAGCGCTGGACCGCCTGGCCGCCACCGACCGCGCCTACGGCCTGCCCGCGCTGACGCCCGTCATGCTCAAGCACCTCGTCAAGATGATGGGCAAGGACGAGAAAGAGCCCACGAACTGGATCGCGCGGGCGCTCATCACCGAGTTCGACCTGCCAGCCAAGATCTTCGGCGACGACCCCGACCAGGGGCTGCGCGCCGACCTGTACGACAGCGCCTTCGGTTCGCGCGACGGATGGCAGGACTTCCATGAAGGCTGGGCACTCGTGCGCGAAGGCGCTGCGCAGTTCAGCGCCAACCTGCTCAATGCCGCGCAGCAGGCCACCGCCACCATGGTGGTGGCGGCGCTCGACGCCGAGAAGGCGGGGCGCTGGGGCCTGTCCATCACGCTCAAGGAGGCCACGCGCAAGCAGGTCATCTGGGTGCGCGCCATGGCCTTGCAGGAATTCCTGGCCACCGACGTCAAGCACTACTTCGTCGGAGTGAAATGGAAGGCCGGCGCCTTCCTCGACGCCAGCATCGAGGCGCTGAAATCACCGATGTTCGAGCTCAAGTTCGACCACCACGGCGCACATGCCCAGCAAACGCGGGCCCGGGCATCGGCCAGCGCCCAGGCGCAGCTGAGAAAAGTGCGCAAGCTGGCGGGCATGGACCAGGACATCACGGTGCCGCTGCTGATGGACGAAGCCACGCTGAGGAAGGCCGCCGCCCGCCGCTCCGGCACCATGCTGCCGGTCGTCGGCCCCAACCTCGTGGGCCTGCCCCAGGAACTGCGCGAGCTGCCCGAGGAGTTCGCCCGTGGCGTGCTGAAGGAACAGGCGACGTTCAGGCAGGGCTGGATGAAGCGGTTCGCCGAAGGTCTCGGCACGCACCGCCTGCCCGCCGGGGCGAGTGCCGGCGTCATCCTGATGCAGGGCTATGCGCTGCAGGCGGCCATCGACGACTTCCACAAGAAAGGGGGCGTCGAGCAGGTGGATGCAGCCGCGGCGATGGTGTCCGCCGCCTTGGGGATTTTCGGCGCGGGCGTGGAGGTGGGCTATCTGCTGTCCATGCCGGCCACGGCGGCGACGCCGCATGCGGCGCAGTTGGCTTCAAGGGTGCCGAGGTACATCACGTTGCGGTTTGCGGCTGGGGTGCTGGCGGCGATGGGGATGGGGTTGGATGCTGTCTCGGCATTTGCAAAGCTATACGCTCGCGGCCAAAGAGGGGACTGGGATTCGATGGCCGCGAATGCAGCTGCCTTTTCTCTGTATGCCGCGGGGGCAGTGGGCACAACTTATGGCTCTTACCTCGGCTTTCGTTCAGCCCAACTCCTACGAGTCGCAACCCAAGGTGTGGTTCGAATTTCACTAGCACCGGCGATGACCGCCTCAGGCCTTGCCGGCTTAGGGATGACACTCTTTGGTGTCGGCATGTTCCTGTGGGTCAGCGGTGTGGCTATCGGTATCGTGGCAACCATGCTCGAAGACGACGAGTGCGAGGTCTTCTTGAAGAGGAGTTACTTCGGTAAGGGCGGCATTGACCAAGCACCAAAATTCCCAGACCTGGAAAGGGAAATGCTGGCTTTAGGCACGCTGGCACGCGGCATCAAGGCCGAGCTCGAATGGAACGACAAGATGGTCGGCCCGGATGAGGTGAAGGCCCACATCACCTGCATGGACTGGGATGCACAGACGCATGGCCTCAGTTTCAAGATGGAGGGGTATGACGCCGTCAACGGCAAACTCGTCGCCACGCTGGCAGAGGGCGATGCCGTGCTGCCGGAAACGCCCGATCGCGATGGCATGTACAAGGCATCCATGGGCTACGCCATCCAAGACAAGGCCATCGGGGCCGTGAAGTTCAGCTTCACGCTGCTGGATGTCACCCGTGCTGCGGCCCTCAAGCAGCCAGGACGTTCCTGGTCCGAAACGAGAGCCACCTCGAAGCTCGCACAAGACTTTGTTTGGATAAGGGACTGACCATGTCGCCGGATGATCAACGGGCGCAAGCCGACTACCTCATGCCGCCCAACGAGCGGCCGGCCATGCTGCTGCCTCCGATAGACCACGCGGCCATCGGCACGCCGAACAGTGGCGGCTCCGTTCGCGCCATTTATGCCAACGGCATCGAGTTCATCGATCAGATGGCGACGATTGATGGGATGCTTGCCGGGGCCATGTGGAGCATGGCAGGGGGGCTGGTTCTGTTCGTGGTTTGGGCGATTGGTGAATTTTCAGGCGCATGGACTTGGATAGGTCATGCCCTTGGCCTTTTCTGGGCGTTAGTCTTTCTAACCGTGGGCCGAGCCGACTCCGTCGGCTGGCGCTACCAACCCGTCCTCTTCGACAAGGCAGCCCAGAAGGTCCACGTCTTCACCGACCTCGGCTCCCCGTGGTGGGAGGTCTGGCGCCTGCTGGGCGGCACCCGCTGCCGCATCGACAGCTTCGACTGGGCCTGCGCCCGTGGCGAGGTCGCCGAAGTCGTCGTCATGGGCGGTGCCAACCTGCCGCGCAAGGAATACGCCCTGACCCTGGCCATCACCGATGTCCCCGGCAGCCGCGACGTCATCGCCCGCTTCGGCGTCGGCTTCACGGCGGGGTACGACAGCGGACAAACCCAGGTCGCCCGCTGGGAACATATCCGCCGCTACATGCGTGGCGAAGGCCCTGCGCTCACGCCCGGCGACGCGCTGTACCCCGACGACAGCCAGGAGCACTGGATCGGCGCCTTCACCTCGGGCCAGCCGCTGCTGGGGCCCGGCAGCAAGATCTGGTGGACCGGCGAAGGGCTGCATGGCGCCTGGTTCCTCACCGTCCCCTTCGGCCTGGCGTTCCTGCTCATCCTGCCCCTGACCCTGCCCTACAGCCTCATCCGCTGGACGGTGCGCCACTGCAAGGGCACGCCGCGCTGGCCCGCCGGCATCCTGAGCAGCGTCGGCGATCCCGTGGACCCGCAGAGCCTGCGGCCGAAGCCCCATGCGCGCTACACGGGCGACTACAGCCATCCGCCCAGGCTCACGTTCAAGCAACGGCGCGCCGAGGCCAGGCGGCGCAAGTCCGGGGCCACCTGAAGCAGGGCGGTAGCACCAGCACCTGCCGGGAGGCACCCCCCACCCGCACGGGTGCCTGCCATCAAATGGTTACCCCTCGCCCCGGCGGCCCGATGCGGCGATACACTGCGTTACGCACTCAGGTCCGGCGCGCCGCAGCACGCCGGACGGGCCCCGGCATTCCACCGCACTCACCCAAGACACGCCATGCAGTCCAACGAAAACGCCGTCATCTACGGCACCGAAGACCTCCTCGTCAGCCTCTGCAATTCCGTCACGCGCGTGCTCAGCGTGGCCACGCAGAAGCCCCTGCACTACTCGGGCATGGTCCAGCGCATCACCAAGACCTGCCTGAAGCCCGACATCGGCTGCTTCGTGCTGTTCAACGGCGGCTTCTCGGGCCTGGTCATCATCAACTTCTCGAAAGAAGCGGCGATGGAGATCTACCAGAGCTATCTGCTCAGCATGGGCATGTCGCAGGACGATCTGGCCAGCTCCTATACCTCCGACGAAGTCGCCAACGTGATGGGCGAGCTGATGAACCAGGTGGTGGGCGACTTCACCGGCAAGGTGCGCCGCGAGCTGCAGACCCACATCACCCAGAACCAGCCCAAGATGCTGGTGCTGAACCAGCAGGTGGTGCTGGCCGTGGACGCCAACATGGACAAGCCCGAGGCGCGCCGCGTGACCTTCTACACCGCGTCCAACAACATCTTCTACCTGGAACTGGCCATCGACCGCACCGAGTTCGTGAAGGTGGTGGATTTCGAGCCCCAGGACACGCCCGACCCCGACGCGCTGATGGCGTCGCAGGGCGACGGCCACAGCCCCAGCCGGCCCCAGCCCACAGAAGCGCCGGCCCCCGCGCCGGCCAGCGATACCGACGAGCTGCTGCGCTCGCTGGGCATGTGATCGGCGTTCCGAGCCTTCGCTGACCGCCCCGCCCGCCGGCGCCCTGCCGGCGGCGCATCTCCCCGCCCCGACCCTGCGGCCCCGGGGAAAACCCCAGGCCCGGCGCACCCTCCAGGGCGTTGTTTTTTCCAAATCGTTAGCTAGACTAACTGATATCCGAAAAATCAATTCATGGAGCCAAGCGCCGTCATGACCACCCCCCTCTTTTCCCGCCGCCTGGAAGACACCTGGCTGCTGTCAGGCGCTCGCACCCCGTGGGTGGACTACTGCGGCCCGCTGGCGCTGGTGTCGCCGACCGACCTCGGCATCCACGCGGCGCGCGCAGCGCTGGAGCGCAGCGGCATCGCGGCGGACAGCGTGGGCTCCACCGTGGCGGCGTCCATGGCGCAGGCCGACTTCGACGCCTACATGCTGCCGCGCCATGTGGGCCTCTATGCCGGCGTTCCCCTGCAGGCGCCCGCCATCGGCGTGCAGCGCATCTGCGGCAGCGGCTTCGAGCTGCTGCGCCAGGCCGCCGACCAGATCGCGCTGGGCTACGCCGACACGGTGCTGGCCGTAGCCGCCGAATCGATGAGCCGCAACCCCATCTGCGCCTACACCCACCGCAGCGGCTTCCGCCTGGGTGCGCCGGTGGAATTCAAGGACTTCCTCTGGGAAGCGCTGGACGATCCGGCGGCCCGCGTGTCCATGATCCAGACCGCCGAGAACCTCGCGCTCAAGTACGGCATCACCCGAGCCGAGGTGGACGCCTATGCCGCCCGCTCGTTCGAGCGCGCGGTCGCCGCGCAGGCCGCGGGCCTCTTCGATGAAGAGATCGCCCCGGTGCAGGACGCGCGCTTCGAGCTGGCCGGCTACGAGGCGCGCGGCATCCGCCTGCCGCGCAAGGCCGGCTTGCAGGCGCGCGACACGCATGTGCGCCCATCCCCGCTCGACGTGCTGGCCACGCTGCGCCCGGTCTATGAAGGCGGCGTGCAGACCGCCGGCAACTCCGCCGCACTGGTCGATGGCGGCGCGGCCGCCGTGGTCACCACCAGCGCCCGCGTGCGGGCCGAAGGCCTCAAGCCGCTGGCGCGGCTGGCCGGCGCCGCAGCGGCCGGCGTGCCCCCCGAGATCATGGGCATAGGCCCCGCGCCCGCCATCCGCGCCCTGCTGGACCGCTGCGGCCTGCAGCTGGCCGACATCGACCTGATCGAGATCAACGAAGCCCAGGGCGCCCAGGTGCTGGCCTGCGCGCGCGAGCTGCAGCTGGACATGGACCGCCTGAACGTGAACGGCGGCTCCATCGCCATGGGCCACCCGCTGGCCGCCACCGGCCTGCGCCTGACGATCACCGCCGCGCACGAGCTGCGCCGGCGCGGCGGCCGCTGGGCCATCGTCTCGGCCTGCGTGGGCGGTGGCCAGGGCATGGCCCTGCTGATCGAGAACACGGGCGTGTGAATCCCCCCTGAGTCGCCTGCGGCGCCTTCCCCCGAGGGGGACGACGCCGGTGGCCTGGCGAAGCCAGTTCCACGGCGTCCGCTGGCCTGGCCTGCTCCGCGGCCATCGGACGCAAGAGAACGCGGCAGTGCGAAAACCCCAGCCGGCAGCGACTGCCCCTTGGACCCCTGAAGAGAAAGACCGAATCATGAAAGTCATCAAACCCGACGAGGTAGGCCCACTGATAGGCGACGGCGCCACCGTGTTCCTGGGCGGCATCGCCATGACCGGCCTGGCCGAAGACGTGCTGCAGGGCCTGGAGCGCCACTTCCTCGCCACCGGCCATCCGCGCCAGCTCACCACCTGGGCCTGCGGCGCCATCGGCAACGGCGGCGACGGCGGCATGGCCCACCTGGCGCACCCGGGCATGGTGCGGCGCGTGGTGGCCGGCCACTTCGGCCAGACCGGCCCGCGCATGATGGCGCTGGTGCATGCCGGCGAAGTCGAGGCCTACAACTTCCCGCAGGGCTCGCTCTCGCACCTCACGCGCCACATCGCGGCGCGCACGCCGGGCCTGCTCACGCAGGTGGGCCTGGGCACCTTCGTCGATCCGCGCATCGAAGGCGGCAAGCTCAACAAGGCCTGCAGCGAAGACCTGGTGAAGCTGGTCGAATTCGACGGCAGGGAATGCCTCTTCTACCCCTGCCCGCGCATCGACGTGGCGCTGATCCGCGCCACCTATGCCGACGAGAACGGCAACCTGAGCCTGGACAAGGAAGGCCTGCTGCTGGAGCAGCTGTCCATCGCCCAGGCCGCGCGCGCCTCGGGCGGCATCGTCATCGCCCAGGTCGAGGCCGTGGTGCAGGCCGGCAGCCTGCATCCCAAGTCGGTGAAGGTGCCGGGCTTCCTGGTGGACTACGTGGTGGTGGGCGATCCGCGCAACCACCTGCAGACCATCACCACCGCGTTCAACCCCGCGCTTTCGGGCGACGTGCGCCTGCCCATGCATTCCGTGCCCTCGCTGCCGCTGGACGAGCGCAAGGTGATCGCGCGCCGCGCGGCCATGGAACTGCAGCCCGGCGCGCTCACCAACCTGGGCGTGGGCATTCCGGCGGGCATTCCGGCCGTGGCCGCCGAAGAAGGCGCTGCCCATCTGCTGAGCCTCTCGGTCGAATGCGGCGCCAACGGCGGCGTGCCGGCCTATGGCGGCGACTTCGGCCTGGCCTACAACGCCGAATCCATCATCGAGCAGTCGTCCCAGTTCGATTTCTACGATGGCGGCGGCCTCGCCTGCAGCTTCCTGGGCCTGGCGCAGACCGATGCGGCCGGCAACGTGAACGTGAGCAAGTTCAACGGCCGGCCGGTGGGCTGCGGCGGCTTCATCAACATCACCCGCGCCACGCCGCGCCTGGTGTTCTGCGGCACCTTCACGGCCGGCGGCCTGCAGCTGCAGGTGGGCGACGGGCGCCTGTCCATCGTGCAGGAAGGCCGCTCGCGCAAGTTCGTCGAACAGGTCGAGCAGCTCACCTTCAACGGCCACGACGCCGCGCTGCGCCGCCAGGAGGTGAGCTTCATCACCGAACGCGCCGTGCTGCGCCTGCGCCCCGAGGGCCTGGAGCTGACCGAGATCGCGCCCGGCATCGACCTGGAGCGCGACGTGCTCGCCCACATGGGCTTCCGCCCGCTGATCCGCGATCTGCGCACCATGGACGCCGGACTCTTCAGCGAACGCTGGGGCGGCCTGGCCGCCGCGCTGGGCGCGCGCTGATCGATCTTCACCCGCATGCCGCACACTTCACCCAAGAACCCATCACCGGACACCCCCATGAGCACCAACCCGCCCGAATTCACCCCCGCCGACGGCCTGCTGGCCCAGCTGAACGAGCTGCAGATCAGCTTCAGCGGCCCGGTCGCGCACATCCGCCTGAACCGCCCGTCCAAGCGCAACGCCATCAACGAGGCGCTGATGCAGCAGCTGCACACCGCGCTGATCCAGCTGCCCGCCTCGGTGCAGGCGCTGGTCATCAGCGGCGAAGGCCAGCACTTCTGCGCCGGGCTGGACCTCTCGGACCTGTCCGAGCGCACCGTGGCCCAGGGCATCGCCCACTCGCGCGGCTGGCATGCCGTGATGGACGCGCTGCAGTACTACCGCGTGCCCGTAGTGGCCGCGCTGCACGGCGCCGTGGTCGGCGGCGGGCTGGAACTGGCAGCCGCCACGCACGTGCGCGTGGCCGACGCCACCACCTACTTCGGCCTGCCCGAAGGCCAGCGCGGCATCTTCGTGGGCGGCGGCGGTTCGGCCCGCATCCCGCGCCTGGTGGGCGTGGCCTGCATGAGCGACATGATGCTCACCGGCCGCGTGCTGGACGCGGAAGAAGGCCGCGAGCGCGGCCTGGCGCAGTACGTGGTGCCCGAAGGCGAGGCGCTGGACAAGGCCATCGCCCTGGCCCGCCGCATCGCCACCAATGCGCCCCTCTCCAACTACGCCATCGTGCAGGCGCTGCCGCGCATCGCCGACATGGCGCAGTCCGACGGCCTGTTCGTCGAGTCGCTGATGTCCGCCATCGCCCAGGGCGACGATGCCGCCAAGCAGCGGCTGGCGGACTTCCTGCAGGGCCGCGCCGCCAAGGTCGTCAAGGCGGCCTGATCGCGCCAAGGCACAGCACAGCACAGCACAGCAAGCAGTACGCAAGGAGACGACGCATGCAGAAGAACTTCGAGAACCAGGCCGCCCTGGTCACCGGCTCGGGCTCCGGCCTGGGCGAAGCCGTGGCCCGCGCGCTGGCCGCGGCCGGCGCCCGCGTGGCGCTGCTGGACATCAACCTGGCCGGCGCCGAGCGCGTGGCCGCCAACATCCGCGCCCAGGGCGGGCAGGCGCTGGCGCTGCAGTGCGACATCAGCGACGAGGCCTCGGCCGGCGCCGCCATCCAGGCCGCGGCCGATGCCCACGGCGATGCGCGCATCCTCATGAACATCGCAGGCATCGGTGGTGCCAAGCGCGTGATCCAGCGCGACGGCGCGCCCGCGCCGCTGGCCGACTTCGAGCGCACGGTGCGCATCAACCTGGTGGGCACCTACAACATGGTGCGCCTGATGGCCGCCCGCGCCGCCAGGCTGGAGCCGCTGGAAGACGGCGCGCGCGGCGTGATCGTGAACACCGCCTCGGTGGCGGCCTTCGACGGCCAGGTGGGGCAGGAAGCCTATGCGGCCTCCAAGGCCGGCGTGGCCGGCATGACCCTGCCGCTGGCGCGCGACCTGGCGCAGTGGGGCATCCGCGTCTGCACCATCGCGCCCGGCATCTTCGCCACGCCGCTGCTCAAGGAACTGCCCGAGCCCGTGCAGCAGTCGCTGGCCGAATCGATTCCCTTCCCCAAGCGCCTGGGCCATCCCGAAGAGTTCGCCGCGCTGGCCCTGCACATCGCCGGCAACGGCCACCTGAACGGCGAGGTGATCCGCCTGGACGGCGCCCTGCGCATGGCGCCTCGCTGAAGCCGCACGGCCTGCGGGCCGGTTGGAAGAAAAAAGGGGGCACGCGGTGCCCCCTTTGCGTTGTGCGCTGGCGCGCTGGCGAGTTTGTGCCCTACCGCCTCAGCGCGCCACGCGGTCCAGCAGGTTCAGCAGGGTTTCGCGCTCCTCGGCCGACAGGCCGGCCGACATGCGGACTTCGTATTCCTCCAGCCGCTCTCTCAGTGCGCCCATGCGCTGGCGGCCCTCTTCGGTGATCTCCAGCGAATAGCGGCGGCGGTCGCCCTCCACCTCCACGCGCCGGATCCAGCCGGCGCCTTCCAGCGCATCGACCAGCTTGAGCACGCTGGGGCCGGCCACGCCCAGTTCCTTGGCCAGCGCGGCCTGGTTGGTGCCGGGGTTCATGGCGATCAGCGACAGCGCGGTGACGCGCGCGGGCGACATGTCCAGCGGCGACAGCATCTCGAAGAACAGATCGAAGGCGCGCACCTGGGCCAGACGCAGCTTGTATCCCAGCGCATCGCTCTGGAAGTCGTAGTCGGCCACCGCCGCCTTGCGGCTGCGGGACCTGGGGGTGTTGCGCTTGGCCGCAGCAGAGGGCTCCGGCTCCGTGTTTCGGTACATGCAGACTCCTTATCCGAGGTAACGATGATAGATGCCGCAAGCCTTCCGGAGCCTGACAAATCGCAGGGCGCTGGCGGAAAACGGCCCCGGAAGCAGGCAACATGCGGGCGGCGATGCAGACCGGTCCCCCAGCCCGGAAGGCCTCTGCAACCGCCCGTCGGCGAAAGCCCCTGCGGGTTTTACGATATTCGCTCTCCTTCCCTTTCCCCCAGCACCTACACCGGCGGCCCCGCCGCCGGCCCATCCTCACACGCCATGCTTTCTTCCCACGTCACCATCTGGGCCATCTCGGCCGCCGTCACCGTCGGCGTGCTGATCCGGCCCTTCAAGCTACCCGAGGCCATCTGGGCCGTGGCCGGCGCGGCGCTCGTCCTCGTGCTCGGGCTGCTGCCCCTGCACGAGGTCCTGGCCGCCATCGCCAAGGGCAACGACGTCTATCTCTTCCTCATTGGCATGATGCTGCTGTCCGAGACGGCGCGGCGCGAAGGCCTGTTCGACTGGGTGGCCAGCCACGCGGTCAATCTCGCGGGCGGCTCCCCGCCCCGGCTCTTCGCGCTGATCTACGTGATCGGCGCGGTGATCACCACCTTCCTGTCCAACGACGCGACGGCCGTGGTGCTGACGCCGGCCGTCTTCGCCGCCGCCCGCAAGGCGCGCACGCCGGCCCTGCCCTATCTCTTCATCTGCGCCTTCATCGCCAACGCGGCGAGCTTCGTGCTGCCCATCTCCAACCCGGCCAACCTGGTGATGTACGGCGAGCACGTCCCCTCGCTGCTGCCCTGGATCAAAAGCTTCGGCCTGCCCTCGCTGCTGGCCATCGCCACCACCTATGCCTGCCTGCGCTTCGCGCTGCGCCGCGATCTCGCGGGCCGCTGCGAGCCGCGCGTGGAGGTGTCCCCGCTGCATGCCGGCGGCATGACGGCGCTGGGCGCCCTGGTGGTCACGGCCATCGTGCTCATGACGGTCTCGGCCAAGGGGATCGACCTGGGCCTGCCGACCTGCATCATGGGCGTGCTGACCACCGCCGTGGTGCTGCTGCGCGACCGGGCCAGCCCCTGGCCGGTGGTCAAGGACATCTCCTGGAGCGTACTGCCGCTCGTGGCCGGCCTCTTCGTGCTGGTCGAGGCGCTGCACCAGACGGGCGTGATCGGCACGCTCGCCGGCTGGCTCACCAGCGGGGTGCAAGCGAACACGCCGGGCACTGCGGCGGCCGCGAGCGCCGTGGTGGCCGTGGGCTCCAACGTGGTCAACAACCTGCCGGCCGGCCTGGTCGCCAGCACCGTGCTGCAGCAGGCCACGCCGCCGCAGCTGGTGGTGGACGCCATGCTGATCGGCGTGGACCTGGGCCCCAACCTCTCGATCACCGGCTCACTCGCCACCATCCTGTGGCTGTCGGCGATCCGGCGCGAAGGCGACGACGTCGGCTTCGCCCGTTTCCTCAAGCTGGGCGTGCTGGTGATGCCGCCCGCCCTCATCCTGGCCGTCGGGGCACGCATCCTGATCGGCTGACCTCCTCCCACCCCCCGAAGGAAAACCCATGGACGCCGCCCCCTCACCCGCCAGCCTTCACCACAGCGCGACAGGCAGCAGCAGTCCAGGAGGGGCAGCCGACACGCGGCGCGCCACGCGCGGGCTGTGCGCGCTGAACTTCTTCATGGCCGACATGCAGGCCGGCATCGGCCCCTTCCTGGGGGTCTTCCTGCAGCAGCGCGGCTGGCAGCCCGGCGCCATCGGCTCGGTGATGACGGCCGGGGGCGTGGCCGGCATGCTGATGACGGTGCCGGCCGGCGCCTTCATCGACCACACCACGCGCAAGCGCTGGGTGGTGGTGATCACCGGCATCTGCACGCTGCTGGCCTCCTTCCTCATCCTGTGGTCGCAGTCGGGCCTGGTGGTCACGGCCAGCCAGATCGCGACGGCCATCGCCGGCGCGGCCATCGGGCCGGCCGTGGCGGGCATCACGCTGGGCGTGGTGCGCCAGCGCGGCTTCAATGCGCAGAACGGCCGCAACCAGGCCTGGAACCATGCCGGCAACCTGGTGGGCGCGGCGCTGTCGGGCTGGCTAGGCTACCGCTACGGCATGCCGGCCATCTTCTTCCTGGCGGCGCTGTTCGGCGTGTTCGCCATCATCTCGGTGCTGTCGATTCCCGAGCGCAGCATTGACCACCGCGCGGCGCGCGGCCTCGAAGGCCCGCACGCAGGCCACGCAGCAGCAGGCCAGGCCCAGGGCCTGCGCACGCTGCTGCAGAACCGGCCGCTGCTGATCCTGGCCGCCGCGCTGGCCTGCTTCCACCTGGGCAACGGCGCGATGCTGCCGCTCTACGGCCTGGCCGTGGTGGGCGCGGGCAAGGGCAATCCGGCCATGTTCACCGCCCTCACGGTGATGGTGGCGCAGGGCGTGATGATCGTCACCGCGCTGGCCGCCATGCGGCTGTCGGCGCAGCGTGGCTACTGGCTGGTGATGCTGGTGTCCTTCGCGGCGCTGCCCCTGCGCGGGGCCATCGCCGGCAGCGTGATCGACAGCTGGGGCGTCTGGCCGGTGCAGGCCCTCGACGGCATCGGCGCCGGGCTGCAGAGCGTGGCCGTGCCCGGGCTGGTGGCCTGCCTGCTGGACGGCACGGGCCGCGTCAACATCGGCCAGGGCGCGGTGATGACCATCCAGGGCCTGGGCGCCAGCCTGTCGCCCGCCATCGGTGGCTGGCTGGCCCAGCTGTTCGGCTACCAGGTCGCCTTCTACGCGCTGGGCGGCTTCGCCCTCGCCTCGCTGGCGCTGTGGATCGGCTTCGCCGGCCTGCTGCGGCCGGCCTGCGCGGGCACCTGCGAGCGGCCGGCCTCCAGCCTCGTGCCCGAAGGAGCCTGAGAACATGCCCGCGACCATGGACGCCCCCTCCATCGCCTGGATCCACATCGGCGACCTGCACATGGACGAGGCCGACGGCTGGGCCAGCCAGCCGCGCCTGCAGGCCATCGTGCAGGAGCTCAACGCCCATGCGGGTCTGGCCGACTTCGTCTATCTGCCCGGCGACAACGCCAACCATGCCACGCCGGCGCAGTACCGCGCCATCGCCGAGGCACTGGCGCCGCTGCGCCTGCCCGTGCGCGCCATTCCCGGCGACCACGACTTCGAGGGCGGCAGCCTCGCCGCCTACGAGGCCGCCTTTCCCCCGCAGCAGCGGCCCGAGCAGGAAGTGATCGCCGGCCACCGCTGCATCTTCGCGGACGTGGTCAGCGCCGGCGCGGGCGGCCCGGACTTCCGGCTCAGCGCGCACCATCGCCACCGCATCGCCCGCCAGCTGGCGCTGGCGGAAGCGGCCGGCGAAGTGCCGCTGGTCTTCATGCACTGCTATCCCGGCGACCTCGCGGCCGACGGCGACGCGCTGGCGCGGCTCTTCGCCGACGCGCGCGTGCCCTTCGTCGATACCGGCCACACGCACTACAACGAACTGCTCAACGACGGCGCCGTGGTCTATGGCGCGACGCGCTCCACGGCGCAGATCGAGGAAGGCGGGGGCCTGCCCGGCTTCTCGGTGGTCTGCGTGCATGGCGGCGTGCCCAGCTGGCGCTTCCGCCCCCTGGGCGCGCCCTGGCCGCATGTGCAGATCGTCGCGCCCTGCGACCTGCGCCTGGTCACCCGGCCCTCGCAGCCCGGCCAGGTGCCGCGCCCGGGCACCCTGCAGGTGGTGGCGCGGCGCTTCGGCGATTCGCCGGCCCCCATGCTGGCCGCGCTGGACGGCGGCGAGGCGGTGGCCATGCAGCCGGCCCGGGCCGGCTTCTGGGAAGCCCGCCTGGCCGTGAACGCTCCGGGCCTGCACCGCATCGCGGTCGCCTGCGGCGAGGCGCGCGACACCGTCGAGGTGCTGGTGCGCGCGGCCGACGGCGTGCCCAAGCGCGGACCGCTGGTGGCGCCGGGCCAAACCTGCCATGCGGTGGGCGCCTGGCCGGCCGCCGGCATCGACGGCCTGCAGCTGGGCCCCAACCGCAACGGCGGCGACTGGTGAAGGTTGGCTAGTCGCGGAACAGCTCGAAGCCAGCGCGGCGCTGCTGGATGCGCCAGCCCTCGGCCGTGTACACGAAGCGGTCGGCGAAGAAGCCCAGCCGCTGGCGCGGGTCGGCGGGCCGGCCGTGCGGGCCGGCCTCCGCACCGGCATCGGCCGTCCACACCAGCACGCGGCTGGTGGCGCTGGCCGTGCCGTCCTGCACTCCGCCGTCGAACAGCGTGCCCAGCACCATGTGGGCGGTGATGCGTCCTGCGGGCCGCTGGCGGTAGGACTGCTCGATGGCGGCGCGGCCCGTGATGGCCGGCGCGCCCGGGCGCACCAGCTCAGCGTCTTCGGTGAATAGAGCGGCCAGCGCGGCGGCATCGCCGGCGTCGGACAGCGCGGCCGAGCGCAGCACCAGGTCGCGGCAGGCCTGTTCGGCCTGCAGCCGGTGCCAGGCGGCGGCGCAGTCCGGCTCGGGAGCCGGGGCTTCAGCCGTCATGGCGGAAGTCCTCGAACCAGTGGAGCAGCGCGGTCGCCACGGCCTGCGGCTGCTCCATGGGACTCATGTGGCCGCAATGGTCCACCAGGCGGAGCATGGCATCGGGCACCATCTCCTGCATGGCCTCGTGCCGCTCGGGCGGACTCCACCGGTCCTGCTTGCCGCACACCAGCAGCAGGGGACACTGCAGGCCGCGCAGCACCGGCTCGGCATCGGGGCGCTCCAGCAGGGCGTGGATCTGCGCGGCGAAGCGCCGCGTATCGCTGCGCGCCACCATGGCCACGATGCGCTCGAACAGCGGCGTGCCGCAGACGTCGGGATGGACCATGGGCGGCACCCAGCGCCGGGCCATGGCTTCCATGCCTTCGCGCTCGGCCAGCGCCAGCAGCTCCAGGCGCCCCTGGCGTTCCTGCTCGCCTGCGGCGCCCGGCGCGCGGGCCGCGGTGCCGGTGTCCAGCAGCGCCAGCCCGGCAATGCGCCCGGGCGCCTGCCGCACCATTTCCAGCGCCACGCGGCCGCCCATGGAATGGCCGGCCAGCGCGAAGCGCGGGGCAGCCACCTGGGCCAGCATGTAGCGGGCCATGTTCTCGATGCGGTCGATGGTGCCGTAGCTGCCGATCTCCACCGGCACGCCCTGCGCCGCCAGCGCGGCCTGCAGGGGCGCCCAGACCGCCTCGTCGCACAGCAGGCCAGGCAGCAGCACCAGGGGCAGATTCTTCGCGTGCTCATCCATGTCGGTTCTCCTCGTCCTCGTTGCGGGCCCCGCCGTCGCCCGGCCGCCGCTGCCGCAGCGCCGTCAGCAGCAGCCCGGGCCCGCGGGGGGCTTCAGCCGCTGGTAGCGGCCCAGCACCGGGTCGCGGTCCAGGCCCAGCAGCTGGATGGCATTGCGCTTGAGGATCAGCGGGCGCACCTCGGGGCGGATATCGAGCGCCTCGAAATCCTTGAGCCAGCGGTCCGGCGTGATGACGGGGTAGTCGGAGCCGAACAATACCTTGTGCTTGAGCAGCGTGTTGGCATATTGCACCAGCTGCGGCGGAAAGTAGCGCGGCGACCAGCCCGAGAGGTCGATATAGACGTTGGGCTTGTGCGTGGCCACGGCCAGCGCGTTGTCCTGCCAGGGAAAGGACGGGTGCGCGATGACGATGGGCATGACCGGGAAGTCCACCGCCACGTCGTCCAGGTACATGGGGTCGGAATACTTCAGGCGGATGCCGCCGCCGCCCGGCAGGCCCGCGCCCACGCCCGTCTGGCCGCTGTGGAAGATGGCGGGCAGGCCGGCTTCGGCGATGGCTTCGTACACGGTGTAGGCCGCCCGGTCGTTGGGGTAGAAGCCCTGGGCCGAGGGGTGAAACTTGAAGCCGCGCACGCCGTGCTCGGCCACCAGGCGCCGCACTTCGCGCGCGCCCATCTTGCCGCGCATCGGGTCGATGCTGGCGAAGGGGATCAGCACGTCGGGGTGGCGCGCCGCGTCTTCGGCCACCTCTTCGTTGCTGATGCGGAACTGGCCGGTCTCGCGCTCGGTATCGACCGGGAAGATCACCGCCAGCATGCGGCGCTCGCGGTAGTAGGCCGCCGTCTCGTCGATGGTCGGGCGCGGCAGCGACTGCTTGAAATACGCGTCCATCGCCGCGTCGATGGCGATGGCGACTTCGTCGGGCGGGTTGCGTGTGGAGCGCGTCGCATGCGTGTGCATGTCGATGGCGACCACCGCATCGAGGAACGGCGCCCCGGCCATGTTCAGCGCACCACGACCAGCGCGTCGAGCGCCAGCACGCCGCGCCCTTCGCCGTAGGCCACCAGCGGGTTGATGTCGATCTCGGCGATGTCGGGCCGCGCAGCCATCAGCGCGCCCACCGTGGCCACGGCCTGCGCCACGGCCTGCAGATCGACCGGCGGCGCACCGCGGAAGCCCTGCAGCAGCTTGGCGCCCTTGAGCGCGCGCAGCCGCGAGACGATGGCCGGCAGCGGCAGGTCGGCGCACAGCAGCTGCACGTCGCCCAGCGCCTCCACCCAGATGCCGCCCAGGCCCACCATCACGACCGGGCCCCACTGCGGATCGCGCACCGCGCCGATCACCAGCTCCAGGCCGCGCTCGCCCATGGCCTCGACCAGCACGCCGTCCAGCACCAGGCTGGCGTCGTGGCGGCGGATGTTGTCGTGCAGCTGCTGCCAGCCGGCGCGCAGCGCGGCTTCGTCCCGGATGTTCAGCAGCACGCCGCCGGCCTCGGTCTTGTGGGCCAGGCGCCCGGCCTGGGCCTTGAGCACCACCGGGTAGCCGATGCGCGCCGCCACGGCCACGGCCTCTTCCGGGGTGGTGGCCAGCGCACCGGCCGGCGTGGCCAGGCCTGCGGCGCGCAGCAGTTCCTTGCCCTGCCATTCGGGCAGCGTGCCCTGGGGCAACGCGGGCAGGCCCGCCAGCGCCGGGGCTGCGGGCGCGTCGGTCTTGGCCTGCCATTCGGCCTGCAGCCGGCCATGGCGGGCGAAGCGGGCCAGCGCGCGCAGGGCGCGTTCGGGCGAGCGCATCAGCACGGTGCCGGAGCGCACGGCCATCTGCTGCACCTCGGCGGGCAGGGGCACGCCCTCGTTCTGCATCACGAAGATGGCGGGCTTGCTACGGCCCTTCATGCCCTGCAGGAAGGAGTCGAGCCACACCGGCGCGAGCTGCGGCGAAGGCATGGGCAGCGACACCAGCAGGCTGCCGATGGCCGGGTCTTCCTGCTGCGCGATCACGCCCAGGCCGATCAGGTCGGGCCGGGGATCGACCAGGGTTCCCAGGTCCAGCGGGTTGCGCGGCGGCGTATAGACGGGCAGCTGCTCGCGCAGCGACTCCACCTGCGCGGGCGACATGGGCGGCATGCCCAGCTCCAGCGGTTCCAGGTAGTCCAGCGCGATGCCGCAGAGCGCGCCCGAGGCGGTGATCAGGCCCAGGCCGCCCACGGGCGGCACGGGAAAGCGCAGCATCAGCTCGCCCAGGTCGATGGCTTCTTCGAGGCTGTCCACCACCAGCACGCCGGCACGCTCCACCGCCAGTCGCATGGCCGCATGGTTGCCGGCCAGAGCCCCGGTGTGGGAGCTGGTGGCCTGCTGCGCCAGTTCGCTGCGGCCGGGGTGCAGCAGCACCACGCGCTTGCCGGCGGCGCGCATGTCGGCCAGGGCCTGCAGCACGGCGGGCACCGAGCGGATCTGCTCTGCATAGATCACCGCCGTGGCGGTGGCCGGGTCGCGGGCCAGGAAGCGCAGCACCTCGGCCAGGCCGATCTGCGCCTCGTTGCCGGTCGCCAGCACATAGGACACGGGCACGCCGCGCGACTGCAGCGCGGCCGACACGTGGACGCCGATGCCGCCGCTCTGCGCCACCACGGCCACGGCCGGGCCGTCTTCCGGGCGCAGGCGGGGCGGCAGCGTCAGCTTGACCATGGAAACGTGGAAGCCATCGACGTTGTTGAAGAAGCCGATGGTGTTGGGGCCCAGCAGGCGCATGCCGCCGGCGCGGGCGGTGTCGGCGATCTCCTGCTGCTTGGCGCGGCCTTCGTCGCCCATCTCGGCGAAGCCGGAAGCGAAGCACACGCCCGCGCGCACGCCGCGCGCCACGCAAGCCTTGACGGTGTCCAGCACCACGTCGGATGGCAGCAGCAGGATGGCCAGGTCCACGCCCTCGGGCAACTCAGCCACCGAGGTCAGGACGGTGCGGCCATCGACCACGCCGCCGCTGCGCCCTACCAGGTGCAGCTCGCCGTCATAGCCGGCCGTCATCAGGTTCTGCAGCACGACCATGCCGGCCGAGCCGGGCTTGGTCGAAAGGCCCACGATGGCCACCGAGCGCGGCGCCACCAGGGGTTGCAGGTCATTGGTCAACATCACTTGCGCGTCCATTCAGCGGACTCCTTGGTTTGCTTGGGGGGTGACCTTGCCGGCGCGCTTTTCCAGGAAGGCCTGCATGCGCGCCTTGGCTTCGGCGTCGGACTGGGTGATGGTGGCCATCAGGCCTTCGGTCATGAGGCCGTGCGACATGGGCTGCTCGGCGATCAGCGGCAGCGCATGCATGATGGCGAAATTGGAGAGCGGCGCGTTGGTGGCGATGCGGGCGGCCAGCTCCATGCCCTTGCTGCGGCCTTCTCCCGCAGCCACCACGTGGTGGGCCAGGCCCACGGCCATGCCTTCGTCCGCGGTATAGACGCGGCCGGTGAGCATCATCTCGGCCACGCGCGAGGCGCCGATCAGCTTGGACACGCGCACCGATCCGCCGCCGCCCAGGAAGATGCCGCGCTGGCCTTCAGGCAGGCCGAAATAGGCGCCCTGCTCGGCCACGCGCACATGGGCGACGGAAGCCAGTTCCAGCCCGCCGCCGATCACCGCGCCGTGCATCACGCAGACCACGGGGCAGCGGCCGAACTGGATGCGCTCGAAGGCCTCGTACCAGACGCGCGAATGCATCAGGCCCTCGGCGGGGGAGGTCTCGGCCAGCTCGCTCAGGTCGAGCCCGGCGCAGAAATGTTCGCCCGCGCCGTCCAGCACCACCGCGCCGGTCGATTCCGGCAGGTTCTCGATGGCGTGGCGCAGCTCGGCGATCACCGGCAGGCTGAGCGCGTTGCGCTTGTGCGGCCGGTTCAGGGTCACGCAGGTCACCGCGCCGTGATGGCTCACGCCGAGGTGGGTATAGGCCGTCTGTTCGTGGGCTTGGGACATGGCAGGCACCAGGTAAGGGGCTGTGGGATGGGATCCATCATCACAAACAAATGATTAGCTTGGATAACGTTTTTCATCGTAGCCGAATGCCCCGGGCAGGAACTCGGGGCAAACCCTAGGGACCTGCACCCAGCCCAGGCGGCCCGCTATGCCGGCGGCGGTCCACCCCGCTCCAGCCGGTAGGCCAGCTGCGCCCGGCTCAGGCCCAGCAGGCGGGCCGCCGCCGAGAGGTTGCCCCCGCAGGACTGCACCGCCTCCTGCAAAAGCCGCGCTTCCAGCCGGGGCAGGTCCAGCGACGGCGCGTCCAGCGTGCCGCGCAGGTGCTCGAGCAGGTTGGAAACGCCCACCGCTCCGCCGCTGCCGCTGCGGCCTTCGGTGTCCACCAGCCCGCCCTGTTCGGACACGGCCAGCACGGCCACCGCGGCGCGCGCCTCGCCGCGGAACATGTGGTGGACGTCGATCGCGCCGCCCTCCTCCGCGCCGATGACGCCGCGCTCGATGAAGTTCAGCAGTTCGCGGATGTTGCCCGGCCAGTCGTAGTGCAGCAGCGCGCGCACGGCCCGTGCGCTGAAGCCGGCCACGCGCCGCCCGTGCCGGCGGCTCTCGCGCTGCAGGAAATGGTTCATCAGCAGCGGGATGTCCTCGCGCCGCTCGCGCAGCGGCGGCAGGTGGATGGGGAAGACGTTGAGCCGGTAGAAGAGGTCGGCGCGGAAGCGCCCGGCCTGCACCTCGGCCTGCAGATCGACGTTGGTGGCCGCCACCAGCCGCACATCGACCTGCAGCGTGCGCGTTCCGCCCACGCGCTCGATTTCGCCTTCCTGCAGCGCACGCAGCAGCTTGGCCTGCGCCGGCAGGCTCAGCGTGCCGATCTCGTCGAGGAACAGCGTGCCGCCGTGCGCGCGCTCGAAGCGGCCGGGCCGCGCCGCCGTCGCCCCCGTGTAGGCGCCCCGGTCCACGCCGAACAGCTCGGCCTCCCAGAGCGTTTCGGGAATGGCCGCGCAGTTGACGGCGACGAAGGGCTGCTGCGCGCGCGTGCTGGCCTGGTGCAGCCGCCGCGCGAAGGCCTCCTTGCCCACGCCCGATTCGCCGGTGAAGAGCACGGCGGCCTGCGTGCGCGCCACGCGGTCCAGCAGATGGCAGGCCGATACGAAGGCGGGCGATGCGCCCACCACGGCGTGGCGGTCGTCGGCGGGCGCGGCGGCCTGCGGCGCGGCAGGCCCGGCCGCAGGCGCAGCGGCGGCGGCGCCTTTCGGCACCGGCGCGCCGGGCCGCACGCGGGCGCGGAAGTCGTGCGCCTCCAGGTAGCGCAGGTCTTCGCTGATGTCGCCCCAGGCGGCCGCATGGCGGCCCACCACCCGGCAGGCAGCGGCGCCCATGGCGCGGCATTCGACCTCGCGGAAGATGACCTGCTGCCCGAACAGCGTGGTGACGTAGCCGGTGGCGTAGCCCACCTGCTGCCAGCAGGCCGCGTCGGCGCCGATGCCGTAGGCGGCGATGTGCTCGTCGTCCTCGCTGGAATGCTCCCAGATGAATTCGCCCTCGTAGACGCCGCGGTCCAGGTCGAAGTCGAAGGCCAGCGGCGTGACCTTGACCACGCCCTCCAGCGCATGCAGGCGGGCGCCGGCCATGAATACCGCCGCGGCCTCGCCCTCGGGCCAGCGCGCCCGCACCAGCTGCGCGTCGCGCGCGCCGCTCACGTAGCCGGCGCGCGTCAGCAGGCCGCGCGCGCTGGCCAGGCCCAGCGTGTCGATCAATTCGCGCCGCAGATGCCCCAGCGCCGCGGCGTGCATGAGCAGCATGCGCTGGCCGTCCAGCCAGATGCGGCCGTCGCCGGGCGAAAAGCACAGCGACTCGGTCAGATCGGTCAGCGTGGGGGCCGCCGCGCTGCCCGACCAGCTGAAGTGGCCGCTGTCGCCGCGCCGCAGCACGGAGCCGGACTGGCGCGCCATCTCGGCCAGCGAGATGCGCCCCTCGGCGTCGGGATGCTTCATGTTTTCGTGAACTCCATCGATATCCACCGGCTTTCCTTTTGCTGATTTGCGCAATAGCCCAGGGGCCGCCATGGTGGCACGGCCCGCGTCGCGCGACGGCCGGCGCCCCCCCGGGAAAGCCCTGAGTTCCGCGCATTTCTCCCAATGGAGCCCGCGTGCCGCACCACCGCCTTGGGGGGCTGATGCTGCACTGCAGCACACGCCGCTGGCATGCGGGCTGCAATGCAGGGACAGCCGAGCCGCTTGCCTGCCTGCCTGCGCCCTGCGTCCCGGCATAGCCATTCCGTTAGCCCAGCTCATTTTTAACAAAAGCAAGCATCACCCCTGATCCGAGGAGACAACCGCATGCCATCCGCACAAGCCTTTCTCGCTCCCCACCGCTGGAGCCAGCACCTCTTCGACGGCAGCTGGCAGCCCGCCGCGCACCGGCTCGACATCGTGGAGCCCGCCACCGGCCAGGTGATGGCCACCACCGGCCAGGCCACCCCGCACGACGTGGCGCAGGCCGCAGCGCGGGCGCAGCAGGCCCAGCCCGGCTGGGCCGCCCAGCCGCCGCGCGAGCGCGCCGCCGTCTTCCACCGCGCCGCCGCGCTGCTGCAGCAGCACTTCGACGAACTGGCCCTCTGGGTGACGCGCGAGACCGGCGGAGCGCTTTTCAAGGGCCA
>CAJYHL010000035.1 GCA_913774625.1 uncultured Acidovorax sp.
GCCCCGGCTGCTTGCATGGGCACCAGCCCATGCGGCGCATCCGAGGCATCCACTCATCCCGATTGCGCTCCAACGCGATCCCCTGCGAGATCGTAAACACGTTCTCAAGACCTACACCACCGATGCGCATGGACAACGCGCCAAGCGCATGACGCAGCTGCGGGCTCAGGCCTGGGTGCAGGGCGGCGCGCAGCCTCCGCACAGTCTGGCCTTGAGCGAAGCGACGTTGAAGGCCCATGTGGCCGAATATGCCGATGCGCCACCGGGCGGCCCGGCCACCAGCCCGCTGGTCAAGGCATTCGGGCAGGCCGGCCGCCGCTTCGACATGCGGCGGCTGGGCCGTGCCAAGGACATGCAGGCCCACGCCCGGGCGATGGAGCAGGCCGCCGGCCCGGCCTGCAAGGACCGCGCGCTCATCATCCGCCTGCGCGACGACGTGGGCGTCGCCGAGGAGCACAACCATCTGCGGCTGCTGGCAGCGGAGCGCAAGAAGGCCTGGGCCATCGGCGGGCCGGACGAAACCGGCGCCAAGGACGACGCCCTGCGCCCCTGGAAGCTGCGCTCCAGCCTGCATGTGGACGTGATCGAAGGCTGGGCCCGAGCGCAGGCCCGGGACGACGCACGCCAGTACGTCACCCGCGAGCTCAACAAGAACATCCCGCCCGTGACCGAGGAAGACTGGCAGCGCGGCCTGGCCGATGGCACCTATCCGGCCGGCACGACCTGGGAACCGCTTTTCCTCACGCGCAGCACCGGCCTGTTTCCGCCCAAGGTCGAGCCGGTGCTGGACGCCCGGGGCCAGCCCGTGGCGCAGACCGTGGCATCGCGGCAGCGCCCGGGCCAGCAGACGCGCCTGGGCCGCATCGGATGGCCCAGCGCCGCCGTCAAGCAGGTGGCCGACCAGCACTACGGCGGCTCCACGGCCGAGGGCCGCGTGTCTCGCTACCGCGAAAAGCTGCGCTGGGCCGAGCTCAGCGCCTGGCGCGATGCCTTCAAGGCCGCCAGCGAGCGCTGGGACGCCTTCATCGCCCGCTACGACGCCGACCTGGCGGACTGGCGCTCCGGCCCGGCCTGGGCCCTGGCGCTGCGCCACGACTACACGCAAGGCTTGAACCTGTCGCAACCCAAGCCGGAGCACGGCACGCCCGGGCAGCAGGTGCAGGACGCCATCGCCCGCATGGAAGCGGTGGATGCCGCCTGGGGCGGCGGGGCGGCGGGCCCGGCGACGGCCAAGGAACTGGCCGCGCTGCTGGGCAAGAATCCCGACGATCCGGCGAACTGGATCGACAACGCACTGCTGGCGCCCTTCAGCCTGGCGAACGAAGTCGGCAACCTGAACAACGCGGGACTGCACAAGGACCTGGGGGAAAAGAGCCGGAGCGCGGTGGAATTGCCCAGCGTCGTACACGAGGCCCTGGCCGCGCGGCGCGAACGGCTCGAAGCGGTGGCGCTGAGCCTGATCCACGCCCGCGAACAAGGCATGAACCTCGCCATCTCGGCCATCGATCCGGACCGGGCCAAAGCGCTGGGCATGGCCCGCAGCACGGCGGAGCAGGTCGATCGACTGCAGACCATCCATGTGCGCACCGCCGCCGTGCTCGCCGAAGTGATCAGCCCGAAGGATATCTACGCCACGGTGCGCGTGAAGCTGCCGGTGGGCCAGACCATAGACGCCTTGAGCGAAGCCTTCGCGGCGGGCAGCCTGCCCATGGCGCTCGAAGCCAAGAACGCCACCACGCGGCAGGAGCGCCGTAGCACCGCCAGAAACCTGCGCAAGCTGGCCGGCAGGCCCGGGCTGACCACGCCCGAGTTCTATCCGCTGGTGCTCAAGGAGAGCACGCTCAAGCAACTGGCCCGGCAGGCCGCACGCACCGGCGAAGCCCTGGTGGAAGTGGTGCCCGACTCCACGCTGGGCGGGCTGAACCAGCCCTTCAAACTGCCGCAGTCGCTGGCCCTCAAGCTGGTAGGGGAGCAGGCCAGCGCGGCCAGGGCGGCGCGGCAGGCAGTCGGCTCGCGCATGGGAATGGCCACGCTGGTCGTGGCGCTGCTGCAGGCCAGGGCGCTGAACAAGGTGCTGGGCGACATCAAGGCCGCACAAGGCTACGACCAGGTGGACGCGCTGATGAGCCTCTTCTCCGCCAGCACCGGGCTGCTGGAGGGCGGGCTGTCGATGTGGGCGCTGTACTACGACCTGCGATCGCAAGGCAGCAAACTGGTGCTGGCATCGACGTTCACGAAGGCGGCCACGATGCGGCTGGCCATCGGGGTGTTCGGGGCTGCGGGGTCGGGGTTTGATGCGGTGGCGGCGTTTGCTAAAGCGGTGTCGCGGAGGGAGCGGGGCGACGCGCAGGCTGCACCACACTACTTAGGCTCGGGCGGTGCATACACTACATCAATGTTTTCCCTTGGCCTGTCAGCCAGTGCAATGTTCGCCCGCGCAATGGCCCAACGGGCTTCAACAAGTGCTATCGGCGCAATCTCAGAAATGGTGGTTATGCGCTTGGGCGGCGCAGCTGCAGCCGCCTATCTCGGCACCTCCCTGACCGGCATCGGCATCGTGCTGGCCATCGCCGGATTCGGCTGGTCGCTTTACGCGCAAAGCCTGGAGGACGATCTGAACGAGATATTCCTCAAGCGCAGCTTCTGGGGCACCGGGCATCCGCAAGGTCAATTCGGGTCAGCGAAGGCCAAGCCCGCTGGTACAGACGCCGGCGCGCTGCAACTCTGGGTGGATGCAGCCCTGCGCGATGAGCAGAGCGCGTTCGCGGCCTTGTCGGTGGGCTTCAAGGCCTCGCTGGCCTGGCAAGACAACTGGTGGAGCGACGACCAGGTGCAGGCAAAAATCGAATCTGCCACGAACAGCGGAAAGCGGCGCATCGCCTATACGCTCACGCTGTACGGTGATGTCCAACGCAAGCACCGGCTGGCCTCCCGTGAAGACAAGGCGGCGACGTTGACATTCGATGACGACAGCGGCCGCCACGTGCTGGAGATCAGCGTGCCGATGACGGATGCGCAGTGGGAGGCCGCCCGAGTCGCCCTCTTCACCTATAACGTCTATGAAGAATTCGAGCGCGTCAGCCTCGGGCGCGACACGCTCATCGTGAATAAACCCTGACCATGGCCCGAACCAAGAACGACAAACACTCCGCCTCCGAGCCCAAGCCATCGACATCGCGCCGACCCGCCGGCATGGCCGACATCGAATGGCTCGGCCAGCAGGCCGGAGACGAATTCTTCAAGCTGCACGACAACGAGGTGTTCAGGGGCATCGGTGCCGGGGCCGTGCTCTTGCCGCCGCACAGCGTGCCGGCCAGCCGATCGCCCAACAGCGGCGGCGCGGTCATCGAGGCGTTTCCGCATGGCTTGGCGTACGGAAGCATGATGACTTTGCTAGTCGGATACTCTGCCTTCATTGCAACGATAGGCTCACCATTATTGGTCCTCTTTTGGCCTGCTTTGCTCGATCCAAGTTTCGTACCGGATCGATTCAGTTTTCCGTTTTTTTTTGGAGTGGGATGCCTGGGCTTTGCGTCATTACTCGTAGTCTTCGCGCTCCGCTTCGACCTTATCGGCTACCGCTACCAGCCCACCCTCTTCGACCGCAATGCCGGCAAGGTCCATGTCTTCAAGGACAACACACGTCTATTCAGCTGGTGGCCGCTCTGGGGAGGGGGCGGCCAGCACGAGATCCTCAGCTACGACTGGGCCTGCGTGCGCGCCCAGGTCACCCGCTTCAAGACCTTCACCAGCACCGTGGCGCAGGACAACGCGGCCCTGCAGATGATCGTGCTGGCCGCGCCGGGCGATACCCGCGTGGTCGGCCAGTTCGGCCTGGGCCTGACCAGCAGCGCCATCGCGGTACAGCCCCTGCTAGATACCTGGGAACACATCCGCCGTTTCATGGAGCATGAAGGGCCGCTGTTCGTCGAAGGCGACGGACCCAATGAGGCCTTGTTCGAGATGCGCCTTGGGCGCTGCATCTTCTTCGGCCAGCCCTTCATCGGCCCGGGCAGTGCGGAGCATTGGAAGCACCCCGACCTGGGCGCCATCCTCTGGCAGGTCATCGCCATCCCGCTCTTTCCGCTGACCCTGCTCTACGGCCTGATCCGCTGGGCCAGTTTCCACATCAAGAGCCAGCCCGCATGGCCGCCTGAAGTGCTGGCCAGCGTGGGCGGCGCACCCTTGCATGGCAGCGCGCTGGAAGCCTGGCGCCATGTGGTGCCGGACCGCGCTGCAGGGGCCGCCGCGACGCACCGGCCAGCGCAGCGCACCGGGCCACGGGACCCGCTGCTTCCGTGAGCCGCCACGACTCGGGGAGATACGTACGGCCTCAGGCCAGCTCTGCGCTGTCGGCCTTCAACTCCGATTCCACCAGGCTGACCCAATAAGCGGCCCCCAGGCCCAGGGTGTCGTCGTTGAAGTCGTAGCGCGGGTTGTGCAGGGGCAGCGATGGGTCCGCGCCGTCGGCGCCCAGCCAGATGTAGGCGCCCGGTTTGGCCTGCAGCATGAAGGCGAAGTCCTCCGAGGCCATCGACGGCCGGCAGTCGAACTGCACGCGGCCGGCGCCGGCCACCGCCCGGGCGGCGGCGATGGCCACGTCGGTCTCGCGGTCGGTGTTGATGGTGGGCGGGTAGCCGCGCCGGTAGGCGACGGTGGCCGTGGCGCCGTGGGCTTCGGCCGTCGCGCGGCACAGGGTGTGCAGCGCCGCTTCCACGCGGTCCTGCACCTGCGGCGAGAAGCAGCGCACGGTGCCTCGCATGACCACCCGGTCGGGAATCACGTTCCAGGCGTCGCCGCCGTGGATCTGCGTGAGGCTGACCACGGCGCTGTCCATCGCGCTCAGGATGCGCCCCGGGATGGTCTGCAGGCCCAGCGTGATCTGCGCGACGGCCGTGAAGGGATCGACGCCGCGCTCGGGCATGGCCGCATGCGTGCCGTGGCCCTGCACGGTGATCTCGAAGGTGTCCAGCGCGGCCATCATGGGGCCGTGGTTGATCGCGAACGTGCCGGCGGGCAGGCCCGGCCAGTTGTGCATGCCGTAGACCGCATCGCACGGAAAACGCTCGAACAGGCCGTCCTGCACCATGGCGCGGCCGCCGCCCTCGCCCTCTTCCGCCGGCTGGAAAACGAAATGCACGGTGCCGCGGAAGCTGCGCTGCGCCGCCAGGTGGCGGGCGGCGCCCAGCAGCATGGCGGTGTGGCCGTCATGCCCGCAGGCGTGCATGGTGCCGGCATGGCGCGAGCAGTGGCCGAAGGTGTTGAGCTCCTCCAGCGGCAGCGCGTCCATGTCGGCGCGCAGGGCGATGGCCGGGCCGGGCGCCGTGGAGAGCGTGCCCACCACGCCGGTCCCGCCCAGGCCGCGATGCACGGCGATGCCCATGGCGGACAGTTCGCGCGCGACCAGGTCGGCGGTGCGGTGCTCGTTGAACGCCAGCTCCGGATGGGCGTGCAGATCGCGGCGCCATGCGCGCATGGCTTCCACGGTATCGGGTGGGATCGTTGCCGGCATGGGGCGGGGCATGGTCAGACGACAGGCTTGTGCATGAAGAACTGGGCCACCAAGGTCGCGCCGATGAAGGTGCCCGCATTGGCCGCGAACGAGACGACGACGATGCGCCAGCCCAGCCGGCGGAAGGCCGGGACGTCCTTGGCGATCGACAGTCCGGCGAAGGCCAGGATGGGCGTGGCCAGCGCGAGGAAGTTGATCTTGCCGGTCATCGCGGCCACCTGCGCTGCGAACGGAAACTGCGGGAAGGTCAGCAGCATGCCGGCGAGCGACACCCAGATCACGGCCGGAATCCTGCCGCCCGCGAGGCGGTAGACCACTTGGCCGGCCAGCACGGCGCCGACGATGACCGCCATGCCGCCCAGCACCGCCGGGTCGAAGGGCGAGGTCTTGTAGGTGATCCAGTTGCCCAGCAGCGCGAAGGCCCCCACCAGCACCCAGGTCAGCACCTGCAGGCCGAAGCCCAGGGCGGGCGTCTCGTGCTGCGGCTGGGCGGCATCCACCGGCACGTCGGCCATGCTGGCCTGGGTGGTGCGGCCCAGGATGGGTTCGAGCACCTTGTAGGCCCAGATGGTGAAGGGCAGCGACAGGAACAGCGTGAAGTAGGTGCCGACGGTGGTGGTGATCAGGTTGCTGGCCGCGGCGAAGGTCGCCACGTCCTTGGCCATCTCGGGCGAGGCCTGCTGGGCCGCGATGGCGCCCGATGCGGCGGCCATCATGCTGCCTGAACCCACGCCGGCGCCCATGGCGAGGGCCAGCGGATTGAACACGTTCAGGCTGGCCAGGAAGCCCGCCAGCACGGCGATGAACACCGCGCCGAACACGGTGCCGGTCAGGTATTCGGCCAACACGCCCTGGCCTTCGGGCGACTGCATGCCGAAGCGTTCGCCGATGATCGCCAGGCTGGGCTCGCGGCCGACCGAGAAGGTCGCACCGATGGCCTGGCGCTTGATGCCCAGCATCAGCGCCACGGGCAGGCCGAAGACGGCCGTGCCGAAGAAGTGGCCGAACTCCTGGAACACCAGGCCGAAGCCGGCCGCCGCCAGCTTGGGCAGCGAGCCGCCCACCAGCAGGCCCAGCTTGGCGATGAAGAGCAGCAGCGCAGGCTGCAGGATGGACGATGCCGTGCGCTGCAGGGGCACTGCGATGGCGAACCCGCCCGGCAAGCGGGGACTCGCCAGCCCCCAGGCCGCGCCCAGCAGCAGCGCCCACAGCAGCGGCAGCAGCACCACCTTGGCCGGGCCGAGCGGCAGGCTCACATTGCCGATGAATTCCGCGATCAGGACGAGCAGGAAGGCTGCGGCGAACAGTCGCGCGTGTCCGGCGCCGGCATGGCTGCCGGCCGGGGAGGCCGGGCCGTCGAAGGTGGTGATCATGGGTATCTCCTGTCCGATGTCGTGCTGTGGCTGCTGATGCAGGGATGGGTGGAGGGGGCGGCGTCCGCGGGTCAGGCGCCGATGCCGGGGGCGTAGCCGAAGGCCACGGCCGGGCTGGCCGAGGTCTCGACCCACACGCTCTTGACCTGCGTGTACTCGTGCAGCGCATCGGTGCCGCTGGAGCGGCCATAGCCGCTGGCATCGAAGCCGCCGAACGGCGAGGCCACGTTGATCACCTTGTAGGTGTTGATCCAGAACGTGCCGGCCTTGACCTGCGCGGCCACGCGGTGGGCGCGCGCCACGTTGTTCGTCCAGACGGCGCCGGCCAGGCCGAAGTCGCTGTCGTTGGCGATGGCGATGGCTTCCTCTTCGGTGTCGAACGGGATGGCGACCACCACGGGCCCGAAGATCTCGGTGCGCGCGACCTCCATGTCGTTGCGCACGTTCTTGAGCACCGTCGGGCGCACGAAGTAGCCCTGCTCCGCCGGCTGGCCGTCACAGCCCTCGGCCAGCTCGGCGCCTTCACGCAGGCCGGACTGGATCATGCCCAGCACGTGCGCGTACTGTTTGGCGTTCTGGATCGGGCCCACTTCGGTCTCGGGCGACAGCGGCTCGCCCGTGCGCAGGCGCCGCGCGCCGTCGGCCAGCATGGCGACGAAGCGGTCATAGACGCTGCGCTGCACCAGCAGGCGCGAGCCGGCCACGCAGCTCTGGCCCGCGGCCGCGAAGATGGCCGACTGCGCGCCCACGCAGGCACGCGCCAGGTCGGCGTCCTCGAACACGATGTTGGCCGACTTGCCGCCCAGCTCCAGCACGCAGGGAATGCCGCGCGCGGCGCAGGCGGCGGCGATCTTGCCGCCCGTGGCCGGGGAGCCCACGAACACGACCTTCTTGACGGCCGGGTTCGAGATGGCGGCCTGGCCCGTGGTGTGGCCGAAGCCGCTCAGCACGTTGATGACACCCTTGGGCAGGCCGGCCTGCTCGGCCAGCGCCGCGACGGCCAGCGAACTCAGCGGGGTCAGCTCGGAAGGCTTGAGCAGCACCGCGTTGCCGGCGGCGATGGCCGGGGCCACGTTCCAGCCGCAGGTGAACACGGGCGCGTTCCAGGGCGTGATCAGCAGCATCACGCCGAAGGCTTCGCGGCGCGTGTAGTTCAGGTGGCCGCTGGGCACGGGGATGACTTCGCCGTGCAGCTTGTCGGTCCAGCCGGCGTAGTACTCGAACATCTCGGCCACCTTGGTGACCTCGCCGCGGCAGTCGCGGATGGGCTTGCCGGCAGACAGCGATTCGAGCTGAGCGAGCGGCTCGATGTGGGCACGCACGGTGCGGCCGATCTCGAACATCACGCGGCCGCGCTGGGCGGCCGTGAGGGCGGCCCAGGCCTTCTGGCCGGCCGTGGCGGCGGCAGCGGCCTGCGCCACCTGCTCGGCGCCGGCGTCGGCGTACTGCAGGAATTCCTGGCCCGTGGCGGGATCGACCAGCGTCACCGGAGCGCCGGTGCCGGCGACGTATTCGCCGCCGATGTAGGAGCCGACGGTATCGGCGCCGGGGAAGAAAGGGGCCAGCTTGGCGAGCAGTTGTTGGCTGAGTGCAGAGGTCATGTGCGGGTCTCGGTTAGCGATGTGTGGGGGTCGTCGGATGGCGCGTGAAGCGAAGGGCCGCTCAGGCCTTGGCGGGCCGGGTGCCCAGCTCCACGATGCGGTTGAAGTCCTCGTCGTCGCCGATGGTCTCGGCGCTCGCGGCCCAGCGCTCAGCCACCTGGCGCGACAGCGGCAGGTCCATGCCCAAGGCGCCGATGAGCTCCTGCGACAGGCGCACGTCCTTGCGCATGAGCTTCATGGTGAAGCCCGAGTCGAACCTGCCGCTGGTGACCCAGGTGGGGAAGTTGAATTCGGTGACGAAGCTGCGGCCCGAGCCGGCGTTCACGCCGCTGAGCAGGCGGTCGACCGGCACGCCGGCCTGCTCGGCCATGCGCGTCACCTCGCCGGCGATGGCCAGGTGCGCGGCGCACAGCAGGTTGTTGGCGATCTTGGCCACGTGGCCCGCGCCCACGCCGCCCACATGCACGCGCTTGGCGCTCATGGCGGCCATCACCGGCTCGGCGCGGGCCACGTCCTCGTCGCTTCCGCCGATGACCATGGTCATCGTGCCGGCCAGCGCGCCCTTGGGGCCGCCGCTGACGGGCGCGTCGATCAGCCGCATGCCGGCCTGGTCCAGCTGCGCGGCCAGGCGGCGCGTGGTGTCGGGGTGCGAGGTGGAGGTCTCGATGACCAGCACGCCGGCCTTGGGATGGCTGAGCAGGCCGCCGGGGCCTGCCACGACCTGCTCGACGATGGCGGCCGTCGGCAGCGACAGCACGATGGCCTCCGCCTGGGCGACCACTTCCCCGATCGAATCCACGACCCGGACGCCTTCGGCCGCCAGCGCGGCCCGGGTGCCGGCAGAGGCGTCGGTGCCCACCACCTCGAAGCCGCCGCGCTGCAGCGACAGGGCCATGCCGCGCCCCATGTTGCCCAGGCCAATGACACCGATCGTCTTCATGTGAAATCTCCGAACTTGATTGATTGATTGCGATGCATCGCCCCGGATGCGGCCCTTCGCAGAGAGGGCGCCGGCTGCAGCGATGGGCGAAGAATCCCACCGGCGGTCCACGCGAACAATGACAACGTCCGTACAATTCCGTTGACTTGAAGGCAACGCTCTCGTCGCTGCCTCCACCCACCGCCGCGAGGCCGCATGCAAGAGAAACTGGAATTCCGGCGCGTCCGATACCTGTACGAAGCCGTCGTGCGCGGCTCGGTGCGGGCCGCGGCCGACACGCTCGACATGAACCCTTCCGTGGTGAGCCGGCAGATCGCCAAGCTGGAGGAAGAGCTGGCCATTCCCCTGGTCGAACGGCATGGGCGCGGCGTGAAGGCGACGGAAGCGGGCCAGATGCTGGTCGAATACTTCCGGCAGGAAAGCGCCTACCAGGACGACCTGCTGACCAAGGTGCAGGAGCTGCGCGGCATGGCGCGCGGGCACATCGACCTGGTACTGGGCGAGGGCTTCGTGAGCGACCTGATGGCCGAGCCGATGAAGGAGTTCTGGCGGCGCTACCCGGGCCTCACGGTGACCATGCATCTGGCGGGCACGAACGAAGTCATGCGCCTGGTGGCGGAAGACGCAGCGCACATCGGCCTGGTGTACAACCCGCCGCTGGCTTCGGGCATCCGCTCGCGGGCGGCCATACGCCAGCCGATGTGCGTGATCACGCGGCCCGACCACCCGCTGGTCGCGCTGAAGCGCCAGCCCCTGCTGAGGCAGGTCAGCGCCTACCCCGTCGCGCTGATGCACGGCTCGTACGGCACCCGGCAGGTGATCGAGCTGGCCGAGCAGATGGAGCGCGTGCGCCTCGTCCCCAAGCTGACCACCGACTCCATTTCAGTGATCAAGCATTTCGTGCGCTCGGACCTGGGCGTGAGCCTGCTGCCCGCATTCACCGTCGCGCAGGAGATCGACGATGGCGAGCTGGTGGCCATTCCCGTCGATCAGGCCGTGCTGGGCGCGGCCGAAGCGCACATCGTCACGCGGCTCGGCCGCCAGCTCTCCATCGCCTCGAACCAGCTGCTGCTGCAGCTGATCGGCACCATGCGTGCGTTCAAGGACTCCCGGCCACGGCACCGCAGCAGCAAGGCCGGGGCGTGATGGCAGCCGCCGCCGAGGCGGATCGGGCCGCATTCCGCTGAGCGAAAGACCGGCCCGGCAGCGCGGAACAGGGACCGCCCTGCCGCGGCGAATTCACCCAGTCATCCCGCAGCGGCTTTCCTGCGCGAAGAAGGCTTGGCCACGGCCGCCGCAGGCTGCACCTTGCCCAGCTGGCTGGCCACCATGCCGGCCACGGTACGGGCCACGGCGTTCACGTCCAGGGGCTCGTCGAAGATCATCTCCACCGTGGCGTAGATCAGTTCCACCACGATGCGGCTGAGCAGCTGCAGCTGGGCCAGGTCGGCGCCCGGCAGGGCCTGGGCCAGCAGCTGCACCTGTTCCTGCGTGACGGCCTTGTGCGATGCCAGCCGCACTTCCTGCAGCACGGGCACGGCGCGCAGCGCCCGCATGATCCAGACGCCGCCCACGGTCTGCACCGTGGCTTCGTAGGTGTCGATGATGAGGCCCTCCACGGCGCGCTCCAGGTCTTCGGCGCCGCCCGCGAACACCTCCAGCGTGATCCAGCGGCCCACGCGCGCGTTCTGCGCCTGCATCAGGCGCTGCCCCAGCTCGTGCAGCAGGGCGTATTTGTTCGGGAAGTAGCGGTAGAGCGCCGGCGGCGTGATGCCCGCGCGTTCGCACACCAGGTTGGTGGACAGCCGCTCGATGCCGACGTCGGCCAGCGTCTGCGCCGTCACCTCCAGGATGCGTTCGTAGGTCTCGGTCGCGCGCTGCTGCGCGGGCTGCTTCTTGGTGGCGAGGGAAGGCGATATGCGGCGGGCAGGAGGCATGGAACGAGGAGTGGCGGTCTGCGGCATCAGGGATTGTCCTCGTATTGGCTGTTGCACAAAACAGTAGTTATGACTATATTCTAGTCATCACTATTTAATCATTGTGATCCAGGTCCAAGAAAGGTGCATTCCATGAAGACCCTCACCCGCCGGCCCGCGCGGCATGGCGCCCCCACCCCGTTCCGGGCGCCCCCGGCCCTGCGCCGCTGCTGACATGGATCTGCGATCCAAGGACGCCCGCCTGGTCCTGGCGGTGGACCTGGGCACCTCGGGCTGCAAATGCGCCCTGGTGTCCATGGACGGCACCGTCCATGCCTGGGCCTTCCGCCCCGTGGCGCTGCATGTGCAGGGCGCTCTGGCCGAGCAGGTGCCCGACGACTGGTGGCAGGCTTTCCTGCACAGCGCCAGCGAGGTGCTGGGCGCCGATGCCGGCCTGCGCCAGCGCGTGGTGGCCGTGTGCTGCTCCACGCAGACCGAGGGCACGGTGTGCGTCGATGCGCAGGGCCGCGCCCTGGGCCGCGCGCTGACCTGGCTGGACGCGCGCGGCGCGGCGGCCATCCGGCGCCGGGTGCGGGGCTGGGGCCCGAACATCGAGGGCTACGCGCCGCTCAGGCTCTGGCGCTGGCTGCGCCTGACGGGCGGGGCGCCCTCGCTGTCGGGGCGCGACTCGGCCGGCCACATGGCCTATCTGCGCGACGAAGACCCGGTGCGCTACGAACGCAGCCACAAGTTCCTCAACGTGCTGGACTACCTGAACCTGCGCCTGACGGGCCGGTTCTGCGCCACGCAGGATTCGGCGGTCACCTCGTGGATCACCGACAACCGCGATCCGCACCATGTGCGCTACGACGCCGGCCTGATCCGCCTGCTGGGGCTGGACGACGCCAAGCTGCCCGAGATCGTGCATTCCACCGACGTGCTGGGCCCGCTGCTGCCGCAGGTGGCCGAGGCGCTGGGGCTGGAGCGCAGGACCGTGGTGGTGGCCGGCGCGGTGGACACCTCCGCCGTGGCCGTGGGAGCGGCCGTGGCCGATTTCGAGACGCACCTGTACCTGGGCACCTCGTCCTGGCTGGGCGCGCACCTGCCCTTCATGAAGACCGACGTGCGCCACAAGATCGCCTCCATCCCCAGCGCCGTCGATGGCCGCTACCTGGCGATGGCGCTGCAGTCCACGGCCGGGGCCAATCTCTCGTTCCTGCGCGACCGCATCCTCTACCACCCCGACGAGCTGGCCAGCGACGAGGAGCACCCCGCCGTCTATGACGTGCTCAACCGCATCGCGGCGCGGGTGCCGCCGGGTGCGCGCGGCCTGATCTACACGCCCTGGCTGCTGGGCGAGCGCACGCCGGTGGACGATCCGCGCCTGCGCGCCGGCCTCATCAACCTGTCGCTGGAGCATTCCCGCGAGGACATCTTCCGCGCCTTCCTGGAGGGCGTGGCGCTCAACACGCGCTGGATGCTGGAGCCCTTCGCGCGCCTGCTGGGCCGCAGCGCCGGCACCATCAACGCGGTGGGCGGCGGCGCGCAGTCGGACGTGTGGTGCCAGATCCTGGCCGACGTGACCGGCCAGCCCGTGCGCCAGCTCGAAAGCCCCATCCAGACCAATGCCATCGGCGCCACCTTCATCGCGGGCGTGGGGCTGGGCGCGCTCTCGTTCGGCGACCTGGCCCAGCTGCGCCGCACCCGCGCGCTCTACGAGCCGAACCCGGCGCTGCGGCGCCTCTACGGCGACCACTTCGAGACCTTCAAGGAAGTGCGCGCCCGCCTGGCGCCGCTCTACCACCGCATCAACGCCCCCACGAAAGCCGCCGCATGAGCCTCGATCCTTCCGCCACGCTGGCCGTCCGCCAGACCGTCGTCGCGCTGTGCCTGGAGCTGTCGCGCCGGGGGCATTTCTCGGGCACGGGCGGCAACATCGCGCTGCGCATCGACGCCGCGCACATCGCCGTCACGCCGTCGGCCACCGACTACCTGGCCATGTCCGCCGACGACATCTGCGTGCTGCGCCTGGACGATCTGCAGCAGGTGGCAGGCGAGCGCGCGCCGTCGGTGGAAAGCGGCCTGCACGCCCGCGTGCTGCGTGCCCGGCCCGACGTCCACGCCAGCATCCACACCCACCAGCCGGTGGCCAGCGCCTGCGCGCTGCTGGGCCGGCCGCTGGCCGTGCCCGAAGGCCCCATGCGCCGCACGCTGGGCCCCGGCGTGCCGATGGTGGGCTACGCGCCCTCGGGCAGCGGCTGGCTTTCGAGCAAGCTGGCCAAGGCGCTGCGGCCCGACACCCAGGCCTATCTGATGCTCAACCACGGCGTGCTGTGCTGCGGCGCCGACGTGGAGACCGCCATGCAGGCGGTCGAAGACCTCGAAGCGCTGTCGCAGCGGACGCTGCTGCAGGCCATGGAAAGCCGCGCCCGACAGTGGCCCGCCATGCGGCCCGCGCTGCGGCGCGTGAGCGACGCCCTGAGCGCCTGAGCACCCCACCCCTCCCCACTCCGGTCCCCGCCCATCCACCCTTTTCCACGAGTCCCTGCCATGAGCAACCTTGCCCCGATCCACACCGCCGCATCGGCCAGCGCTGCGCCCAGCACCGCCATCTCGGCATGGCCCGACGTGGGCGACCTCTACCGCCGCTTCGATGAACTGGTCCGGCAGCCCATGCGGCCCATCCGTTCCGACAAGATGCCGCAGGTCATGCGCTACTTCGACGAGCGCTGCCAGGGCTCGCGCCGGCTGGCCGAACAGGCCAAGGCCGTGATTCCCGGCGGCGTGCAGCACAACCTGGCGTTCAACCACCCCTTCCCGCTCGCCATCGCCCAGGCCGAGGGCGCCCACATGACGGACGTGGACGGCAACCGCTATATCGACTTCCTGCAGGCCGGCGGCCCCACGCTGCTGGGCTCCAACCACCCAGCGGTGCGGCAGAAGGTCAACGAGGTGCTGGACTCCTGCGGCCCGGTCACCGGCCTGCTGCACGAATACGAGGTCAAGCTGGCCGAGCTGGTCTGCCAGAACATGCCCGGCGTGGACATGGTGCGCCTGCTGGGCTCGGGCACCGAAGCCGTGATGGGCGCGGTGCGCCTGGCGCGCGCCTTCACCGGCAAGAAGCGCATCATCAAGGTGGGTGGCGCCTACCACGGCTGGAGCGACCAGTTGGTCTATGGCATGCGCCTGCCCAAGACCGGCCGCATGGAGGCCGTGGGCATACCGCACGGCGCCACCGGCAACACGCAGGAATGCAATCCCAACGACCTGGACGCGCTGCGCAGCCAGCTGCGCTGGAACCGCCTGCGCGGCGGCACGGCGGCCGTGCTGCTGGAGCCGCTGGGCCCCGAGAGCGGCACCCGGCCCGTCCACCCCGACTACAACCTCGAGGTGCGCAAGCTGTGCGACGAGTTCGGCGCGCTGATGATCTTCGACGAAGTGGTGACCGGCTTCCGCCTGGGCCCGGGCGGCGCGCAGGCCTATTTCGGCGTCAAGCCCGACCTGACCGTGCTGGGCAAGTGCCTGACCGGCGGCTACCCCATGGCCGGCGCCATCGGCGGGCGGCGCGACATCATGATGATGCTGGTGGGCGGCATCGGCACCACCGCCAAGCGCGCCTTCGTGGGCGGCACGCTGTCGGCCAACCCGCTGTCCTGCGTGGCCGGCTACCACGCGCTGCTGGAAGCGCAGCGCACCGATGCGGCCGGCGTGGCCGGGCGCGCGGGCGACCGGCTGCGCCGCGGCCTGGACGGCATCATCCAGCGCCTGGGCCTGCCCTACGTCACCTACAACATGGGCTCCATCGTGCATCTGCAGACCTCGGGCGTGCTGCTGCTGGACACCGGCAGCCTCTGGAAGCTTTTCAAGGCCAAGGACGAAGCCAAGCGCCGCAAGCACATGATGGAGGAGATGGGCGCGGCCTATACCGCCCACGGCCTCATCACCCTGGCCGGCAGCCGCATCTACACCAGCCTGGCGGACACCGACGACGTGATCGACGATGCGCTGAACCGCTTCGAGGACGTCTTCAAGCTGGTCTGACGCCATGACGACGACAACGAGAACGACCGCGGCGCCCGCAGCCGCCGAAGACGGCCTGCGCGCGCAGTGGCTGGGCCTGCGCGACCGGCTGCGGGCCAAGGACCTGCTGCAGGGCGGGCACGCCAGCCTGTCGCTGCGCATCCCCGGGGGCAGCGCGATGTGGTTCGGCCCGGCGGACGCCGATGCGCCTCAGCGCATCGCGCTGGGCGCCGGTCCCCTGCCGGCCCCGGAGCCCGCGCGCCTGCATGCCCTGGCCTATGCGCAGCGCGGCGACGTGGGCGCCGTGGCGGTGGGCGGCGGCGCCTTCGGCCGCTGCCTGGCGGACTTCGGCGGCGCCATGCCGCAGGTGTTCGACGAGCAGGCACGCCACGTCGGCCCCATGACCCCCGCCATCCGCCTGGACCGGAACGCCGCGCCCGGCGCCCTGCAGGGCCGGGGCAATGCCGCCCTGGTGGACGGCCACATGGTCTGCCTGGGCATGACCGCCACCCGGCTGGGCCTGAACGCCGAGCTGGTCGAGAAATGCGCCAAGGCCTATGTGCTGGCCGTGGCCGGCGGCGGGCGCGTGCGCCCCCTGCCGTGGATCGTGCGCCTGGTCGCCAACCGGCGCCTGGCCAAGGACCAGCTGCGCGCCCGGGCACGGCTCATGCAGGGCCTGCTGCCCGAAGAGACCAAGGGCTACTGACCCGGCGCCGGGCATCGCCAGCCACCGCAGAAGGAGACCCTCGCCATGACCGACCGGCCGCACACCCCCGCCCTCATCCCCGCCGCCCAGGTGGCGGCCGCGCTGGCCGTCGGCAGCATCGCCGTGCTCATGGTGGGCCTGCAGCCCATCGTGCTGGGCGAGCTGGTCGAGGCCCGGCGCGTCAGCCTCGAAGGCGTGGGCATTGTCGCCATGGCGGAAATCGTCATGCTGGGGCTGGGCGTGGTGCTGGGCGATGCGCTGCTGCCCATCGCCCGGCTGCGCGCCGTCGCGCTCCTGGCGGCGCTGGCCGCGGCCGGCCTGGACGGGCTCACGCTGCAGGTCCAGGGCGACGGCCTGCTCGCCGCCGTGCGGGCGGCGGCGGGCCTGGCCGAAGGGGTGCTGGTCTGGGTCGCCACCGGCGTGGTGGTGCGCACCGCCAGCCCCGCGCGCGTGGGCGGCATCTTCTTCGTGCTGCAGACGCTGGCGCAGGCCCTGGTGGGCGCCTTGCTGGCCCATGCGGTGATTCCGCACCGGGGCTGGGCGGGCAGCTTCGTGGCGCTGGCCCTGCTGGCGCTGCTGGCCGGCGCGCTGGCCGCCCTGCTGCCGGCCCGGCTGGCGCCGCTGCCGCCGGCTGCGGCCACGGGCTTGCGCTGGTCGGCGCGCACGCTGCAGCCGCTGGGGGTCGCCTTCCTGCAGCTGGCAGCGCTGGGCGCGTTCTGGGCCTATCTGGAACCGCTGGGCAAGGCCGCAGGCTTCGACGCGCGGGGCGCCCAGACCCTGGTGGCGGCAGCGCTGGCGATGCAGGTGGCCGGCGGCAGCCTGGCGACCGTCGCCGTGCGCCGGCTGCCCGCTCTGCCTGCGGTCCTGGGCTGCTCGGCCGCGCTGGCAGGCGTCACCGTCTTCATCCACCAGCTGCCCCCCGGCAGCACGCGGAGCTTCGCCCTGGCCTGCGCGGTCTTCGGCTTCGTCTGGCTCTTCATGCTGCCCTTCCACATCGGCCTGGCGCTGCGCACCGATTCCACCGGCCGCCTGGCGGGGCTGGTGCCCGCGGCGCAGCTGCTGGGCAGCGCCTTCGGGCCGCTCACGGCCTCGTTCATCGTGCAGGGCGACAACGCCGCCGCCGTGCCGCTGCTCAGCGCCAGCTTCGCGGGCGCGGCGGCGTTGCTGGCCCTGGCCGTGCATGCGCCGCCGGCCGTGCAGCGCCGGACCTCCGGGCACCCTCCATCGAAAAGCACGACATGAAGACCGAAGAAGACACCGCCGCCCACGTCGTCCAGCGCCTCTTCGAGAGCCAGGGCCCCACCGCGCTCGCCCTGCGCGGCTCCACCGCCCAAGAGCGCACGGCCAAGCTGCGCCGCCTGCGCGACGCGCTGCTGGAGCGGCGCGCGGCGCTGCACGCCGCCTTCGCGCTCGATCTGCGCAAGCCGCCGGTCGAGGTGGACCTGACCGAACTGCTGCCGGTGGTGGACGAGGCCCGCCATGCCATTGCCCACCTGCGGCGCTGGATGCGACCGCAGCGGGTGCGGCCCACGCTCACCACCCTGGGCACGCGCGCGCAGGTGCTCTGCCAGCCGCGCGGGCGCTGCCTCATCGTCGGCCCCTGGAACTACCCGGTGAACACGCTGCTGGGTCCGCTGGTGTCGGCCATCGCCGCGGGCAACGCGGTGATCCTCAAGCCCTCGGAATTCACGCCCCACGTCAACGCCGTGGTCGCGGAGCTGGTGGCGGCGCTGTTCGACCCGGCCGAAGTCGCGCTGGTGCAGGGCGGCGTGGAGACGGCCCAGCGGCTGCTGGCCCTGCCCTTCGACCATGTCTTCTTCACCGGCTCGCCCGCCGTGGGCCGGATCGTGATGGCCGCGGCCGCCCGCCACCTCACCTCGGTCACGCTGGAGCTGGGCGGCAAGTCGCCGGTCATCGTCGATGCCACGGCCGACCTGCGGCAGGCCGCGGAGCTGGTCCTCTGGGGCAAGTTCACCAACGGCGGGCAGACCTGCGTGGCGCCCGACCACGCCTTCGTCCACCGCAGCGTGATGGACCGCTTCGTGCAGCACTGCAGGCAGCTGCTGGCCGAGCGCTACGGCGCCGGCGACGAGGCCGTGCAGTCCAGCCCGGACCTGGCCCGCATGGTCACCCAGCGCCATGCCGCGCGCCTGGGCGGCCTGATCGACGACGCGCTGGCGCGCGGCGCCACCCTGCTGGCGGGCGGGCGGCACGACGCGACTACGCGCTACGTGGCGCCCACGCTGCTGGGCGAGGTGCCGGCCGATGCGCTCATCGAAAGCGAAGAGATCTTCGGCCCCGTGCTGCCGCTGCAGGCGTTCGGCTCGCTGGACGAGGTCATCGCGCGGATCGACGCCCGGCCCAAGCCGCTGGCGCTCTACCTCTTCAGCCGCGACCGCGCAGCGCAGCGGCAGGTGGCCCTGCGCACCAGCTCGGGCGGGCTGGGGCTGAACCTCTGCGTGCAGCAGTACGCGCACGGCGGGCTGCCGTTCGGCGGCGTCAACCATTCGGGCATGGGCAGCGCGCACGGCGTCCATGGCTTCCGGGCCTTTTCCCACGAGCGCGCCTGCCTGGCCGCCGGGCCGTTCTCCGCCCTGTCCCTGTTCTATCCGCCCTACACCGCGCTGCGGCAGCGCCTCAGCGCCGCGCTGCTGCAGATCCTGCGCCGGATCTGACCCCCAGCCGCGCCGCGGCCAAGCTCGGCCCATCCCAGGCCTCCCCGGCGCCAGCGCAGGCGTCACGGGCGCCTTCTGCTACTTAACGAATAGCAGACCCATCCACGCCCCGCCCGGGGCGGGCTCCTTCCCGACAGCCTCCCTACTCCCCGGCCGCACCCGCAGCAGAGCTGCGTGCGTGCGCCAAGCGCTGATTCGCCCGCCTTTGCGGTAGATCAAAAAAATCAGATTAATAGACTTCCCTCCTGTATTACATCTGCCATATGAAAAATAAATTGATACAAATGATCAAAAATCCTTGCAAGCACCGTACAGGCAGACCTTGCCGGCAGCGGTTCCGCTTCCCTCATCAACCAGCCCCCGTCCAGCATGTCACTCCTCTCCCGAATCAGTCTCTCGGCCCGCCTGTATGCGGTGTCGCTCGTGCTCATCGCTGCGCTCACGGCACTGGCCGTCAACGTCTGGGTGCAGCTCGTCAACGTCAGCGCCATGGCCGGCAACGCGGGCCAGGTCAAGGTGCTGCAGCTGGCGCTGATCGCCAGCACCGAACTGAAGGTCAGCCAGGTGCTCTCCAGCGTGCGCCACGGGATGCTGGTGAAGTCGCCCCAGGACATCGCGCTGGCCGACCAGGACATCCAGGCCAAGCGCGCCCAGATCGCGAAGAACGATACCGACTTCCTCAAGCAGATCGCCACCCAGCAGGGCCGCGACGCCTTCCAGAAGGACTGGCTGGCGCTGCAGCAGGTCACCTGGCCGGTGGCGGAGGCCAACATGCGGCTGGTGGCGGCCGGCAAGCAGGAAGAAGCCCTGGCCATGCTGATGGGCCAGACGATTCCCGCTTTCGCCAAGATGCAGGACTGGCTCAGCGCCGAGCGCAGCCGCCAGAACGAGGACGTCGCGGCCCAGGTGGTGGCCATCGGCGCCGCGGCCGACCGCATCCGCCTGCAGCTGGCCGTGCTGGTGGCGCTGATCGCCGTAGGCCTGCTGGCCTTCTCCTGGTCCATCGCCCGCACGCTGCGCCACCGGGTGGACATCTCCCAGCGCGTCGCCGAACGGGTGCAGAAGGGCGACTTCACCCAGGCCGTGCAGGATACGGCGCACGATGAATTCAGCCCGCTGCTGCAATCGCTGCAGGCCATGCAGACCTCGCTGACCGAGGTGGTGGCCGTGGTGCGCTCCAACGCCGAGGGCGTGGCCACGGCCAGCGCGCAGATCGCGCAGGGCAACCAGGACCTGTCGGGCCGCACCGAACAGCAGGCCAGTGCGCTGGAAGAGACGGCAGCCACCATGGAGGAGCTGAGCACCACGGTGCGCCAGAACGCCGACAGCGCGCAGCAGGCCAACAAGCTGGCGCAGAACGCATCGTCCATCGCGCAGCAGGGCGGCCAGATGGTGAGCCAGGTGGTCGCCACCATGCAGGAGATCAACGACAGCAGCCGCAAGATCGAGAACATCATCGGCGTGATCGACGGCATCGCCTTCCAGACCAATATCCTGGCGCTGAACGCCGCCGTGGAGGCGGCCCGTGCCGGCGAACACGGCCGGGGCTTCGCCGTGGTGGCGGGCGAGGTGCGGACCCTGGCCCAGCGCAGCGCCGAGGCGGCCCGCGAGATCAAGGCCCTGATCGTGAGCAGCGTGCAGCAGGTGGCGCGCGGATCGGACCTGGTCGATCAGTCGGGCCAGACCATGGGCGAGATCGTCGCCTCGATCCAGCGGGTGAGCCACATCGTGGCGGAGATCAGCTCGGCCAGCACCGAGCAGAGCTCGGGCATCCAGCAGGTCGGCGAGGCCGTGAGCCAGATGGACATGGCCACCCAGCAGAACGCATCGCTGGTGGAGGAAAGCGCCGCCGCCGCCGACAGCCTGCGGGGCCAGGCGCAGCAGTTGGTGCAGGCCGTGGCCGTGTTCCAGCTGCCCTGAGCGTGTTCAGCCAGGAACTTTCACCGGCGGGCACTCCCGCGCCAGGGGTGATGTGATGGGCTGAGGGCCTGACGCAGAGCGCCACGCGACGCCGCAGCACCGCCCGAAAGAAGACGCCGCAGAGCCTGCTCTGCGGCGTCTGTCTTTTGCTTGCCGTCAGCGCTTCAAGCGACGAAGGCCGCCGCCCGGCCCGGGCCTCAGCAGGTGTTTGCGATCTCGCAGGGGATCGCGTTGGAGCGCAATCGGGATGAGTGGAGGCTTCGGATGCGCCGCACAACACCGTGAACGGCCGGCCGGCCGGCTCGGCTCTGCGGGCGGAAGGCGCGACGCGCCCCTACCCGATCGGACCGCTTCAGCCCGGAACGTGTCGATGTTCTCAAGCCGTGCGCATGGGCAGCAGCAGGGCGACCTGGCAGCCCTCTGCCTGGCCGGTTTCCAGCCGCACGTCGCCGCCCATGCGCCGGGCGATGCCCCGGGCCAGCGCCAGGCCCAGGCCGGTTCCGCCATGCTCGTAGCTCACCCGGCCATCGGCCTGGCGGAAGTTCTCGAACACCTGCTCGCGCAGCTCGGGCGCGATGCCCGGGCCGGTGTCGCTCACGGTGAGCTTCCAGCCCTCGGGGCCGGCCGAGACGTGCAGCGTGACCCGCCCCTGCCGCGTGAACTTCACGGCGTTGGAGAGCAGGTTGCCCAGGATCTGCCGGAAGCGCACGGCATCGGTCCAGACAACCGCGGGCAGGTCTTCCGCGTAGATGACCTCCAGCACCAGCCCCTTTTCCTGGGCACGGGCCTTGAACACGCCCGCCGTCTCATCGACCAGCTCGCGCAGGTCGTTGCGCGATTCGCTGAACACCATGCTGCCGGTATCCACCTGCGAGAGGTCGATGATCTCGCCGAGCAGCGCGTTCAGCCGCTGGGCCCCCTGCCGGATCAGCCCGGCCGGGCCCTGGACGGCGCCGTCCTCGCTGCGGCGCTCCAGCAGCTCGGCGAAGCCCAGGATGCTGGTGAGCGGCGTGCGCAGCTCGTGCGAAATGGCGGCGAGGAACTGCGTCTTCGCCTCGCTGGCCGCCTGGGCCTGGGCTTCGCGCAACTGCAGTTCGCGGTGCTGCGATTCCAGCTGGCTCACCCCGCGCACCACCAGCCAGCCCGTGCCGCAGAGCAGCAGGCTCAGCAGGACCGCCAGGCCCACCACCAGCCTGCAGGTGGCGCGCCAGGGCGCCAGGGCCTCGGGCATGCCGCTGATGGCGAAGACGTAGAGCGGATAGCCGCCCACCCGGTGGTAGGCCGCGATGCGCTCGATGCCGTCGATCCGGGAAACGAAGGTCCACTGCCCGCTGCGGCCCAGCTGCTGTCGCACGAGGCGGCTGGTGCTGCCCAGCTCCGCACCTATGCCCGCCCCCTTGCCGCCGATGACCCGCGCACGCAGGATGCCGTCGTCCCCCACCAGGCTGATGCCGCCCTGCCGCCCCAGCGCGACCTGGCGATAGACCTCCTCGAAATACAGCGCGTCGATGGAGCCCACCACCACGCCCCGCACGGCGCCGCCCTCGGCCAGCACGGCGCGCGTGAGCTGGATGGTCCACTTGCCCGACACCTTGCCCAGCACGGGCGGGCCTACGTAGAGCCCGCCCCGCATCAGCATGGACCTCTGCTGCGGGGACATCGCGTCGGGACGCAGATGCACCTTGACGTGGTCGCGGCCGGAGAGATCGACCGGCCCGGTCCTGGCCGCGCCGGGGTCCACGTTGCTGGTGACGAAGCGGCCCTGCGCATCCAGCACGGACAGCTGCGGAAGAATGGCCTCGGACAGCCCGGTCGAATCCACGATGCGCTGCAGTTCGTCGGCCGGCACCGGCCCCCGGGACGCCAGGATGGCCAGCCGCAGCACGGCCTGATCGACGGCCGAGAAGACCCGTGCCGTCTGCTCCTGCAATGCTTGGGCGACGTTGGCGTTCTGCCGGAACTCGGCGTCCACCGCCTGCCGGCGCTGCTCCTGGAGCAGGGTCCAGACCGTGATCCAGACCGCGAACAGCACCACCACCAGCATGGCGGTGGTCAGGGTCAGCAGGCGCGTGGGGCGCCGGCCCGCGCAGGGCGCGGCGGCCAGCGCGCTGCGCAGGCGGGCCAGGGCACGGGGAACGCTCATGGCGCGCTCCCGCTCTCTTCGGCCGGCAGGCGGATCTCGAAGACGCTGCCGCCGCCCGGCGCCGGCCGCATGGCGATGCGCCCGGCATGCGCCTCGACGATCTTGCGGCAGATGGCCAGCCCCAGGCCGGTGCCGCCATGGCCATGGCGGGTCGCGCTCGACTGCACGAAGGGCTGGAAGATCAGTTCGCGTTCGGCCTCGGGAACGCCCGGGCCCTCGTCCTGCACGCTGACGGCGATGCAGGCGCGGCCGTCGGCATGGCGCTCCAGCGCGCCGCGCACGGTGAGCGTGCCGTGCTCGGGCGAGAACTTGATGCCGTTGGCCAGCACGTTGCGGAAGACCTGCTCCATGCGCACCCGGTCCACGCTGGCGCGCAGCGGCTCGTCGGGCAGCTGCAGCGCGAACTGCACCTGCCGGCGGCCCGCCAGCGGCGTCAGCTCCTGCACCACGGCGGTCAGGCTCTCGCGCAGGTCGTCGGGCGCGAAACGGAAGGAGCCCACGGTGCTCTCGATCTTGGAGATGTCGAGCAGGTTGTTCACCAGCTCCAGCATGCGCAGGCCCGAGGCGTGGATGTCGTCGAACATCAGGCGCTGCTGCGACTTCTCGTCGCTGCGGTAGATGCCCAGTTCGGAAAAGCCCAGGATGGACTGCAGGGGCGTGCGCAGCTCGTGGCTGATGTTCGCCACGAATTCGGACTTGGCCTGCGACGCCGCCTCGGCCACGGCCAGCGCGTTGCGGATGGCCGTGATGTCCACCTTCACGGCCAGCAGCCCCATGGGCTCGCCGTTCTCGCCGGGCACGGCCACCTTGCTGACCTGCACATGCCGCACGCTGCCGTCGGGCAGGCGGAAGGTCTTCTCGTAATGCACGCGCCCGCCCTCGCTCAGCAGGCGGGCCGCATGCAGGTCGTAGGCCTCGGCTTCCTCGGGCGGCAGGAAATCGATGTTCCTCAGGCCGATGATTCCGCTGCGCGAGCGGCCCATGAACTCTTCCCAGGCACGGTTCACGCTCATGAAGCGCGACTGCCGGTCGGTCATGCACAAGGGCAGCGGCACGATGTCCTGCAGCAGATCGAGGAACTGCAGCCGCGATTCGGCCCGCCGCTCGGCGGCGATGCGCTCGGTCACGTCCACCGCGCTGCCGGCGAAGCCGGAAAAGACGCCATGCTCCTCCAGCGGGGTCAGGGCCATTTCCACGTACAGCCGGTCGCCGCTGCCGCTGCGCATCTGGATGGTGCCGCTGCGCGGCTCGCCCGTGGCGTGCCGATGCAGCAGCAGCCGCAGCTTGTCCTGATCGCACTCGGCCACCAGCTGGCTCAGGTGCCGGCCGACCGGGTCGTCGTGCAGGCCCCATTGCGCCCAGCGCGGATTGGCGAACAGCACCGTGCCGTCCGCATCGGTGCTGAACAGCAGCTCCTGCACGCTCTCGACCAGGATCTGCAGCTTGCGCTCGCCGGCGGCGACCCGGGCCTTGGCCTGCTGCAGCTGGCCGTGCTGCTGCTCGCGGGCACGCATGTGGCGCAGCGTGAGGGCGGTGAGCCCGAGAATGGCGCACAGCACGCAGGCCAGTGCCGGCAGCAGCCAGCCCAGCATGCCCACAGCCCTGCCGATCGCGTCGGCACGCGGCCGCTCCACCAGCGCGACCAGCGGCAGCCGGGGGCTCGCGCGGTAGCCGATGAGCTGGACCGCGCCTTCAGCGTCTTCCAGGGCGAAAGTGCCCTTTGCCCGGCGCTCCAGCAGCGCCGCCAGCGGGCTGCCGGAGTTCAGCAGCTTCAGCAGGTTGGCATCGGCTTCGCCCGCCAGCAACCGGCCGGAGCGGTCCGCCAGCACGGCCCGGGCACCGGGCGCCATGGACTCCAGCAGCCCCTGCTGGTAGGCCGTGAACGAGGCGGGATTGACGACGCCCACGACGAGGAAGCCGGTACGGTCTGCGCCCCGCGATGCATGGAAGATGACCGGAATGAACTCCACGCCCTCCGGCACGCTGCCGGGCTGCATCATGTCGGCCAGATAGCGCCCGTGCTGGCGCAGCCCGATGCCGACGCGGTTGGGCGGCGGCAGGTCGCCCAGCCGCTCCAGCGCCACCACCGTGCCCACGCCACGCTCGGCGGTGCTGGCCAGGATGCGTCCGCTCATGTCCAGCACCGCGACGCTGCGCAGATCGGGCAGCACCCGCAGCGCCTGGGCGAGGTTGTCGCCGAGGCCGAGCGGCTGGCCCTGCTCGATCTGCAGGTCCACGGTGCCGGCGATGGTGCCCAGCAGCGCATCCGTGGTGTCGAAGGTGCGGCTGGCGCGCTCTTCCAGCATGCGCGCCGTCAGGCCGACGCCTTCCAGGTCGGACGCCACCGCGTTGCGCACCGCGGAGCCGATCAGCACGGCGGCGGCGATGCAGGCGATCATGCAGGCGCCGATGCAGAAGGCCACCAGGGCGCTGGTGGCGGCCTTCAGCGGGTTGCGGCTGGAACGCAAGAGAAGGCTCATCGGATCACCATCACATCCATGCCGTGCTTCCATGCCGCCTGGTTGAGCCTGCCGTCCTCACGCACGGCCTCGACGAAACGGTCCACGTAGTCGCTCCAGGCCGGCCGGTCCAGCGCGGTGGCATAGGCGTATTGCATCATCTCTACCGGGGCCGGCGGCTTGATGGCGCGGGCCCAGCCGGTGGTACGGGCCAGCAGCTCGCTGCTGCTGAAATTGGTCAGGAACACGTCGATCCGCCCGGCCTGCAGATCCTGCCGCAGTACGGGAAAGGCCCGCGCCACCACCTGGGCGGCACGCAGGCGGGGGGCGATGTCCGTTTCGAAATAGGTGGCAGCCACCACGCCGACCACCACGCCCGGTCGGTCGATGTCCGCCCACTGCCGCACCACCGGGCTGCCCCGGTTGACCACGGCGTACACGTCGCTGCGCAGATGGGGCGTGGCCAAGCGCATGCCGCGCCTTCGCTGCGCGGAATTGGCCCAGGCGGACATGGAAATGTCGCAGCGGCGCGCAGCCAGGTCGTCCGCCACGGTGTCGGGCGTCGTATCGATGAACTGCGCCGGAAGGCCCAGGCCAGCGGCCAGGACCTGCGCCATGTCGATGTCCAGGCCCCAGAGCCGGCCGGTCACCGGGTCGCGGTAGGTGCTGCCGAAATAGTCCGGCCAGACGCAGATGCGCAGCACCGAGCGGGGCATGGCGTCCTTCGCCCCAGGCGGCTGCGCGGCCCATGCGGCGCAGCAGGGCAGCAGCCCGGCGAGCGCCAGCCACGCCGCCCCGGCCATGCCGCGCAGCATCGCAAGCGTCACAGCGCGATGTCCTTTTCCACCAGGTCGCGGAAGCTCGGGCGCAGATCGGTCACGCGCTGATGCAGGCGCTGTATTTCAGGCAGGTGGGCCAGGAAGACATCCACGATCTCGGGATCGAAGGCGGCGCCGCGTTCCTCGTGGATCATGCGCACGGTCTCTTGCACGCTGAAGGCCTTGCGATAGACGCGGTCCATGGTGAGCGCGTCGAAGAAATCCACCACCGCCACGATGCGGCCCGACAGCGGGATCTGCCTGCCCGACAGGCCACAGGGATAGCCCTTGCCGTCCCAGCGCTCGTGGTGCGAGAGCGCGGTTTCCGCCGCCAGCTTGAACACCGGAATGTTCGACATGCCGAGGATGGCTGCGCCGTTGGTGGTGTGCTGCTTCATGATCTCGCGCTCTTCGGGCGTGAGCGGGCCGGGCTTCTTCAGCACCGCATCGGGCGTGCCGATCTTGCCGATGTCGTGCATGGGCGCGGCGCGGCGCAGCATCTGCGCGTAGGCCGCAGGCTGGCCCAGGAGCAGGGCCAGGCATTCGGCCAGGAAGCCGATGCGCACGATATGCACGCCGGTGTCGTCGTCCTTGAACTCGGCCGCGATGCTCAGCTGCAGCAGCGCCTCGTGATGCGCGCGGGTCACCTCCTCCAGGGCCTGGTTGCGCTCGTGGTAGAGGCGCCCCAGGTCGGCCACCATGCGCTCCATCTGCGCCTGCGCCATCGCATCGACGTAATGCCGCGCAGCCTCCGTCATGGCATGGCCCCGGCTGCGTGCAGCAGCTTCTGCTTGACCGTCTCCAGCAGCTCCAGCGGGCTGAACGGCTTGATCAGATAGGCGTCGGCCCCAGCGGCAAGCCCGCTCTCCACGTCGGCCTGCCGGCCCCGCGCGGTCAGCAGGATCACGGGCGGGGACAGCGCGTCCTCTCCCCCCTCCTGCTTGATCAGCCGGCAGAGATCGAGCCCGTCGATCGCCCCGGGCGTCATCACGTCCAGCAGCACCAGATCGGGCCGCAGGACCTGGAAGACGTGCGCCCCCTCGTCGGCGGTGGCGCACTCCTCGATCGAATAGCTCTCCAGCTCCAGCGTCATGCGGATGAGCCTGCGGATCTCCTGCTGATCCTCCACGACCAGGATTTTCTTCAACATGTCTCGCCTCCGTATCAAATTAATGGTTGCAAATATCATATCCATCATTTAATCTTGCAACCAGCCTTTTCGGCGTAGCCCCATCGTAAGGCTGGGATACCACGAAGGCGAGTGCATAGACAGGAGGCGGCTTGATGTGCGTCATGCAACCGGCAGTTGGCTGTGACTGCCATCACCTTCGCCAGCATTCATGCCCCGCGCTCGAAGCCAACCCCTCACCCAAGGAGTGAACCCATGTTCGGAACAATGACAGTCGCCAAGAAGCTGGCCCTGGGCTTCGGCTCCCTGCTGGCCATCGGCATAGGCATCGTCGCCTATGCCGCCTGGACCCTCAACGGCCTCAACGCGAGCATCACGGAACTGGCCAGCCATCGCATGGCGCAGGTACAGCAATTCAGCCAGATCAAGGACAACGTCCAGACCACAGGGCGCTACGCGCGCAACATCGTCATCAACAACGAGCCGCAGTTCGTCGCCGGCGAACGCAAGAAGATCGCAGACTTGATCGCCAACAACACGGAACTGCTGAAGAAGCTCGACCAGAGCCTGAGATCGCCCCAGGCGCGCGATCTGCTCAAGCAGCTCCATGAAGCCCGCGGCCCCTATCTCAAGGCGCTCAACACCGCCATGGAGATGGCGGAGAAAGGCCAGCAGGCGGAGGCCGGCAAGTACCTGATCGATGTCGTGCGGCCCGTGCAGAACGTCTATTTCAAGACCATCGACGACTCGGTCAACCTGCAGCGTGCCATGGCGGATGGGCAGGCCCTCTCGGCCTCCGAGACGGCGCACTCCAGCGTGGTGATGATGTCCACGCTGGCAGCGGGCATGGCCCTGGTCGGCGCAGCCGTGGGCTGGCTGGTGACGCGCGATCTGCGCCGGGCCCTGGGCGCCGAGCCGGCCGCGCTGAGCACGGCCGCCAGCCGCGTGGCCGATGGCGACCTGAGCCAGCCGCTGGACGTGCGGGCCGGCGACAGCGGCAGCGTCCTGGCCAACCTGGCACGCATGCAGGCGCAGCTGGCCCGGGTGGTCGCCAGCGTGCGGCAGAACTCCGAGAGCGTCGCCACGGCCAGCGCCGAGATCGCCCAGGGCAACGAAGACCTGAGCCAGCGCACCGAGCAGCAGGCCAGCGCGCTGGAGGAAACGGCCGCCACCATGGAAGAGCTCAGCACCACCGTCCGCAACAACGCCGACAGCGCCAAGCAGGCCAACCAGCTGGCCCTGGGCGCATCACGCGTGGCGCAGCAGGGCGGCGAGGTGGTCGGCCAGGTGGTGACGTCCATGGAGTCGATCAACCAGAGCAGCAGCCGCATCGGCGACATCATCGGCGTGATCGACGGCATCGCCTTCCAGACCAATATCCTGGCGCTGAACGCCGCCGTGGAAGCGGCCCGCGCGGGCGAGCAGGGCCGCGGCTTCGCCGTGGTGGCCACCGAGGTGCGCAGCCTGGCGCAGCGCTCGGCCGAAGCCGCCAAGGAGATCAAGGAACTGATAGGCCAGAGCAGCGCGCATGTGGAACAGGGCTCGGCGCTGGTCGGCCAGGCCGGCAAGACCATGGGCGAGATCGTCGATGCCATCCAGCGCGTGAGCGACATCGTGGCCGAGATCTCCGCATCGAGCAGCGAGCAGAGCAACGGAATCCAGCAGGTGGGCGAGGCGGTGAGCCAGATGGACCAGGTCACGCAGCAGAACGCCGCCCTGGTCGAGGAAAGCGCCGCTGCGGCAGCCAGCCTCAAGGGCCAGGCGCAGCAGCTGGTGGAAGCCGTGTCGGTCTTCAAGCTGGCACCGGCGGGAGCCTCCGGCCACCACGCCGGCATGGCGGCAGCGCCTGCACGCAAGGCACCCATCGTGCCGGCTCCCAAGCCCGTGCGCGCAGCGGCCAAGAGCCAGCCTGCGGCAGCGCGCGCCGCCAAGCCCTTCGCACCGGCCCGGCCGGCGCTGGCATCGGCCACGGCCGGCGCTTCGGCGGACAACTGGGAAACCTTCTAGTCGGGATGTGAGGGCCAGGGGTCAGGGCCCAGCGCCTTGCCCCTGCGGCGTCAGATCCGGCCCAGCGCGCCGCGCAGCGCCTGCCAGCGGCCGGCGACATCGGAGAGGTCGCGGCGGATGAGCTGGGTATCGAGCGCCTGGGCCAGTTCGGCCGCATCCTGGGCGCCGATGAGCCGCAGCACGCTCTTGAGGTTGTGAGCCGTGCGGCGCAGCGCATCCATGTCGTGCCGCGCCAGGGCCTCGTCGCCCGCCTGCACATCGCGCGGGAACTGCTGCCGGCACTGGGCCTTGAAGGTCTGCAGCAGCGCCGCGTTGCCGTCGAACGGCGTGCTCTGCGGCGAAGCATCCACGGCCAGGGGCGCGGGGGCCGTGGTGCCGGCGGCAGGCTGGCGCACGGCGGAGAGGGCATCCATCACGCAGGACTGGAGCGCCTTCAGCCCGACAGGCTTGTGCAGGATGCGCCAGACCCCGGCCTGCCGCAGCTGCTCCTCGACATCGGGCGTGATGCCGGCGCTGAACACGGCCACCGGCATGCGGCCCTGCGCCAGCAGCGCCTTGGCGAATTCCAGCGCCGAGCCATCGACCAGCGTGAGGTCGGTCAGCACCATGTCGAAAGCTTCGGCCTCCAGCAAGGCGGACGCCTGCGCCACGGATTCGCACATGCGCAGCGCTATGGGCAGGCCGTCCAGGGCCATCGTCACATAGCGCCTGACGGCGGGGTCGTCTTCCAGCAGCAGCACCGGGGCGGCCATGGCGTATGCCCGCGCCGGTGTCAGGCCAGGCCCAGGGCGGACTTGACCAGGCCGCCCAGCTCCTGAACCATGTTGACTTTGTGGACCACCGGCACTCCGCTCAGCGCGAAGCGATAGGGCTCCAGTTCGCTCTCGGTCAGCGAGGTCACGACGATAAGCCGGGTGCTATCGAACTGGGGGCTGGTCCGCAGGCCTGCGATCAAGGCCGCCCCGTCGATGCCGGGCAGCAGGATGTCCACCAGCAGCACGTTCGGCTTGAGCTGCCCCGCCATGGCCAGGCCGCTGATGCCGTCGGGTGCCACATGCAGGTCGAGATCGGGCAGCTCGTGCTTGAGCACCATCGACACGAGATTCTGGAAGTGGACCGAATCCTCGATCAGCAGCACCCGGGATTTCTGTGGGGCCGGCGCGCGGTCCTGCGGCGCCAGTGTGCTGTTGCGCTGCCAGGCCTCGACCGACTTGCGGGAAATGCGGCGATGGCCGCCAGGCGTCTTCCAGGCTTCCAGCTCGCCGCGATCGACCATCAGCTGCACCGAGCGCACCGCGAGGTTCAGCTCGCGCGCAGCTTCGATGGTGGTCATTTCACCGCCGGCCTGAGTCAACGCTTCATTCGACATTCGAACCAATCAGTTATCTTTCAAAGAAATTATTCTATCGAGAAAAGTGATAGAAATACGCAAGACTTTTGTAAGCATTCGGATATATCACCCCATCGTATCCAAAGCGGAAAGAGAGAAATCCATGCCGTCCATAGACCCTTCGCTCATCCAACGCATTGCGCCCACGGGCCGTCTGCGGGCCTGCATCAACCTGGGCAACCCCATCCTGGCGCGGCGGGACGGCGGCGGCCAGCCCGCCGGCATCTCCATCGACCTGGCCCGTGAATTCGGCCGGCGCCTGGGCCTCGAAGTGGATCTGGCGGTGTTCGACACGGCGGCCCGGTCTGTCGAGGCCGTGACCGCAGAGCAGGCGGACATCGGCTTCTTCGCCGTGGATCCGCTGCGCGGCCAGGGCATCGCCTTCACCGCGCCCTATGTGCTGATCGAGGGCGCCTACCTGGTGCGCGACGCCTCGCCCATCACCGCCAACGAGCAGGTGGACCAGGCCGGCATCTCGGTGGCCGTGGGCCAGGGCAGCGCCTACGACCTCTACCTGAGCCGCGAGCTGAAGGCCGCGCGCATCGTCCGCGCGCCCAGCTCCCCGGCCGTGGTGGACACCTTCGTCGAACAATCGCTGGACGTGGCGGCCGGCGTGCGCCAGCAGCTCGAGGCCGACGCCCAGCGCCTGCCCGGCCTGCGCCTGCTGCCCGGCCGCTTCATGGTGATCCAGCAGGCCATGGGCCTGCCCAAGGGCCGGGGCGAGGCCGCCGCGCAGCTGCTGCGCGGCTTCGTCGAAGACATGAAGGCGGAAGGTTTCGTGGTGGACGCCATGCGCAGGCACGGCATCCAGGGCGCATCGGTCGCCCCGGCCGCAGCGCAGCCGGGCGCCTGACCGCCGGGCTGCCGCAGCGCCCATCCCCGCAGGCCTACGCCCTGCTCTCCAGCCAGCCGCACACCTGCTGCACCACCCAGTCGGGCGCATCCAGCGGCAGGTCGTGCCCGGCCGTGGGATGGCTCGAGAAGGCGCAGCCCCAGGCGCTGGCGATGGCGGCGGTGCAGCCCGGATGCACCAGCCCGTCGCCCGCGCTGCCCAGCAGCAGCAGCGGCACGGCCGGGGCCGCGGCAGGCGCCCGGTAGCGCGCCGCAGCCATCAGCTGGCGCAGGGCGTTGCCGCGCGAGACCGGGCGCTGCGCGCGCAGCTGCGCCCAGGCCGGAACCACCTCATCCCGCAGCTCCGCCCGGCGGCTGGTCAGCGCATGGATCAGGCGCTCGGCCCGCTCGGGCTGGCGCCAGGTCCAGGCCAGGCGCAGCAGCGCCGCATAGTTGCGCGGGCGCAGCCGGCGGTAGAAGGGGCTGAAGGGCCGCAGGCTGGTATTGACCAGCACCGCGCCGGCCAGCTCCTGCGGCGCCTGGCGCATCCATTCGGCGGCCACCATGGCCCCCAGCGACATGGCCAGCACGCGGTAGGGCGGCAGCAGCCCCTCTTGCGCCAGCTGGCTGCGGCAGGCCTGCAGCAGGCCCTCCACCAGGGCCGGACTGGGCCGGCCGTTCAGCGCACCGTTGCCGGGCAGGTCCAGGCAATGGACCCGGGCGCCCTCGCCCAGCGCCTGCCGCAATTGATCCGGAAAGCCGCCCCAATGGCCGGCTTCGCGCGTGAGGCCGCGCAGCAGCACCCAGGGCACGGCGTTCATGGCCTGCCTGGGCGCTCGTCTTCCGCTCGGCTCGTCCACGTGCTGCCCCATCGCATCAATACCAGGCCGCCAGCGCGGCCGCGCGGCGGGCCTCCTGCGCCTGCGCGCTGGGCAGCCAGCTGCGGTAGCCGCAGGCCGCGCGCGGCAGAAAGTCCAGCAGGGCCATGTGCTGTCTCAGCACGCGCTGCTGCCGGTGGTCGATCAGCGGATTGAAGATGCCCATGCGCTTGAAGATCTGGCGCGGGTTCTTCTTGATCCAGAGCCAGGAACCCATTTCCAGCGTGAGCGGCAGGAAGATGCGGCCGGGCTCCTCGCAGGCGCGCATGTAGAGGTGGTCCCACAGATCGCCATGGGCCAGGTAGTGCAGGCTCTGCGGCTCGATCACGTAGCGGTGGTTGCTGTAGGCCTGCATGAAGATTTCCTGCAGCGCGTGCAGCTCGGCCAGATGCTTGATGGGCCGGCGGGTGTGCGCGAACGGGAACCACAGCCGGTCGGACAGGCCGAAGCCGGAGTGGCAGTCCAGCGCCATGCTGAACTGCCGCGACAGCAGCTCGCTTTCCACCACTTCGCACAGTGCCTGGCTTTCCTGCTCCATGGGCTCGCCCGGAGCCCCCCGGTACCAGGGCAGGCTGGAGCTCAGGCGCTGGCCGCCGATCAGGAAGGGCACCCGGTCGTCGGCGGAGATGGGCGCATTGCGCATCAGGTCCACCCCGCGCGGATTGGCGCGCGTGGACAGCAGCGTGCCGCCCGGGTTGATGAGCGGCATGAAGACCAGCCGCACCTGTTCGAGCTGCTGCAGCAGCAGTCCGTCCCAGCGCAGGCGGTTGACCACATGCTCCAGGTAGGCGATGACCACCTGCGCGCCGATGCGCTCCAGCCCGTGCACACCGCCGAAGAAGCCCACGGCCGGCACGTCGGGCGAGGGGTTGCCCATGCAGATCGCGTAGAGCGGCAGGTCGGGCCCCGCCTGCGTGGCGATGGAGCGCAGCATGCGGACCTGCAGATGCGGCGCACCCTGTTCGATGATGCGCTCCAGCGCGATCAGTTCAGGCAGCAGCGGAGCATTCACGAGGTGCGCGAGGAAGTGAGAGGGAGGAGCCAGAAAGGAGGATGGAAGCCGTGCGAAGTAGCGGCGGGCCCGCGGCGGCCGATCGGCAAGCATAGCCCCGCCGCCACGGCAGCACGGGCTTGGCCCGCAGCACGGGCAGGATTCTGGCCGGCTGACTTCAAATTGACACAGGTCTGCGGCAGGCTCGCGGCATGCAAATCCCATTCCTCCACCGCAAGAGCCCGGCCAAGCGCTCCCTGATCGCCGTGGGCTCCATCGCCTTCGGCATGGCGGGCGGGCTCCTGGAATGCCTGGCGCTGATGCGCTCGCGCCGCCAGGTGCGCAAGCACGCGCAGCGCCGCACCCTGCAGCGCCAGCACTGAAGCCCGCCGCCCCGCCGCAGGGGGCGGGGGTGCCGGATCGGCATCCCGCATGCCAGAATTCCTGCCATGCAAGCCCATCAAGCCTATGCCGTCCAGGCCGCAGCGACCGCCACGCGGAAACGCGCGGCAGGCACCATCGCCATGCCGGCCCTGTACCGCGCCGCGCTCGGACCGTTCAACACGGACCGCTATCTCGCGTTTTTCGAGCGGCAGGACGACACGGGCCGCAACCTCCCGGGCTGGAATGCGGCCGCCGCGTTCTTCACGCTGGGCTGGATGGTGTTCCGCCAGCTCTGGCTGCCGGCCCTGGTCTATCTGGCCGCGCTGGAGGGCGTGGCCCTGGTGGCCTTCGCGCTGGGCCAGCAGTGGCTGAAGCTGCCGCCGCCGGTGCTGGGCGGGCTGGCGCTGGCGGTCTTCGGCGCAGCCTGCGTGCTGCCCGGCCTCTATGGCGATGCGGTGATGCATGCGGAGATGCGCAAGAAGATCAACCGGGCGCTGGCAGCCTCCCCCAATCTGGCGCAGGCGGCCGAACTGCTGGCGCGGCAGGCGCCCACCCGCAGGCGGCTGGCCTGGGTGGCCGCCGTGCATGCGCTGCTGGCGGCCGCGGCGCTGGCGCTGTGGCTGGCCTTCCCGGAAGGCATGGAGAAGTCCGCTGCTGCCGGCACATCCCCAGCCGGCACGGCGCCGGCTGCCGTCCCCGCCACGCCTTCGGCATCGGTCCCCGCGGCACCGGAACCCGCAGCCAGCGCCGCCGGTATCGCCGCCCCCGCGCAAACGGCCGCTTCGGAGGCCGCGCCGGGGCCCCAGGGCGCAGCAGTGCCCGGCCCTCAGGCTGCTTCCGCCTCGGCGCCCGAGGTGGCCGCTTCCCAGCCTGCGGCGGCCGCAGCGCCTGCGGCAGCCAGCAGTGCCGCCCTGGAGCCGGCGAAGCCTCTGGCGGCCGAGGCCAAGCCCGCTGCAGCAGCCGCGTCGCAGGCGGCTGCGCTCCAGGCGAGCGCCGCCACTCCCGACGCCTCGGCATCGGCAGCGACAGCGCCTTCCGCACGACAGGCGGCCAGCAGCCCTGCCGCGACACCGACGCCGTCCGCGCAGCCTGCGGCCAAGGCACCATCGGCCGGGGCCTCGTCTCCAGCACAGGCACCCGCAATGGCCCCGGCCTCATCGCAACCCCAATCCGCACCGGCTGCCAAGGCGGCGGGCAGCCCGGGCACCAGCGCAGCGGCCGCACCGCATGCGCCGCAGGCACGCACCGCCGCCGCCCGCACCACCAGGCACGCAGCCAGGCCGGCGGCAGCCACCCCGCCAGCGGCAACCGGCGAAAGCGACCCACCGGTCGCGCAGCGGCGCCTCTATATCAACGTGGGCCTTTTCGGCGAACCGGCCAATGCCCGCCGCGCCATGGCCCTGCTGCAGACGGTCGATGTGCCCGCATCGACGGCGCAGGTCCGCTCCGCCACCACCGGGCGCATGCTGACCCGCGTGCGGGCAGGGCCGTTCCGCTCGTCGTCGGAAGCGAACGACGCGGCCCGGCGCGTGCTGTCGGTGGGGCTGGAAGCCGCGCCGGCACAGAACTGAGGCGCCACCACGACAACGACCGGCGTTACCCCTGGTGACGGCGGCGCACGGCCGACATGGGTTAAGGTGGTTTCCAGTTGCTATTTTTCTCTCATCTTCAAGGAGCGGTTCCCATGCGTACAGCAGCATCCACGGCGTTGACCCTTGCCACGCTGGCCCTGGCGGCAGGCTGCACTTCCACCTCTCCGTTCGGCAGCCCGAACACCTCGCCCGTGCCGGACGGCGCCACCACGCCCCCCGTGGGCGGCACCTGCAATGCCCAGCCCGCGCAGGGCTTCGTGGGCCAGATGAGCACCGCCAAGGTGGTGGAGGCGGCCCGCGTGAGCTCGGGAGCGAACATGGCGCGCGTGCTGCGACCCGGCCAGATGATCACCAAGGAATACGACACCCAGCGGCTCAACCTGCAGATCGACGCCACCGGCCGCATCACGGCCGTGAACTGCGGCTGAAAGCGCCCTACCCGCGTGCCTCCCGGCCGTCAGTCGGCCAGGAACAGCTCCTGCAGGTCGCTCAGGAAGTCGAATCCGCGCTCGGTGGGCCGCACCTGCTGTGCGCCATCGCGCGTGACGAGGCCCTTGCGCTCGGCCTCGTCCAGCCCCCGGGCGATGGACGTCAGCGGCAGGCCGGTGCGCTCCATGAACTGCTGCAACGTGAACCCGTCCCTGAGCCTCAGGGCGTTCAGCATGAATTCGAAGGGTAGGTCGGCCCGCCGCACGTCCTCGTCCTGAGCGATGGCGCGGCCGGCCAGGGCGCCGTCCATGTAGCGGCGCGGGTCGCGCAGCCGCACCTGGCGCACGATGCGGTGCGCGAAGCTGAGCTTGCTGTGCGCCCCGGCACCTATGCCCAGGTAGTCGCCGAACTGCCAGTAGTTGGTGTTGTGCAAGCACTGGTGCCCGTCCTGCGCATAGGCCGAGACCTCGTAGCGCCGCAGCCCGGCCGCGCCGGTCATCTCGGTGATGCGGTCGAGCATGGCGTAGGCCGTGTCGTCCTCGGGCACGGCGGGCGGGTACTTGGCGAAGTAGGTGTTGGGCTCGATGGTCAGGTGGTAGATGGAGATGTGCGGCGGCGCCAGGGCCAGCGCCGTGCGCATGTCCTGCTCCAGGTCGGCGATGCTCTGGCCCGGCAGCGCGTACATGATGTCCAGGTTGAAGGTGCCGAAGGCGTCGCGCGCCTCCTCCACCGCCGCCAGCGCCTGGGCCCGGTCGTGGACCCGGCCCAGGGCTTGCAGGAAGCGGTCGTCGAAGCTCTGCACCCCCACCGAAAGCCGCGTGACGCCCGCCGCGCGGTAGGCGCGGAAGCGGTCCCGCTCGAAGGTGCCGGGATTGGCCTCCAGCGTGATCTCGCAGTCCGGCTCCAGCCGCAGCCGGGCGCGCACGTCGCCCAGCAGGCGGTCGATGGACCGGGGCGAGAACAGGCTGGGCGTGCCCCCGCCGATGAAGATGCTGTGGACGGTGCGGCCCCAGATCAGCGGCAGCGCGGCCTCCAGGTCGGCCATCAGTGCGTCGAGGTAGCGCGACTCGGGCAGCGCGTCGGCGCCGGCCCGCGCCTCGTGCGAATTGAAGTCGCAGTACGGGCACTTCTTCAGACACCAGGGCAGGTGGATGTAGAGCGACAGCGGCGGCAGGCTGGACAGCTGCAGCAGGCCCGGGCGCATGTAGTGCTGCGGGTCCCGCAGGGCGGCGCCCTCGGGCGGGGCTTCGCCGGGCGCGGCAGCGGGAACGATGGGGATGGACACGGTCGGTGCTCCGGCTTCGGCCGCCACGTCAGAACCAGCGCTCGCGCATCAGCGCCAGCATCTGCTGCGCTGCACGGCCGCGGTGGCTGTGGGCGTTCTTCACCTCCACGGGCAGCTCGGCGAAGGTCTTGCCGAATTCGGGCAGGAACATGACCGGGTCGAAGCCGAAGCCGTTGCTGCCGCGCCGCTCGCGCGCGATCTCGCCGGAAACCCGGCCCACGGCGATGAGCGGCTCCGGGTCCTCGGGGCTGCGCACCGCGACCAGGGTGCTGACCATGGCGGCGCGGCGGTCGTCGATGCCGGCCATCTGCTCCAGCAGCGCCTGCACGTTGGTGTCGTCGCCCTTTTCATAGCCGAACTGCGTGGCGTAGTAAGCCGTCTGCACACCCGGCTGGCCGCCGAAGGCCTGCACGCACAGGCCCGCATCGTCGGCCAGCGCCGGCAGGCCGGTGTGCCGGGCCGCGAAGCGCGCCTTGGCCAGCGCGTTCTCGACGAAGGTGTGGAAGGGCTCCTCGGCTTCGCCCACGCCCAGGTCGGCCTGGCGCACCAGTTCGACGCCCAGCGGGGCCAGCATGGCCTGCAGTTCGGCCAGCTTGCCGCGGTTGTTGGATGCGAGAACGAGTTTCATGATGTTTTGGGCTCCTGGCCCATTCGATGCCTGGGCCTGTAGCTATTATTTTTGCAGCGACTGGGCTTGCAGCGCCACCAGCTCGCCAATGCCCTTTTCGGCCAGGGCCAGCAGCTGGTCCATTTCCTGGCGCGTGAAGGCCGCGCCCTCGGCCGTGCCCTGCACTTCCACGTAGTGCGCCACGCCCTGGCCGTTCACCGTCATCACCACGTTCATGTCGGTGTCGCAGGCCACGTCTTCCACGTATTCCAGGTCCAGCACCGGCTGGCCCTGCACGATGCCCACAGAGATGGCCGCCAGCGGCGCAGTGATGGGCGAGGCCTGCAGCTTGCCCGCGGCGATCAGCGTGGCCACTGCGTCCTGCGCCGCCACCCAGGCGCCGGTGATGGCCGCCGTGCGCGTGCCGCCGTCGGCCTGGATCACGTCGCAGTCGAGCTGGATGGTGCGCTCGCCCAGGGCCTTGAGGTCGAACACGGCGCGCAGGCTGCGGCCGATGAGGCGCTGGATTTCCTGCGTGCGGCCGTTCTGCTTGCCGCGCGCGGCCTCGCGGTCGCTGCGGGTGTGGGTGGACCGGGGCAGCATGCCGTATTCGGCCGTCACCCAGCCTTCGCCGCTGCCGCGCTTGTGCGGCGGCACGCGCTCTTCGACCGACGCGGTACACAGCACCTTGGTGTTGCCGAATTCGATCAGCACCGAGCCTTCGGCATGCATGGTGTAGCGGCGGGTGATGCGTACCGGCCGCAGTGCATCGGCGGCGCGGCCGCCCGGGCGGGAGCTGGAGGAAGGGGTCATGGAATGCGAGCCTTTGCAGGATGGATATCGGAGAGCGATGGCCGATGGGCCGGAGGCCGCGCGGCGGACTTCATGGCGGCGGCGAACTGCGGATTCTCGCCTGCCGGCGAATCGGGTGCAGGGCCCGGGCTGCTCAGAGCCTGCGCGCCGCCGACCGCCGGATGGCCTCGTTGATCTCGGCGATGGAGCGCTCGATGGCCTCGTCGTCCAAATCGTCGAGCAAGCCTTCGGGCGCGCCGCCCTGGATGGTCGAGGCGAAGCCGTCGTCGCCCAGGCTGGCGGTGCTCACGCTGAAGGTGGAGCCGAAGGCATCGGGCGTCTCCCACTCCATCGCCACCGCGGTCACGTTGTCGCTGGCGCTGCCCGCCTTGCGCAGCGCATCCTCGACCAGATCCGGCACGGAGCCGTCCACCGTCTGTCGGCCCAGCTGGCGCACGATGTGGACCTCGTCCAGCGCGCCCCAGAGCCCGTCCGAGCACAGCAGGATGCGGTCGCCCTGCTCCAGCACCACCGGCCCGGCGCGGTCGTAGATCGGCTTGGCGGGCGATCCCAGGCAGGTGAACAGCACGTTGCGGTTGGTGATGGCCCTGTCGTGCGGCAGCAGCAGTCCGGGCGCATCGCGCAGCTCCAGATAGGAATGGTCGCGCGTGCGGGCCAGCAGCTGGCCGTCGCGCACCAGGTACAGGCGCGAATCGCCGCAATGGATCCAGCTGGCGCGCCCGGCCTGCACCACCGCCGCCACCAGCGTGGTGCGCGGCGTGTCCTCCAGCCGGCGATCGCTGGCGTGCTGCAGGATGGCCTGGTGCGCCTGCAGCAGCGCCGTGGCCAGGAAGGCCTGTGGATCGGCCAGCACCGGCTGGGCCTGCCGCTGGAAGAGGGCCGAAACGGTCTGGATGGCGATCTGCGCGGCCACTTCGCCGTCGGGGTGGCCGCCCATGCCGTCGGCCAGCACGAAAAGGCCCGATTCGCGCGTGTAGCAATAGCCCATGCGGTCTTCGTTCTTCTCGCGGCCTCCGCGCCGGCTGATCTGGAAGACGGAGAACTTCATCGGCTGGCCTTGCCGCCGCTGCGCCGCTTGTCGGCCACCAGCGAATCGATCTGCATGCGCACCTTCTCGCCCAGGCTGAGCCTGGTGTAGCGGCGCTCGCCCTCGCGGCTGAGCTCCTTTTGCAGCGCGAAGACGGACTGCGGCCGCGCCAGCGGGTCGAGCGCCATGCACCATTCGACCACCTCGATGAGGTTGTCCGAATAGATGCCGCGCAGCCGGGTGAGCGACTGCAAAAGCCGGTCCGTCTCGTTGCGCTGCGGCGCCTCGGTGGGCGGAAAGCCCTGCATGCAGGCATAGATGCAGGCGCCGATGGCGTAGATGTCGGTCCACGGCCCCATCTGCGTGTCGCGGCGGTACATCTCCGGCGCGGCGAAGCCGGGCGTGTACATCGGGCGGATGAAATTGCCTTCCTTGGACAGCACCTCGCGCGCCGCGCCGAAATCGATCAGCACGGCCTTGTTGTCGTCGGTGATGAAGACGTTGGCCGGCTTGATGTCCAGATGCAGCATCTTGTGCTGGTGCACGATGCGCAACCCGCGCAGCACCTCGTCGAACAGCGAGCGGATGGTGGACTCGCGGAACACCTTCTTGGTGTTGAGTTCTCGGGCGGTGACGATGAAGTCCTGCAGGGTCGCACCCTCCAGGTAGTTCATCACCATGTAGACGGTCTCGTTCTCGCGGAAGAAGTTGAGCACGCTGACCACCGAGGCGTGCGATATCTGCGCGAGCGAGCGGCCCTCCTCGAAAAAGCTCTTGAGCCCCAGCCGGTAGAGCGAGAGCTTTTCGGGCTGCACCTTGGGCAGCAGCTGGCCGGGATCCCGGGTGGCGAGCGAGGAAGGGAGGTATTCCTTGATGGCCACCTGCTGGCCGTCGGCATCGGTGGCCAGATAGACCACGCCGAACCCTCCGGCGGACACCTTGCGGACCACGCGGTAGCCGCCTATGGAGGTGCCGGGAGGCAGGGGTGCCGGCTTGATCTTGGACATATTCTGCGAAGAAGACTCGGGCACGAATCGGAACCGGGATAATTGCGCGTTTGCAGCAACCACCGAGAGTCCCATGGCAGTTTACAGCATGACCGGATACGCCAGCGCCCAGCACGGAGCGTCTGCGGCAGGCGCCGAAACCGACGCGCCCACGCGCCGCCTGGGATTGGAGATCCGCTCGGTCAACAGCCGCTTTCTCGACCTGTCGTTCCGGCTGTCCGACGAACTGCGGGCCCAGGAACCAGCGCTGCGCGCCCTGCTCACGGCCAAGCTCAAGCGCGGCAAGGTCGAGGTGCGCGCCTTCATCGAAGACGAGGGCACGGGCAACCTGCCCGACCCCGCACCCCGGCTGCTGCAGCGGCTCAACGGCCTGCAGGACGCCGTGCGGGCCTGGCTGCCCCAGGCCGCCCCTCTGAGCGTGGCCGATGCGCTGCGCCTGTGCGCCAACTTCTCCGGCCCGGCCCAGGACTGGTCCGAAGCCCTGCCACCGCTGGCCGAGCAGGCCCTGAAGGAACTCATGACCTCCCGCGAGCGCGAGGGCAAGCGCCTGGCCGCGATGCTGCAGGACCGGCTGGCCCAGCTGCGAGCCCTGGCCCTGCAGGCCGTGCCGCTGGTGCCGCAGCTGGTCGAGCAGCACCGCCAGCGCTTCCTGGACCGCTGGAACGAGGCGCTGGCCCAGGCCGACGGCAAGATCGCGGCCGAGGCCGCCCAGGACCGGGCCCTGACGGAGGCCACGGCCTTCGCCATCCGCATCGATGTGGCCGAGGAAGTCACGCGCCTGCAATCGCATCTGGATGAAATCGAGCGACTGCTGAAAAAGGGCGGCGAGATCGGCAAGCGCCTGGACTTCCTCATCCAGGAGCTGCACCGCGAAGCCAACACCCTGGGGTCGAAATCGGCGGCGCTCGAACTCACGCGCATCAGCGTGGACATGAAGGTGCTCATCGAGCAGATGCGCGAGCAGGTCCAGAACATCGAGTGATGATGATGGATAGATAATCCTGTTTTGATAGCAGCTAACGCAGACGCCGTATGGACTATCCCGGAAATCTCTTTGTAGTGGCCGCCCCCAGCGGGGCCGGCAAGTCGAGCCTGGTCAAGGCCTTGCGCGAACTCGACTCGCACGTGCAGCCCTCGGTGTCGCACACCACGCGCCCGCCCCGCGGCCAGGAAAAACACGGCCGCGAGTACTTCTTCACGTCCGACCAGGAATTCGACGCCATGGTGGCGGCCAACGGCTTCGTCGAATGGGCGCATGTGCATGGCCGCCGCTACGGCACTTCGCGCAAGGCCATCGAGGAGCGCGTCGCCCAGGGCGCCGACGTGCTGCTGGAGATCGACTTCCAGGGCGCGATCCAGATCAAGCAGGCCTTCGCCAACGCCGTGCTGATCTTCATCCTGCCGCCCAGCTGGGACGAACTGCGCTCGCGCCTGGAGCGGCGTGGCGAAGATGCGCCCGACGTCATCGAACTGCGGCTCGCCAACGCCGCCGAAGAGATGGCCCAGGCCCACAAATTCGACTTCGTTATAATCAACGAATTGTTCGAGCGTGCGGTTTTCGACCTGAAGACCATCGTTCACGCCCAGCGCCTCAAGTACTCGGCCCAGCGCCGCGCCCGCGCCGACATCTTCGAGTCGCTAGGCATCGTCTGATTTCCCCTTTTTTCGAGAACCATCCATGGCCCGCATCACCGTCGAAGATTGCCTCGAGCAGATCCCCAACCGCTTCCAACTGGTGCTGGCTGCCACATACCGCGCACGCATGCTGAGCCAGGGCCACGCCCCCCGCATCGAAAGCCGCAACAAGCCGGCGGTGACCGCGCTGCGCGAAATCGCCGAAGGCAAGGTCGGCCTGGAAATGCTCAAGAAGGTGCCCGGCTGATCACGACGAGCACGTCTGCCCCGGGGCAGACAGCAAAAAGCACCGCTTCGCGGTGCTTTTTTTTGTCCCGAATGCCTTGTCGCCGACGGCAGGCTACATTAAAGGCATGACTGCGGTGTTGAACAAACCTCTTGTTTCCGATGGGCTGCCGAGCGAAGGCCCGGGCGGCACGAGTCCGTCCGCAGCGGTCGCCAACGCGGCGGCCGCCAGCTTTGCCGCGCTGGTGGACAGCCTCGACTATCTGGACCCGGCCAGCATCGAGCAGGTACGCAAAGCCTACCGCTTCGCCGACGAAGCGCACCTGGGGCAACTACGCAGCAGCGGCGAGCCCTACATCACCCACCCCATCGCGGTCACCGCCCAGTGCGCCAGCTGGAAGCTCGACGCCCAGGCCCTGATGGCCGCCCTGCTGCACGATTCCATGGAAGACTGCGGCGTCACCAAGGCCGACCTGATCGAGCGCTTCGGCGCGCCGGTGGCCGAGCTGGTGGACGGCCTGACCAAGCTGGACAAGTTGCAGTTCAACACCCGCGAAGAGAACCAGGCCGAATCCTTCCGCAAGATGCTGCTGGCCATGGCGCGCGACGTGCGCGTCATCCTCATCAAGCTGGCCGACAGGACGCACAACATGCGCACCCTGTCCGACATGCCGCGCAGCAAATGGGGCCGCATCTCGTCGGAAACGCTGGAGATCTACGCCCCCATCGCCCACCGCCTGGGCCTGAACCAGACCTACCGCGAGCTGCAGGACCTGTCCTTCCGGCATCTGCATCCCTGGCGCTACGCCACGCTGTCCAAGGCCGTCAACAAGGCCCGCAACCGGCGCCGGGACATCGTCCAGAAGGTGCAGAACGAGGTCGATGCAGCCTTCGCGCGCATTCCCATGAAGGTGCGGCTGGCCGGCCGCGAGAAGACGCTCTACGCCATCTACCAGAAGATGGACCTCAAGCACCTGAGCTTCGCCCAGGTAACCGACATCTACGGCTTCCGCGTGATCGTTCCCACGGTGACCGACTGCTACACCGCGCTGGGCGTGCTGCACCAGATGTACAAGCCGGTGCCGGGGCGCTTCAAAGACCACATCGCCATCGCCAAGCTCAACGGCTACCAGTCGCTGCACACCACGCTGGTGGGCCCTTCGGGCGTCAACATCGAATTCCAGATGCGAACCGAGGAGATGCACGTGGTGGCCGAAGCCGGCGTGGCCGCGCACTGGCTCTACAAGGCGCAGGACGACGAAGGCAGCACGGCAGAGCGCCTGGGCACCAAGTGGCTGCAGTCGCTGCTGGACATCCAGAACGAAACCCGCGATGCCGCCGAATTCTGGGACCACGTCAAGGTGGACCTCTTCCCCGACGCGGTCTATGTCTTCACGCCCAAGAGCCAGATCATGGCCCTGCCGCGCGGCGCGACGGTGGTGGACTTCGCCTACGCCATCCACAGCAACGTCGGCGACCGCACGACGGCGGCCAAGATCAACAACGAGCAGGTGCCGCTGCGTACCGAGCTCAAGAACGGCGACGTGGTCGAGATCATCACCGCGCCGGTCTCCACGCCCAACCCGGCCTGGCTGGGCTTCGTGCGCACCGGCCGGGCGCGCTCGAAGATCCGCCACTACCTGAAGACGCTGGCCCACACCGAATCCGCCAGCCTGGGCGAAAAGCTGCTCACCCAGGCCCTGCGTGCAGAAGGTCTGGAACAGCTGCCCGACGAGCAGAGCAACCATGCGCTGTGGGACAAGCTGCTGCGCTTCACCGGCAACCGCAACCGGACCGAACTGATGACGGACATCGGCCTGGGCAAGCGCATCGCCGGCATCGTCGCCAAGCGGCTGGTCGTGCTGATGTCCGAGTACGGCCACCGGCCCGATGCCCTGCTGCTCACGCGCGAACGCTACAGCTCGCATGAGAACCTCTCGCAAGGCGGACTCACGCTGGACGGCAGCGAGAACGCCTCGGTGCAGTACGCCCACTGCTGCCGCCCCGTGCCCGGCGACTCCATCGTCGGCTACCTGGGCAAGGGCGAAGGCCTGGTGGTGCACAACAGCGCCTGCAGCGTGGCCAAGAAGCTGCAGCACAAGGACAGCGAACGCTTCATCGCCGTGGACTGGTCGGACGAGCCCACCCGGCTGTTCGAGACCGGCATCGTCGTCACCATCTCGAACGGCAAGGGCGTGCTGGCCCGCATCGCCGCGGAACTGGCCAGCTCCGAAGCAGACATCGTGCACGTGGAGATGGACGATGCCGTGGCCATGGACACGACCGATCTGCGCCTGGTCGTGGCGGTGCGCGACCAGGCCCACCTGGAAACGGCCCTGCGCAACCTGCGCCGCACCCAGTCGGTGCTGCGCGCCTTCAGGATACTGCCGCAGGGCTGAAACGGCCTCCGCCCGCAGCCGCTGCCAGGCAGGCTTTTCTTTCACGCACCGGGCGCAGCCGGCCCGGGATAGCGCACAGCCAGCACTTCGAGCGTGCGCGTGCCGCCCGGCGTCTGCAGCGCGACGGCATCGCCTTCGCGCGCCTTGAGCAAGGCCCTTGCGACCGGCGAGATCCAGCTGACGTCGCCACGGGTGTTGTCCGCCTCGTCCACGCCCAAAATGGTGATGGTGCGCTCGCTGCCTTCGTCGTCCGCATAGGTCACCGTAGCGCCGAAGAAGATCTGGTCCGACCCCGCATGCACGGACGGATCCACCACCTCCGCGATTTCCAGGCGCTTGGTCAGGAAGCGGATGCGCCGGTCGATTTCCCGCAGGCGCTTCTTGCCGTAGAGATAGTCGCCGTTCTCGGAACGGTCGCCGTTGCTCGCAGCCCAATGCACGACCTCCACGACACGCGGCCTCTCGTTGTCCATGAGGTCCAGCAGTTCGGCCCTCAGCCGCGCGTAGCCGGCCGGCGTCATGTAGTTCTTGCTTCCGGCAGGCAGCGGGGCGACCGCGACTTCATCGTCGCCGTCATCGCCCGCTGCATCGTTCTCTTTGGTGAAAGCCTTGCTCATATCCGATAGCCTGTGTGATTCGCATAAGCCACGCCTTTCCGCGCAGCCCGGTCCGAGGCTTTGTAACCCAAAAGAGCAGCCCGCTCAGCGTGGCTGCGGCCTGGGGGCCCCGGGGTCAATGGTGGGGCGGTGGATCCTGCACGGGCTCGTCGCCTCCAGGACTGGAGGGCGGCTCCTCCACCTCCGGCGAAGGCTCCCACTGCGGAGATGGCGGAATATCGAGCGGAGGTACGGGCTGCGGGCTGCCCGGCTGGGGCATGGGCGTGGAGGTCATCAGGGCAGGCATGGTGCGAATTGCTGGGTGTCGTTGCAATGAAGGCATCAAGATAGCCCGTCGCCCTCTCCTGCCATGCCGGCGAATGCCGCGACCTTGCGCTCGGAGCACCAGGCGCGGCTGGCTGGTGCGACTCCCCCAGAAATTCTCCAAGGGCTTCTGGAGCGGGTAGCGCGAAAACGCTCCCCACAACGGAAAAAGCCCTAGAACATTTCTGTTCTAGGGCTTACCGTTTGGTGCGGCTGGCAGGAATCGAACCCACGACCCCTTGGTTCGTAGCCAAGTACTCTATCCAGCTGAGCTACAGCCGCTAAGCTTTGAATTATAGCATGATTTTTTACGCTACTTCAAAAAATCGACTTTTTAACTTTTGCCTTTTAGGCAGCTGCTTTAAAGCCGATGCGTAATTGTAGCGCAACTTTCGAGGCTTCCGGCAAAAGTTCGCCACTTTGCTCGCATTGCCCGAAAGAAGCGCTGCCCAGAACGCGAACACGTCCTCAGAAATCCGCCACCTTGCCCCAGGCCGACTCCTTGAAGCGTTCAGGCTGGTAGGGCTTGGGATCGAAGAGCGGCGCATCGCCCGTCACCAAGTCGGCGATAAGGTGGCCGGCGCCCGGTCCGATGCCGAAACCATGGCCCGAGAAACCGGCCGCCAGGATGAAGCCCGGAATGCCGTCGACGGGGCCGATGCCCGGCACGCCGTCGGGCGTGCTGTCCACATAGCCGGCCCAGGCGTTGGCGATGCTGGCGCTGCGCAGCGGGGGCAGCAGCTCGACGGCGCGGCGATGGGTTTCCTTCACCGCGGCCGGATCCGGTTTCGGGTCGAGGATGCGCACCCGCTCCATGGGCGTGACCTCGTCCAGGCGCCAGCGGCTCAAGGTTTCGTGGCCCGAGCGCATGCCTTCCAGGCCACCCGGGAAGACGTTGCGCCAGCGCTTGGCGAACATTGGCACGAACTGGGGTGCGAAGCGCAGCAGCTGCGGCGTCGGGTCCACGCGCCCGCGGCCGCTGATCGCCAGGGTGTAGCTGCCGTCGCTGCGCCGCGTCAGCGACACGCCTGCAGTGTGCAGGGTATCGGGCAGTCGCTCGTCGATGGCCGATACGCGCACGATGGACTGGCGCACCGTGGCGAGCGGAAAGCGCACGCCCAGCTGGCGGCAGAAGGACGAGGCCCAGGCGCCGCCGGCCATCACGGCCATGCGGGTCTTGATGGTGCCGGCCTCCGTCACGACGCCGCTGACGCGCCCGCCTTCCAGGTCCAGGCCGCGCACGGCGCAGTTCTGATGCACGCTGCCGCCGAGGCGCATGAAGGCCTCGGCCACGGCGGGCGCGGCCTTGCCCGGGTCCGCCGTGCCGTCGGTGGGCGAGAAGACGCCGCCCTTCCAAGCGCGCCCGGTGGCGCTGCCGCGCAGCGTGGCCTGCTCCGCGCTCAGCATGTGCGTGACCACGCCGGCCGTCTTGGCGAACCTGCCCCATTGGGCCCAGCGCTCCAGCTCGGCCTCGTCGTTGCTCAGGTAGAACAGGCCGCAGCGCTTGAAGCCCGTGTCCTGGCCCGTGTCCCGGGCGAACTGCTCCCACAGCTCCAGGCTCTTGGTCGCCATGGGCAGCTCGCGCGCATCGCGGTTCTGCTGGCGGCACCAGCCCCAGTTGCGGCTGGACTGCTCGGCGCCGATGACACCCTTTTCAACCAGCGCCACCGACAGGCCACGCTTGGCCAGGTAATAGGCGGTGAACACGCCGATGATCCCCGCGCCGATCACGACGGCGTCGGCGCTGGCGGGCAATGGAGAGGACGTTTCTAGGACGCGCAGGGGTTGGAGCATGGAGGACTCTCTCGCTTCTCTTCAGGATGGATCGCGGCGCAGGTCCGCAGGACTTGGCGCTGCGATCGCGGTTGGAAATGCATGGGCGGCGGCGTTCGGGGACATCCGGCAAGGCGGACTCATGCGCCCTCCACGGCGCCATAGCCCAGGATGGCCTTGGTCTCCAGATACTCCTGCAGCCCTTCGACGCCGAATTCGCGGCCGTTGCCCGATTGCTTGTAGCCGCCGAAGGGCGCATCGGGGCTCCAGGCCGGGTTGTTGATATGCACCTGGCCCGCGCGGATGCGCAGCGCGACGGCTCGCGCGGCGACGAGGTCCTGCCCCTGGACATGGGCGCCGAGGCCATAGACCGTGTCGTTGGCGATCTCCACGGCATGGTCCACCGTGTCGTAGGGAATGATGGCGAGCACCGGACCGAAGATCTCTTCCTGCGCGATCCTCATGTCCGAGCGCACGTCGGAAAAGATGGTCGGGCGCGCATAGAAGCCGCGGTCCAGCCCCGCAGGGCGCCCCGGGCCGCCGCAGATCAGGCGCGCGCCCTCTTCCAGGCCGGCGCCGATCATTTCCTGCACCCGGTTGAACTGGGCGCGATTGGCCAGCGGACCGTGGGTGGTGGACTCAGAACGCGGGTCTCCGACGACGAAGGCCGAAACCGCCTCGCAGGCAAGGCGCTCGACCTCGGCCAGGCGGTTGCGCGGAACAATCATGCGGGTGGGCGCGCTGCACGATTGGCCCACGTTGCGCATGCCCGATGCGACGCCCGCCGGCACGGCGCGGGCCAGGTCGGCGTCGGGCAGGATGAGGTTGGGCGACTTGCCGCCCAGCTCCTGCGCCACGCGCTTGACGGTGGGCGCCGCCGCCTGCGCCACCAGCACGCCGGCTCGGGTGGAACCGGTGATCGAAACCATGTCCACTTCCGGGTGCGACGACAGCGCGGCGCCCACCACCGGGCCTTCGCCGCCCACCAGATTGAAGACCCCGGCGGGGAAGCCGGCGTCATGCACGGCCTCGGCGAACAGCAGGGCGCTGAAGGGCGAGAGCTCGCTGGGCTTGAGCACGACGGTGCAGCCAGCCGCCAGCGCGGGACCGACCTTGGCGGTGATCTGGTAGAGCGGCCAGTTCCAGGGCGTGATCAGGCCGCAGACGCCGATGGCCTCTCGCGCTATGGCAGTGCCCCCCCGCTGGGTGACGAAGGCATAGCTGCCGGCCAGGTCACGGGCCACGCGCAGATGCTCGGCCGCCACCGGCACCTGCGCGCCCCGGGCGGCGCCGATCGCGGAGCCCATCTCCAGCGAGATCATCTGCGCGAAGTCCTCTGCGCGTTCCAGGACCAGGGCATGCAGCCGGCCCAGCAGCGCGGAGCGTGCCTGCGGCGCCGTGCCGGACCAGCCGGCGAAGGCGCGCCGGGCGGCCAGCACGGCGGCCGCCACGTCCTCTGCATCGCCCAGCGCGATCTCGGCCACCGCCTGCTCCGTGGAAGGGTCGAACACCGGCACCCGGCCCTGCCCGGAAGGCCGCGTCCACGCGCCGTCGATATAGAGGCTGTCCAGACGGCCTGCTTCGGCCAGGCGCTTGAGGATGTCGTCGGAAGAATGCATGGGAACGGTCACGGTCTTGTGGAACGAGGCAGGAGCGACGCGAAAGGCAGGCAAGCCGGCAGCATGGCTTCCGGGCTGCGGCGAGGGCCGCAGTGCAGGCAGGCCGGCAGAGCGCGCCCATCGATGGACAATTGCACCATGCAGCGCGCTGCAGGCCGTTCGGAAAAACGGAGCTCACTGGAGCGAAGCTGCGGTTTTCGGGGCCGGCCACGGCATGGGATGCGGTCTGCCACATGGCAGTGCGCGCATGCACCCGCATGTGGCGGGCCCGCACCACCGGGCCGCGCGCGTTGGCGGTCTGGCTAAGGCGGCGCGTCAGTCAGTCAGTCAGGCCTGGCCTGCCAGACCCTCACCCAGTTCACATCCATGTGATAGCGGCCTTCGCGCTGGCTGCCATAGCCGCCGGCCGGAATCTCGCCGGCCCAGCCACGGTCCTTGATCTCGCAGGTCAGGCGGATGTCCTGGCCCGTGGCCGACACGGCGGCACTGGTCTGCCAGCGTGGCTCGCCGTCCACATAGAACACATAGCCCTCGGCGGTCCACAAGAGGCCATAGACATGCCAGCTGCCATCGAGCGACTCCGGTGCTGTCCAGTGCGAACCCGCATGCTTGTGGTCGCTGCCGTAGCCATCCCAGTGCAGGTTGAAGGAGGCCAGATGGCCGATGTCGCGGCCTTGCTGATCGGTGGCCCGGTGCTCGACGATGTCGATCTCCACCCCGGCCGCAGCCGGATCGCCCAGGGGCTTGCCCACCGTGGGCGACTGCAGCCAGAACGCGCAGTGCCCGCCCGGCGCATCCTGGAAGCGGATGCGCGCCTCGAAATAGCCGAAGCGCGGCAGATAGCGGCCGGTGGTCGTCAGGAAACCGGTGTAGTGCCTGCCGTTCTCGGTGTAGGTGCCGATACGCAGATTTCCGCCGCCCGTGGTGACCGCTGCCGGCGTCAGGGTGGCGTTGTCGCGGACCTTGTCGTAGGCCAGCCATTTACCGGCATCGAGCGCCGGGCTCTGGAAATCGTCCTGCCAGACCAGACGGTAGCCGGATGGCGGAGCGGCCATGGCACCAGCAGTCCATAGCAGCCCCACGGCAAAAAGTGCTTTGGCCCGATGCATCGCCTGCTCCTTCGTTGTATCTCGCGAAAGTGGCAAAGCATATCCACCGCTTGGCCGCCCTGCTTTCGGTGAGCCGAAACCCCTTGCGTGTCAGCCACCGCCGCGTCTTGCCCCAAGTCACTGCGTAAGCCGTTGCACGGCCCGGTCAGGCCGCGTACGCTGGCCCGACCGGCATTCGAGCGCCCTCCAGGAGATACGCATGCGACAAGGCAGCACGCCATTGAAGAAAGCTTCCCGTGGCTAATAACTCCACTGCGCCTCAGGCCGGTGCGAACGAGGCCAGCGACACCCTGGATGCCCACGACATGGCGGTGGATAGCGATCCGCCTGCGGCAGGTGGATGGGGCTCACTCAAGGCCGTCGCCGGCAGCGTGCTGCGCGACCGCCCCAGCATCGCCGTGGTCAAGGCGCTGGCGCTGCAGAACAAGCACGACGGCTTCACATGTTCCAGCTGCGCCTGGGCCAAGCCGGCACACCCGCACGCGGCGGAGTTCTGCGAGGCCGGAGCGAAGGCCACGTCCTGGGAACTGGCCCGGGGACGGCTCGATGCGGAATTCTTCCAGCGCCACACGCTGACGGAGCTGGCGGGCTGGACGGACCATGCGCTGGAGGCCGGTGGCCGGCTCACGGTGCCGCTGCGCTACGACGCCGGCAGCGACCGTTACCGCGAGGTTTCCTGGCAGGAGGCGTTCGAAGGCATAGCCCGCGAACTGAAGGCGCTAGACCCCGACTCCGTCGTGTTCTACGCCTCCGGACGCGCATCGCTCGAAACCTCGTACCTGTGGCAGCTGTTCGCGCGGCTATATGGCACGAACAACCTGCCCGACAGCTCGAACATGTGCCATGAGAGCACATCCGTCGGGCTGAAGAAGTCCATCGGCTCGCCGGTGGGAACGGTCCAGCTGGACGATTTCGAGCATTGCGATGCAATCTTCTTCTTTGGCCAGAACGTCGGCGTTTCCAGCCCGCGCATGCTGCATCCGCTGCAGGAAGCGCGCAAGCGGGGCGTGCCGATCGTGACCTTCAATCCGCTGCGCGAAAGCGGTCTGGTGGCATTCAGCAATCCCCAGTCGCCGGTGGAGATGCTCACGCCCGGCAGCACCGACATCAGCACGCAGTATCTGCAGGTGAGGCCCGGGGGAGACGTCGCGGCACTCACGGGCCTGTGCAAGTGCGTCATCGAGGCCGACGACGCCGCACTGGCGGCGGGGGATGCGCGCGTCATCGATGCGGACTTCGTCGCCGAGCATACGCAGGGCTACGAGGAGCTGGCCCAGGCCATGCGCCGGGCGTCCTGGGCCGATATCGAGCGCGAGTCCGGCCTGGCCCGCTCCAGCCTGGAGCAGGCGGCCCGCACCTATATGGATGCACGGCGCGTCATCGGCGTGTACGGCATGGGCCTCACGCAGCACCGCGAGGGCGTGCTCAACGTGCAGATGCTGGCCAACTGGCTGCTGCTGCGCGGGAACGTGGGCAAGCCGGGCGCGGGCCTTTGCCCCGTCCGCGGGCACTCCAACGTGCAGGGCCAGCGCACCGTGGGCATCACCGAAAAGCCGGAACTGGCCCCGCTGGACCAGCTCGCACGCCAGTTCGGGTTCGAGCCGCCGCGGCACAAGGGCCTGGATACCGTGGGTGCCTGCCGGGGCGTGCTGGACGGTTCGGTGCGCGCCTTTCTCGGCCTGGGCGGCAACTTCGTGCGCGCCATCCCCGAAACGGAACTGGTCGAATCGGCTTGGCAGCGCCTGCGTCTGACGGTGCAGATCGCGACCAAGCTCAACCGCAGCCATGTCGTGCACGGCGAGGTCGCCTACCTGCTGCCCTGCCTCGGCCGGGTGGAGATCGACCGGCAGGCCGGCGTCGAGCAGACGGTGTCCACCGAGGATTCCACGGGTGTGATGCATCCGTCGCGCGGCGTCGCGGAGCCGGCGGCTGAAACGCTGATGTCGGAACTGGCCATCGTGGCCGGTCTGGCGCAGGCCACGCTGATACCGAACGGCCGCGTGCCCTGGGCGGACTGGACCGGCGACTATGCCCTGGTACGCGATGCGATCGCCGAGACCTTCCCCAGGATCTTCCACGACTTCAACCAGAGGCTGGCGGTTCCGGGCGGATTCGCGCGCCCCAATCCGGCGCGCGAGCGCGTGTGGCAGACGGAGAGCGGCAAGGCCGTCTTCACCGCCCCTGAAGGACTGCTGGCCGATCCCGACGAGGTGCCCACGCCAGTGGACGGCGAGGTGCTGCGCCTCTTTACGATCCGCAGCGACGACCAGTTCAACACGACGATCTATAGTCTGGACGACCGCTTCCGCCGAGTCGAGGGCAACCGGCGCGTGCTGCTGATGAATCCGCACGACATCGGCAGGCTGGGGCTGGAGGCGGGCTCGCTGGCGAGGGCCCGGACCGAATGGCGCCAGGACGACGTCCGCCGCGAGGTGGGCGGGCTGACCGTGGTGGCCTACGACCTGCCGGCGGGATCGGTGGCGGGCTATTTTCCGGAACTCAACCCGCTGATGCCGCTGGGCCATCATGCGCGGGAAAGCCATGTGCCGGCCGCGAAGTCGATTCCGATACGGGTATTGGCAGACTGATCGGGGCGGCCCTGGCGGCCCTGCCTGGAGCGAAGCGGCCGCGGAACGGAACAGAAGAATCTGGTAGGGCGTGGCGGACTTGAACCGACGACCAAGGGATTATGAGTCCCCTGCTCTAACCAACTGAGCTAACGCCCCATGCGCCAGCGCCGCAATCGGCCAGACACAAAAGCGGATTGTATGTGTTTACTTACGGTGGCTGAGCGCGTTGGTCACCAGGCGCGAGGTGATGTCCACGATCTGGATCATCTTGTCGTAGGCCATGCGGGTGGGACCGATCACGCCCAGCGTGCCGACGATCTGCCCGTCCACCTCGTAGGGAGCACTGACGACGGACAGTTCCTCGAACGGCACGACATGGCTTTCGCCGCCGATGAAGATGCGCACGCCCTCTGCCTTGCTGGAGATGTCCAGCAGGCGCAATATCTGCGTCTTTTGCTCGAACAGGTCGAAGGCCCGGCGCAGGTTGCCCATGTCGCTGGAGAAATCGCTCACGGACAGCAGGTTGCGTTCGCCCGAGAAGACCACCTCGTCCTGCGATTCGGACAGGGCCTCGGTGCCGGCATTGACCGCCGCCTGCATCAGGTCCGCGATCTCGCCGCGCAGCTGGTCCACCTCGGTCTTCAGCCGCTCGCGCACCTGCTCCATCGTGAGCCCGGTGTAGTGGGCGTTGAGGAAATTGGCCGCCTCGACCAGCTGGGACTGCGAATAGTCGGAATCGGTGAAGATGACGCGGTTCTGCACGTCGCCGTCGGGCGAGACGATGATGACCAGGAAGCGCCGCTCCGATAGCCGCAGGAACTCGATGTGCCGGAACACCGAGGCCCGGCGGGGCGCCATGACCACGCCCACGAACTGCGACAGGCTGGACAGCAGGTTGGCGGCGTTGGCGATCACCTTCTGCGGCTGCTCGGGCACCAGTTCGGGCGCCATGAGCTGTCCGCGCTGCACGGTGAGCATGGTGTCCACGAACAGGCGGTAGCCCTTAGCCGTGGGAATGCGCCCGGCCGAGGTGTGCGGACTGGCGATCAGCCCCAGCTCTTCCAGGTCGGCCATGACGTTGCGGATGGTGGCCGGCGACAGCTCCAGCCCCGACGCCCGCGACAAGGTGCGCGAACCCACGGGCTGGCCGTCGGCGATGTACCGCTCCACCAGCGCTTTCAGCAACAACTTGGCACGATCATCGAGCATTGACTCATTTTACGGGCGTAATGCCCATCTTCCACGCCGTTCGAAGCGGTGGATATGGTCCCGCATGCATGCCTCGCTGATGCCCAGCATGTCAGCCAGCACCCGCTGTGTGTACCACCCGCTTCGCCAAGCTGCAACGGCCTGAGCGGTGTCCTCATCGGACAGCGCCCGCTTCACTCCCCAAGTCTTCCCCGCCGCTCTCGCGGCACGCTGGCCAGCAAGGCAGCGCTCCCGGATCAACTCCCGCTCAAACTCTGCGAAAGCACTCAGCATGTGGACGCACATGCGACCGTGCGGGCTATCCGTCTCGATGGATTCGGTCAACGACCGGAAGCCGACGCCCCGAGCTTTGAGATCTTCGAAGACCTTGACGAAATGCACCATCGACCGTGCAAGGCGGTCCAGCTTGTAGACCACCAGCACGTCACCGGGTTTGAGCTGCTGCAACAGCTTCCCCAAGACAGGGCGATCCTTCACGGCAGATCGGTGCTCTTCAAAAACTCGCTTGATGCCCGCCCGTTTGAAGGCCGCGAGTTGAGCCGCAGTGGTTTGCTCAGTGGTGCTGACGCGGGCGTATCCGTAGACAGTCAACGGTCAACGTAGGTGGCATCGAAACGCTTGCGAGCGGCCATGTATTCATTGGCACAGGGCAAGGTGGCAGAGTCGATCCGGCAAAGGTCAGAGGGACGGAAGAACCTCTGCCATGCGGCTTCCTTTCGCTCTCTACGCTCCCTGATCTCGCGAGCCATTGCCTCATCTGCAGAACGCTGCTGAGCAGCTCTTTCGAACTCCTCCTTCCTTGCCTGCTCTCGCTGCTGCGCCTGCTGGCTCTGGCGGGCCTGCATGGCTTGCGCTTCGTGCTGCAGATCCTGTGCGAATTTTTTAGCAGCCTGCTCAAGCCGCCAAGCCGTGATGGCTTCGTAAGTGAACATGGCCGCCAAACCACCGATGAACACGCCCATAGCGATCTTGAACAGGTCAAGCAGGAACGTTCCCTCATCGTTCTCAAATCCACGCCTTTGCATGCGTTGCGTCCTCCTGAAAGCAGTGTAGCCAGGAGAAATGCGCGCGAGCGCAAGAGCAGAGCCCCGTGCGACGGGCACGGTTTGCATGTGTCCCCAACATGGGGTTTGTCACCCCATACCCCGACCCCACCACTACGGCACAAGGCCTCCGTTCCCGGGGCCCCGGTTTTCATCCAAAAGCAGTTACTGCAGGGCCGACCGTACCTGCGCATTCCTTGCGGCAAGGGCCTCAAGGTAGGCAGATTGCTGCTGCGGCGGCTGGACTGCGGGGAGGTTGATGACCACGGGCGGCTGGGCCTGGGCGGCGACAGCGGGGGCCTGGTCGCGGGGGGCACGTTGCACGGGCGGCGGGGCCTCTTGCTGCTTCTTCCAGTCAACGAAATAGCCGAACTTGACGATCTGCCTGCAGGTGTCGGCGTTGACCTGCAGCAGCGTGGCCTGCTGGGTGTAGCACTCGCAGCGCGGGCCCATCTGCACGCATGCGGCTGGATACGGTGCTTCTGTTGGCTGGGTGACCTGGTCGTAGACCGGCGCCGTGTTGGGGAAGCCTGGTAGCCGCGGCTGGCGAGCTGCCAGCCATTCGGCCGTGGTCATGGTGTGCGCCGAGTTGGGCCCGCCAGTAGCCACTGCACCCGGTGCGCCACCCAGCTTGCCCGGCGCGGCGGCCACATCAGCGCCGCCGGCGGAACGAGCCTTGTCGAGCACGCCGCCGAAGAGATGGATACCGGCCCAGATCGCCAAGCCGGCCAGCGCCAGGCCGCCCGGGATCGCCCAGATCTTGAGCGGGATCTGCCGCTTGATGTTGTGGACGTCGGCGCTCTTGTACCAGGGCTTGGTGATCCAGTTACCGGCCTTGTCCTTCTTGCCGAAGGCATCCTTGGGATAGCGCCACGGGTACTTCTCGGACTTGGATTTGACGCGCTCCGGATCGGTCTGCATCCGGTTGAATTTGTGGGCCACAGCGTTCTCGGAGCCGAAGGCGCGCACCACATGCCAATGGATCTCGCAGAGCTTGCGCGGCGTGGCATGCACCAGGCCGGGGTCTTGCGTGATGAAGTAGAAATCGATGCCCCGCTTCCCGTGCTTGCTGAGCTCGAGGATGGGCGGTGGCACACGGGAGCCAGGCGGGGCCATGCCCCAGAAGTCCTGCAGTTCGTCGACCACGATGATGGAGTCGTTCGGGCACTCCATCCACTTGTCCGGATGGTCGATTTCGGTCCATCCCTCGAGCGTCACCTCGGGGATGTTGCAGTAGAAGACGGGCCGATTTTCTTTCTTGGCGCGCTCCTGAACCTGGATGAAGGTGAAGAGCGTTTTCCCCTGCCTAGGGAGCCCGGTGACGAAGTTAATGGGCATGGCTTACCTCTGCACCAGGCGGCGGATTTTGTCGCCGCCGAGGGAGTTGAGCAGCACCTTCACACCGATGGCGCTGATGATGATCGAGATATGCACGTCGATACGGAAGAAGCCGGCCCACTCGGCCAGGCTGGATGCGCCGACGCCAGCGAGCAGCGACGAGGCCTGAGACTTCACCGAATCGACCAGCGACGACACGCCGACGAACTCCACGAAACCGAAGCCGAGGGCGAGCAACACACGGCCCACGAAGCTGCTGACGATGCGCAGCAAGCCCCCGAGAAGAACGGAAATGATCCATGGCATGGCTTACCCCTTCATGCTGATTTCTTGCCGCCAAGAACCCACACCAGCGAGCCGAGCAGCGTGATGCCGACGCCGGCCAGGCTCAGGACACTGAGCGGGCCGCAGATGCGAGAAAACGGGATGGAGAAGCTGGCTCGCACGAAACCAAGGGCTATCTCCGGATCAGGCGGACAGCTGCTGCCCCAGCCGAAGCCACTCTGATCGAAGCTGCTGATCGACACCTGCTGCGCCTTGCCCTTGAGCTTCTCAGCGCTGGATTCATCGGTGCCATCAGAGGCGGCCTTGTAGTCGCCATCTGGCTGATCGGTTTGGAACATCTGGCAATTGCGCATGTGCTGCTCGCGCGCAATGGCGCACTGGATGGCATCGCCTTCGCAGCTGAATCCGGCAGCACAGGAGCCGCCGAAACTAGACTTGTCACCGTCGCCGCACTTATCGCCGGTGCAGTTCCCGTTCCCGTTCCCGTTGCCGTTCCCGTTCCCGTTCCCGTTCCCGTTCCCGTTCCCGTTCCCGTTCCCGTTCCCGTTCCCGTTCCCGTTGCCGTTCCCGTTCCCGTTGCCGTTGCCGGTGCCGGTGCCGGTGCCGGTGCCGGTGCCGGTGCCGGTGCCGGTGCCGGTGCCGGTGCCAGTGCCAGTGCCAGTGCCAGTGCCAGTGCCAGTGCCAGTGCCAGTGCCAGTGCCAGTGCCGCCGCCCGTGCCACCCGTACCGCCTCCAGCGCTGCCACCAGTGCCGCCACCGGTGCCACCGCCAGTACTGCCGCTACCGTTGCCACTACCCGCGCCACCGCCGCCAGTACCACCACCGGAGCTACCGCCACCAGTGCCGCCGCCAGTGCCACCCGAGCCGGACCCACCGCCGGTGCCGCCACCCGTACCGCCGCCCGTGCCCCCGGTGCCGCCGCCAGTGCCACCAGAATTGCCGCCGCCGTTGCCGCTGCCCGTGCCGTTGCCACTGGAGCCGCTGCCGCTACCTTCACCACCACCTGTACCGCCATTGCCGGAGCCAGAGCCAGAGCCACCGCCCGATCCGTTGCCCGGAGTGCAGGTGGAGCCGGTCCACACGGCCTCACCGGAGCAATGCACCTTGCCGTCATCGCCCGTGGTGCAGGCACCGTTTTTCGAGCGCTGGCCGCAAAAGTTACCGTTGTAGGCAGTACAGGTGGACGTGGACGAGGAGGGGCCGTCCCAGCTTAGATAGCCGTTCGAAGTGCCATCGGTGGGGCACACCGGTTTTTTGGGGACGCACTGGCCGCCAGACTCTTCGTACCCGTCATTACAGGCGCACGTCGTACCGCCGACCAGCTGAGAATTCGCGGGGCAGGAGGCGGCGCCCCAATGGACCTCGAGACCATAGTCCTGCCTAGACCCCGACACCCAGTTATAGGAATTGATGACGCAAGGCGCCGTAGCCGGATAGGTGAGAGCACAAGACGCCCGAGGGCCGCCGTTACCCTGGTCAAAGTACTGATAGCCCTGCTCTGCAGCCGCTTGACAGGTGGAGGCGGTCAGCCATTTACCGTTACCGAGCACGACAGTGCACTCTTGCGTCACCGTGATGGCAGCCGATGCGGGAGGGAGCCAGAGCCAACACAGGGCACAGGCGAGCAGTACGCGAAAAAAATAAATCATGCGTCACCTCACGGCCAAAAGATGATGGCGCCCGCGAGGACAAACGCGACAAGAATCCAGAACCCCATGACAGCCTCCCCAAGCTGGTGAACAGATGAAAAAAAGGGGCGCACCCTTGCGAGCACGCCCCTTCCCAAAGCGCCCTTACAGGACGCGCTGAACCCACTTGTAGAGCTTGATCACGACGACCAGGCTGATCACGGCGACACCGATTGCGCTGATCG
>CAJYHL010000036.1 GCA_913774625.1 uncultured Acidovorax sp.
AGGCCAATGGCGACACCGCCACCCAGGTCAAGCCGGGCGACACGGTGCAGTTCAAGGATGGCCAGAACATCAAGGTCACGCGGACGGGCACGGACATCACCGTGGCGACGGCCGATGATCTGAAGGCCACCTCGATCACCACGGGCAACGCCAAGCTGGACACCAATGGCCTGGCCATTGCGAACGGCCCGAGCGTGCTGGCTTCCGGCATCGATGCGGGTGACAAGAAGATCACCAACGTCGCCAACGGCGACCTGTCCGCCGCCTCCAAGGATGCGGTCAGCGGCTCGCAGCTGTATTCGACGAACCAGAGCATCGACACGGTCGCTTCCAACACCAGCAAGTATCTGGGGGGCGGCGCGGATGTGAGGAATGGCAAGGCACCCCAGTACTCCGTCGGGGGGGCGACTTACAACACCATCGGCGATGCGTTCTCCGCCATCGAAGGTGGCGCTGGCGGAGTGGTGCAGCGCACGGGCGAAGCCGACGTGACGGTGCTGACGGCCCGGGGCGGCACGGCGGCCAATCCTGGCAATGCCCAGCGGCTGAGCAATCTGGCAGCCGGTGCGGTGTCCTCGTCCTCCACCGATGCGGTGAACGGTTCGCAGCTGTATGCGGTCGAGCAGAAGGCCGGCGCGGGCTGGAGCATCTCTGCGCAGGGCGGCAACACGACCAATGTGGCGCCGGGCGCTGCGGTGGATCTGAAGAACAGCGACGGCAATATCGTGGTGCGCAAGAACGGGTCCAGCAACGACGTGACCTTCGATCTGGCCAAGTCGCTGACGCTGGAGAGCCTGACCCTCGGCAATACCTCCATCAACAGCTTCGGTGTGAGGGTCGGCAGCGACGTGGCGCTGGGTAGCACCGGCCTCGTCATCGCCAACGGCCCCAGCGTGACCCGTTCCGGCATGGATGCTGGCGGCACGAGGATTGCCAATGTGGCTGCCGGCTCGGCCGCCACGGATGCTGTCAACGTCGCTCAGCTGCAGGCGGCAGTTTCCGATCAGCTGCAGGCGGCGGTGTCCGGAATGCGGTCGCACTACTACGGTGCCAATGACGGTGGCCAGCACGGTGGAAACTACAACGGCGAGGGCGCAACGGGCAGCCAGGCGCTGGCTGCAGGGAGCGGAACCACGGCCTCCGGCGCAGGCGCCTCGGCGGTGGGCTCTGGCGCCTCGGCCTCCGGCGCAGGCGCCGTCGCTCTGGGCCGCAATGCCAGTGCCAGCGCTGACGGCAGCGTGGCGCTGGGCAACGGCGCCAGCGATGGAGGCCGCGGTGCGGAGCGCTACAGCGGCAGGTACTCGGGCGTGCAGAACGACACGGCTGGCACGGTTTCGATCGGCAACGCCAGCGCCGGCCAGACGCGCACGCTGAGCAATGTGGCCGATGCGCGGGAGGCTACCGATGCGGTCAATCTGCGCCAGCTCGACGGAGCGGTGCGGCAGGCCAATGCCTATACCGACGACGCGGTTCAACTGGTGAGCCGGCAAGCGGTGCAGAACACGACCAACGTGCAGAACTTACGCGACGGCAAGGACGGGTTTTTCCAGGTCAACAACACCGATGGCAAGGCCAAGCCTTCAGCGACCGGCAGCAATGCCGCCGCCGGCGGAAGCGGTGCGGTGGCCTCGGGTGACCGTAGTCTGGCGCTGGGCACCGATGCGCAGGCGACTGCGAACAACGCCGTGGCGCTGGGAAGCGGCGCCGTGGCCGACCGGGCCAATAGCGTGTCGGTCGGTGCGGCGGGGCGTGAGCGGCAGGTCACCAATGTGGCGGCGGGTTCGGCCGACACGGATGCGGTCAACGTGAGCCAGCTCCGGTCGTCGCAGCAGGGAACGGTGCGCTACGACACCAACCCCGATGGCACCAGCAACTACAGCCGGATCACCATGGGCAACGGCCAGGGGCCGACCACGATCTCCAACGTGGCGCCCGGCGTGGCAGGCACAGATGCCGTCAACGTGGACCAGCTGAACCAGGGCCTGGCCGAGCAGCGTGCCTATACGGACCGTGCGGTGAACACGGTGCGGCGCGAGGCCAATGCCGGCATCGCCGCGGCGATCGCCACGGCCAACCTGCCGCAGGCGTACGCGCCGGGCAGGGGGATGACGTCGGCGGCCATCGGGACCTACGGCGGCCAGGCGGCGATCGCGGTCGGCGCCTCGGTGCTCTCGGACAGCGGACGCTGGATCTTCAAGTTCAGCGGGTCGGCGACCACCCGGGGCAAGGTGGGCGTAGGCGGCGGCGTGGGCTTCGCGTGGTGAGGGCCTGACGGCGCCGAGCCGGTGTGATTGCAGCGCGGACGGAGAGCCGTTCGCGCCTTGGGGTAGGGGCGGCTTTTTAGCCGCCGCGGCTCTGCACAGCAATCTGCTGCCCCGCCCCCGCAGGGGGCGGCCATCCAGGATCAAAGGAATTCATCATGAAAGAACAGAACAGGTTCATGCCGCGCGCCGCCAAGGCCGTGGCCGTTACCACCACGGCCTTGCTGCTCGCGGCTTGCGGCACCCTGAGCCAGGGCATCAGCCAGGATGGCGCTCAGGCGCAGCAATTGGTATGGCCGACGCCGCAGGACACCAACGGGCTTCATTCTCAGGGGACCTATCCGACGCCGGAGGCCATCGCCTTGATCCGCCCAGGCATGAACAAGTCGCAGCTGCAGGCGCTGATCGGTCCGCCGCACTTCGGCGAAGCCTATGGGACGCGGGAATGGGACTATCTCTTCCACCTGCGTATGCCTGGACAGAAGGACTTCGTGGTCTGCCAGCTGAAGTTGCTGTATGGCGAGGATGGCACGGTGGGCAGCCAGTACTGGCGGCCGGCCGGCTGCGCGCCGCAGGAGCGCGCTGAACCGGTGGCGGCCGCCCCTGCAGCGCCTCCGGCGCCAGAGCCTTTACCTGCAGTGACCAAAGCGCCGGCCGCGCCCGCCGAACCGGAGCGCCGCGCGCTGCGCGCCAGCGCGCTGTTCCGCTTCAACGGTTCCTCCGTGGCGGAGATCCAGCCTGAAGGCCGGCGCGAGCTGCAGGCGCTGTCGGCGCTGCTGCTGGACCCGCAGCGCCGCCTGGCGTCGGTACGGGTGCTGGCCTATACCGACCGGCTGGGTGCCGCAGCCTACAACCAGGCACTGTCGCAGCAGCGGGCTGCCAGCGTCGCCGAATACCTGCGCCAGCGCGGAGTGGACCCGGCGCGGATCGCCGCGGTCGGCCTGGGCGCCAGCGACCCGGTCAGCGTGGGTTGCGAGAAGAAAGCGAAGGCGTCGCGCCAGGCGCTGATCGACTGCCTGGCGCCTGACCGGCGCGTGGTGTTCGAGATCCGCTGGCAGCCGGCGCCAGTGTGATGGCGGGGGCGCTGCGCGCTCCCGCCCGTATTCCTGATGACAACGATGAAGAACGAAAGCGAAGCAATGCAATATTCCCATTCTTTTCCGACCGCCCCAGGCTCCCGCCAGCAGCGCCACAGCCCCTGGTGGCTGGTTGCCTCTGTGCTGCTGCTGCTGGTGCTGGTGCTGGTGCTGGTGCTGGCAGATGCCGGCCCGGCGCTGGCCCAGAACCGGCCAGCGGAAGTACCCGCCGCGGCAAGGCAGGGCGCTGTCGCTGCCACGCCCGGGGCCGCTGTTGAGGCGGCCGCTGCGGCGGGGGCCAGCACCGAGCGCTTCCAGGAGTGGCTCATCAGCTGCGAAGGGCCCGCCAATGGCCGCTATTGCATGCTGACACAGGAGCTGCGCCGCCGCGAGGACAACCGCCGGCTGGTGCTGCTCGAGGTCAAGCCCGAGAGCATGGACAGCGCGCTCGCTGGGCTGACGCTGCCCTTGGGGCTCGATCTGCGCGCGGGGTTGGCGCTGCAGATCGACGATGGCCCTGCGGTGCAGGGCGTGCCCTATCGCACCTGCCTGCAGCAAGGATGCCAGGTGTCTATGCGTTTCGATCAGGGGACGCTGGAAGGCATTCGCACGGGCAAGCTGCTCAAAGTGCGTGTGGGTGTGGCGTCGGGCGGCGTGGCGGACTTCCAGCTGCCGCTGGCCGGCTTCGCCCAGGCCTACGCGCGCATGGTGGCCTTGGGGACTACGGCCCCGGCGAACCCCGCCAAGCCTGGCAGGCGCCCCTGACGTGGCTTGTCCCCGATCCGCATTCCCAGCCTCCTGCGCGGGGCATGACATTCAAGGAGAAGCATGATGGTGTTGAGCAAACGTATGGGGGCCGAGTGCCTGGGCACGTTCTGGCTGGTGCTGGGAGGCTGCGGCAGCGCCTTGCTGGCGGTGCATACCGGCGGCGCGGGCAATGCGGCAGGCCTCGGATTGCTGGGCGTGTCGCTGGCCTTCGGCCTGGCCTTGCTGACCGGCATCTGCGCCTTCGGTCCGATCTCGGGCGGGCATTTCAACCCCGCGGTGACGCTGGGCCTGTGGGCCGGCGGGCGTTTCGACGCGCGCGACGTGCTGCCCTATTGGCTGGCGCAGGTGGTCGGCGGCCTGCTGGCAGGGGGCCTGCTGGCGTATTTCGTCGACTTGCCGCAGCCGCTGGCATGGCTGACCGGTAGCGGCGGGCCGCAGCAGGCCCTGTCTCCGATGCAGGCCGGGGCCTTCGCCAGCAATGGCTACGGCACATGGTCGCCGGACGGCTATCCGATGGGCACGGCCTTCCTGTGCGAGGCCTTGATGACCGCGATGTTCGTGATCGTCATCATGGGGGCGACGCATTGGAGTGCGCCGGCCGCCATGGCGCCGGTGTCGATCGGCCTGACGTTGACGCTGATCCATATAGTCAGCATTCCCATCACCAACACCTCGGTGAATCCGGCGCGTTCCACAGGGGTGGCGCTGTTCGCCGGCAGCGCGGCCGTGCAGCAGTTGTGGCTGTTCTGGCTCGCGCCGCTGACCGGCGCGCTGGGCGGCGGTCTGCTGTATCGCTGGCTGGAAGAGCGTTGAGAGGCTGCCGCTGTCTCTGCGTCCAGGGCAGGGGGCCGGGGCCGCTGCACCGTCAGGCAGGGCCGGCTCCCTGGCGGTGCCCCCGTGTTTGCCGGCCTCGCCTGCGATGGAGCATGGCTGGCCACGCCCAGGGTGTGCCGCTCATCAGCGCTTCAGCGCAATTGGCCGGAGGTGGGCGCATCGCCGGCCGCCGCGGCGGAACTGTTCTTGGCGGCATGCCCGGCATGTTCGTCCGCGGGCGGCGCGGCGCTGCCCTCGCGCTTGCCGCCAGGGCCAGGGTAGTGCTGGAACACGCGGGTGCTGCCGTCGCGCGCCACCAGCAGCACGTCGAAGGCGTCGCGCCGGCCGCCGTAGATCGCGCCGTCCATGCCGGGCGCGCCCACCGGCATGCCGGGCACGGCCAGGCCCAGGGCCTGGGGCTGCTCGCGCAGCAGGCGCCGCACGTCGGTGGCGGGCACATGGCCTTCGATGACGTAGCCGCCCACCAGTGCGGTGTGGCAGGAGCCCAGCCGGGCCGGCAGGCCCAGGCGCTGGCGGATGGCCGCGTTGCCCATGTCGTGGACGCCGACGTTGAAGCCCGCAGTCTGCATGTGCGCCACCCAGTCCTTGCAGCAGCCGCAGTTCGGGTCTTTCCAGACCTCCATGTCGGCCGGCACCGGGATGGCGGATGAGGTGGTGATTGGGGCTGCGGCACGGGCCAGCGCGGGCAGGGCGCCGAGGGTGGCTGCGGCCAGCGCGCCTTGCAGCCAGTGGCGGCGGGGAAGGGGCCGGTGGTTCATGGTGGGCAGTGTGCTTGATGGAGTTGGCGGGGTGGCTGCAGACCCCTTTTGGCCAGGGCCTGCAGTGGTGGTGTCGATCATCGGTCAGTGGCCGGAATGCCCTGCGCCCGGCTTGCGCACGCGCGGCGCGCCTTTGCCCGCGCTGGGCGGCGGCAGGCTGGTGGGCCGCTGCGCCGCGGGCAGCGCAGCGGGCTCGCCGGTCCATTCCCAGGCGCGGGTGCCGGGCGGCTGGACGTAGTCGCCGGGGTCGCGGAAGTCGCCGCGCGCCAGGCCCTCGCGTACCTTCAGCACGCTGAACATGCCGCCCATCTCCAGCGGGCCGAAGGGGCCTCTGCCGGCCATCATGGGCAGGGTGTTGTCCGGCAGGGGCATGTCCATCGCTCCCATGTCGCCCATGCCGGTGCTGCCCATGGCCATGTAGTCGGGCACGATGCGGCGGATCTTCTCCACCAGGTCGGCCTGCTGCACGCCGATCATGGTCGGCACGGCGTGGCCCATGGGACCCATGGTGTGGTGGCTCTTGTGGCAGTGGACGGCCCAGTCGCCGGGCTCGTCGGCGATGAATTCGATCTGCCGCATCTGGCCCACGGCCACGTCGGTGGTCACCTCGGGCCAGCGGGCTCCTTTCGGCACGGAGCCGCCGTCGGTGCCGGTCACCTCGAATTCGTGGCCGTGGACATGGATGGGGTGGTTGGTCATGGTCAGGTTGCCCATGCGCAGCCGCACCCGGTCGCCGCGCCGCGCGACGAAGGGGTCGATGCCGGGGAAGACGCGGCTGTTCCAGGCCCAGATGTTGAAGTCGGTCATCTCGTTCACGCGCGGCGTGCGGGTGCCGGGATCGACGGCGAAGGCGTTCAGCAAAAAGGCGTAGTCGCGGTCCACCGTGGCGATCTGGGGATGCGCACCCAGGGGGTGGGTGATCCACAGGCCCATCAGGCCCATGGCCATCTGCAGCATCTCGTCGGCATGCGGGTGGTACATGAAGGTGCCGGCCCGGCGCGCGGTGAATTCATAGACGAAGGTCTTGCCCGGCGCGATGGCGGGCTGGTTCAGGCCCGAGACGCCATCCATGCCGTTGGGCAGGCGCTGGCCGTGCCAGTGCACGCTGGTGGGTTCAGGCAGCCGGTTGGTGACGAAGAGGCGCACCCGGTCGCCTTCGACCACCTCGATGGTGGGGCCCGGGCTCTGGCCGTTGTAGCCCCAGAGGTTGACCACGAAGCCGGGCGCGAATTCGCGCACCACGGGCTCGGCGACCAGGTGGAATTCCTTGACCCCGGCGTTCATGCGCCAGGGCAGGCTCCAGCCGTTGAGGGTGACGACCGGCTGGAACGGCCGGCCGCTGGGCGGCGGCGGGGGCACGGCGGTGCCGGTGCCGTCCTGCAGGGCGATCTCGGGCAGCGCGGCCAGGGCGCTGCGGCCCACGGCGGCGCCGGCCACGGCCGTGGCGGCGCCGGTGGCTGCGAAGAAGTTGCGGCGGTTCATGTCAATGGCCTGCGGTGGAGGTGGAAGAGGGGAGAAGCGATGCCGTGGCAGAGCCGGGCATGGGGCCGGGCGGGCCGGCGGTGATGGCGAGCTGCAGGTCCGTATCGGCCAGCCAGAAGTCGCGCTGCGCCTGGGTGGCCTGGGCCACGGCGGCAGTGCTGGCGCGGGCTTCGGCCAGCAGGTCCCACACGCTGGCGAGCATGCCGTTGTAGCGCAGCAGGGTTTCATCCTGGATGGCACGGCGCAGCGGCACCACGGCATCGGCCTGCTGGCGGGCCAGGTCCCAGGCGGTGCGGTAGGCCAGCCAGCGGGTGCGGACCTCGCTGCGCGCGGCCAGGGCGGTGTGCTGCAGCTCGGCGGCGCTTTGCTGCGTGAGGGCCCGTGCCCGGGCGCTGGCGGCGCCGCCCCAGTCGAAGAGCGGCAGGGGCAGCGCCAGCTCCCAGCCGCGCTGCACGTCGCTGCGGGCCGCGGCATCGCGGCCGGTGGTGGTGTTGCGCTGGTAGCGCAGGCCGATCTCGCCGAACACGCTGGCGATGCCGCTCGTGCCCTGCCGGTCGGCCGTGCGCTCCAGCGCCAGGCGCGCGGCCTGCACGTCGAGCCGCTCGCGCAGCGCGCGCGTCTCGATGCCGTCCGCAGGCAGAGGCTGGGCGGGCAGGTCGGGCAAGCGATCGGGCAGGGTGAACTGCGCCGCGGCGCCCCAGAGGCCCAGGGCGCTGGCCAGCTCCTCGCGTGCCGCGCCGGCCGCCAGCCGGGCCTGGGCCAGCTGTGCGGCGCTGGCGGCCAGCGCGGCCTGCTCGCGCGCCTGCTGCAGGCGGCTCCAGTGGCCCACATGCGCCATGCGGCGGGCCAGCTCGGCACCGGCCTCGGCCGCTTCATGCATGCGCTCGTGCGCGGCCAGCACCTGCTGCGCGGCCACGGCGGCGATCCAGGCGCGGCGCGCATCGGTGGCACGGCGGGCCACCTCCTGCGCCGCGCCCAGCGTGGCCTGCTGCAGGGCCTGCTCCTGCCAGCGGCTGCGCCAGGGCAGGGTGACCAGGTCGATCAGGCCGAAGGAGAGGCTGCGCTCGATCTCGCGCTCACGGCCGTTCACCAGCCGGCCCAGGCCCAGCGTGGGGTTGGGTAGCGTGAGGGCGCGCACGCGGTCGGCGTCCTGCACGCCCAGCTGCGCCAGCCGCGCCTGCAGGCCCGGGTGGTTGAGCAGGGCGATGCGCACGGCGGCGTCGGCTGTGAGCGGCTCGGCCAGCCAGCGTTGGATGGCGGCCTGCGCCTCGGCCTGGGCGGCCGCATCCGCTGCGAGCAGCGCAGGCGCATCGACCCCGGCCGTGCGGCCTTGCGCGAGCGCCTGCACCTCGGATCGCAGGCCGTCGGGCGATACGCTGGCGCAGCCGGCCAGCAGCGTGGCCGACACGGCCAGCGCGGCTGTGCGGGAGCGGTGGGTGCGGGGCTTCATGGCCGGGCCTCCGCGCCATGGCCGTGGTGCATGCCGTGGTGGTGGCTGTGTTCGCCGGGCGCGGCAGCGGCTCCGGCAGGGCTTGCATGGCTGCCGTGGCTGTCGTGGCTGTCATGGCTTTCAGGGCCCGAAATGCCCGGCGCCACGGCCTGGTTGGCGGCGCGCCAGTCGGCAGGGGCGGCATCCAGCCCTGCCTCCAGGTGGGGCGGGTTTGGCAGAGCCAGCGGGGCTGTAGGTGCTGCCGGGTCGGCTGCCGGCGCCGAGGCGATGGACTGAGCCATCAGCGGCGAAACGGCCAGCGAAAGAAGGACGACGAGGATGGGAACGGAACGTGGCGGGGCACGCATGGGCATCTCCTGAAGCGATGGGCAAGGCGCGAGGGCGTGCGCGAGGCACCCGCATCCGCCGGCCGGGCCGCGGAAGGGGCCATCGCGCGGACGCGCCCGCATGGACAGGCGGGTAGGGCAGGCGCTATGGCAGCGCCCGGCGCGTCGGCTTCAGGAGGAAATGGGGGGCTTGAGGGGCAGGGCCGAGCCTGCGCTGGCGAAGCGCGTGTCGGCTGCAGGCAGGCGGCCGGCATGGCGGGCCGCGAGGGCCGGGGTGATCGTGCCCGGTGCCAGCAGCACGGTGTGGCAGATCTCGCAGTCCGCGCAGGCCGTGTGGGCGTGCGGGGATGCAGAAGAAGAGGTGGGCGCGTCGCCGGCCTGCTGCGCCGTGCAGCCGCCGTGGCAGTGCCCGTCGGAAGTGGCGTGGACCATGGAAGCGCTGCCCACGCCGTGGTCATGGCCCTGCATGGCGTGGCCCAGGCCTTCTTCCTTTTCCTCTTCTTCTCCCGGCTCTTCCACGGCCATGGCGGCGTGGACGGAGCCGGCCGCCATCTGCGGCAGCGCCATGCCCGCGCCCATGGCCGGGCCGACGAGCCCGCGCAGGGCCGTGAGCACGATCAGGAGCAGCAGGAGGCGTGAGCTGGAGCGCATGTCAGGTCGGATGATACGCAGACAGAGTCTCGGGCGGCTCAGACGGCCGTATAGCGCCCGGGCCGGTGGTTGAGCGCCAGCACCAGGTTCAGCGCCACCGCGCCCACGATGGAATAGGCCACGCGCAGCGGCTCCACCGTGAGCAGGGCCAGCAGCACAATGCAGCAATCGACGCCCATCTGCACCTTGCCGGCGCGCCAGCCGTAGCGGTCCTGCAGGTACAGCGCCAGGATGCCCACCCCGCCCAGGCTGCAGCGGTGGCGGAACAGCACCAGAAAGCCCGTGCCGGTGACGAGCCCGCCCGCCGCGGCGGCGTAGAGCGGCTGCAGCTGCGCGAACTGCAGGAAGTGCGGCTGCAGCGTGGTCAGCACCGACAGCAGCAGCACGGCGGCGAAGGTCTTGAAGGTGAAGCTGCGCCCCATCTTGCGCCAGGCCAGCCAGTAGAAGGGCAGGTTCAGCACGAAGAACAGGGCGCCGAAGCCCATGCCCGTGGCGTAATGGACCAGGAAGGCCAGCCCGGCCGTGCCGCCCGTGAGCAGGCCGGCGCTGGTGAAGAAGGCCACGCCGATGGAGATCAGCAGCACGCCGGTGAAGAGCGCGAGCGCGTCTTCCGTCGGGGAATGGGGAGCGGGGGCAGGAACGGGTGCGGAGATGGAGCGGCTCATGGAACGAAGGCGCTGCCGGCACCGGCAGCCCTGGCCTCAGGGTTTTTACCAGGCTCCGATTGCACCACAAGCCTGCCCCCGCGCAAGGCCTGCTGCCGTGTCCAGAGGCCCGAGGCGTCACGCGGCGGGCGGGCCCTGCTCGAACACCAGGCTGATCGCCGGGGCGTATTTCTCGCCGTGGCCGGCCTCGATGGCCTTCTGCAGCGTGGCCAGCAGGTTGCGCGCGCCGGTGGGATCGACGCCTACCTGCTCGCCCAGGGCGACGGCATACGAGATGTCCTTCTTGGCGTAGGTGACGGGGAAGGCCTTTTCGGGGAACTGCTGAGGCGCGATGGCCTTCATGCCATGGTTGCGCAGCGCGAAGCTGTCGGCCGAGCCGGTGGAGAAGGCCTGGAACAGCACGTCCGGCTGCACGCCCGCGCGCCGGCCGATGGCGGCGGCCTCGGAGAGCGCGAGCACGGTTTCGTAGAGCACCATGTTGTTGAGGATCTTCACCACCTGGCCGGCGCTGACGCCGCCGGCATGCGTGACGTCCGAGGCGAAGGTGCGGATGAAGTGCTCGATGCGCCCGAACACCTCGGGGCTGGCGCCGACCGGCACGGCCAGGGTGCCGGCCTCGGCGGCGGCGCGCGTGCGCATGACGGGCGCGTCGGCGAAGGCGATGCCCTTGTCCTGCAGCAGCCGGGCCACTTCGAGCGTGACGTCGACCGACGAGGTGCTCAGGTCCACCAGGGTGGTGCCGGGGCGCAGGCGCTCGGCCAGACCGCCGGGCGCGGCCACGACCTGCTTCATGACTTCGCCCGAAGGCAGCGACATGAACACGATGTCGGCCTGCGCGGTCAGTTCCTGCAGCGCCACGGTGCGCACGCCGTGTTCCGCGAGGCGCGCGAGCGGTTCCGCATTCAGGTCGGACGCGATCACGGGCGCGCCGCCCTTCGTTGCGATGTGCCGGCAGATGGGCTCGCCCATGACGCCGACGCCGATGAAACCCACGGTGGGGTGCTGCTGCATGTCTTGCTCCTTGTGTCTTGCTCTGTGCCGATAGCCGTTCCGGCCGGTTCAGCCCTGGATGTTGGCGGGGTTCATGCTCCAGTAGATGCCCTTGCTCTGCTGGTAGAGGCGCACGCCGGTCACGCCCTTCTCGCGGCCGATGCCGCTTTCCTTGAAGCCGCCGAAGGGCGTGGCGATCGACAGCTGCTTGTAGGTGTTGATCCAGACCAGGCCCGTTTCCAGCGCCCGGGCCACGCGCCAGGCGCGCTGGTAGTTGGCGGTCCAGATGCCGGAGGCCAGGCCGAAGGCCGTGTCGTTGGCCTGGGCGATCAGGTCGTCCTCGTCGTCGAAGGGCAGCACACAGAGCACGGGGCCGAAGATCTCCTCGCGCACGGCGGTGGCGCGGTTGTCCAGGCCGGCGATCACGGTGGGGCGGTAGAAGGCGCCGGCTGCCAGGCGGTCCTCTTCAGGGCGGGCGCCGCCGGCCAGGATCTGGCCGCCTTCGCGGCGGGCGCTGTCCACGATGGATTCGATGCGCTCGCGGTGCCGGAAGCCGGCCACCGGGCCCATCTGCGCGCCGGGCGCATCGGGCAGATCGACGCGCAGGCCGTTGGCGCGCTCCACCAGCATGGCGAGCACGCGGTCCAGCACCTTGCGCTGCACGAAGAGGCGCGAGCCCGCCACGCAGGACTGGCCGCTGCCTTCGAAGATGCCGTCCACCACGCCGGCGACGGCCGCATCCAGCTGGGCGTCGTCGAAGATGATGTGCGGCGACTTGCCCCCCAGTTCCAGCGCCACGGGAATCAGCCGCTGCGCAGCCACGGTGGCGATGTTGCGCCCGGTCTGCGTGCCGCCGGTGAAGGACACCATGCGCACGCCCGGGTGGTGGAGGATGGCGTTGCCCGTGACCGCGCCGGTGCCGGGCAGCACGTTGAGGATGCCTGGCGGCAGGCCCGCCTCCTGGGCGATGCGCGCTACCGCCAGGCCCACGCTGGGAGTGACCTCGGAGGGCTTGAGCAGCACGGCGTTGCCCGCTGCCAGGGCCGGTGCGACCTTCTGCGCTTCCATGGTCATGGGCGAATTCCAGGGCGTGATGGCGGCCACCACGCCGTAGGGCTCGTAGGCCGTCATGGAGAGATAGTCGCCGCGCGAGGGTGTCACCTCCGCACCCAGCGTCTCGCACACGGCGGCGTAGTAGCGGTAGGTGGCGGCGGCGCCGGCGACCTGCGTTTTGCATTCGCTCAGCACCTTGCCGTTCTCGATCATCTGCAGGTGCGCGAGTTCGTCCGCATTCGCGCGGATGCCGTCCGAGATCCGGCCCAGGATCTGCGCCCGCAGGTGCGGCAGCATGTCGCGCCAGCTTCTGGCCGATGCAGCGTCGCGCGCCGCCGTCACGGCGTCGTCCACCTGGGCGGCGCTGGCGGCGGTCACGCGGCAGTTGATGCGGCCGTTGGCCGGGTTGACGGAGTCGATGGCTCCGTCCTCGCTGCTGATCCACTGGCCGCCGATGAGCATCGGCTTGAGTTCGGGCGTTGTCGTCGTCATTGTTGTTTCCATGGGCATGGGAAGATCTTTTCTGTCGCGCGTCGAGAAGAGGAGGAAAGAAAGAAGGACGGAGTGAATGAGTGCGGCAGGCGGGGCAAGGGCGGGGGACTGGCCGGCTAGCTGATCACGGCGCCCGACTGCTTCACGATGTCCTGCCACTTGCGGAACTCGGCCTGCATGAAAGCGCTGAAGGCGGCCGGGTCGCTGGAGACCACCTCGCCGCCCAGGTCGATGAGCTTGGCCTTCAGCTCGGGCTGGTCCACCACCGCGCGGATGTCGCTCGAGATGCGGCCTTGCAGCGCGGTAGGCATCGATGCCGGCGCCAGGACGCCGAACCAGGTCGCGGCCTCGAAATGCGGCAGGCCCTGTTCCGCGAAGGTGGGAATCTCGGGCACCTTCTCGACGCGCTTGCCGTTGGCGAGCGCGATCGCGCGCAGCTTGCCCGAGGCGATGTGCGGCAGCACCACCGTCAGCGTGGCGAACATGGCATCGACGGAGCCACCCAGCAGGTCGGTGATGGCCGGCGCGTCGCCCCGGTAGGGCACGTGCAGCATGCGGGTCTTCATCGCGGCGTTGAACATTTCGCCGGTCAGCTGCTGGGCCGTGCCGTTGCCGGGCGACGCGAAGCTGGCCTTGTCGGGATTGGCGCGGACGTAGCGGGTGAATTCGTCCAGCGTCTTCACGTTCAGCGTGGGTCGCACGACCAGCACCAGCGGCACCTTGGCGATCAGGCTGAGCGGCGCGAAGTCCTTGACCGGGTCGTAGCCGAGCTTGGGGTAGATGAGTGCGCTCACTACGTGCGCCGAGGTGGTCATGTAGAGCTGGTAGCCGTCGCCGGGCACGCGCGCCATCTGCGCGGCGGCCAGCGTCGTGCCTGCGCCCGGCTTGTTCTCGACGATCACGGGCTGGCTCCAGCGCGGGCCCAGCTTGTCCGCGACCGCGCGGGCCACGATGTCGGTGGCGCCGCCGGCCGCATAGGGCACGACCATGCGCACGGGCTCGGACGGGTACTTGGGTGCGGCCTGGGCCAGCGCCACGCCGGGCAGGGCGAGAGCCTGCAGCATGCCGCCCAGGGCCTGCCGCCGGTTGAAGTGGGTTGTCATCGTGGGTCTCCTTGTGTGTGCGGTGGGCGTGGCGGGGATCAGATGCGGTAGAAGCGCGCGGCGCTGTCGTGGTAGAGCCAGCGCTTGTCGTCTTCGGGCAGGTCGGCCGTGATGCGCTTGAAGGCATTCCACAGCACGGCGTAGCTGCAGCTGCCCTTGTCCACCGGGAAGTTGCTCTCGAACATGCAGCGCCGGGGGCCGAAGAGCTCGATGCATTCGCGGATGTAGGGGCCCCAGGCCTGCGCCAGCTGGGCGGAGGTGGGCGGCGTCGGCTGCAGGTGGAAGGGAAAGCCGATCACGCTCATGCCCAGGCCGCCCAGCTTGACGGAGACGTTGGGCAGCTCGGCGATGCGGCGCATTTCGTTCCTCCATTCCGCGAAGACCTCGTCGCGGCGCCCGGCATAGGGGCCTGCGCCGACCGGTGCGCCCACATGGTCGATCACCACCGGCGTTTCGGGAAAGGCCCGCGCCAGGTCGGCGAGTTCTTCCAGCTGGGTGTGGTAGGCCCAGGAGTCGAAGCTCAGCCCGAACCGGGCGAGCCGCGAGAAGCCGTCGCGGAAGGCCCGGTCCATGTAGAGGTGCAGCGGCGGCGCCTGCATCACGCCGTACTGGAAGCGGTCGTGCGCAGCCGCATGGCAGCGGATGCCGCGGAAGCGCCCGGCTCCGGCCTCCAGATGGGCGGCCAGCACCTCCTCGACGGCTGCGCCCAGCGACAGGTCGGCGAAGCCGACGATGCCGGCGCACAGCTGCGTGGGGGGCAGCGCGGCCTGCTGTGCCAGCCCCGCCTCGCGGGCGATCTGCACCACCCGCTCGGTCTCGCCCACCGGGCGCAGGTGTTCCGGCCCGCTGTCGCGGTAGGCGAAGCCCACCTGGATGAAGACCGTGGACTCGATGCGGTGGCCCGAGCCCAGGTCGGCCAGCAGGTCGCCTGCCAGGTAGCCGCCCCAGCCATGGTCCGAAAGGTGGTGGTGCGGGTCGATGATGGCGAGATCGGGCTCCAGCGCCGCTTCGGTGTATTGAGCCAGCCAGGCCGGGCGCACCTCGGCGCGCGGGATGACGGGCAGGGAGGCGGTCTGTGGATTCATCGGAGGATCTCCATGCCTGTGGCGTCAGATGCCGAGGAAGGCCTTCTGCACGAAGGCGTCGTTCAGCAGTTCCTGCCCCGAGCCCGAGCGGATCACGCGGCCCTGCTCGAACACATAGGCGTCGTGCGACATCTTCAGGGCCAGCCGTGCGTTCTGCTCCACCAGGATGACCGAGATGCCGGTCTCCTCGTTCAGCGTGCGGATGGCTTGCGCGATCTCCGAGACGATCTTGGGCGCGATGCCCAGCGAGGGCTCATCCAGCATCAGGATCTGCGGGTGGGACATCATGGCCCGGCCGATGGCCACCATCTGCTGCTCGCCGCCCGAGAGCGATCCGGCCATCTGCTCGCGGCGCTCCTTCACGCGCGGGAAGAGCGCATAGACCAGATCCAGCGACTGCCGGCGCTGCGCTGCCGAGCGCACCGTGTGCGCGCCCACCATCAGGTTCTCCCAGACCGACATGCGCGGAAAGAGCCGCCGGCCCTCTGGCGAGAGAGCGATGCCCAGGCCCACGCGCTGCGCGGCGTGCGTGCCGTGGATGGGCTGGCCGTCCAGCAGCAGCGCGCCGGAGCTCAGGGGCTTGAGGCCCATCAGCGCCTTGAGCGTGGTGCTCTTGCCGGCGCCGTTGGAGCCGATGAGGGCAACGATCTTCCCTGCCGCGATGCGGAAGCTCACGCCGTGCAGGGCCTGCACCAGTCCGTAGTGGACGACGATGTCCTTGACCTCAAGCGTGCGCATCTTCATCCACTCCCAGGTAGGCCTCAATCACGACGGGGCTGTTGCGGATCTCTTCGGCCGTGCCCTGCGCGATCTTCTGTCCATGGACCAGAACGATGATCTTGTCGCGTTCCCATCACCAGCGCCATGTGGTGTTCCACGAAGAGCAGCGAGATGCGGTGCTCGTCGCGCAGCGTCTTCAGCAGCCGGCCGAACTCGGCGCATTCTTCGGGGTTGAGGCCGGCGGCCGGCTCGTCGAGCAGCAGCAGCCTCGGACGCGTGGCGAGACCGATGGCTACGCCGATGCGCTTCTGGTGCCCGTAGGCCAGCGCGCCCGCGATCTCGTGCCGCAGGGGGGCGAGGCCGGTGATTTCCAGCACCTTGTCCACTGCCTCGCGCACCCGGCGGCGTGCGTCGCGGTAGGCCGCTGTCTGCGCGATCTGGGCCCAGACGGGCACGTCGAAGTGGCAAAGTGCCCCCCGGTAGATGTTCTCTTCCACCGTCGATTGCGGATAGACCGTGGCCGACTGGAAGGTGCGTGCCAGGCCGTGGCGCACGACCTGGCTGGGCTTGCGGCCGGTGATGTCCGTGCCGGCGAAGACGATGCGGCCGGCCGAGGGCGCCAGCGCGCCGCTGATCATGCCGAAGGCCGTGCTCTTGCCGGCGCCGTTCGGGCCGATCAGGCCGACGATCTCGCCTTCGTTCAGCGTGAAGCTCAGGTCGCGCACGGCAGCCAGGCCGCCGAAGTTCTTGCCCAGGCCTTCGATGGTGAGCAGTGCGGTCATCGCGCGCCTCCCTTGCTGCCGCGCAGGCGGGCGGCTATGCCGACCAGCCCCATGGGCAGGAACTTGAGCACCAGGATCAGCGTGATGCCGTACAGGATGTTCTGCGTCTCGATCGCGCTGCGGAACAGCTCCGGCAGCGGCGTCATGATCAGCGCGCCCAGGATGGGGCCCAGCACCGAGGCCCGCCCGCCGATCACCAGCATGATGATGGCCGCCACCGACACGTGCTGGCTGAACGATTCGGGCGACACGAAGCCCAGGTAGTGCGCCAGCAGCGCGCCGGCAAAGCCGGCCATGGCGCTGCCCAGCAGGAAGGCGAACATCTGCGAGCCCTGGATGCCGATGCCGCTGGCCTCGGCCAGCTCGGGGTTGTCGCCCACGGCATCCAGCGAATGTCCCCGGGGCGTCTTGAACAGCGCGACCAGCAGCACGGTGGAGGCGAAGGCGCAGGCCGCTGCAAGGACGTAGAACGACAGCTTGCTGTCCAGCGCCACGCCGAAGAGGCTGGCCGGCGGGATGTTCGCGATGCCGTTGGCGCCGCCCGTGAGGTCGCCGCCTTCGAGCAGCACTAACCGGAACAGCTCGCCGAAGCAGAAGGTGACCAGCACGAAGTACACGCCCTGCAGCCGCAGGATCACGGCGCCCAGCAGCCAGGCCACCAGCGTGGCCGTGCCCATGCCCGCCAGCACCGAAACGGCGAAGGGCGTGTGCAGGCGCGTGCTGCAGATCACGGACGCGAACGCACCCATGCCCATGAAGGCGGCATGGCAGAACGACAGCTGGCCGGTGCGGCTGATGAGCGACAGCCCGTTCACGAAGATGATGTTGATGCAGATCAGCACCGCCAGGTGGACGTAGAACGGGTTGCCTGCCAGCAGCGGCGGAATGGCGAAGAGCACGAGCAGCGCCGGGATCCAGGCCTTCCAGGCGCCGCCGGGCGTGGCGGCAGGGGCCAGTGCGGGTGCCTTCGCGCCGGAGGGGTGTTGCATGGTGGAAGCGTTGTCCATGGTTCAGCGGCCCGCCTTTCCGAGCAGGCCCGAGGGGCGGAAGATCAGCATGAGGATCACGAAGCCGAAGAGCAGCATGTCGGAGAAGCTGCTCGACATGAAGGTGTTGGCCACGCTCTCGAACACGCCCAGCAGCAGCGCCGCCAGCGCCGCGCCCGGAATGCTGCCCAGGCCGCCCAGGATCACCACGATGAAGGCCTTGAGCAGCGGCGTGGAGCCGATGCCGGGCGACACCGAGAAGACGGGCGCCATGAGTGCGCCGGCCACGGCCGCCAGCGCGACGCCGATGCCGAAGCCCAGCGGATACATGAACTGCGAGCGGATGCCCTGGGCGTTGGCGATCTCGATGTCCTGCACCACCGCCCGCAGGGCGCGGCCGCCGCGGCTGTGCATCAGGAAGCCGTAGAGCAGCGCCAGCACCACCAGTGAGAACGCCACCACGTAGAGGCGCGACATGGGCAGCATCACCGGCCCGAGCGACACCACGCCCTCGGCCACGGCGGGCATGGATTGCGGATCGGGCCCGAAGACCATCAGGGCACCGTTCTGCAGGATCATCGCCAGCCCGATGGTGGCGATCATCCCGTTGAGCTCGTCTCCCCGGAAGCTTTTGAGCACCACGACCTCGATCACCCAGCCGGCGACCAGGGTGAGCGCGAAGGTGGCGAGCACCGCAGCCAGGAAGGGCAGCTGCAGCCTGGTGACGCATACATAGGCGGAGAAGGCGCCCAGCATGTAGAACTCGCCATGCGCGAAGTTGACCACGCGCATGACGCCGAAGACCAGCGTGAAGCCGATGGCCATCAGCAGGTAGAGCAGCCCGATGATGAGCCCGTTGCTCAAAGCCTGGCCCAGCAGGAAGGTGAAATCCACGGCGGTGTTCCCGAAGCGGCGCTCAGCGCCGGATCACTTGCAGCCCGTGAGCGTGCAGCTGGCCTCGACCACTTCCTGGCCGTCCTGCACGCGGGCGATGTAGAAGGGTGCGTCGATCTGGTGGGCAATCCCATAGACGCCCGCGCCCGTCCAGTTCAGCGTGCCCAGGATGCCCTTGTAGTCCTTGATGTTCTCCAGGGCCACGCGCACCTTGTCGGTGCCGGTCGCAGTGCCGGCGGTGGACATGGCCTGCAGCAGCATGTGCGTGCCGTCGTAGAAGGCCGGGCTGAAGCCGTTCATGCGCTTCTTGTACTTGGCGAAGTAGCGTTCGGCATAGGCCTTGACGGCAGGGTTGGCCGGATCGATCGGCGTGTTGACCAGCATGCCGTTGGTGGCGGCGGCACCCGCCACGTTCACGATCTCGGGCGTGGCCGGGCCGCCGCTGCGGATGATGAGGCCCTTGAAGCCCAGTTCGCGCGCCTGCTTGACGATGAGGCCCGCGGTGCCGGGCGCGTTGCCGTCCAGCTCGATGGCGTCCACGCCCTTGGCCATCAGGCGGGTGAGCAGCGGCATCATGTCCACGCGCTCGCGCTCGAAGAATTCCTTGGCGTTCAGCTGGGCGCCGGCCTTGCCGTAGGCCTTTTCCAGGTCCTGCGCGATCTGCTGGCCGGTTTCGTCGTTGGGGAACAGCCCGCCCACCTTCTTGATGCCCTTGGCCTTCACGATCCAGTCGATCTGGGGCTGGGACGTCTCCATGGTCGTCAGGTTGGGGCGGAAGTTGAACGGCTTGTCCTTGCCCAGGGCCTTGTCGGTGAAGCCCAGCGTGAGCATCACCACCTTGTTCTTGTTCACGATGGGCGACACCGCCAGCGCGGCGGCGGATCCCACCGGGCCGATGATGTACTTCACCTTGTCTTCGAAGATCAGGCGGTTTGCCGCCGTCACGGCTTCGCCTGCCTGGTACTTGTCGTCGTAGGCCACCACCTTGACGGGGTACTTCTTGCCGCCCACCTCCAGCCCGCCCTTGGCGTTCACGTCCTCGGCCGCGAGCTCGGTGGCGTAGAGCATGGCCTGGCCCCAGGCCGCGCCAGCGCCTGAAAGGGTGACGATGGCGCCGATCTTGATGTCTTCCTGGGCGGATGCTGTGCCGGCGAGGCACAGGGCGGCGATGGCGATGATCTTCTTCATGGTCTTGTCTCCTGGAGGTTTCGTTCGTCGTAGTCGGGGGCGGGACAGGGGGCGCTAGCCTTGCGCGATGGCCTGCAGCACGGGGCCGATGTATTTCTTGAACTGCGCGGGGTTCTCGCTCATGGGGAAGTGGCCCAGTTCCTTCATGACCACGGCCTGCGCGCCTGGAATGCCGCGCGCGGTGCGCAGGGTGTCTTCGGGGCTGCAAGAGAAGTCGTATTCGCCGGTCAGCAGGTAGAGCGGCGTGCGGGCGGTATCGATGCCGCCCAGCCGGCCGCGCAGGTCGGAATCGACGCGGTAGAAGTACAGGTCGCCGCGGAAGATGCCGGGGCCGCTCTGCTGGTACTGCCACAGGGTTTCATGGCGGTACTGCGCGGGGCTCTGCGGCGCGACCAGGCCCGAGACCAGCGCGGCGCAGACCTCGCCCCCGTGCACGTCGGGACGGTTCAGCCAGCTCGTGTCGTACCAGGGCTGCTGGTGGTCGGCGCCTTCGAGGCCGATGAGCGCGCGGAACTCCCCGCCGTGGGCGTGCGCCAGCTGCAGCACGATGCGCCCGCCGATCGAGCAGCCCATGACCACCGGCCGGTCCAGCCCCAGCGCCGCGATGAACGCGCGGATGGTGGCCACGTAGCGCTCGGTGGTCAGCTCGTAGTCGCGGTCCTGGAAGCCGACGGGCGGGTAGGACTTGCCGTGCCAGGGCATGTCGAACGCGATCACGCGGAAGCGCGAGGTGATGTCCTCGTCGCACAGCAGGTGGCGGAACTGGCGGCCGTCCGAGCCGGCGGTGTGCAGGCAGAGCAGCGGGATGCCTTCGCCGCATTCCTCGAAGTACACGCGGCAGGTCTCGCCCAGGATGTCCACATGGACATAGCGGCCCACGATGGGCTCCAGGGTGGCTTGCATGGCTTTTCCTTGCGTCGGCATCAGTGGGCGCCCCGGGCCTGGCGGGGTGCGGCCAGCACATCCTTCAGGTACTGCAGGTGGGCGAACAGCAGCTGCGAATCGCCCTCGATGCCCATGGCCCCGCGCTTGGTCAGCGCGAAGAGGTCGTGCCAGCCGGCCTGCGGTACAGGCTCCCAGAGGGCCTCCCAGGCCGCTTCCGCCGCGCGGATGGTCAGGGTCGCCGGCGCGAAAAGGGGCATCTGCCGGGACAGGCTTTCCACCCGGCCGCTGCGGATGCTCAGCAGATAGGGCACCTCGCCCAGCACCACCTTCAGGTCGGCGTTCAGGTAGCGGCCGCGGTGCACCAGACGGGCATCGGCGTTCACGCGCGGCGCGATGGATTCGAAGCGCTGCTGCAGGGATTCGGTCATGCCGGTTCCTTTCGCGGGGGGCTGCTCAGTCCGCGCCCAGGCCGATCGGGCTGGGCTGGCGCTTTTCGGTTGTGTGGCGCAGCAGGGCGGCGCTGCGGAAGATGCCGTGGGCGAACTTGCCGTAGGGCAGGGTGGCGAAGAGCGCGATCACCGCGCCCAGGTGCAGGCACAGCAGCAGGGCCAGGGCCGGGGTGGCGCGCGCCAGCCAAAGCGCCATGCCGCTGGCGGCCACGAGGAAGAGCAGGGCGATGAACCCCAGGTCCATGGGTTTCTGGCGTGGATCGCCGTGCAGCGGGTGGCGGCGCTGGCGCAGCGTCCAGAGGCCCGCGGTGCCGGCCATCAGGGCCAGGCCGCCCGCCGCGCCCAGCAGCTTGGGCAGGCTGGGCAGTTCGTAGGGGGCGACCCAGCCAAACAGGTAGTGGTAGAGCGTGCCGGTGGCCGTGGCGGCGAAGCACAGCAGGAAGCCGTAGAAGGTCAGATGGTGGAAGCGCCGGCGCTGCAAGGTGTAGGCGTCGTCCTCGTTGTTGCAGCCCTCGCCGTGGCCGCCGCCCAGGTATCTGAGGCGCAGCACGTCGGAGGCGGCCTCGGCGGCGGCGGGCGCGTCCACGTCCACGCCGCTGGTCGCGGGCTTCACGTCCTTCCAGAAGCGGCGCACGCCCATCGCCAGAGCGAACACCGCGAAGAGGAACACCGGCGCGAAGAGGCCCGCCAGCAGGTTGTGCGGGAACAGGTGGTAGAAGTTGTTGCCCAGGCCGCCGTCCCACAAGCGCCCGACGCCGCCCTGCAGCGCCACGGCCAGCGCCAGGAAGAGAAAGAGGCCCGCCGCCAGCGCCAGCGACAGCGTGAGGCCGTTGCGCTGGTAGAGCCGGCCCAGGGCGGGCGGCCAGGCGTAGTCCACGTAGGTCTGGCCGCGCACCTCGGCCATGGCCTGGGGGATGTTCACGCCGAATTCATGTGGCGGCGCGTACTGGCAGGCATGCAGGCAGGCGCCGCAGTTGTGGCAGAGGTTGGCGAGGTAATGCACGTCGGCCTTGCCGAACTCCAGCCGCCGCGTCATGGCGGGGAACACCGCGCAGAAGCCTTCGCAGTAGCGGCAGGCATTGCAGATCTGCAGGGCGCGGGCCACCTCGGCCTCCGCGGCGGTCTCGGTGGGCGCGGGGAGGATGGGAATGACCTGGCGCGCTGCGGGCGCCCGGTCCTGAAGCGCGTCGGCCATGATGTTCTGTTGCTGCATGTCTGTCAGGCCCCGTGGTGGTCGTTCACAGCGCCGCGCAGGGCGGGCTTGCCGGCTGCGGCCAGCGCTGCATTGCGCCCGGCGATGCGGCCGAAGGCCGTGCCGATGGACATGCCCACGCCGGCCGTGTAGCCCTTGCCCAGCACGTTGCCGGCCATCATTTCGCCCGCCACGAACAGGTTGGCGCTGGGCTGGCCGTCGAAGCGCACGGCGGCCGTGTCGTCGGTCTTCAGGCCCAGATAGGTGAATGTGATGCCCGGGCGCAGCGCATAGCCGTAGAAGGGCGGCGTGTCGATCGGGCGGGCCCAGTGCGTCTTGGCGGGCGCGACGTCCTCGGTGCGGCAGTCGTCCAGCGCCGTGTGGTCGAAGCGCCCGGGCCGGCAGCCGGCGTTGTAGGCGTCCAGGGTCTGCATGAAGCGCTCCACGTCCAGGCCGAGCTTGGAGGCCAGTTCGGGCAGCGAGCCGGCCTGCTCGCCCGGGAACACCGGCGGCATGAAGCGGCCGATGGCCTTGGCGTCGATGACCGAATAGGCGATCTGCCCCGGCTGCTGGGCCACCAGGCGCCCCCAGATGGCATAGCGCTTGGGCCAGAAGTCTTCGCCCTCGTCGTAGAAGCGCTGGGCGTCCTGGTTGACCACCACGCCCAGCGAGACGCAGTCGATGCGCGTGCAGATGCCGCCGTCGTAGAGCGGCGCCCGCGCGTCGATGGCCACCATGTGGGCCTGCGTGGGGTCGCCGATGCCGTCGGCCTGCTGCTGCAGCATGTGCTGGAGCAGCACGCCCTGGTTGAAGGCCGTGCCCCGTATCAGGAAGTTGTCGGCCGGCCATTCGCCGCGCTCGTTGCGGCCCCAGGCCTCGCGCAGCCATTCGCGGTTGGACTCGAAGCCGCCCGCGGCCAGCACGCAGCTGCGCGCTGTGATGCGTTGCTCGCCGGTCCAGGCCGCCTTGAATTCGCCGCCCTCGATCTCCAGCCGCTGCACGGGCGCGTCGTAGCGCACCTGCACGCCCAGGGCTTCGGCGCTGCGGTAATAGGCGTTCACCAGGGCCTTGCCGCCGCCCATGAAGAAGGCATTGGTGCGCGCCACGTGCAGCGCGCCCGACAGCGGCGGCTGGAAATGCACGCCGTGGCGGCGCATCCAGCCGCGGCAGGTGGACGAGGCACGGATCACCATGCGGGCCAGGTGCTCGTCGGTGAGGCCGCCCGTCACCTTCAGCAGGTCCTGCCAGAACTCCTCTTCGGAATAGGCCTCGACCAGCACGTCCTGCGGTGCGTCGTGCATGCAGCGCAGGTTGCGGGTGTGGGCCGAATTGCCGCCTCGCCAGGCGCGCGGAGCCGCTTCCAGCAGCAGCACCCGGGCTCCGGCTTCTCGCGCCATCAGAGCGGCGCACAGGGCGGCATTGCCGCCACCGATGACCAGGACATCGGTGTCGAAGTTGTCTCGCTTCATCTTGGGCAGCGACAGGCGCGAGGCCGGCCGCAGTTCGACGTTTTGTTGGTGTTGCGCCGGACTATAGGAATCGCTGCCGCCCCTGAGCAGGGGCTCGACCTTATGGGGGTATCACGTTATGTGATGGGTCGGGCGCTCGGTCAGCGTGGCGCCGATCCACTCGCCCGAGCGCACCAGCCGCCGGGCGCAGTCGATCATCACCACGCGCGCCGCCAGCCCGGCCGGCGAGAGTTCGTCGTCCGACAGGCTGCACAGCGCCGCGTCGCGCCGGACCTTGTCGTCGGCGATCTCCGACCACTGGAAGCGCTCGGCAGCGTCCTGGTGCAGCGCCACGGCCGACCAGGGCTGCACCGTGGCGCCGAAGCCCGAGGCCACGGCCTCCATCAGCACCGGCAGCGAGTCGATCTCCATCGCCATCGGTGGCTGCACGCCCGCGCTGGCGAACGAAGCCATCACCGTGCTGCGCAGGCCGTGGCTGCCAGAAGGCATGATGAGCGGCACCGTGCCGAGCTGCGCCAGGCGCACGGGCTGGGCGTGGGCGATGCCGGGCGCCACGGGCTGGCGGCGCGACTGGATGAGGAACAGGCGTTCCTCCAGCAGCGGGATCACGCTCCAGCGCCGGCCGCTGTGGGTGTCGAACAGGATGGCCAGGTCCAGCTGCCGCGCGTTGAGCAGGCCCGTGAGATGCCCCGACAGTGCCGAGACGACGTGCAGCCGCACGTCCGGATAGCGCTCCTGCATGGCGCGCAGCAGCGGCATGCCCAGCACCGAGGCGATGGTGGGCGACAGGCCCATGCTCACCGCGCCCGACAGCCGCGCCTGCTGGGCCGCCAGGACGGCCTGGTCGGCATGGCGCAGCGTGAGCTGGGCCTCGTGGAAGAAGGCCTGGCCCGCTTCGGTGGGCATGACCCCGCGCGGCGTGCGCTGAAGCAGCCGCGTGGAGAGTTCCGATTCCAGTCGCGCGATCTGCTGGCTCAGGGCGGACTGCACGAGATCCAGGTCCAGCGCGGCGCGGCTCATGGAGCCCAGCTCGACGATGCGCACGAAGTAGCGGAGTTGTCTCAGTTCCATCTTGTCCCGGCCGGTGTGGCGCGTGCTCTGCTGCGGTCGCGCATTCTAGGGAGCAGGACGCCTGCCTAAGTCCTGGCTGTGCCCCGCAGCATGCGCAACCCGTTGCCCACCACCAGCAGGCTGGCGCCCATGTCGGCGAACACGGCCATCCACATGGTGGCCTCGCCGGCCAGCGCCAGGCCGAAGAACACGGCCTTGATGCCGAGCGCCAGGGCGATGTTCTGCAGCAGCACGGCATGGGTGCGGCGCGAGAGGCGCACGGTCTCGGCCACGCGGCGCAGGTCGTCGTTCATGATGACCACGTCGGCGGTTTCCATGGCCACGTCGGTGCCGGCCGCGCCCATGGCGAAGCCGATGTCGGCGCGGGCCAGCGCCGGCGCGTCGTTGATGCCGTCGCCCGCCATGGCGGTGGCGCCGTGGCGCTGCTGCAGCGCGGCGATGGCGGCGAGCTTCTGCTCGGGCAGCAGGCCGGCCTGCACGTCGGAAATGCCGGCCTCGGCGGCGGCGGAGCGGGCGGCGGCGGCATGGTCGCCGGTGAGCATGACGGGCACGATGCCCAGGGCGCGCAGTTCGGCCACGGCCTGGGCGGCCTGCGCGCGCACGGTGTCGGACACGGCGAAGAGGGCGCGCACGGCGGTGGCGTCGGCCAGCAGGGTCACGCTGCGGCCCTCTGCCTCGTGCGCCGCGGCGGCTTGCTCGACGGTGGCGGTCCAGAGGCCCCGCTCTTCGGCCAAGCGGCGGTTGCCCAGCAGCCAGGTGGCGCCGCCGATGCGGCCGGTGACGCCCCGGCCGGGCAGGGCGGCGAAGTCCTCGACCTGCAGGGCCGAAGCTTCTGCGCCCGGGCCGGCCAGGCCGGCGGCGATGGCCAGCGAGACGGGGTGGTCCGAGCGGCCGGCCAGCGCGGCGGCCACGTCGTCCGCGCCATCGTCGCCGAAGGCCTGCCGGCCCACCAGCACCGGGCGGCCGGCGGTCACCGTGCCGGTCTTGTCGAAGGCCACCGCGCGCAGGCTGCGGGCCTGTTCCAGCCAACTGCCGCCCTTGATGAGGATGCCGCGCCGTGCGGCCGCCGCCAGCCCGCTGACCACGGTGACGGGCGTGGACAGCACCAGCGCGCAGGGGCAGGCGATGACCAGCAGCACCAGGGCGCGGTAGATGGCGTCCAGCCAGGCCCAGCCCAGCAGCAGGGGCGCGCCCACGGCCACGGCGGCGGCCATGATGAAGATGGCGGGCGTGTAGATGGCGGCGAAGCGGTCCACCAGCCGCTGGGTGGGCGCGCGCGTGGCCTGGGCTTCTTCCACGGCGCGGATGATGCGGTCCAGCGTGGTCTGGCCGGCTGCGGCGGTCACGCGCAGCTGCAGCTCGGACTGGGCGTTCAGCGTGCCGGCGTAGAGGCCGTCGCCGGGCACCTTGTCCACGGCCAGGCTCTCGCCGGTCACGCTGGATTCATCGACCGCGCCGCGCCCGGCCGTCACCACGCCGTCCAGCGGCACGCGGGCTCCGGGGCGCACGCGCACAGTGGCGCCCACCGGAACTTCGGCGGCTGCCACGGTACGCCACTGGCTGTCCTCGCCCAGCAGTTCGGCCTGGTCGGGGCTGAGCGCCAGCAGCGCGCCGATGGCGTTGCGCGCGCGGCCCATGGCGCCGTCCTCGATGCGCTCGGCCAGGGCGTAGAGCGCCATCACCATGGCGGCCTCGGGCCACTGGCCGATCAGGAAGGCGCCGGTGACGGCCACCGCCATCAGCGCGCTGATGCCCAGCTGTCCGCGCAGCACCGAGCGGATGCCGCTGCGGTAGATGCCCAGGCCCGCCAGCAGGATGGCCGCTGCCGCCACCGCCATGCCGGCCAGGCGCCAGGGCGTGGTGTCCGGCCCCAGCAGGTGCAGCAGCTCGGCGCCGGTGGCGGCGACCAGCGCGGCGGCCAGGCGGCCCCAGCCGGGCAGGGCGCCGTGGTCATGGCCGTCGTCGTGGCTGGCGTGGCCATGTTCGTGGTCGTGGTCGTGGTCGTGGTCGTGGTCGTGGTCGTGGGCATGCCCATCGCCCAGAACTTGGCCAGCCTTGCCCGCAGCAGGAGGGGGGGCCGCGCAGGCGCCGCCGCAGCAGGAGATGTCTATGCGCGGCGCGGCGCGGGCGGGCGATGGAGTGGTCGGGCGGGTCTGCGTGGCCTCGGTCATGGCGGGGTGATCCTCTGTGCTGCGGCCCGCTCCCTGCGGGCCATGCCATGATTGAAAACCTTGAAGCCGCTCGAAGGTCAAGCCATGTCCGCCCCAAGTCCCCACTACCGTATCGGCGATGCGGCCCGTCTCTCGGGCGTTTCGGCCGCCAACATCCGCTATTACGACAAGGAAGGCCTGCTGCCGGCCCAGGCCCGGGGCGAGAACAGCTACCGGCTCTACGGCGAAGACGACGTGCATCGCCTGCGCTTCATCCGCCTGTGCCGGGCCATGGACATGTCGCTGGACGAGGTGCGCTCCCTGCTGGCCATGGACGTGCATAGCGCCGAAGCCGACCACGCCGCCTGCGCCACGCTGGACGAGCATCTGAGCCATGTCCGCACCCGGCTGGAAGAGCTGCGCGTGCTGGAGGCCGAGCTGCTGTCGCTGCGCGGGCGCTGCACGGGCCAGGGCGCCCATTGCCGCGTGATCGAGGCCCTGCACGAACGCGCCGACGCCCAGCCCGCGCCGGCGCCCGGGCCGGCCAGCCGCCGGCATGTGTGACGGAGCTGCTGGCCACTACGGAATTGATAGCTGGCTGCGCAGGCGAATCAAGCGCTGCAGGCGTTTTTGTTACGAGATTTCCGGGCGGCTGCCCCTATCATCGGCCCGATGCCGAGCCGCACCCTGCCTGTCTCCCCGCTGAACCTGGCCGAACGCCTGGGCCGGGCCGCGCGGCAGCGGGCGCTGGCCTGGTGGCGCATCGTCCATCTGGCGGCGGTGGTGGCGGTGCTGGTGCTCTCGCCCTCCAGCTGGGGCCGGGCGGCGCGCTGGCGCATGGCGCGGCACGTGGTGCAGGGCACGGCGCCCATTCTGCTGGGCTTCACGGCCCTGGCCGCGCTGCTCAGCCTGGTCATCACGCGCATCGTGGTGGTCACCGCGCTGAGCTACGGCCTTTCGCGCTACGCGCTGGAGATGGTCATCCGCGTGCTGGTGCTGGAGCTGATCCCGCTCACCGCCGCGCTCTTCGTGGCCCTGCGCGCCACCATTCCCAGCGGCACGCAGCTCGCGCTGATGCGCCAGTCCGGCCGCTTCGAGGCCCTGCGCCGCCATGGTGCCGATCCGGTGCGGGTGGAGATATTGCCGCGCGTGGTGGCCGGAGTGCATGCCAGCGTCACGCTGGCCGCGCTCTCCTGCGTGGTGGCGGTGGTCACCGCGTACCTGGCCGTCTATGGCTTCAACACGGCGGAACTGCCCGGCTACACCCGCATGTTCGGCCAGGTGTTCTCGCCGCAGGTCACCCTGGTCTTCGTGCTCAAGACGCTTTTCTTCAGCCTGGCCGTGGCGCTCATTCCCATGGCCGCCGGCCTGCACGAAAGCGGCGACGCGCGCACCGCGCTGCAGCCCGCGTCCGAGCTGGGCGGCCTGGCGCGCATGTTCGCCGTGCTGCTGCTGATCGAAGTCGCTTCCCTGGTGGGCAACTATTACTGATCCGATACCTCCTGCTCCGCGATGACCAGCTCCTCAGATCCTTCCACGCCGCCGCCTTCGGCTCCGTCCGAAGCGCCCGACGAATTGCTGCTGCTGCGCCCGGTGGCCCATCTGGAGCGCAAGGCCGCCGCGCTGCTGGCCCTCACCCTGGCGCTGGTGGTGGGCGCGGCGCTTTACCTGATGTATGCGCGCGGCGTGTTCGAGCCCACCCAGCGCCTGGTGCTCATGGCCGACGATTCCGAAGGCGTGGCCGTGGGCATGGACATGACCTTCTCCGGCTTTCCCATCGGCCGGGTGCGCAGCATCGAGCTGGCGCCTGACGGCAACGTGCGCATCGCCATCGACGTGGCCCGGCGCGACGCGCACTGGCTGCGCCAGTCCAGCGTATTCACCCTGGTGCGCGGCATCGTGGGCGGCACCACCATCAAGGCCTACAGCGGCATCCTGACCGATCCGCCCCTGCCCGATGGCGCCGAGCGCCCCGTGCTGCGCGGCGACGCCACGGCCGAGATCCCGCAGCTCATGGCCTCCGCGCGAGAGCTGATGGGCAACCTGAGCGCCATGACGGCCGAAGGCTCGGCCCTGAACGGCACCGTGGGCAACCTGCGCACGCTGACCGAGCGCGTCAACGCGCCCGGCGGCGCGCTCGGCGTGCTGATGGGCAGCGAGGCCGATGCGAAGAAGATCGCCGTCACGCTGGAGCGCACCAACCAGCTGCTGGCCCGCATCGACGGCATGGCCGCCAAGGCCGACCGCCAGGTGTTCGGCGCGGGCGGCGACCCGGGCCTGGTGCCCGAGGTGCGCGCCACCGTGGTTCAGCTGAACGGCCTGCTGGCCGACACGCGCCAGAGCCTGAAAAAGGTCGATGCCGTGCTGGCCGAGGCCCAGGCCGTGGGCGCCAACACCCGCGAAGCCACGGCCGACCTGGGCACGCTGCGCGCCGAGGTGGAGGCCAGCCTGCGCAAGGTCGAGGGCCTGGTGAACGACATCCAGCGCAAGTGGCCCTTCGCCCGCGACACCGAACTGAAACTGCCATGAAGCGACCGATCCGTCCGCTGCCTGCACTGATCCTGCTGTCCCTGTGCCTGTTGGCCGGCTGCGCCAGCCGCCCGCCCGAGCCCGGCTGGGCGCTGGACGCCCAAGCCGCCGCCGGCCGGGCCACCGAGGCCTATCTGTCGGGCGACACCCGCGTGGCCGATCTGGAATGGTCGCGCGCCCGCGCCGAGGTGGCCCGCACCGGCCGGCCCGATCTGCTGGCGCGGGTGGAACTGCTGCGCTGCGCGGCGCAGAAGGCGGCGCTGGACCTGCAGGCCTGCCCGGCCTTCGAGGCCCTGCGGCCCGATGCCGCGCCACCCGAGCGCGCCTATGCCGACTATCTGGCGGGCCGGCTGGCCCCGGCCGATGCCGCGCTGCTGCCGCCCGCCCAGCGGCAGGCCGCGTCCGCCGCCCAGGCCGGCGCAGGCGCTATCGCCATCGCGGGCATCGAAGACCCGCTGTCCAGGCTGGTGGCCGCCGCCGTGGCTGTTCAGGCCGGGCATGCCGACGATGCCCTGCTGGCGTCCGCGGCAGAGGCCGCATCGGCGCGTGGCTGGCGCCGTCCGCTGCTGGCCTGGCTGGGCCTGCGCGCCCGGCTGGCTGCCGAGCGTGGCGATGGGGCCGGCGCCGCCGCCCTGCAGCGCCGCATCGCGCTGGTGGAAAGCCAGGGTGCACCGCCCCGGCGCTGAAGCAAGCCGCGGGCGCCGGACGCAAAAACGCCGCCCTGCAGGGGACGGCGTGTTCGCCTGAGCCTTGGATGCTGCCGTGCCGCTCAGTTCACCACGTCGGACGGCAGGATGGCGTCGAGATGGCTGGGCAGGCTGACCATCGAATCCGCCATCTGCGCCGTTTCTTCGGGCACCAGGGTCATCGCCGTGGCGGCAACGGCCAGCAGCACGGTCACGGCGAAGGCGGTGAGCGCGGTGAACGCGCGGAATCCGGAAGGAAGATGGCGTTTCATGGCGGTGTCCTGGTGGAAAGGCGGGGGCTCGGATGCCCATGGGGCGGGGTGGAATGAGCCCATTAAACGCCTCGAAACGCCCGGAATTTGTCGGACAAACAGCCTGGGACACGTGCGTTGACCGCACTTACCTTTGATTGCATGAAGCCGGCAGATGTATACATTCCGCGGCCTTCGGCAACGCTTTTCCCGGCAGGTTGGCGACCGAAAGCCGGATGCTGCTGCGCGGCCCGTCAGGGTGCCAGAGCCCTCGCCAGGGCCGATGCGGTCAGCGCCCGGCCTGCCGGCCAGGCATCGGCTGCGGCGCCATGCAGCCAGCAGGCCCGCAGCGCTGCCTCGAAGGCCGCCGCGGGCGTGTCTTGTGGCTGGCCGGCCAGCAGGGCGCCGAGCAGCCCCGCCAGCACGTCGCCCGTGCCGCCGGTGGCGAGCAGTCCGTTGCCGGTGGCGTTGATGCGCGGCAGTTGCCCCGGCGCCGCCACCACGCTGCCCGAGCCCTTGAGGACCACGGCGCAGCGGTAGCGCTTTGCCAGGGCGGTGGCGGCGGCCAGGCGGTCGGCCTGCACGCTGCGGGTATCGCAGCCCAGCAGGCGGGCGGCCTCCAGCGGATGGGGCGTGATCACGGTGGCGCCGCTGCCCTGGCGATCCGCCCGGCCGGCGAGCTGGTTCTGCAGGGCCGGGTCTTCTGCCACGGCATTGAGCGCATCGGCATCCAGCACCAGCCGCTGCGCATGCTGCAGCACCTGGGGCAGCACGGCACGCACGGCGAAACCGCCGCCGCAGCCGCAGACGGAGGTGACCTTATCGAGCGCCAGTGCATCGAAGCGGCGCAGCATGCATTCGGGCTGCAGCAGGTCGGCCTGCAGGACTCCGCTGTCCAGCAGGCTGAGCATCACGCGGCCGGCGCCGCCGTGCAGCGCGGCCGAGGCGGCCAGCAGCGCCGCGCCGGTCATGCCCATGCCGCGCGCGGCCAGGCCTTCGCCGCCCACCACGGCGACGTCGCCATGGCTGCCCTTGTGGCTGGCGTGCGCGCGCGGAGTACTGGCAGGCGGTGCCGACAGCAGCGCGATGGGGGCTTCGTCCGCCGCCGGCACGTCCAGGTCGTCGAACCAGACCGTGCCGGCCTCGTCGCGGCCCAGGGCGGTGAACAGCCCGGCGTGCAGCGTCAGCAGCGACAGCGTGCAGCGCGGCGAACGCGGTGGCGCAGCAGGCTCTGCGGCATCCGGCTCCAGGCCGGACGCGAACTGGCCGGTGTCCGCGACCAGGCCCGAAGGCAGGTCCACGCACAGCACGGGCGCCGCCGTGGCGCGCAGCCGGCCCAGCGCGCGCAGCAGGGCGCCCTGGTGTACGCGGCCCGGGCGATCGGCCGACAGGCCTATGCCCAGCAGCGCGTCGATGCAGAGATCCTGCGGCCCGAGCTGCGCCGGGGCGTCGTCCGAAAACTCCACTCCGGCCGCGCAGGCGCGCCGCCAGGACGCCAGTGCATCCGCCGGGGCAGCATCGGGACTGCCCAGCCAGGTCGCCACCACCCGCCGGCCGGCCTGGCGCAGCAGGGCCGCGGCTTCCAGTCCGTCGCCGCCGTTGTTGCCGGGCCCGCAGGCCACCCAGATGGTGTCGGCATGGGGCGCCAGGGCCTGGGCCAGCTGAGCGACGGCACGGCCCGCCCGCTGCATGAGGGTGTGGGCCGGCCAGCGCGCGAGCGCCGTGGCTTCCAGCAGGCGGGTGGCGGCCGTGCCGTGCAGGGGATGGGGGCGGTCGAAGGCGAGGCGCTGGAGCATGCGCGCATTGTGGCGCGCGGCCCGCCGGGCGAGCGCTGAGCGTGTTCGTGCAGTCAGAAGCGCCGCAGCGCCAGCGCCTGCACGTCGATGGCCGGCGCACGCTGGGCCAGCAGGTCGGCCAGCACGCGCGCGCTGCCGCAGGCCTGGGCCCAGCCGGCCGCGCCGTGGCCGGCGTTCACCCACACGCCCGGCACGCCGCTGGCGCCCAGCACGGGCGCGCCGTCGGGCAGGGTGGGGCGGGCGCCGCGCCAGACCTGTACCTGGGGCGAGGACAGCTGCGTGCCGCCCGGGAACCAGCCCGAGAGCGTGTGATAGAGCTGCTGCAGCGTGGCGTCGTGGTGCGTCGCACCTCCGGGGCCCAGTTCGGCGCCGCCGGACACGCGGATGCGCTGCCCCTGCCGCGTGATGGTGATGCGGTGCTGCGGGTCGATCACCGCGCCCTGCGGCGCATGGCATTCGTCGCGCAGCGGCGCGCTGATCGAATAGCCGTGCAGCGCCGCCATGGGCAGGGGCAGGCCCAGCGGCTGCAGCAGCCGGGCGCTGGCCGTGCCCGCGCACACCACGACGGCATCGAAGCGGCGCGGCTCGCCCGCGGAGGCGCCCGCCATCCGCAGCCCGACGGGGGCGTGCGTGATGGCCTGCACCTGCGACTGGAACTGGAAGCGCGCCCCGCGTTCCTGCGCCGCGTGGCGCAGCATCTGGGCGAAGAGGCGGCAGTTGCCCGCTTCGCCGTCCCTGGCGTGGAGGGCGCCTGCCAGCGGCACTTCGGCGCTGAGGCCGGGCTCGATCAGGCGGGCGGTATCGGCGTCCACCAGGTCCACCGCAACGCCCGCGTCGCGCAGCACCTGCACGGCCGGCTGCATCAGGGTATCGACCTCCTGCTCGCTGCGCAGCAGCACCAGGGTGCCGCGGCTGCTCTCTGCGTCCAGCTCCATGTCGGCCGCGATCTGGCGCGTGCGTTCCAGGCTGTACTGGCCCAGGCGGGCCAGCGTGGCCAGCCGGGAGGGCGCGCCGGCCGATCGCCCGGCCTGCCGCCAGCGCCAGAGCCATCCCAGCCCGGCGCGGCCTGCGCCCGCCAGCCGCAGCGTGGGCTGCGATCCCCAGATCTGGCGGTAGAGCGGCCCGCCCATGCCGGGCGTGGCCCAGGGGATGAGCAGGGAGGGCGCCAGCACGCCGGGTATGGCGAAGCTGGATTCCTCCGCTGCGGCGCTGCGCTGTTCGAAAACGGTGACGGAATGGCCGTCGCGGGCCAGTTCAAGGGCGGTGGCGGTGCCGACGATGCCGGCTCCGACGATGGCGATCTGCATGGGAGGGATTATCCGCCTGCGCCGCCTGTCGATGGGCGCCTGCAGCTATTGTTTTGGTAGTGGAGCCGGAAGAGGGAGGGCGCCGGCCGGCGGCAGATGGTGCCTGCCGCTGTGCTAGAATCCCTGGGTTTTGCTGATGACTGCAGGCCGATCGGGCCATGCGGCATGAGGCAAGACAAATCGCAAACCAGCCCTCCCAAGGTGTCGCGCCTCATTGCCATGAACGAATGCATGGCGGCGGCCGCGAATGTCGGGGCTGGATTTTAGACCCAACCTTCTGGAGTATTCCTATGTCCGTCACCATGCGCGAAATGCTGGAAGCCGGTGTCCACTTCGGCCACCAAACCCGCTTCTGGAACCCCAAGATGGCTCCGTACATCTTCGGCCATCGCAACAAGATCCACATCATCAACCTGGAAAAGTCGCTGCCGATGTTCCAGGAGGCGCAGAAGTTCGCCAAGCAGCTGGCTGCCAACCGCGGCACCATCCTGATGGTCGGCACGAAGCGCCAGGCCCGCGAGCTGGTGGCTGCCGAAGCCCAGCGCGCCGGCGTGCCCTACGTCGACCAGCGCTGGCTGGGCGGCATGCTGACCAACTTCAAGACCGTCAAGACCTCCATCAAGCGCCTGAAGGACATGAAGGCCCAGCTCGAAGGCGGCCTCGACAGCCTGAGCAAGAAGGAACAGCTGACCTTCACCCGCGAGATCGAGAAGCTCGAGCGCGACATCGGCGGCATCCAGGACATGACCGCTCTGCCCGACGCCATCTTCATCATCGACGTGGGCTTCCACAAGATCGCCGTCGCCGAAGCCAAGAAGCTGGGCATCCCCCTGATCGGCGTGGTGGACTCCAACCACTCGCCCGAAGGCATCGACTACGTGATCCCCGGTAACGACGACTCGGCCAAGGCCGTGACGCTGTACGCCCGCGGCATCGCCGACGCCATCATCGAAGGCCGTGCCAACGCCGTGAACGACGTGGTCAAGGCCGTGGCCAAGGAAGGCTCGGACGAATTCGTGGAAGTGGAAGAAACCGCTGCCTGAAGTCCCGGCCGCGCGACGTCGTCGCGAATGAAAGCGGGGCTTCTGTGAGCCCCCTTTTTTTTAGCCTTTTAGTCTGTAACGAACCGAACCCAACTGGAGAGAATCGATGGCTGCAATTACCGCAAGCATGGTCGCTGAACTGCGCGCGAAGACCGATGCCCCGATGATGGAATGCAAGAAGGCCCTGACGGAAGCCGACGGCGACCTGGCCAAGGCCGAAGAGCTGCTGCGCGTCAAGCTGGGCACCAAGGCTGGCAAGGCCGCCGCCCGCATCACCGCTGAAGGCGTGGTCGCCAGCTTCATCGAAGGCACGACCGGCGGCCTGATCGAAGTCAACAGCGAAACCGACTTCGTCAGCAAGAACGACAGCTTCATCGGCCTGGCCAAGGCTGCTGCCGAACTGATCGCCAAGCACAACCCCGCCGACGTGGAAGCCCTGGGCGCGCTGCCCTACAGCCAGGACGGCTTCGGCCCCACGCTGGAAGAAGTGCGCAAGGGCCTGATCGGCAAGATCGGCGAGAACATGTCCTTCCGCCGCTTCAAGCACTTCTCCGGCTCCAAGCTGGCTTCCTACCTGCACGGCACGCGCATCGGCGTGGTGGTCGAGTTCGAAGGCGACGAAGCCGCCGCCAAGGACGTGGCCATGCACATCGCCGCCATGAAGCCCGTGGCCCTGACCAGCGCCGACGTGCCCGCCGAGCTGATCGCCAAGGAACGCGCCGTCGCCGAAGGCAAGGCCGACGAAGCCAACAAGGAACTGGTCGCTGCCGGCAAGCCCGCGCAAAGCGCTGAAATCACCGCCAAGCGCATCGACGGCGCCGTGCAGAAGTACCTGAAGGAAGTCTCGCTGGCCGACCAGGTCTTCGTGAAGGCCGCCGACGGCAAGCAGACCGTTGCCCAGATGCTCAAGGCTGCCAACACCACCGTGAAGGGCTTCACCCTGTACGTCGTGGGCGAAGGCATCGAGAAGAAGGTGGACGACTTCGCGGCCGAAGTGGCCGCCCAGGTCGCCGCCGCCAAGTCCGCCGCCTGATCGGCGTTCCGGTTCCAATCCCTTTCAGAAACCCGCATTGCCTCACGGAGAAACTCCCATGACCCTCGCCGCTCCAGCCCATAAGCGCATTCTGCTCAAGTTGTCTGGAGAGGCCCTCATGGGTGATGACGCGTTCGGCATCAACCGCGCCACCATCGTCCGCATGGTCGAGGAGATCGCCGAGGTCACCCGCCTGGGCGTGGAGGTGGCCGTGGTGATCGGCGGGGGCAACATCTTCCGCGGCGTGGCCGGCGGCTCGGTCGGCATGGACCGGGCCACCGCCGACTACATGGGCATGCTGGCCACGGTCATGAATGCCCTGGCGCTGGCCGATGCCATGGACAAGCAGGGCCTCACGGCCCGCGTGATGTCCGCCATCGGCATCGAGCAGGTGGTCGAGCCCTACGTGCGTCCCAAGGCGCTGCAGTATCTGGAAGAGGGCAAGGTGGTGGTGTTCGCCGCCGGAACCGGCAACCCCTTCTTCACCACCGATACGGCCGCCGCGCTGCGCGGCGCCGAGATCGGTGCGGAAGTCGTGCTCAAGGCGACCAAGGTGGATGGCGTCTATACGGCCGACCCGATGAAGGACCCGTCCGCGACGCGCTACACCCAGCTGTCGTTCGACGAAGCCATGTCCCGCAACCTGGGCATTCTGGATGCGACGGCTTTCGCGCTGTGCCGCGACCAGAAGCTGCCCATCCGCGTCTTCTCCATCGTCAAGCACGGCGCACTCAAGCGCGTCGTCATGGGTGAAGACGAAGGCACGCTGGTGTACGCTTGAAGAACGGGCTTAGCACCCTTTGGGGTGCGGGCCCATGCCAAGGAACACAACATGACCATCGCCGACATCAAGAAGAACGCAGAAGCCAAGATGGACCAGTCCATCGCGGCCTTCAAGAACAATCTGTCCAAGATCCGCACCGGCCGCGCCAACCCCGCGCTGCTCGATTCGGTGCAGGTCGAGTACTACGGCTCTTTCGTACCGCTGTCCCAGGTGGCCAACGTCTCGCTCATCGATTCGCGCACCATCAGCGTGCAGCCCTGGGAAAAGGGCATGGGCGCGAAGATCGAGAAGGCCATCCGCGAAAGCGACCTGGGCCTGAATCCCGCGTCCATGGGCGATCTGATCCGCGTGCCCATGCCGCCCATGAGCGAAGAGCGCCGCAAGGAAATGACCAAGCTGGTGCGCAACGAAGGCGAAGGCGCCAAGGTGGCCGTGCGCAACCTGCGCCGCGACGCCAACGAAGGCGTGAAGAAGCTCGTCAAGGACAAGCTGGCTTCGGAAGACGAGCAGAAGCGCTCCGAAACCGAGATCCAGAAGGTCACGGACAAGCACATCGCCGAGATCGATTCCCTGGTGGCCGCCAAGGAACAGGAAATCATGGCGGTCTGAAGCCGCCGCGTCGATGCGAATTTTCCGCTCCCCGAGTAGCGACGCCGCCTCCATGCCTGCACCTTCGGCCGCAGTACCCACGCATATCGCCATCGTGATGGACGGCAATGGCCGCTGGGCGACGCGCCGTTTCCTGCCCCGGCTGGCCGGGCACAGGCAGGGCGTGGAGTCGCTGCGCCGCTGCGCCCGTGCCTGCGTCGATCGCGGCGTGGCGGTGCTCACCGTCTTCGCCTTTTCGTCCGAGAACTGGAACCGTCCGGTCGACGAGGTGTCGGGTCTGCTCGACCTCACAGGGCGCGCGCTCGCACGCGAGGTGCCTCATCTGCTCAAGGACGGCGTGCGCCTGCACTTCGTGGGCAACAAGCAGGCGCTCTCCGACAAGGTGCGCCAGAGCCTGAGCGACGCCGAGGCCGCCACGGCCCACAACACGCGCCTGGTGATGAACGTCTGCTTCAACTACGGCGGCCGCTGGGACATCGCGCAGGCCGCGGCCACCCTGGCCGCCCGGGGCGAGCCCATCACCGAGGCCAGCCTGCACACCACCATGGGCCTGGCCCATGTGCCCGACCCCGATCTGGTCATACGCACCGGCGGCGAGATGCGCATCAGCAACTTCCTGCTGTGGCAGGCCGCCTATTCCGAGCTGTACTTCAGCGATCGCCTCTGGCCCGACTTCGACGAAGCGGCGCTGGACGAGGCGATCGCCGCATTCAACCAGCGCGAGCGGCGCTTCGGCCGGACTTCCGCGCAGGTCGTCGGAGCCAGGGCGACCTCCGGCTCCGCGGGCGGCTGAGCCTCGCGGCGCGCTCCCCGCATCCATCCACCATCCCATCTTCAAGGGGCGTTCCATGCTCAAACAGCGTGTCATCACGGCCCTGGTGCTGCTGGCCATCCTGCTGCCGGCCCTGTTCTATCCTTCTCCCGTTCCGTTCACCATCGTCGTGCTGGCGCTGATGGCGGCCGGCGCCTGGGAATGGGCGCGCCTGAACGGCATCCACGGCGCCGGCGCCGTGGCGGTGGGCGCCGCCTGCGTCGCGATGTGCGGACTGACCTGGGCGCTGGGCGGGCTGGCGCAGCCGCTGTCCTGGCTCTGGGCCATCGGCGGCGCTGCCTGGGTGCTGGGCTCCGCCTGGCTGCTGCATGCCGGCGTGCCCGGCTGGCCGCGCGTGCCACGCGCAGTGCGGCTCGCAGGCGGCCTGCTGGCGCTGTGGATGGCCTGGGTGGCGGTGGTGCAGGCCCGCATGGCCGGCATCAACTTCCTGCTGTCCATCCTGGTGCTGGTCTGGGTGGCGGACATCTTCGCCTACTTCGCCGGCCGCACCTTCGGCCTGCGCTTCACGCGCCGCAAGCTCGCGCCCGCCATCAGTCCCGGCAAGAGCTGGGAGGGTGCCTGGGGCGGCATGGCGGGCGTGCTGGTGCTGGCCTGCGCCTGGGTGGCGGCCGATGCGCACTTCCAGGCGGCCGTGCCCAGCCTCTACACGCGCCTGGCGGCTTCCGGCTGGTGGCTGCTGCTGATCGGCTCCCTGTTCATGGCGACCATGAGCGTGGTGGGCGACCTGGTGGAGTCGCTCATCAAGCGCAGCGCCGGGGTCAAGGACAGCAGCGCCTTGCTGCCGGGCCACGGCGGCGTGCTCGATCGCGTGGATGCGCTGCTGCCCACGCTGCCGCTGGCCATGATGCTTTCTCACTTCGCTCTCGCATGAAACAACGCCTCACCGTTCTGGGATCGACGGGCTCCATCGGTACCAGCACGCTCGACGTGGTGGGCCGCCACCCCGACCGCTACGAAGTCTTCGCCCTGAGCGCCGCCACGCAGGTCGATCAGATGCTGGCGCAATGCGCGCGCTTCAGTCCCCGCTTCGCCGTCATGGCCAGCGCGGAGCATGCCCGCCTGCTGGCCGAAAAGCTGCAGGCCAACGGGCTCGCGACCGAAGTCATCCAGGCGCCTGATGCTCTTGAAACCATAGCATCCCACCCTGACGCCGATCTGGTCATGGCCGCCATCGTGGGCGCCGCTGGGCTGGCACCCTGCCTGGCCGCGGCCCGCGCCGGCAAGCGCCTGCTGCTGGCCAACAAGGAGGCGCTGGTGGTGGGCGGCGAGGTGTTCATGTCGGCCGTGAAGGCCGGCGGCGCGACCCTGCTGCCCATCGACAGCGAGCATTCGGCCATCTTCCAGAGCCTGCCGGAAGACGCTTCCACCTGGGCGCGCCGCATCGACCATGTGCTGCTCACCGCGTCCGGCGGCCCGTTCCGCACGCGCGATCCGGCCATGCTGCGGGCCGTCACGCCCGAGGAGGCTTGCGCCCATCCCAATTTCTCGATGGGCCGCAAGATCTCCGTCGATTCGGCCACCATGATGAACAAGGCGCTGGAGGTGATCGAGGCGCGCTGGCTGTTCGATCTGGCGCCCGAGCAGATCAAGGTGGTGATCCATCCGCAGCAGATCATCCATTCGATGGTGCAGTTCGTCGATGCGTCCATCATCGCCCAGCTGGGCACGCCCGACATGCGCGTGCCCATCGCCTGCGGCCTGGCCTGGCCCGAGCGCATCGAAAGCGGCGCGGCGCGCCTGGACTTCGCCGCGCTGGCGGGGCTCACGTTCGAGGAGGCCGATGCGGCCCGCTTCCCCGGCCTGCATCTTTCCTGGCAGGCCCTGCGTTCCGCGCCGGGGACCACCGCCGTCCTGAATGCGGCCAACGAAGTGGCGGTGGAGGCCTTCCTCGGCCGCCGCATCCGCTTCGACCAGATCCACCAGCTCAATCTTGCAACTTTGGAGGCGGTGCCCCCCTCCAAGCCGGATTCGCTCGAAGCCCTGCTGGCGCTGGACGCCCAGGCCCGTAGCGCGGCCCGTCTTGTGGCGGACCGGCTGGCTTCGTCCTCCTGATCCTTTTTTTTCCTTCGTCGCGGGAAGATCCTCACATGCTGTTGACCCTGGTGGCTTTCGTCGTCGCGCTGGGATTGCTGATCGCGGTGCATGAATACGGCCATTACCGCGTGGCCGTGGCCTGCGGCGTCAAGGTGCTGCGCTTTTCCATCGGCTTCGGCAAGCCTCTGCTGCGCTGGCAGCCCGCCGGCTCGCCCACCGAGTTCGTGATCGGCGCCATTCCGCTGGGCGGCTATGTGCGCATGCTCGACGAGCGTGAGGCCCCAGTGCCCGAGGACGAGCGCCATCTGGCCTTCAACAACAAGCCGCTGCGCGCACGCGCTGCCATCGTGGCGGCGGGGCCCGTGGCCAATCTGCTGCTGGCGGTGGCGCTCTACGCAGCCGTCAACTGGCTGGGCATCGAAGAGCCCAAGGCCTATCTGGCGAGCCCCGTGGCCGGTTCGGTGGCCGAGCGCGCCGGCCTGCAGGGCGGCGAACTGGTGCTTTCCGGCGCGCTGGACGGCGAGGATTCCGAACCCGTGCGCTCCTTCGAAGACCTGCGCTGGATGCTCACGCGCGGCGCGCTGGAAGGCAGCAACCTGCGGCTGAACGTGCAGCCGGCACCGGGCGCGGCCGCGCGCGAATACGTGCTGGAGCTGTCGCAGATACCCACCCGCGAGGCCGATGCGCAGCTCTTTCGCAAGATCGGCATCGTCGGGCCGTGGACGCGTCCGGTGCTGGGCAGCGTGATGGCCGGCGGGCCTGCCGAGCGTGCGGGCCTGCGCGAAGGCGACCTGGTGCGGCGGATCGGGGCGAACGCCGTGGTGGACGGCCAGCAACTGCGCGAACTCATCCGGGCCTCCGTGCGCAACGGCAAGCCCCTGGCCCAGCCCTGGCAGATCGAGCGCGACGGCCGCGCCATGATCCTGGAGGTCACGCCCGAGCTGCATCAGGAGGCCGGCAGCTCGGTCGGCCGCATCGCCGCCTATGTAGGCGCGCCGCCGGCATTCGTCCTCGTGCGCAGCGGCCCCCTCGAAGGACTGTGGAAGGGCGCCGCTCGGACCTGGGAGGTGTCGCTGCTCACGCTCAAGATGATGGGGCGCATGGTCGTCGGAGAGGCGTCGCTGAAGAACCTCAGCGGGCCGCTCACCATCGCCGATTACGCGGGCCGCTCCGCCAGCCTGGGACTGACGCAGTACCTCGCCTTCCTGGCGCTCATCAGCGTCAGCCTGGGCGTGCTGAACCTGCTCCCGCTGCCCGTCCTCGATGGGGGGCACCTGATGTATTATCTTTGGGAGGGGGTGACGGGCAAGGGCGTGTCGGAAGCCTGGATGGAACGGCTGCAGCGCGGGGGTGTTGCGGTGCTGCTTCTGATGATGTCCATTGCCCTTTTCAACGATGTCACCCGCCTGTTTGGCTAACTTCATGCCGCGTCTGCCACACAGCACCGGCTTCAGCTTCATTTCATGAAAAATCACATCAATCGCACGGGGGTGCGCAGAGCGGTGGCCGTGGCCGCCATGGTCCTCGCCGCCAACGCAGCCTGGGCGCTGGAACCCTTCAAGGTTCAGGATATTCGCGTCGAAGGCCTGCAGCGCGTGGAGCCCGGCACGATCTTCGCGTCCCTGCCCCTGCGCGTGGGTGACGAGTACAACGACGAAAAGGGCGCCGCGGCGATCCGCGCCCTGTTCGCCCTGGGGCTCTTCAAGGACGTGCGCCTGGAAGCTTCCGGCAACGTGCTGGTGGTGGTGGTCGAAGAACGTCCCACCATCGCCGACGTCGATTTCGTCGGCACCAAGGAATTCGACAAGGACACGCTGAAGAAGGCCATGCGCGACGTGGGCCTGGCCGATGGCCGGCCCTACGACAAGGCCCTGGCCGACCGCGCAGAGCAGGAACTCAAGCGCCAGTACCTCAACAAGAGCTTCTACGGCGTGGACGTGGTCACCACCCTCACGCCCATCGAACGCAACCGCGTGAATCTCACCTTCACCGTGACCGAAGGCGAGCCGGCCAAGATCAAGGACATCCGCATCGTCGGTGCCAAGGCGTTCAGCGAATCCACGCTCAAGGGCCTGTTCGACCAGGACACGGGCGGCTGGCTGAGCTGGTACACCAAGTCGGACCGCTATTCGCGTGCCAAGCTCAACGCCGACCTCGAAACCCTGCGCTCCTACTACCTGTCGCGCGGCTACCTCGAATTCCGCATCGAATCCACCCAGGTCGCCATCTCCCCCGACAAGCAGGACATCTCGATCACGATCAACGTGAACGAGGGCCAGAAGTACGTGGTGTCGGGCGTCAAGCTCGAAGGCAACTACCTGGACCGCGAGGACGAATTCAAGTCGCTCGTCACCATCCGCCCGGGCGAGCCCTACAACGCCGACACCGTGGCCGAGACCACCAAGGCCTTCACCGACCACTTCGGCAACTTCGGCTTCGCCTTTGCGCGCGTCGAGGCCGTGCCCGAGATCGACCGCGAGAACAATCGCGTGGCCCTGGTGCTCAAGGCCGAACCCTCGCGCCGCGCCTATGTGCGCCGCATCAACGTGAGCGGCAACAACCGCACCCGCGACGAAGTGATCCGCCGCGAATTCCGCCAGTACGAAGCCTCCTGGTACGACGGCGACAAGATCAAGCTCTCGCGCGACCGCGTGGACCGCCTGGGCTATTTCACCGAAGTGAACGTCGAGACGCAGGAAGTGCCCGGCTCGCCCGACCAGGTGGACCTGGTCATCAACGTGGCCGAGAAGCCCACCGGCTCGCTGCAGCTGGGCGCCGGCTTCTCCAGCGCCGAGAAGGTGTCGGTGTCGTTCAGCATCAAGCAGGAAAACGTCTTCGGCTCGGGCAACTACCTGGGCGTGGACGTGAACACCAGCAAGTACCGCCGCACCCTGGTGTTCAGCACGACCGATCCGTACTTCACCAAGGACGGCATCTCCCGCACCCTGGACCTCTACTACCGCACCGACAAGCCCTACGAGGACCAGGGCGGCAACTACAAGCTGGTGACGGCCGGCACCAGCGTGCGCTTCGGCGTGCCCTTCAGCGAGACCGACACGGTGTTCTTCGGCGGCGGCCTGGAGCGCACCGAGATCAAGGCCGGCACCAACATCCCGGCGGCCTACCTCGCGTATTCCGACACCTACGGCGCGACGAGCTACGCCGTGCCGCTGACCATCGGCTGGTCCCGCGACGACCGCGACAGCGCCCTCGCGCCCAATTCCGGCCGCTACCAGCGCTTGAACTCCGACTGGTCCGTGGCGGGCGATGCGCGCTATGTCCGCGCCAACTACCAGGTCCAGCAGTACGTGCCGCTGAACAAGAAGTTCACGCTGGCCTTCAACGGCGAACTGGGCTGGGGCTCGGGCCTCAACGGCCGTCCCTATCCGGTGTTCAAGAACTACTACTCCGGCGGCCTGGGCTCCGTGCGCGGTTTCGACCAGGGCACGCTGGGTCCGCGCGACGTGACCGGCGCCTCACTGGGCGGCCCGAAGAAGGTCACGCTGAACGCCGAATTCATCGCGCCGTTCCCCGGCGCGGGCAACGACCGCACGCTGCGCGTCTTCACCTTCGTGGATGCGGGCAACGTCTATGGCGAGAACGACAAGGTCGATCTGAGCCAGATGCGGGTCTCCACGGGCCTCGGCCTGAGCTGGATCTCGCCGCTCGGCCCGCTGCGTCTCGCCTATGCGCAGCCGGTGCGCAAGTTCGCCGGCGATAGAATCCAGAAACTGCAATTCCAGATCGGAACGTCTTTCTAATGAAATCTCTCTCCCGCCATATTCCCCTGGTCCTCCTGCTGGGCACGCTGTCCGCTGCAGTGCCAGCCCATGCCGACGATTTCAAGGCCGGTTTCGTGAACACCGACCGCATCTTCCGCGAAGCCAACACGGCCAAGGCCGCCCAGGCCAAGCTCGAGCAGGAATTCTCCCGCCGCGAGAAGGATCTCGTCGATCAAGGCAATGCCCTGAAGGCCGCCACCGAGAAGTTCGAGCGTGACGCTCCCACCATGGCCGAAAGCCAGCGCACGGCCCGCCAGCGCCAGCTGGTGGACCAGGACCGCGACTTCCAGCGCAAGCGCCGCGAATTCCAGGAAGACCTGAGCTCGCGCAAGAACGAAGAGCTGAGCCAGGTGCTCGAGCGCGCCAACCGCGTGGTCAAGCAAGTGGCCGAAACCGAGAAGTACGACGTGATCCTGCAGGAAGCCGTCTACATCAACCCCAAGTACGACATCACCGACAAGGTGATCAAGGCCTTGAACGCCGCAGCTACCACCAATGGCGCAGCAGCCAAGTAAGCCGGCCTGCGGGGCGGGTTGCCGCTCGTGAGCCTGTCGCTTGAGACGATCGTCGATGCGCTGGGTGGGACGCTGGAAGGCGGCGATGGCAGGGTGGAGATCCTGCGCATCGCGCCGCTCGACTCCGCCGGTCCGGGCGATCTGTCCTTCCTGAACAACCCGCGATACCAGCCGCAACTGGCCGCCTCCCGGGCGGCCTGTGTCATTGTGGCACCCGCGATGCGGGAAGCGGCTTTGGCGCGCGGTGCATGCATCGTGACCGACGAGCCCTACGTGTACTTCGCGCGGGCGACGCAGCTCTGGAAGCGCGCCCATGCCCCGCAGCAGCAAGGTGGCGTGCATCCGTCCGCCGTGGTGGACGAGGCCGCCGAGGTGCATCCTACGGCCGTCATCGGCCCGCTGTGCGTGGTCGAGCGCGGTGCGCGCATCGGCGCGCAGACGGTGCTGAAGTCGCGGGTGACGGTGGGGGAGGGCTGCCAGATCGGCGAGCGCTGTCTGCTGCATCCCGGCGTGGTGATCGGCGCCGACGGTTTCGGCTTCGCGCCGCGCCGCGGCGAGTGGGTCAAGATCGAGCAGCTGGGCGCCGTGCGCATCGGCGACGACGTGGAGATCGGGGCCAACACCTGCATCGACCGTGGCGCGCTGGAAGACACGGTGATCGAAGACGGCGTCAAGCTCGACAACCTGATTCAGATCGCGCACAACGTCCGCATCGGGCGGCACACGGCCATGGCCGGGTGCTCGGGCGTGGCGGGCAGCACGACCATCGGCGCGCATTGCACGATCGGCGGAGCGGCCTCCATCCTGGGACACCTGGAACTGGCCGACCATGTGCATGTGTCCACCAATACGGTGGTCACCCATTCGCTCACGCGGCCCGGCCAGTACACCGGGGTGTACCCGATGGACGAAAATGCCAAGTGGGAAAAGAACGCGGCCACGCTTCGCAACCTGCACTCGCTGCGCGAACGTATCAAGGCCCTGGAAAAACAAACTCGAAAGGACGGCTAGGCCGCTCCAGCAATGATGGACATTCACCAAATTCTCAAGCTCCTGCCCCACCGTTATCCGTTTCTGCTGGTGGACCGGGTGGTCGAGCTCGAACGGGGCAAGCGCATCCGTGCGCTCAAGAACGTGACCATCAACGAGCCCTTCTTCACGGGGCATTTCCCCGCGCGCCCGGTGATGCCCGGCGTGCTGATCCTCGAAGCGCTGGCCCAGGCGGCCGGGCTGCTGTCGTTCGACATGATGGGCGAGGCGCCCGGCGACGACAAGGTGTTCTACTTCGTGGGCATCGACGGCGCGCGCTTCAAGCGGCCCGTGGAGCCGGGCGACCAGCTCATGCTGGACATCGATCTCGACCGCATCAAGGGCGGCATCTACAAGTTCAAGGGCGTGGCCCGCGTGGGCGACAGCGTGGCCTGCGAAGCCGAGATCATGTGCACCATGCGCAGCGTGGTCTGACGGGTTGAGGGCGGCTGCTGCATGAGCACCACCATCCATCCCACGGCCATCGTCGATCCTGCCGCCGAACTGGACGCATCGGTCAGCGTTGGCCCCTATGCCGTGATCGGCCCCAAGGTCCGCATCGGGGCCGGCACGCGCGTCGGCCCGCATTGCGTCATCGAAGGCCGCACCACCATCGGCCGCGACAACCAGATCTTCCAGTTCGCCTCGCTGGGCGCCATCCCGCAGGACAAGAAGTACGCGGGCGAGGACACCAGCCTCGTGATCGGCGACCGCAATACGATCCGCGAATTCTGCACGTTCAACACCGGCACGACGCAGGACCGGTCGGTGACCACCATCGGCGACGACAACTGGATCATGGCCTATGTGCATATCGCGCACGACTGCGTTGTGGGCAACCACACCGTGCTGGCCAACAACGCGACGCTCGCCGGCCACGTCACCGTCGGTCACCACGCCATCATCGGCGGCTTGACGGGCATCCATCAGTTCACCCATGTCGGTGCGCATGTGATGGCCGGCTTCGCCAGCCATATTTCGCAGGACGTGCCGCCCTTCATGATGGTGGACGGCAATCCGCTCGCCGTTCGCGGCCTGAACGTGGAGGGCTTGCGCCGGCGAGGCTTCTCGCCCGAGCGCATCGCGGCGATCAAGCAGGCGCACCGTGTGCTCTACCGCCAGGGGCTGACTCTGGAGGCCGCGCTGAAGGCCCTGGAGGCGCTGCCGGCTGAGCACCCTGAAGCAGCCGGCGACATCGCCCAGCTGCTGGACTTCATCGCCCATTCCACCCGCGGCATCGCCCGCTGACCGTGGAGCGCTTCGCCATGCAAGACACCGCCCCGCGCATCGCGATGGTGGCCGGAGAGACTTCCGGCGACCTGCTGGCCGGCCTGCTGCTGGACGGGCTGCGCGAGAAGTGGCCCGGCCTCGTGGCCCGGGGCATCGGCGGCCCGCAGATGCAGCGGCGCGGTTTCGAGGCCTGGTGGCCCAGCGAACGGCTGGCCGTTCACGGCTACAGCATCGAGCTGGTGCGCAAGCTGCTGGGCATCCTGGCCATCCGCAAGCAGCTGCGGCAGCGCCTGCAGGCGCCTGGCGGGCGTCCCGACGTGTTCATCGGCGTCGATGCGCCGGATTTCAACCTGGGCCTGGAGGCCGCGCTGCGCGAAGGCGGCGTGAAGACGGTGCATTTCGTCTGCCCATCGATCTGGGCCTGGCGGGCCGAGCGGGTCGAGAAGATCCGCCGCAGCGCCGACCACGTGCTGTGCATCTTCCCGTTCGAGCCCGAACTGCTGGCCCGTCACGGCATCGCCGCGACCTATGTGGGCCATCCGCTCGCCAACGTGATCCCGATGGAGCCCGACCGCCTCGCCGCGCGCGCGCAGCTGGGCTTGCCGGCCGAGGGCGAAGTGCTGGCCGTGCTGCCGGGCAGCCGCTCGGCCGAGGTGGCCTACATCGCCAGGCCCTTCTTCCAGGCAGCGGCCCTTCTTCTGCAGGCGCGGCCCGCCATCAAGATCGTGGTGCCCGCCGTGCCTGCGCTGCATGCGCGCATCGAGGCCATCGCGCGCGAATGCGGCGTGGCCGGCGCGGTGCAGATCGTGGCCGGGCAGTCGCATACCGTGCTCGCGGCCTGCGACTGCACCCTGATCGCCAGCGGCACCGCCACGCTGGAGGCGGCGCTCTTCAAGCGGCCCATGGTCATCGGCTACCACATGCATCCGGTCAGCTGGCGGCTGATGCGCCGCAAGCAGCTGCAGCCCTGGGTGGGCCTGCCCAACATCCTCTGCCGCGACTTCGTGGTGCCCGAACTGCTGCAGGATGCAGCCACGCCCGAGGCGCTGGCCGCGGCCGTGACGCGCTGGCTCGATGCGCCCGCCAGAGAGCCTCAGGCCCTGCAGTCGCTGCAGCAGCGCTTCGCCGCGCTGCACGAGAGCCTGCGCCGCGACACCCCCCGATTGGCTGCCGATGCGATCCAGAAAATCCTTGGCACTGCCTGAGCAGTGCGCCCTGCCGTGGCATCCGCCAGGGCTGCTCGCCGGGGTGGACGAGGCCGGCCGCGGCCCGCTGGCCGGGCCCGTGGTGGCGGCGGCCGTGATCCTGGACGACCTCAATCCCATTGCGGGACTGGCCGACTCCAAGGTGCTGACGGCCGCCCGCCGCGAGGCGCTCTACGACGAGATCCGCGCCAAGGCCCTGTGCTGCAGCGTGGCCGAGGCCAGCGTCGAGGAGATCGACCGCATCAACATCCTGCAGGCGACCATGCTCGCCATGCGCCGGGCCGTGCAGGGCCTGCGCCTGAAGCCGGTGCGCGTGCTGGTGGACGGCAACCGCATTCCGCCGCTGGACGTTCCCGCGGAGGCCATCGTGAAGGGCGACGCCCTGGTGCAGGCGATTTCCGCCGCTTCGATCCTGGCCAAGGTGGAGCGCGACCGCTGGTGTGCCCAGCTGCACGAAAGCTACCCCCAATACGGCTTCGCCGGACACAAGGGCTACGGCACGGCTGAGCACCTGGCAGCCCTGCGCCTGCACGGTGCCTGCCCCGAACATCGGCGGACCTTCGCGCCGGTGGCGCGGGTGCTGTCGGCGACCATCGCCACCGCCTCCACCGTTCCCCCGGACTTGGCCGCACAGGAAACGGACGGCTCGGGGCGCCTGACCGCATCGCCCCGGCCGCCGCTGCTCGCATGAGGCAGCCTTTCACCGAACCGTTCTGCCGCTGCTGACAAGCGCCCGCTACCTGTCTCCCTGCAACCATCGGCCGTCCGATCCCTGGCAGCCTGGCTCGACCTTTCCATCGCATGACCGCTCCGCTGACTCCCATCCGTTCCCGCGACAACGCCTTCGTCAAGGATCTGCGCCGCCTGGCGCAAGACAGCACGGCCTACCGCAAGCAGGGCCGTATCTGGCTGGAGGGCGACCACCTCTGCCGTGCTGCGCTCGACCGGGGTCAGCGGCCCGCGGTGGCTGTGTTCGCAGAGTCTTTCTGGCCGCAGGCCCAGGTGGAGTACGGGCAGGTTGCTACTAAAACCATGGTGATCGACGACGCGCTGTGGACCGACATCAGCGGCCTGGAATCCCCCCCGCGCATGGGCTTCCTGGTGGAGCTGCCCGCCGCCCAGACACTGGCGCCGGGCCTGGCCACGGTGGTGCTGGACCGCCTGCAGGACGCCGGCAATGTGGGCTCCATCCTGCGCAGTGCCTCGGCCTTCGGCTTCGGCCAGATCGCGGCCCTGAAGGGCACGGCGGCGCTCTGGAGCGGCAAGGTGCTGCGCGCCGGCATGGGTGCGCATTTCGCCCTGCGCCTGGTCGAAGGGCTGGAGCCGGCGGACATCGACGCGCTCGGCCTGCCGCTGCTGGCCACCAGCTCGCATCAGGGCAGCTACCTGCACCAGGCAGCGCTTCCCTGGCCCTGCGGCTGGATCATGGGGCACGAAGGGCAGGGCGTCTCGGCCGCGCTGCAGGAGCGCGCCGCGCAGCACATCCGCATCGTGCAGCCGGGCGGGGAGGAGTCGCTCAACGTCGGCGCCGCCGCCGCCATCTGCCTGCACGCCAGCGCCGCCGCGCGTCACTGAAGGCGGCGGCTGCGGGGAGCAGGTCGCAAATTTCGCGACGCCGCTCTGCTTGGGGCGATTACTGATTGCGCAGGAACTGCTGCACGAAGTCGCCCTGGTTGGGCGCATCTTCCTGCGTGGTGAAGACCAGTTGCCGGCCTTCGGTGCGCAGCTTCAGCTCGGGGCCGAAACGGCAGGCGATCTGGCCGAGGTCGCCCGCCTTGGCCTTGAAGGCGGGCGTGCTGTTGCACAGGGCGCCCAGCTGCGTGGCGACCTCGCCGCAGTAGCCCGCGATGCTCAGCGTCTTGAATTGCTGCTCGGAGATGGAGGACCAGTCCACGCTGGTCTTCACCTGGCTGCCGCAGGATTCGCTGGCCGTCTCGTCCTTGCGCTGCAGTGCGGCCTTGGCCTGGGCGATGCTCTTGTCCTTGTCGAAGCGCGCCAGCAGGTTCTGCACGCCTTCTCGGTTCTGCTGCTCGTAGGTGGCCAGCAGCGCGGCGGGCTGCAGCGCCTTGCTCTTCTTTTCGTCGTAGCTCAGCGCGACGCCGCCGGCCTGCCCGGGCAGGTAGGCCGTGGTCTGGTCGCCGCCGTAGGCACTGCGCTGCTTCTGCACCAGGGCATAGGGCCGGCCGTCCAGCTGGGTGACGAAGGACTCGGCGCCGTTGCCACGCTGCTCGCGCTGGCTCAGCAGAACGACGGAATCGATGGGATGGTTCACGCCGGTCACGCGCACAAGCGCTTCCTTGCCGTCGCGGCTGGGTGCCAGCGCCACTTCCAGGCCCTCGGGCCCGCTGAACACTTGCGGATATTTGGCGAGCTCCAGCGCCGAAGCGCCGCAGGAAACGAATGCCGCGCAGCAGAGCGCGGCGGAAGCCTTGAAGAACATGCGAATCAAACTCCTGTGCTGCATCCCGGAGGACGAGGGTGGAAGTCTAGCCCGTGGCATGGGGTGGCCCGTGTGGCCGGCTGTGCGCAGCGCCGGGTCTTTTCCTTGAGGGCTTGCGATATAGATAAGGAAAAAGGCAGGCAACGAAAAAAGCCCTGACTCTTGCGAATCAGGGCTTTTTTGTTTGGTGCCGGAGAGATGAATCGAACACCCGACCTTCTCATTACGAATGAGCTGCTCTACCGACTGAGCTACACCGGCGAAGACTTGAATTATATACCGGAATGGTAGCTCGTCACACGTTCCACTTCATTTTTCGAGCCCAGGATGACGCTGACGCGCTGGTGCAGCTGGGTGGGCTGGATGTCCAGGATGCGCTGGCGGCCGTCGGTGGCGGCGCCGCCGGCCTGTTCGATCAGCCAGCTCATGGGGTTGGCTTCGTACATCAGGCGCAGCTTGCCGGGCTTGTTGGGTTCGCGCTTGTCCCAAGGGTAGAGGAACACGCCGCCGCGCGTCAGGATGCGATGCACATCGGCCACCATGCTGGCGATCCAGCGCATGTTGAAGTCCTTGCCGCGCGGGCCTTCGGTGCCTTCCAGGCATTCGTCGATGTAGCGCTTCACGGGGGCGTCCCAGTGGCGCATGTTGCTCATGTTGATCGCGAATTCCTTGGTGTCGGCGGGGATCTTCACGTTCTCTTCGACCAGCACGAAGGAGCCTTGCTCGCGGTCCAGCGTGAACATGGCCACGCCGTCGCCCACGGTCAGCACCAGCGTGGTCTGCGGGCCGTAGATGCAGTAGCCGGCCGCGACCTGCTTGGTGCCGGCCTGCAGGAAGTCTTCGGTGGTCACGCCGGGATGGCCTTCGGGCTTCTTCAGCACGCTGAAGATGGTGCCGATGCTGACGTTCACATCGATGTTGGAGGAGCCGTCCAGGGGATCGAACAGCAGCAGGTATTCGCCCTGCGGATAGCGGTTGGGCACCACGTAGATGCTGTCCATTTCTTCCGAAGCCATGGCCGCCAGGTGGCCGCCCCATTCGTTGGCTTCGATCAGCACTTCGTTGGCGATGATGTCCAGCTTCTTCTGGACCTCGCCCTGCACGTTCTCGCTGCTCGCCGAGCCCAGCACGCCGCCCAGGGCGCCTTTGTTCACGGCATGGCTGATGTGCTTGCAGGCGCGGGCCACCACCTCCAGCAGCAGACGCAGCTGGGAGGGGATGAGGCCATCGACGCGCTGCTGCTCGACGAGGTAGCGGGTCAGGCTGATTTTCTGTGCCATGAAGAAGACTCTTTCGTAGCGTGGGTGGATTGAAAGAAGAAAGAAGAACAGGGTGGGGCGGGGCGCTGCCGTAAGGGATGGGCTGATCAGCCGGCCAGCGCCCGCGTGACGACTTCGCGCACGTCGTTGGAGAGCGCCGGCCGGGCGGCCACCCGCTCGATGGCCTGGCGGGCAGCGGCGCGGTAGGGCTCGGCCAGCTTGCTCCAGCGGTCCAGGCTGCGGGCCAGCCGGGCGGCGACCTGCGGATTGATGGCGTCCAGCTCCAGCACGCGGTCGGCCCAGAAGGCGTAGCCCGCGCCGTCGGCCCGGTGGAAGCCGCCGGGGTTGGCGTTGCAGTAGCTGAAGATCACGCTGCGGGCGCGGTTGGGATTCTTCAGGCTGAAGTCGGGGTGGGCCATCAGGGCCTTGGCCGCCGCCAGCGACTGGCCGCCGCGGTCGGGCGCGCTGGCCTGCAGGGCGAACCACTTGTCGAGCACCAGTGCGTCGTCCTTGAACATGGCGTGGAAGCGCGCCAGCGCCTGTTCCGCCAGCGGCTGGCCGCTGACCACCAGGGCGCTCAGGGCGTTGAAGCGGTCGGTCATGTTGCCCGCGTCCTTGAAGCGCTGGTAGGCGCGGCCGGGCCAGACGGTGTCGCCCGATTCGCGGGCGGCCACGCACAGCATGGCCAGGGCCATGCCGGCGAGCGCACGGCGGCCCGACGAGAGGGCGTCGGGGCGGTAGGCGCCGGTGTCGTGGTGCTGTTCCCAGGCGGCTTCCCATTCGGGGCGCAGGGCCACGGCCAGCTGCGTGCGCAGTGCCTCGCGCACGGCGTGGATGCGCTGCGGGTCCACCACGTCGAGCTGTTCGGCGATGTAGCCCTCGGAGGGCAGGGCCAGCACCAGTTCCTTGAAGGCCGCGTCCAGCGTGGGGTGGCGCAGCACGTCGCGCATGGCGGCGATGAAGCGTTCGGGCAGCAGATTCGGGCCGATCGGGGCGGCAGCGCCAGCATCGCCTGCGCCTGCTGCTATGGCATTGATAGCGATGCGCAGCGCCAGGCGCTGGCCGGCTTCCCAGCGGTTGAAGGCGTCGGTGTCGTGCGCCAGCAGGGCCAGCAGCTCTTCGTCGGTGTAGTCGATGTCCAGATGCACCGGCGCGCTGAAGCCGCGCAGCAGCGAGGGCACGGGCGCCGAATCGACGTTGACGAAGGTGTAGCTGTGGCTGGGCTCGGTCAGCACCACGGTGCGGTCGGCGGCGCCGGGTGCGGCTTCGCCTTCGAGCTGCAGCGCGACGGGCTGGCCGGCAGCGTCCAGCAGGCCCAGGGCCACTGGGATGACCATGGGCAGCTTCTCGGGCTGGCCGGGCGTGGGGGCGAGCGACTGGCTCAGCGTGAGGCGGTAGCTGCGCGTGGCCGCGTCGTAGGCGCCTTCGGCGCGCACGCGCGGCGTGCCGGCCTGTGAGTACCAGTGCTTGAACTGGGGCAGCAGGCGGGCCAGGTCGCTGTCCGGATTGGCGTCGGCGATGGCCTGGGCGAAGTCGTCGCAGGTCACGGCTTGGCCGTCGTGGCGCTCGAAGTAGAGCTTCATGCCCCTGGCGAAGCCTTCGCGGCCCACCAGGGTGTGCTGCATGCGCACGACTTCCGCGCCCTTTTCGTAGATGGTGACGGTGTAGAAGTTGTTGATCTCGACGTAGCTGTCGGGCCGCACCGGGTGGGCCATGGGGCCGGCATCCTCGGGGAACTGCACGGTGCGCAGCACGCGCACGTCCTCGATGCGCTTGACGGCGCGGGCCGACGGGCTGCCGGCCAGGTCTAGGCTGAATTCCTGGTCGCGGAAGACGGTCAGGCCTTCCTTCAGCGACAGCTGGAACCAGTCGCGACAGGTGACGCGGTTGCCGGTCCAGTTGTGGAAGTATTCGTGGCCGACCACCGATTCGATGTTGGCGAAGTCCACATCGGTGGCCGTCGCCTGGCTGGCCAGCACGTACTTGGTGTTGAAGATGTTCAGGCCCTTGTTCTCCATCGCACCCATGTTGAAGTCGCTGGTGGCGACGATCATGAAGCGCTCCAGGTCCAGCGGCAGGCCGAAGCGGGCTTCGTCCCAGGCGATGCTGGCCATGAGGGAGTTCATCGCGTGCTCGGTCTTCTCCAGGTCGCCCGGGCGCACGTAGATCTGCAGCAGGTGGTCTGTTCCGGTGCGGGCGCGGATGCGCTGCTCGCGCGCCACCAGCTTGCCGGCCACCAGCGCGAACAGGTAGCAGGGCTTCTTGTGCGGGTCCTGCCAGCGGGCGAAGTGGCGGCCGTCTTCCAGGTCACCCTGCTCGACCAGGTTGCCGTTGGACAGCAGCACCGGGTACTGGGCCTTGTCGGCGCGCAGCAGCACGGTGTAGCTGGCCATGACGTCGGGCCGGTCGAGGAAGTAGGTGATGCGGCGGAAGCCCTCGGCCTCGCACTGCGTGAAGAAGGTGCGCTGGCTCACGTAGAGGCCGGACAGCTGCGTGTTCTTCTCGGGGCAGCAGGTGGTGAAGATCTCCAGCGCGAAGGGCTCTTCGCCCTCGGGCAGGTTCTCCAGCACCAGGCAGCTGCCGTCCATCTTGAACGACGTCCCGGCGCCGTTGACCAGCACGCGGGCCAGGTTCAGCTCGTCGCCGTGCAGGCGCAGCGGTGCGGCGGGAACGCCGGGGTTGCGGCGCACCTGCATCCTGTTGAGGACGCGGGTCTTGGCCGGGTCCAGGTCGAACGTGAGATCCACGGTGTCGATCCAGTACGCCGGGGCGGCGTAGTCGGCACGGTGGATGGCGGTGGCTTGTCCTTCTCGCATCATGGCTTGGGGCTTTCCGGGCGCGTTGCTTGGTTTACACGCCCTGCTTGAGGGAGGCTTCGATGAAGGCGTCGAGGTCGCCGTCCAGAACCTTCTGGGTGGCGGAGATTTCGACGTTGGTGCGCAGGTCCTTGATACGGCTGTTGTCCAGCACGTAGCTGCGGATCTGGTGGCCCCAGCCCACATCGGTCTTGGTGTCTTCGAGCTTCTGCTGCTCTTCCATGCGCTTGCGCATTTCGAAGTCGTAGAGGCGCGAGCGCAGGCGCTGCCAGGCGACGTCGCGGTTGCTGTGCTGGCTGCGGCCGTCCTGGCACTGCACGACGATGCCGGTCGGGATGTGCGTCAGGCGCACGGCCGAATCGGTCTTGTTGATGTGCTGGCCGCCGGCGCCGGAGGCGCGGTAGGTGTCGGTGCGCACGTCGGCCGGGTTGATGTTGATCTCGATGGAGTCGTCGATCTCGGGATAGACGAAGAGCGAGGCGAACGAGGTGTGGCGTCCGCCGGACGAGTCGAACGGGCTCTTGCGCACCAGTCGGTGGACGCCGGTTTCGGTGCGCAGCAGGCCATAGGCGTATTCGCCCTCGATCTTGATCGTGGCGCTCTTGATGCCGGCCACGTCGCCCGGGGTCTCTTCTTCCACCGTGGCCTTGAAGCCCTTGCGCTCGGCGTACTTCAGGTACTGGCGCAGCAGCATGCTGGCCCAGTCGCAGGCCTCGGTGCCGCCGGCGCCGGCCTGGATGTCCACGAAGCAGTTGAGCGGGTCGGCCTCGTTGCTGAACATGCGGCGGAATTCCAGCTCTTCGATCAGCGGGCGCAGCTTGGCGGTCTCGGCCTCGATGGTCTCCAGGCCCGCTTCGTCGCCTTCTTCCTTGCTCATGTCATAGAGCTCGGTGTTGTCGGCCAGCTCGCGGGTGAGCTTGTCCAGCGTGACGACCACGCTGGAGAGCGACTTCTGTTCCTTGCCCAGTTCCTGGGCCTTCTTCGGGTCGTTCCAGACGGCCGGGTCTTCCAGGGAGGCGTTTACCGTGCGCAGGCGTTCGAATTTGGCATCGAAGTCAAAGATACCTCCGTAGCTCTTGCGTGCGCAGAGCCAGGTCTTGGAGGGTGGTGCCGATGAGGTTGATGCGTTCTGCGTCCATGGTGCGGGTGTCCTTGTTCTTTCGATGAATCAACCCGCGATCTTCTCATGAGACGGCCGGCCCTGTTCGGGTGCCAGCCCACTGAAGGATGGCACTCGAAGTGGTTTCCGGCTCTTACGCTGGCAACGGAAGGCCTTGGGGCGAACTACGCATTTGGCCCGCCAAGTCTGAGGCTACCATCTGCAGCATATAGCCACTTTGCGATGCGGGAGGTGCACTCATGGTGACCAGCCATGTGTCAAGCTCGCCGTTTTGGTTCATCGGGGCGGTAATGAAGACATCGGCGAGATATCTCCAGCTATTGGTGGATATGTCCAGGCAATACGGAGAAAATCGGTGGCCGGGTGTGATTTTAGACATATCCTTGGCCCCGGCCATGGTGCCAGACTCCACGAACCAGCGGATAACCAGTTGTTCGTTGGTAGAGCCTGTGGCTGTCAATACACCTGCCTTCAGATTTTCCGGATCGCTGACATTCATTACTGGAATATAGTAAAGCGTGTTGTCCACAGGGTCGTCCTGCATTATCGTGACCAGCTCACCCTGAACCAATGGCCAGCGCTGAGGATTTTGAAGGCTGAGTTGCTGTTTCTGCACGGTAGCCGGTTGCATGGAGATGGCTAGGCCATTGGCGACGAGCGCGCAAAAGCCCTCGTCGAATGGGCGTTCCAGTACTGGCAGGGCTTTTTGCATGCTGGGACGGGGCATGACTGTCACATCCGCCAAGACGGCGCCGTTTTGGAGACGGGGCGTGCTGATCTGGATATACGGCAACTGTTCGCTGGAGGCGAAGTTGGTGTAGCTTTCGATGAGCGCGTGATACATGGCCGAAAACGGAACCTTGCTGTACTTGCTAAGTATCTCGGAATTCAGTGTGGAATACAGAGGGAAGTACATCATCAAGCCGTAGGCGCTGTCTTCGCCTGCATCAGAAAACACCACCATGTCGCTGAAGGCCGCTTCAAACCGGCGCACTAAGGACTCTGGCAGAATGTCCACTGCTTTCAATTGGTAGATCCAGGATTTCACGTCCACCAAGTCGTATTGCCTGGAGAAAATGTTGCTCTGGAAGTCCTGTGCGGTGCGTCGCGCCAAAGCAATGGCCCACCAAGCCTCCAATCCCTTGCTGGCGAGGGCGCTTTGCAATGTTATGGCAATTTGGTCAAGAACGGCAGTCAAGGCCTTGGCCTGGTCCAACTTCGAGACGGAGTAGGCCGTGAAACCGATGTTCTGATCTGTCGTGAATGACTTGTAGCTGTTCACGATGGCGCGACCGAAAGCATCGCCTTGAGGCTGGGGATGCGTGGCGAGGTAGTCCAGCACTGCGGTCCAGTCCCAGCCCGTCGTCACCTCTTCGGATGCCACGAGATAGCGGCTGTATGGAGCCAGCGCAGCCGCGACTTCCAGGCTGGCCATGAGGCAGCAATCGAAACCTATGAGTTCGAATGGGATGCCCGCGTTCTTCAGCGCAGAGGCGATGCCGCTCAATGGCATCATTCCAGCACCCTCTCCCTTGACATCATCGGCTCCAAATCCATGGATAGGGCCGCCGCCGTGGTCCCACAGGGCCAAGGCATACCGCTCTGCCGGGAATTGGGCTGTGCCCCACTGGATGAACTCTTGCAGGGTCTGCGGCAGATTCATGGCGACGATAGGAACTTGCTGCGTTTCCGGCAAGGGCTGCAGCGTCCAGCCCACCGTGGTGCCTGTATTAGGCACTAGGCTGTAGCGCCGCATTTGCTGCATATCCACCCCGGGAAAGTTGCCTGGCTCTGCGCCTCCGCCAATCTGTAGTACCACGTTCACGTTGGAACTGTTGTTGGCCTTGACCATATTCCACAAATCTCTTACTGCTCCGCCTATCAGATCGGAGGCCGTCAGGTAAACCAGCAAAGTGGTTTTGGACTGCTGTGGTACCGGGGGGCTGCTTTCCCCGCCGCCGCCGCAGGCAGCGAGAATGCTCAAAAGGGGGAGGGTGCCGGTGTGCTGAAGGAGGGTGCGCCGTTTCATGGGAAATACCTCTAAATGATGGAATGAGCGTGTTCGAACGAGCCCCTTTGGGGGAGGCAGCTGGCAGCCGGGTGTCTCATGTGCGAGTACACACAGCGGTGCCGCTGCATGGCCCGAGGATTACTGCGGGCGCCTGATGTTGACGATGATCGGGAGTCCCACTGCGGCCTTGGGCAAGGCTGCCCGGATCTGCGGCAAGGCGGCGGCGGCTTGTTGAATATCTGCGAAGCGCAGAATACTGACGTTGCCGTCGTCGTAATACCGGACGGATTGCGCTTTGCCGATGATCGCCGCCAGCTGCTGGCGCACCTCTGCGGTGGGCTGTTCGCTGATCAAGATTTCATTGAAGCTTTGCGCAACGACGCCATCAGGCCCCAGCAATTGGCTGGCACTGCGCCCATCCGCGCTCTTGACGGCTCCGATGATTTGATAGGAGCGTCCATCGATATCGACCTTGCCGAGTGGCGCCAGCTTCTCGATTTGTGCCTGGCTGAGTTTCTTCCCCACAGGCTGAGGTGATGTGGAGGCGCGTGCCGGAATGCTTTCCATCATCAACGTGCAGACCAGTGCTGTTGCAATGGCCACCCCTTGGATTGCAGGCTGGCTGGTGGACTTTTTTGCTGCGAATGGCATGGGGTGTAGAGGTGCTGCGGTTTGAAAGAAGTTCATTGTCATATCGATCTCCTTATTGGGTAATGAGCCGGGCTTCGACGGTGAGATCGACATTTCTTGCAACTGCATCGGGGTCCGGAAGTTGGGCGCAAGTGCGGTCAATTTTCCAGGTGGATGCATCCAGATTCGGATTGGATGCTATTGCATATATTTTCCAGGTGCCTTTGCCATTTTCACCATAAAAGGTGTAGCTGCCAGCGCCATAATTTGCGAAATAGCCGATTTGCAGGAAGGAAAAATGATCGAGAGGCATCTTGAGCAGGGATTTCGTTCCTGACGGGGATTCGACGGCGATGCCCAAAGATCCTAGGCAGATGTTTTTTCCTGAAAGACGCACTTGAAATTGATCGGCAATTCCGTCGGATGCTTCGAATGTGCCGATGAGGGTGGTTTTTTGGTATTCGAAGGTATCGAGGCGATTTACAAGGCTGAATGCAGGCATGGCTTGCTTGGAGGGCTTGCTGCGCGATGGTTCTTTCTTGTAGAGCTTGGCCAGTTCCACGGCCTTGGCTGCGTCGGGAACCCCGAAGCCATACCAGTTGGAATGCAGATTGCCGGCGGCGTTTTTCGTCCAGCCGAGTTCGAAAGGTACCTGAGAGGCACCGACCGTGATGTCGGCGCCTGTGCCGCTGGTGCTGGTGAAGGTGTTCGTCTTCAGGTCGAAAAGGGCATTGAATGGCTGATTCAGTTCGTATTTCGTATCTCTGCGTGTTCGTCTTTCATATCCGAAGTCCACGACCCTTGCGGATTCGCGCAAGATGTCGCGAACGTCCCGCCAGGTCAGATCGGGGTTGGCGCTGAGCATGAGCGCGACTACACCGCTGATCGTCGGCGTGGCAGACGAGGTGCCGTTCATGTTGTCGTAGTCGCAATTGGGATTGTCCGGAGTGCCGGCAATCAGCGAAGTCAGGCCCCTCATGAATCGGTTATATCGGGACGGATCAGCGTCGCTGCGGCTGTAGCCTTCGGCACATCCGCTGATATCCGTGGATGCGATCGTGGGGCCATCGCCGGTTTTTCCGCTTGCAGCTTCCTCGCTCGTGATTCCGGACAATTCGCCATAATTGCCCAATGACCCATACTGGCCACCCAGCCCAGTGATCCAGACGACAGAACCAGCACTGCTGTAGCTCGATGCCTGCCCTTTGGCATTGAGTGCGGCCGTCACGATGGCATTCGGTTCTAGGTTTGTAGAATCGTTGGCGGGATTCGTGCAGTCATACGCGCCAGCCAACGGACCGCACGAAATTTCTTGATCTGGTGAATCGAAAGCATTTCCGGCAGCCTTGATGAAGGAAATTCCTTTGCCATTGCGAAGGGACTTCAGCATGTGCATGCCTATAAGATAGGCGTTTTGCCTCGATTCGTACGTCTCCGGACGGAGGCCTGTACCATAAGACGCATTCATAATGTCGGCCTTGCGGGACCACTGCGCGCCACCCATAGCATCGATGCTATTTTCGCCGGATTGCGTCCAGGGTTCCTTGTCGAGGATGATGGCGGCGCCGCCTATTTGGGCCAGTGGTGCGATTCCCATGACGCCCTTGCCGTTTTGGGCTGCCGCTATCATTCCAGCGACATTCGTTCCATGGGCCGCACGACTTGATGTCAGCAAGGGGTTGGGGTCATTGCTTTGCTGAACGAAATTCCAAGACATGCTGTAGTCGGCATTGGCCTTGAGATCTTCATGCGCCAGATCCACGCCGCTATCGATCACGAGAACCTTGATGCCCTGGCCCTTGATGCCCTGGCGGTGCACGGGTTCCACATTGAGGTCGATTCCTCCGCCAAAAGCACCGGCATCGGCAATCTTGCTGAAAATGCTATTGGTGTAGTTCAAGGCCCATTGCAGGGGGTAAAGGGGCTCCGTCTCCCCGGATTTACATGCATAGCTGCCGGTTTCTGCGCAGTTCTTGGCGATGCTGCCGTCATTGCCGCCACCGCATCCCGTCAAGCCTGCAGCAGCCAGAGCCAGAAATAATCCAGAGGAACTCCGTGGTGTAAAACGGCGGTGAAACGATTTGGCTTTCATGAGTCCTTCTCCCTTGTTGAAAATGAATGGAATTCGTGCCGAATTCAATGGCTAGGGCATTGCCAGGTTTTCCCTGGTGCCTCGGCAGGAGCCGCTGGCTGCCGAGACGTCGAGGCTGGGCGGTGCCTTATGTCCAGTGGGCTGGGTGCCACGCCGCAACTCATGGAAGTTGCCATTCACCGGACGCGCAGCATCGGGGCTGGGTGTGAATGCGAGGGTTGGGTGGTGGGGCCTGGCCCGACGAAGAGGCATATGCGGCGCATGGAAGTTGCCCCGGCTGTTAATCGAGCTTCACACGGTCAATGCGGCCGCCGCAGGCCATGAAACACGTCCGCTGGTTCTGTTCGCACCTGGAAGCGGAGAACTGGGTGTCGCAGCGCTTGGGCTCGATGCACGGGCTGTTGAAGGAGGCGGAACCTTCACACACGGGCTTGGTCGTCCGGTTTCCCCTGGCCTGGAGTTCGATGCTCTCTCGTTGCGTGATGCATGACTGCTGGGCCTTGCAGAGGGCATAGGTGTTCATCTGCAGCGCGTAATTGCTCTGGCACTGCTGATAGGCCGACTGCTGACTGAACTGACAGGCCTGCAGGGCCGCGTTGCAGTTGGCAACGCACATGGTGCCCTCTGGTGTGGATGGCGGCACCCATACATCGCGATGGGTGGCACAACCGGCAACGGCCAGGATCAGCATCAAGAGGGCAGTCGTGTTCCTGAGGAAGGGTGTTTTCATGGCGCTGCGGCAATTCATTGGGGGAGGGATGGTCGATGCATGTTGATACATTTCCCGCTTGAAATTTACATGTGAATCGCCGCACTAAAATGAGCAAATGTGAGTGCCTGCGCGGAGGCATCGAGAGCGCCCATCCAGGAGGGGAAGGCCGGGACGCGCGCCGTCGGGTTCGCTGCCAGTGGGCACTGCGGAGCGTCTGCGGCCCGAGCCCGCGGCCACCAGCCTCTTGGCTCCAGCCGTCTGTGACACTGCGGTCCGTCGTCGGTGCCTGTACGGCGTCTTCCGGCGGGCGCATGCTCGCCCCGCCGGAATGAATGCCACGCGGGCAGTCCGCCGTGGATCGTTCGATCCAGCCAGGAGTGCTGCTCCGCAAGTCGTGGAGTGCCCGGAAGGCCGCCTTGGCGTCAGGATCTGCCTCGCCATCGAGCAGTGGATGGTCTGCGCCGGCCCGCCCGCTGCGGCCTCGGAGCCAGCAGCCGCAGATGGCCGTGTCTGAAGGGTCACCCATCCCTGTGGTACCCGGGCGGCATCTCTCAAGGAGGAGCGAAGGGCTCCGGACAGGCGCCACAGAGGTGCAGCCGCTGTGCTGGGAGGCTGTTCGGTGTCTTTCGGGGGACCACTTGGCGCTTACGTGATCCCGAAAAGGCTTTCACCCGGTCCCGAGGGAGGCGAGGTGAAGGGGCAAGAGGCGACGAGAGGGCGATGAGGGTACGAAAAGGGCTGTGGATTGCAGACAGACCCTGGAGCCCGTGAGAGCAGCGGGCGGTAAGGATGCCAGGGCTCGAGTCAGCCGTCCATCGGCAGCGCAATCCGAAAGCAGACAGGCATCGCGCCGCCTGTGGAGGTTAGGGTCACGCTGCCTCCCAGCTTGTCCGCAATGCATCGAACGAGATAAAGCCCCAGGCCGACCCCGGGACTATGTCGGGCTGAGCGGCCCCGGTAGTAGCGCTCGAAAAGCTGTCTTTGATCTTCTGGCGGAATGGGGTCCGCTGCGTTGGCGATGTCGATGGTCACAAGGTCTCCGTCCCGCTCCACGTGCAGCTGCACGGAGCTGTTGGCTGGCGCATGGCGGTCGGCATTGGCGAGCAGGTTGCGCAGAGCGATGCGCAGCAGCGCTGCGTCGGTGGCGATGTGGCGTGTACCGTGCCCAAACCGGCAGGCGATGCGACCGGGCCGGAAGTCCTGTGTCAGATCGCGGATCAGCGCGTGCAGATCGCAGGGCGCACGATGCAGCTCGACCAGGTCGGGTTCGGCCATCCTGTCATCTGCCAGACAGTCATCGACGAGCGCCAGCATCCGCTTCGTGGCGTTGCGGATGTTGTGGGCCCGCGCCAGCATTTTTTGGGGCGGGGCGGAGGCGTTGCGTGCCAATTGCTGGGCGCTGGAGTCGATGATGGCCAGCGGCGTGCGGAATTCGTGCGAAACCATGGCGACGAAATCGCGTTGTTCCTGGCGCATGCGCCGCTCCAGTTCAAGTGCCCGTTCCAGGGTGTCCTTGCGCTGCTGAGCCTGCGCCAGCTCGGCTTCCAGATAGATTTGCAGGCGGACCTGGGCGTGATGCTGGTGTACGTAGGTTCCTATCAGCCACAGGCTGAGAAGCACCATGTGGGCCATGGTGCCCAATGCGGAAATGTGTTCGGTGAGCAGATTGACGGGGAACACCCCGAGGTTGCGCAGGTAGGCGACGAGAACGCTGAGGTAGAAGAAACCGAACATGAAGACGAAGAACCGAGCGCGTCTGGATCCACGCCTCAGAAGCCGCAGAGCAAGCCCGATGAGTACGGCCATGAGGAGCAGTCCCATCAGTTGCACGGGCATGATCCCGAGGCCGTAATGGCCGAGCAAAATCAGCGCGGCGCCGGCTGCCCCTGTCGCGGTGCTCGCAAATATGAGCGTGCGGGCAGTGCGCGGCATGGTTTTCCCCAGGGCCATCTGGGCGCATGCCATGCTGGCCCCGATGGGAAGGCTGCACGCGATGCTGACGCCCAGCAGCCTGTCGCTCCAGGCTCCACCGATTCCCGTGATTTGCTGGATCAATCCCAGCGACAGCACTTCGTTGAGCAAACAGCTGCTCAAGTACGCCAGGAACAGCCCGCTCAACGGCGCAGAGGTCGCCCGCCAGAAGAGCATGTGCAGGCAGATCAGCAGTATGTAGAAGCCGAAGTAGAGCCCGAACAACAGGCCCTCGCGGCGTGTGTGATTGTCGAAAGCCAGGCGTGGCCAAATGATGAGGCGCGTCGTCAACGCGTTGCGTGTGGACAGGCGGAGCAGCACGGAGTACTCGCCTGCCTGTGCCAGGTTGAGTTGCAGGGCTGGCGTGCGGAAGTCCACGGGCCAGAGGTGTCGTGGCACACCCTCTCCGCTGATGCCCATGAACTGCCAGCGGTCACTGCCGGGGGAGCGCATGTACATCTGCACGTCGTCCAGCAGCGCGTTGGAGGGTTGCAGCATCCATTGCCCGGCCGATGGAGCATCGAGCCGCAGGCGCAGCCACACGACGGCATCGGTGTACCCTGCGCTCAGATTGCCAGGCAGAGACACCCAGTCGGGGGACTGGCTGGCCTCCAGCGCATCGAGCGTTCCCTTGGGGTCGTCCAGACGCTGCATATCGCCCGCAGCATCAAGCATCTGAGCGCGGGTGGGTAGCAAGAGGGGCGCTTTTGCCCCGGCATGCCAGGGAATCATCAGCAGCGCTATCAGGAGAATCAGCGCACGGGAGTCCAGCACGTTCTAGAATTTTCAGGTTTTCGAGCGGCGGTGTCGGCTGGTCGCGGCACCCCAATACATCCTTCTACCATGGTTGACGTGATCTTTCTTGAAGACGAGCCCGTGTTGCGCTCCGAACTCGGCGAGTTTTTGCAAGATATTGGTTATGTGCCGCACTGCGTGGCGACTCTGGCTGAATTCGACAGGCAATTCGATCCGTTGCGCCACCGCATCGCCATCATCGACATCAACTTGCCCGATGGCGATGGTTTGGAGTTGATCAGGCGGCTACGGCAATGCGGACAGCAGTTGGGCATCATCGTCTTCAGTGCCTACAACACCGGTGTTGATCGCATTCGCGGCCTGGATGGGGGCGCCGATCATTATTTGGGCAAGGGCTGCGACTTGGGTGAACTGGAGGCCGTGCTGGCTTCCCTCGCACGGCGGCTCGGCCTGCAGAAACGCGAGGCGCGCTGGCGGCTGGAGGTGAGCGCGGGGCGGCTGCTTCCGCCCGCTGCGCCGCCGGTGGCGCTTTCGAGGCAGGATTTGCTGGTGCTGCAATGTCTGATGAGCGCCGCAGGCGGTGAGGTCAGCCGCCGCCACATCGTGCAGGCCCTGGGCGGCGACTACGTCGAGTACGACCAGCGGCGGCTGAATACGCACATGCGCCGCCTGCGGACCAAGGTGCAGCAGGAAAGCCGGCTGGATCTGCCTGTGCGTACGGTGCGCGGCAATGGCTACTGCTTCTACGAGCCGGCTGACGTGGCGGATTGAGATTCGCCACGGTGGCGGTGGCGGATGGTGCGCCGGTGACAGGCAGCGTCGGTCCCTGCTCGGGCCCACGTGAAGTCAGCCGGGACCGGGCGCCATGAATCCCTCGATCAGGGCGGCCACTGCCTGCGGCTGGTCGTGGTGCAGCATGTGTCCCGCGTCCTCGACCAGCGCCGTGCGGCAGTCGGGCACGCGCAGCAGGCGTTCGTGGTAGTCGGCCAGGGTGTACTGGCCCTTGAACCATAGCCCCAAGCTGTCGTCGCTGGCCTCCACCGCAAGCGTGGGCGCGGCGATGCGTTCATAGAGCGCCAGGGTCTCGTCGGCGCGGTAGATGTGGGGCCGCACGATCTTGTGGGCCGCATCGCCCAGGATGCGCCAGCGGCCGTCGGCGCCGGGCCGCGCCCACTGGCGGGCCAGCCAGGCGGCCTTGGCGGGTGCCAGGCGCGGGTTGGTCTTCATCAGCCGCTGGGCCACGCCCTCGGCGCTGTCGTAGCTCTTCAGCTCTTTCTCGCCGCGCTCGTACTGCGCCAGCTCGTCCAGCCACTGCGCATAGCGGTCGGGCGCCTTGGCGGCAGGCACGTCGGGCATGCCGAAGCCCTCGAGGTTGACCAGCCGGCGGATGCGCGAAGGACGCACGCCCGCATAGGTCATGGACACGTTGCCGCCCATGCTGTGGCCCACCAGATCGACCGGCCGGCCGGGCGCGTAGTGGTCCAGCAGGCGTTCCAGGTCGCCCAGGTAGTCGGCCATCTGGTAGTGGTCGCAGCGGGCCTGGGGCATGGACAGGCCGAAGCCGCGCCAGTCGGGGGCGATGATGCGGCGGCCTTCGGCGAAGGCGCTGGAGAAGGCATCCACCACGAACTGGTAGGACGCGCCCACGTCCATCCAGCCGTGGACCAGCACCAGTGGCGGCCTTTCAGCGGCACCGGGATCGCTGCCGTCCCAGACGCGCACGTGGTAGTCGAGGTTGCGGAGGCGGAGCGTTTCGGTGCGGCAGGCGCGGATGGGCTCATACATGGGCGCCGATTATTCCGGAACGGGCCCCGCGCTCGCTGGCCCGCGGGCGACAGGCCCCGCGCCAGCAGAGCTTGCGGGTCGCCCGTAAACTGCGGCGCTTGTCCGTCCACGAAAGTCTTCTTTTCATGATGAACACCGTTCCGCTGGGCCAGAGCGATCTGCGCGTCACCCCGATCTGTCTGGGCACCATGACCTTCGGCGAGCAGGTGGCCGAAGCCGAGGCCCACGCCATCCTGGACCGCGCGCTGGAGCGCGGCGTCAACTTCATCGACACGGCCGAGATGTATGCCGTGCCCGCCCGTGCCGAAACCTACGGCGCGACCGAAGCCATCATCGGCCGCTGGTTCGCCCAGCGCCCCGGTGCGCGCGACAAGCTCGTGCTGGCGACCAAGGTGGCCGGCCCGTCGCGCGGCATGCCCTGGGTACGCGAAGGCAAGGGCATGACGGCGGCCGACATCGTGGCCTCATGCGATGCCAGCCTGAAGCGCCTGCAGACCGAGGTGATCGACCTCTACCAGATCCACTGGCCCGAGCGCCATGTGCCGGCCTTCGGCAACCTCTACTACGACCCGGCCAAGGAGACCTCGGAAACGCCCATCCACGACCAGCTGCAGGCGCTGGCCGGTCTGGTGAAGGCGGGCAAGGTGCGCCACATCGGCCTGTCGAACGAAACGCCCTGGGGCGTGCATGAATTCGTGCGCTTGGCGGAGCAGCACGGCCTGCCGCGCGTGGCCACGGTGCAGAACCCGTACTGCCTGGTCAACCGCAGCTGGGACAACGGCATGGACGAGAGCTGCCACCGGCTGGGCGTGTCGCTGCTGGCCTATTCGCCGCTGGCCTTCGGCCTGCTGACCGGCAAGTTCGACCAGCATGCCCCCACCGACGCGAGCGCGCCGCAGGATGCGCGCATCGCCCGCTACGAGTCGGTGCGCAAGCAGCGCTGGGGCCGGCCCGAAGCGCTGGCCGCCGCCCGCCGCTACAACCAGCTGGCGCGCGACCACGGCCTCACGCCCACGCAGCTGGCGCTGGCCTTCTGCTACCGCAGCTGGCGCGTGGCCTGCACCATCATCGGCGTGACCTCGCTGGCGCAGCTGGACGAGAACCTGGACGCCTGGAACACGCAGCTATCGCCCGAGCTGCTGGCGCAGATAGACGCCATCCGCTGGGAGCTGCGCGATCCGGCGCAATAGCAGGCTCAACCCCCTGAGCGGCTTTGCCGCTTCCCCCTTCTCTCGGCTTCGCCGGGAAGGGGGACAACGCCGGTGGCCGGGCGTAGCCCGTTCCACGGCGTTCGCTGGCTTGGCCTGCTCCGCGGCCTTCTGATTCTTTGGGAGGATAGTGCGGCAGGCGGTGCCAGCAGTGCCGTCGGCGTTGGCCGGGATCGCCCGCGCTCTGATCTTTGGGTGAAAATGGCCGCGAGCGTTTGTGGATCAAGCGCATGACGCTATCATTTCTGAAGTATGGCCAAGAAAGACAAGACCGCGCATGTGAGCGAAACGCCTGCCACGCAGCTGCTGCGGGCGCACAAGGTGGCGTTCACCGAACATCCCTACGAATATGTGGAGCACGGCGGCACGGCCGAGTCGGCGCGGCAGCTGGGGCTGGATGAGCATGCGGTGGTCAAGACCCTGGTGATGCAGGACCAGGATGCGAAGCCGCTGATCGTGCTGATGCACGGCGACCGCAAGGTGTCCACCAAGAACCTGGCGCGGCAGATCGGCGCCAAGTCGGTCGAGCCCTGCAAGCCCGAGGTGGCCAACCGCCACAGCGGCTATCTGGTGGGCGGCACCTCGCCCTTCGGCACGCGGCGCGAGATGCCGGTCTACATCGAGGAAAGCATCCTGGCGCTGCCGCGCATTGCCATCAACGGCGGACGGCGCGGCTTCCTGGTGCAGCTCGACCCGCAGGTGTGCGTGCAGCTGCTGGGCGCGCGGCCGGTGCAGTGCGCGCTGGCAGAATAGCCGCCTGTTCGCCCACCGCGCCTGCCTGTGGGCCGGCCCGTCTTCCGGCCTGTGCTGCCCTGCGCTGCCCGGCCGGCGCGGCTGCCGCAGCGCCGCCGCCATTCCTCCTCCATCCGAGACAAGACCTTGACCGCCCTGTACCCGCTCCTCGCCACCATCGCCGCCTACCTGCTGGGCTCGCTGTCCTTCGCCGTGATCGTGAGCCGCGTCATGGGCCTGAACGATCCGCGCACCTACGGCAGCAAGAACCCCGGCGCGACCAATGTGCTGCGCTCGGGCAGCAAGGCCGCGGCCATCGTCACCCTGCTGTTCGATGCGCTCAAGGGCTGGCTGCCCGTGGTGCTGGTGCGCTGGTACGGTCAGCCCTACGGCCTGGAAGAGGGCACGCAGGCACTGGTGGGCCTGGCGGCCTTCCTGGGCCACCTGTGGCCGGTGTTCTTCCGTTTCCAGGGCGGCAAGGGCGTGGCCACGGCGCTGGGCGTGCTGGTGGGCGTGAGCGGCTGGCTGGGCCTGGCCACGCTGCTGACCTGGATCATCGTCGCCTTCTTCTTCCGCTATTCCTCGCTCGCCTCGCTGGTGGCGGCCGTGTTCGCCCCGGCCTACTACGTGCTGGGCGGCGGCGTGGCCTGGGACGGCTATGCGGTCATCGGCCTGGCGATCGCCGCCATGTCGGCGCTCCTTGTCTGGCGCCACCGCGAGAACATCCAGCGTCTGATGAAGGGCACGGAATCGCGGCTCGGCTCCAGGAAGAAGTGAGCCGGCGCAGCAGGGCGGCGCGGCTCAGGCGACCGCCGCCGCAGGTTCTGCCGCCTGGTCCTCGGCCGCGAAGCTGAAGCCCCCGCCGCCTTTCTTGGCCGCATACATAGCCAGGTCTGCGGCATGCACCACCTCGGCGCCGCTGGCCGCTGACGCGCTGGCCGGCGCGATGCCGATGCTGGTGCCGACCTCCACCCATTCTCCCGTGGCCAGCTGGATCGGCTCGGCCACCACATGGACGATGGCCTGTGCCACGCCGGTGACGCGGGCCCGGTCGTCGGTGCGCATGATCACGGCGAACTCGTCGCCGCCGAGCCGCGCCAGCGTATCGGTGGAGCGCATCAGCTTGCGTATGCGCTGGGCGACGGCGATCAGCACGGTGTCGCCGGCCTCGTGTCCGTAGGTGTCGTTCACCTGCTTGAACTTGTTCAGGTCCATCAGCATCACGGTGAAGCCCGCGCCCCGGGAGCGAAGGTTCTGATGGGCATGGCGCAGGCTGGCCTCGAAGAAGCGGCGGTTGGACAGCCCCGTCAGCGCATCTTCCTGGGCCACGCCTTCCAGCGGATTCACCACGCTGCGCATGATCTGGTAGGCGGCCGCGATGGAGACGACCGAGCTCAGCACGATGCTGACGGCAAAAAGGCTTTCCAGCCTGATGAAGGGCGAGAGCACCGGCGCGAAGGCCTTGGCCACCACGACATCCACCTCGTGCCCTGCGAGGCCGCCCATGGGCATGCGCTTGACCCGGTACGCCGCGCCCGAGGGGGTGGTGATGGTGGAGTTGTCTGCCGACACCTCGTTTTCCATGCTCTTGCCCGCAAGCAGATCCGGCGGCAGGGTGCTGGCATGCACCACCCACGGCGCACCAGCCGGGTTGCGCTCGCGCGAAACGTAGGCCATGGACAGCTGCGTCATCCTGCTGAACTGGGCGGTGGCCTCGTCGGAGATCCGATAGGCGAGGTACATGTTCGCGATGGGCACGGGCGCGCGGACGACCGTCTTGACCCACGCGTACAGAGGCATGCGCTCGTCGGTGGCGGGCAGCGGCATCAGGTTGCCGGAGCGGTCGCTGATCTGGGCCACCAGCCCGGCCAGATCGGCGTCGGTCTTGGGGTCCCGCTCCTTGAAGAAACCGATGGAAGAGGCGCGTGCCAGCAACTGCTGGTCGTTGTCGGTCAGCACGATCAGTTCCGCACCGGTGCGCTCCAGCTGGTTCATCAGCGCCGAGTCGATGGTGGTGCGGTTGCCGTTGCCGATGGCGTCCAGCAGGCCGTAGTCCTTGGCGACCAGTTGCGAGGTGAGGAGGCGGTACTCGCGGCGGATGCCCCGGCTGTAGGAGAAAACGTCGGCCCCTGCCTGCAGCGCGGCGTCCACGCTCTGCAGCGCGATGCGGCGATTGGCCAGGTGCAGGAAGACGAAGGCGGCGATCTGCGCGGCGATCAACGCCGGCACCAGCAAGAGCAGGATCTTCTTGCTGGAGCGTGAGGCGTTGGGGGGCGTGCGCATGGTGTCTGTCTCCCGGCCTTCTCTCGCGCTTTCGATTCCGGTGCGCGTTTTGTCAAGGCCATCCAGCTGATAGTGCAGCTATATTGACATTAAACATACATTTGGCTGACATAGTGCTGACTTTTCGCTCCCCTGAATGTCAGATTGCACCTCCCCTGTACGCTACATCACCGTGCGGCAAGGTCATTGCCTGCCGTCGCCGAGGGGAGCTGTTCCCCGCCTGTGTCAGAGGAACTGGGCCCGCAGCCCCAGCATCAGCCGGCGTCCGGCGGCCGGTTCGTAGAAGCGGCCGTTGCCGTCGTTGACGATGCCCGAGCCCACGTAGCGGCGGTCCGTCACGTTGTCCAGCCGGGCCCAGAACTGCCAGCGCGGCTGGCCCGAGCCTGCCGCACCGCCCAGGGTGTAGCCCGCGCGCAAGCCGACCACGGCAAAGCCCGGGGCGGCTTCGGTATTGGTGTCGTTGACCTGCACTTTGCTGGAAACGTCCAGCGATGCGCCCAGCTGCCAGGCCGCCGTGGGCGCGTAGTTGAGCGACAGCTGCGCCACCTGGCGCGCCGTGCCCGGAATGCGGTTGCCTGCGGCCACCTGGGCATTGTTCGCCCCTGTGTAGGCGCTGCCGAAATAGGCGTCCAGCCAGGTGTAGGCGGCGCGGGGCGTCCAGGCGCCGGCCTTGGCGCTCCAGGCCAGCTCCAGGCCGCGGCGGCGCACGTCGTCGGCGTTCTGATAGACGGTGCGGCCGTTGACCGTGGCGGCCGGCACGATCTCGTCGCGGCTCTTCGCGTCGAAGAGGGCCCCTTCCACGCGGTGGACAGCGCCCTGCCACTTGGCGCCCAGCTCCACCTGCCGGCTGCGCGATGCCGCCAGGCCGTAGTTGGGGCCGGTGTTGTTGCGGCTGTAGGCCATTTCGGCCAGCGTGGGCGTCTCGAAGCCCTGGCCGATGTTGGCATAGACATTGAGCTGCTCGCTCGCGGCCCAGACCAGGCCCACGGCGGGGCTGGTCTGGCTCCAGTTGCGCCGGCCGCTGTCGTCAGGGCTGGCGGCGTTGATGAAGCGATCGTCCACCGAGGCGCGCACACGGCTGGCCCGCAGGCCGGCGATGGCGCGCCATTGCGGGGCGATCCAGGCATCCACCTGCGCGAACAGATCGGTGTTGCCGGCGCGGTCCTGTTCGTTGCGGCGCAGGGCTCCCGCCTGGCCGCCGTCGTTGACGAAGCCCTGGCGGTGCTCGGACTGCCGGTCGGCGTCCAGGCCCAGCGTCCAGGTCAGCGGCAGGCCCGAAGGCATGCGGGTGGCATGGGTCCAGGCCAGGCCCAGGCCGTAGTAGTCGCGGTCGAGGTCCACCACGCCGCCAGCGCTGTTGGCCGCGGCGCCGCTGAACGACAGAGTCTGCGTGAGCTGCCGGTTGCCGCCGTAGGCGCGGGCGCGCACGCTGTCCTGGTCGCTCAGGCGGTGCTCCAGCACCACGCCCAGCTGGTTCTGCGAAATGGACTTGCGCGTGTCGAAGCTGTAGGCCGGGGCAGGCGCCTGGCGCGGGTTGGCCTGCCACTGGGCGAGCGTCAGGCCCAGCGGGTCCTGCGACAGGGGCTGGTCGTAGAGGTTGACCAAGGTGGTGATGGTGGTGTCGCCGCTGGGCCGGGCGACCAGCTTGCCGTTCAGATGGGTGCGGCGGGCCGCGCTGTGGTCGCGCCAGCCGTCGGTCTCGAAGCGCGAGACATCGACCAGCCCGCCCAGCGTGCGGTCGCCGAAATCGACCGAGGCATCGGCCAGCCGCTGCCCGTAGGAGCCTGCCGCCACCGAGGCCTGGGCGCCGCCGCCCGGGCGCGGCTCGCGCGTGCTCACCTGGATCACCCCGCCGGCCGAGTTGCCGTAGAGCTGGGCCAGCGGGCCGCGCAGCACGTCGATGTGCGCGGCCGACTGCAGCTGCGCCGTGGCAGCCTGGCCCTGGCCGTCGGGCATGGTGGCGGGAATGCCGTCCACCAGGATGCGCACGCCGCGCACGCCGAAGGTGGAGCGCGCGCCGAAGCCGCGCACCGAGATCTGCAGGTCCTGCGCGTAGTTCTGCCGGTCCAGTGCCACCACGCCGGGCTGGCCGGCCAGCAATTCGGACAGATTGACCAGCGGCGTGGGTGCGGTGAAGCCGTTCACCTCCACCCGGGTGTGGCTGGCGGCCGAGTCGAACCGGCGCTGCGCCTCGGCGCTGCCGCCCTGCACGTCCACCGTGGGCAGGGCTGCGGCCGTCGTCGCCCCTTCGTTGGCCTGGGCGAAGGCGGCGGGCGCGCAGGCCAGGGCGGCGCAGAGCGCGATCAGCGGGTGCGAGGCGAAAGAGGGGGCGAAGGCGTGGGCTGTGCGCTGATGCATGGCGGGGCGAAGTCAGATGGGGGCGTGGGCAGATCGGTAGGGCGGCAAGGATACCGTCACCCGGAGCCGCGCCGCGGCCATGCGCCATGGGTGCCGCTCCGTATAGTCGGCGCATCGAGCGCCTGCAGCGCAGGCCTTTGCGCAGGTCTTACTCTCCCTCTTATCCAACACGGGCCCCCTGTCACTCATGCATCCTTTCCTGCTCCTGGGTATCGCCATCGTGGCCGAGGTCATCGCCACTTCGGCCCTCAAATCGTCCGACGGCTTCAGCCGGCCGGGTCCGTCGGCGCTGGCCGTGGCCGGCTACTGCCTGGCCTTCTTCATGCTGGCCCAGGTGATGAAGAGCATTCCGACCGGCGTGGTCTATGCCATCTGGTCGGGCCTGGGCATCGTGCTGATCTCCATCGTCGGCTGGGTGCTCTACGGCCAGAAGCTGGATGCGCCGGCCATCGCCGGCATGGTCCTGATCGTGGCCGGGGTGGCGGTGATACAGCTGCTGTCCAAGACGGCGTCGCACTGAGAGACGCACCGGAGGAAACGCCGTACAGCCTTTATCCAGTCTTCGCGATGCGCTTCATTTTCAATAGCAAATGATCGCGCCGCCCGCTGACAGACAGGGGCGCCGGCATCCCGCCAGACTGCGGCCATCTCCGACCGAAGAAAGCCCGACACCATGACCCAGCACCGCCGCGCCCTTGCCCGCTTCCCATCGACCGTCCGCTGGCCCGTTCTGGCCGCCTGCGCGCTAGCGGCCGCCGCGTTGTCGGCCTGCGGCGATACCGCCAAGCTGCCCTTCAGCGCCGGCGTGGGGCCGTCGCCCGAACTGCCCGCGCCGCATAAATCGCTGATCCCCACCGTCAACATCGCGCCTGCAGAAGGCTGGCCGCAGGGCGGCAAGCCGGTGCCCATGGCCGGCATGCAGGTGACGGCCTTCGCCCAGGGCCTGGACCATCCGCGCTGGCTGCTGGTGCTGCCCAACGGCGACGTGCTGGTGGCCGAGACCAACACGCCCCCGAAGCCCGAGCCGGAAGGCCAAAGCCTGTGGCAGAAGCTGCGCGGCTGGGTGATGGTCAAGGTCATGGCGCGGGCCGGCTCCGGCGCACCGCCGGCCAACCGCATCACGCTGCTGCGCGATGCCGATGGCGACGGCGTGGCCGAAACCCGCAGCGTGCTGCTGCAGCAGGGCCTGAATTCGCCCTTCGGCATGGCGCTGGTGGGGCAGAGCCTCTATGTGGCCAACACTGATGCGGTGCTGCGCTTTCCCTACCAGACGGGCCAGACGCAGATCGTCGCCGCGCCGGCCAAGGTGGCGGACCTGCCCGGCCTGCCGTTCAACCACCACTGGACCAAGAACCTCATCGCCAGCCCCGATGGCTCCAAGCTCTACGTGACCGTGGGCTCCAACAGCAACGTGGCCGAGAACGGCATGGAGGCCGAGGCCGGCCGCGCCGCCATCTGGGAGGTGGATGCCGCCACCGGCGCGCACCGTATCTTCGCGAGCGGCCTGCGCAATCCCAACGGCCTGGGCTGGGCGCCCGGCACCGGCACGCTCTGGACGGTGGTGAACGAGCGCGACGAGATCGGCAGCGACCTGGTGCCCGACTACCTCACCTCGGTCAAGGACGGCGGCTTCTACGGTTGGCCCTACAGCTACTACGGCCAGCACGTGGATGCGCGCGTGCAGCCGCAGCAGCCCGACATGGTGGCCCGCGCCATCGTGCCCGACTACGCGCTCGGCAACCACGTCGCGCCGCTGGGCCTGGCCTTCTCCGATCCGGCCCGCGACAAGGCGCTGCCCCCGGCCCTCGCCAGCGGCGCCTTCATCGGCCAGCACGGTTCCTGGAACCGCCAGCCGCGCAGCGGCTACAACGTGGTCTTCGTGCCCTTCGTGAACGGCAAGCCCCAGGGCCAGCCGATCGAGGTGCTGGGCGGCTTCGTCAGTCCCGACGGCAAGGCCTGGGGCCGTCCGGTGGGCGTGGCGCTGGATGCGCGCGGAGGCCTGCTGGTGGCCGACGATGTGGGCAATGCGGTGTGGCGGGTGAGCGCTGCGGCGCCCGCGCGCTGAGCCGGCTTCGGCTCAAGGCCGGCGGCCAGCCGTCAGCGCCGTGCCGCCCTGCAGCCGCGCCATGACCGCATCGCGCATGCTGGCGGGCGCATCGGCCAGCAGCGCGGGCCATTCGGCCTGCGCCTGCGCCACCGCCTGGCGTGCCCAGGCCAGGTAGCGCGGGGCGCGCAGCAGTCCGGCGGCCTTCAGCAGCGCCTCCAGATCGGTCCAGGTCAGGGCGCGCAGGCTTTTGTCGATGGCGCGGTTCACGGCGTACTGCGTGGATGGCGTGCCCTCGAAGAAGGCCGCCACGCAGACCGGGTCGTAGAGCGGCGACAGACAGGGCGTGCGGCCGTCGGGATAGACCAGCGCCCAGTTCTTCAGATGCGCATCGGTATTGCCCATCAGCGTGAAGGCGACCATGCGGGTAATGAATTCGCGCACGTCCTGCACCGGCCGACTGCTGAGGCGGTCGAGCACGCGCAGCATGGTGGCGCCGTCGTGCAGCAGGCCCCGGCCGTATTTCTGCCGTGGCGCGTAGCCCAGCACCTGGTTGAACTCTTCCATGTGGATGCGCGAGCCACCCGGCAGATGGTCGAAGCGCTGCACGGCCAGGATGTCGTCGAAAGGCAGGCTTTCCGGCAGGTCGGCATCGGCGCGGGTGATGACGGCGGCCTGGGCGCAATTGAGCCCCAGCGCCCGGCAGAGACGGTAGCCCGTGTATTCGTTGGCGACGAGGTCGGGGTGGTCGGTGGTGGGCAGCTTCAGGATCACGCTGCCAGCTGCACCCCTGCGCTTGACGACATAGCGCCGCCCGTCCTGCACGGCGCTGAACTTGGTCACCACGCCGGGCAGGGAGGCGGCGTCTTCCACCGGGTATTCGACGAAGCCGGGCTCCAGCACATCCAGGCCCTGGGTGGTGTGCCAGTGGCGCACCACGTCGGGAATGCCGTCCTGCGGCGGCACGGGTTCGACCTCCAGCGCGCCCATCAGGTCGTGGCCCGCGGCGGCCAGCAGCTCGAATTCATCGTCGGGCCCGCAGCCGCGCTCGCGCGCGAGGCGCTCGCGGTTGTGGCCTTCGGGCAGCAGGTTCTGGAAGTAGGCGGGCCAGCGACCGTCGGTGCGCACCAGCCGCGCGTCCCGTGCCGACGCAAGGATCTGCCGCGTGGCGGCTTCGGTCTCGCCCCGGTAAGCCAGCGACAGGGTGGGGCGGCCGGGGTCTTCTATGTAGTCCGCATCGAAGGACACGCGCAGGATGTCCCCGTACTGCGACAGATAGCCGATGGCCCGGCGCCCGCCGCCCAGGGCCGCGGGCTGGTGCAGATACAGGCGCAGATAGCGGATGGCGGTGGACATGGCAGGGGCTGGCGCAAGGTGCCCGTTGCGTTCAGTCCTGGCGCAGGCCGTCCACCACGGAGGGCGGTGCGTCCGCGCCCGCCGGCTGGCCCAGGAAGCGCCCGCCGGCCTGGACGAAGGCCTGCAGCTCGGGCCTGAGCGTGCCGGGCACGGCGATCAGTTCCAGGCCCAGCACCCGCGCCATCTCGGCCAGGGTGGAAAAGCGCGGGTCCAGATCGCCGCCTTCGGTGCGCTGCACCGTCATGCGCGACAGGCCGGCACGCTCGGCCAGCTGGGCCTGCGTCAGCTGCTGCGCCTTGCGGGCGGCGGCCAGGCTGGCGATCAAGGGGGGCGTGTGGCTGTGGCTGTCATTCATGATGATATTTATACGCTTTTTCGTAAAAAAGAATATTTTGAATAGCTTTTTGCTCATTTCAAGCGGGCGCGGGCAGCACACGCGCTCTTTGCTGGGCGAAGCGGCGGCCTTCCTGCGCCAGCCATTCGCCCACCGACCGCATGGCGGCACCGGGCTGCGGCGGGGTCACATAGGAATAGCGGGCGCGCGAAGCCACGCAGCGGCCGAAGAGCGGCACCAGCCGCCCGGCCATCACGTCGTCCAGCACCAGGGCCGCACGGCCCATGGCGATGCCGCGGCCGGCCAGGGCCGCGTTCAGCGCCAGCTGCGACAGATTGAATTCGGGGCCACCGTTCCAGGCCGGCAAGGGTGCGCGCACCTGGGCCAGCCAGTGCTGCCATTCCTCGTGCGGCTGGGCGCCTTCCCAGGGCGTGCTGTCGTGCAGCAGCCAGTCGCCCTGCAGCTGGGCGGGATCGGCCAGGCCCGGGTGGCCGGCCAGAAAGGCAGGGCTGGCGACGGGGATCAGCCATTCGTCCAGGAAGACGGCGGCCTCCAGATCGCTGTAGCCGCCCAGGTCGAAGCGCACGGCGGCTTCGATGCCGCCCTGCACCATGCGCGTGCGGTCCAGCCGGTGGAACTCCCCGAAAACGCGCAGTCCCACATCGGGATGCAGGCGGAAGAATTCGCCCAGGCGCGGCGTGAGCCACTGCATGGCGAAGGAGGGCGAGCAGCTCAGCGTGGCGACGGGCTGCCGTTCTTCGCCGCGCCGCCGCATCTGGCGCAGCGTGCTTTCGATGGCGTCGAAGCTCTCGCGCAGCACCACCGCCAGCCACTTGCCTTCCGGTGTCTGGACCAGCGCGCGCGGCGTGCGCAGGAAGACGGGCCGGCCCAGCCAGTCTTCCAGCTGCTTGACCTGCTGGCTCACGGCCCCCTGGGTGATGCAGAGCTCGGCCGCCGCGCGGGTGAAGCTGCCATGGCGGGCGGCGGCATCGAAGGCGCGCAGCCAGGCCAGCAGGGAAGGGGACAGGCGCAGGTCCATGGCCTTCACGGGCATGGCGCCTTCTGCCTCGAATGGTTGGCTCATTAGTTTGACTGATGGTGACGGGCAATATAAATGCGTTGTACCCCGCGTCGGGCGCGCCAAGAATGGCTGTCATGCCTTCTACATCTACCGCTGCAGAAAACACCCTTGCCAGCCTTCGCCGTGCGGAGCCCACGCTCTGGGCCAACCCCGATCGCCTGGCCGCGCTGCCCGCCAGCCTGGATGCCGGCGGCCAGGGCATTAGCCTGGATGATACGAAGACGGCCGCGGCCCGCTTCGCCCGCTGGGCGCCGGTGCTGTGCGAGCTGTTCCCCGAACTGCAGCAGGCCGGCGGCATGATCGAGTCGCCCCTGCTGCCGGCCGAGGCCTTGCGGCCCGCGCTGGGCCTGCCGGCCGGCGCGGGCGCGCTCTGGATCAAGGCCGACCACAGCCTGCCGGTGGCGGGCTCCATCAAGGCGCGGGGCGGACTGCACGAGGTGCTGGAATTCGCCGAGCGTGTGGCGCTGGAGCATGGACTGCTGGCCGGTGGCGGCGATGCCGGCCCGGACGCCCAGGCCTGGCGCGTGCTGGCCACGCCGCGTGCCCGCGAGCTGTTCGGCCGCTACACCGTGGCCGTGGGCTCCACCGGCAACCTGGGCCTGAGCATCGGCGTGGCTGCATCGGCCCTGGGCTTCAAGGCCGTGGTGCACATGTCGGCCGACGCCAAGGCCTGGAAGAAGGAGCGTCTGCGCCAGCGCGGCGTGCAGGTGGTCGAGCATGCGGGCGACTATGAACGCGCCGTGGCCGCCGGCCGCGCCGAAGCCGAGGCCGATCCGTTCTGCCACTTCGTCGATGACGAGCGCTCGCTGTCGCTGCTGCTGGGCTACAGCGCCGCCGCCCTGCATCTGCAGCGCCAGCTGCAGGCCGCGGGCATCGCGGTGGATGCGGAGCATCCGCTCTTCGTCTATCTGCCCTGCGGCGTGGGCGGGGCGCCCGCCGGCATCGCCTTCGGGCTGCGGCAGCTGCTGGGCCCGCATGTGCATTGCTTCTTCGCCGAGCCCGTGCAGTCGCCGTGCTTCCTGGTGCAGATGCTGGCGGGCGAGGGCGCCCACCCTTCCGTCTACGACCATGGCCTGACCAATGCCACCGAGGCCGACGGCCTGGCCGTGCCGCGTGCCTCGCTGCTGGCGGCGGGGCTGATGCGGCCGGTGCTCTCCGGCTGCTTCACGGTGCAGGACGCCACGCTTTTCCGGCAGCTGGTGCAGGTGCTGGATGCCACGGGCGAGCGCATCGAGCCCTCGGCCGCCGCCGGCTTCAGCGGCCCGGCGCTGCTCGCCGGCAGCCCTGCGGGCCGGCAATGGCTTGAGGCCACGGGCCTGGCCGGCCGCCTGGGCGGCGCCACGCACCTGGTCTGGACCACGGGCGGCCTCTTCGTGCCGCCGGCCGAATACGAGCGCTTCGTGCAGCGCGGCCGGGCGCTGCTGGCTGCCGAGCTTGCAGCCTGAACGTCTCCGCCTCCTTTCTGTCCCTTTTTCCCTTCCCACCCCCCTTCCGTCAACCGCTGCCTGAGAGACCCGCCATGAACCGCAAGAAGATGATGTTGTCCCTGCTGCTGCCCGCCGCGCTCTGCGCCCTGGGCGCTGCCGTTCCCGGCGTGGCCGCCGCGACGGAGGCCTATCCGAGCCGCCCGATCACGCTGGTCATCCCCTTCCCGCCGGGCGGCGCCACCGACGTGCTGGGCCGGCTCATCGGCAAGAAGCTGGGCGACGTGCTGGGCCAGAGCGTGGTGATCGACAACCGCGCCGGCGCGGGCACGGTGATCGGCGCGAGCTACGTCGCCAAGGCAGCGCCCGACGGCTACACGCTGCTGATGAGTTCCGGCACCACCTTCACCGTGAACCCGGCCATCCGCGCGAAGCTGCCCTACGACCCGGTCAAGAGCTTCGAGCCCATCGGCATGACCGGCCGCACCGGGCTCATCCTCCTGGCCGGCAAGGACGTGCCGGTGCGCGATGTGAAGCAGCTGGTGGCCACGGTCAAGGCCGCGCCCGACACCTACTCCTACGGCTCCTACGGCACGGGCACGACCTCGCAGTTCGCGGGCGAGATGTTCTTCCACGCGGCCGGCCTGAAGGTGCAGCACGTACCCTACAAGGGCAGCGCACCGGCCATGGTGGACCTGATGGGCGGGCAGATTCCGTTCACCTTCGACACGGTGTCGGCGGCCCTGCCGCAGCTCAAGGAAGGCAAGATCCGCGCGATCGCCGTCACCTCGGCCCGCCGCTCCCCCCTGCTGCCCCAGGTGCCCACGCTGGCCGAAAGCGGCTATCCGGGCGTGGAGATGGACACCTGGCTGGCCCTGGTGGCGCCGGCCGGCCTGCCGCCTGCCGTGAAGAGCCGTCTGGAACAGGCGCTGGCCACCACCATGGCCGACCCGGAGACACGCCAGAAGCTGCTGGCCAACGGTTTCGAGCCGGTCTTCATGCCCGGCAAGGACGTCAGCGCGCTGATCGAGAAGGAGCTGCCGGTGATGCGCGCCATCGCCCAGCGCGCCGGCATCAAGGCCGACTGAGCCGCATGGCGGGCGGCGCAGGCCGGTGGCAAGATGGCTGCCGGCCTGCTCCGCCTTCGGCCTTTCTTCCTCCGAATCTTCCCTGGAACGACATGACCTCTGACAACCGCCTGGTGGAGCTGTCCGCCAACGAACTGCGCCACCGCATCGGCCAGCGCGAAATCTCGCCCGTCGAACTGCTCGAAGCCTGCATTGAGCGCATCGAGGCGGTGAATCCCTACGTCAACGCCGTCACCGCCACCTGCTTCGACCGCGCCCGCGCCGAGGCCCGCGTGGCCGAGCAGGCCGTGCTGCGTGGGGAGCCGCTCGGGCTGCTGCACGGCCTGCCCATGGGCGTGAAGGACCTGGAGGCCACCGCCGGCCTTTTGACCACCTATGGCTCGCAGATCTACCGAGAGCACATTCCCGCCGAAGACAACGTGCTGGTGGCGCGCCTCAGGGCCGCCGGTGCCATCGTGGCGGGCAAGACCAATATTCCCGAAATGGGCGCGGGCGCCAATTCGCGCAACACCGTCTGGGGCGCCACGGGCAACCCTTTCAATCCCAACCTGAACGCGGGCGGCTCCTCGGGCGGCTCGGCCGCCGCGCTGGCCTGCGACATGCTGCCGGTCTGCACGGGCTCGGACACGGGCGGCTCCCTGCGCATTCCGGCCGCCAAATGCGGCGTGGTGGGCTTCCGGCCCTCGCCGGGCGTGGTGCCCAGCTCGCGCAAGCTGCTGGGCTGGACGCCGATCTCCGTCGTCGGCCCCATGGGCCGCACGGTGGCCGAAGCCTGCCTGCAGCTGGCTGCGTCGGCAGGCCTGTCGGCCGGCGATCCGCTGAGCTATCCGCTGGACCCCTTGAGCTTCCTGCACCCCGAACCGGTCGATCTGGCGGGCCTGCGCGTGGGCTACACCGAAGACTTCGGCGCCTGCGCGGTCGATGAGGGCATACGCCGGACCTTCCGGCAGAAGATCGCCGCCATGCGGCACCTCTTCAAGAGCTGCGATGCCATCGACTTCGACCTGGGCGAGGTGCATCGCTGCTTCGACGTGCTGCGCGCCGAAGCCTTCGTGGCCAGCACGCGCGACGCCTACCAGCGCGACCCGGACAGCCTGGGCCCCAACACCCGCGCCAACTACGAGATGGGCGCAGCCATGTCGCTGCTGGACAGCGCCTGGGCGCAGGCCGAGCAGACGCGCATCCTGGCGCGCTTCCAGCAGGTCTTCCGCGACTACGACGTGATCCTGGCGCCCACCACGCCGGTCTCGCCCTTTCCCTGGACCTCGCTCTTCGCCAGCCACATCAACGGCGAGGCGCAGGCCAACTACTACCGCTGGCTGGGCCTGACCTACGTCACCACGCTCACAACCCACCCCGCGCTCAGCCTGCCGTGCGGGCGCGACGAGGCCGGCATGCCCTTCGGGCTGCAGGTGGTGGGGCCGTTCCGGGGAGACCACCGCACGCTGGGCATGGGCCAGTCGCTGGAAGAGGCCTTCGCGCGCATCCCGGAACTGCAGCGGCCCCGGCCCGACCTGACGGCGCTGCGGCCTGCGGAACCCGCGCTGACCTCCATCGTCACCCAGGCGCCGCACCCCGAGGATGCGCGAGGCGTGGCACGCGCGGGCACAGCGGCGTCGTCGGCCACGGTGTCGGCGGTCTGAGATGGCTCCGGTGTTCGACTACATCGTCGTGGGCGCGGGCATCGCCGGTGCCTCGGTCGCCTGGCAGCTGGCGGCGCGCGCCACGCCGCAGGAGGCCGCCCGCGTGCTGGTGCTGGAGCGGGAATCGCAGCCCGGCTACCACACCACGGGGCGTTCCGCCGCGCTCTACATGGAAACCTACGGCACGCCCAACATCCGCGCGCTGACGCGGGCCAGCCGTGCCTTCTACGATGCGCCGCCGCCCGAGTTCGGCGCCAACCCCATCCTGAGCCCGCGCGGCGCCGTGCATGTGGCGGGGCCCGATCAGCTGCCCCTGCTGGATGCGGCCCTGGCCGAAGCACGCGAGCGCTCGCCCCATGTGCGCCGCGTGGAGCAGCCCGAGCTGCTGCGCCTGCTGCCCTGCCTGCGCCCCGAAGCCGCTGCCGCCGGCATGGCCGAGCCCGACGCCGCGGACATCGACGTGCACGCGCTGCACCAGGGCTACCTGCGCGGCCTGCGCCAGCGCGGCGGCCTGGTGCGCACGGATGCGGAAGTGGTGTCGCTGGCACGGGAGGGCGAAGGCACCGGCGGCGTCTGGCGCGTGGAACTCGCCAGCGGCGAGGTGTTGCTGGCCCGCGTGCTGGTCAACGCCGCGGGCGCCTGGGCCGACGTGCTCGCCACCCAGGCGGGCGTGTCGCCCATCGGCCTGGAGCCGCGCCGGCGCACGGCCTTCACCTTCAAGCCGCCCGAAGGCCTGGACTGCAGCGGCTGGCCCGCAGCCATCGCCATCGACGAGAGCTGCTACTTCAAGCCCGATGCCGGCCAACTGCTGGGCTCGCCCGCCAATGCCGACCCCACGCACCCGCACGACGTGGTGCCGGAAGAGCTGGACGTGGCCACGGGCATCCACCACATCGAGCAGTTGACCACCCTGCAGATCCGCCGCCCCTCGCACACCTGGGCCGGGCTGCGGTCCTTCGTGGCTGATGGCGATCTGGTGGTGGGCTGGGACACGCAGGTGCCCGGCTTCTTCTGGCTGGCCGCGCAGGGCGGCTACGGCATACAGAGCGCGGCGGGCGCGTCGCTGCTCGCGGCCAATCTGCTGCGCAGGGAGCCGCTGGACGCCCTGCTGGAACGCGAGGGCGTCGATGTGCAAGGGCTGTCGCCGGCACGGCTGCGCTGAGGCACTCAGGCGTAGGTATTGACCTGCGTGCCCAGGGGGCCGGAGCCAGCCAGGGGTGGTGCGGGCGGCGCTGCCGGGTCCTGGCCGGTGGCCGTGCCGGGGCTGGTTCCCGCGCCCGACAAGGTATCGGGCTGCACCTCGGCCAGCGACTCCAGCAGGCCGGCCTGCATGAAGCCGCCGCCTTCCTCCAGTCCCAGCCCAGCTTCCGCCATGCCGGAATAGGCCTGCAGCAGGCCGTTCTGGGGCACGGAGCCCAGCAGGGTGCTGTCCAGCATGCCGGTCTGCACCAGGCTGGCTTCGCGCAGGCCTGCCTGCAGGGTGGGGTCGGGCGTGCCCGGCGTGGGGGCAGCCTGGCCTGTCAGGGCCTGATTGCCCAGCAGCGCCGCCTGTAGGGAGCCGGACAGCACGGCGGACGGACCCAGCAGCGCGAGCTGGTCGGCCTGCTCGAAGTCCTGCACCTGCTGCAGCGCGTTGGCGCGTGCCGTGGGGTTGGTGGGGTCGAATCCCGGGCTGGTCGCGGCGGGAACGGCGGCGTTGATAGAAGAGAGGTCCATACGAACTCCTGTTGCGTGCGGCGGCTATGCCCGAGCCGCCGTCATCTGGCCCCTTGGATGCTTTTCAGGCGAAAGCGTTCACCTGCGTTCCCAGCGTGCCGGATGTGGCCAGCGCGGGCTGGGGTGAGGGCAGGGCCTGCAGCAGGGCCGCGGCCGAGGTCTTCTGAGCATCCAGCGCCTTCTTCAGCACGGCAGTGCCCACGGCGTCGGAGGTCTTGGCGTTGCTGACCGCGGTGGCCGTGCTGGTGATGGATTGCGAGAGGGAAACGTCCATGGTCGGGCTCCTGAGGGTGTACTCCGCCCAGTTATCGGCAGCCACGCCCATGGGTTGAGCACAATTTTCTCAATCCAGTGCGTTGCTTCCATAGGCACCGCAGGCGGCCAGATCCGAGTCGGAAAGGCGCGGTAGCTGGGACGCAGCACCGCGCAGGGCCGTGCGCAGGCCTTCTTCCAGCACCGGGTGGTAGAAGGGCATGCCCAGCAGATCGGCCACGGTGAGCCTATGCTCCACGGCCAGCGCCAGCAGATGGGCCAGATGCTCGCCGTCGGGCGCGCACAGCTCCGCGCCCAGCAGACGGCCGCTGGCCTTGTCGGCGTAGACGTGCAGCCGGCCGTGACCGCGCTGCGCCACTCGGGCGCGGCCCTGGTCGGCGAAATCCACGCAGCCGGTCACGAATGCGTGTTCGGCGGACGCCTTCTGGCGCTCCAGCAGCGCGGCATGGTTCCGCCCGACGACCGCCGCATTGGGCTGGGTGAAGGCGATGGCCAGGCGCGTGCGGCGCTGGAAGCGGTGCGGCTCCTCGGCCATCGCGTTCAGCCCGGCGATGTGGCCTTCGTCGGCGGCCTCGTGCAGCAGCGAACGGTCGCCGTCCACATCACCCGCCATGAAGACGCGCAGGTCGCCCACCTGCATGGAGCGCGGGTCCACGGGCGGCAGGCCCTTGTCGTCCAGCTCCAGCCCGAGCGTGTCCAGCCCCATGTGCTCCACGTTGGGGCGGCGCCCCAGCGCGGCCAGCACCTGGTCCACGACCACGGTGGACTGGCCGTCGCTCACCTCGATGCCCCCCGCAACTTCGCGCAGCTGTACTTCGCCGCCCAGCAGCACCAGGAATTCCTGCTTGAAGAGACCGATCAGCGTCTCGTTGAGCTGCGGATCGCTCAGCCCCGCGACGGTCGGCATCTTGCTGAATGCCGAGACCTCCAGTCCCAGCCGTGCCAGGGCCTGCGCCATTTCGGAGCCCACCGCGCCCAGGCCGATCACCGCGATGCGCGGGCCCAGCGTGGGCTGCTCGAACAGGGTGTCGGTGGTCAGGATGCGGTCGCCGAAGGCCAGCCAGGCTTCGGGCACCACGGGGCGGGAGCCGGTGGCGACCACGATGTTCCGGGCCTGGTGAATCACGCCGTTCACCTCGACCCGGTGCGCATCGAGCAGCCTCGCCCGGCCGGAAATGGCCTGCTTGCCTGCATCGGTCGATCGCAGCGTGGCTTCCACGAACCGGTCTCGCATGGAGCGCACGCGCTGCAGCACGGCGGGCAGGTCCACCGACAGGTGTTTGGCTCCGTGGATGCCCAGGGCTTCGAGCTTGCTGCCTGCGTGGAAGGCGTTGCCGGCCTCGATCAGCAGCTTGGACGGCATGCAGCCCACGCGTGCGCAGGTGGTGCCCCAGGGGCCGTCGTTGACGATCAGATAGCTGTCGGTGCGCTTGCGCACTTCGCGCAGGGCAGCCAGGCCGGCCGAGCCGGCGCCGATGATGATGACGTCGAGAGGGGCGCTCATGGATGGGTGGGCAGCGGATAAAGAAGGTGTGGCAGTGTCGCCGCCGGCGGTCGGCTGCCCTGTAGGCCGCCAGGCCCTGCATCTGCGCAGGCATGCCGCATCCCGCCGCTTGCTGCAGCAGGAGGGCAGGGCGCTGCGATCCGCCTGTCCACCGATGGGCCGGCTCCCTCAGTCCGTCTGCGCGTGCCAGCCCACGCGGCCCTGGCCCAGGTCGTTGATGCGCTGGACGAAAGCGTCGGCCCGGGCTTGCGGCAGCCGCAGGCGCAGCACCACCTGCGAGGCATGGGACACCTGCTGCAGTTCGGCGTCAGCGGCGTCGATCTCGCGGCGCAGCAGGCCTTCGAGGGCATAGGGTACCTCGCACTGCAGCGTGGCCATGCGCTGCAGCACCACCTTGTCGGCGCCCAGCAGCGCCTGCGCCACGGTGTCGGTATAGGCCCGAACCAGGCCGCCTGCGCCCAGCTTGACGCCGCCGAAATAGCGCACCACGGTGGCCAGCACGCCCTCCAGGTCCTGGTGGCGCAACACGTCCAGCATGGGGCGCCCGGCCGTGCCGCCGGGCTCGCCGTCATCTACGGCGGCGGACTGCCCGCCCGCCAGCAGCGCCCAGCAGATGTGGGCGGCGTCGGGATGCCGCTTCCATAGCGCATCCACCGCGGCCTGCGCCGACGCGCGGTCGGACATGGGCTGCACGCAGCCGATGAAACGGCTCTTCTTGATGACGATTTCGCTATGGGCGGGGGCGCTCAGGGTCTGTGGCATGGGGCGCAGAGTCTAGGACACGCGGGCCAGGGACATGCGGGCGAACGTGCCGACTGGCATTTGCTTGACGCATCTCAACGCGTGCCGTCCAGGGCTGCCTAGGATGCCTGAACGAATGCGAAGGCCCCCATACGGCCATTCCATTCATCCACCCGGCCATCGCAGCCATCGGGGCCCGCGGACCGGCATCGTTTTTTGAAAGGCGAGAACAACATGGCAATTTTCTGGAAACCCCTGGCGCTGCTGACGGTGTGTGCTTCGGCCTGCGTGGCCCTGCCGGCGCGCGCGGCCGATTGCTCGGCCGAGATCGAGGGCAATGACGCCATGCAGTTCAGCAAGTCCGCCATCGCCGTGCCCGCCAGCTGCAAGCAGTTCACCGTCAAGCTCAAGCATTCGGGCAAGCTGCCCAAGACCGCCATGGGCCATAACTGGGTACTGACCAAGGCGGCCGACATGCAGGGCGCGGCCACCGACGGCATGGCGGCCGGCGCCGCCAAGAATTTCGTCAAGAACGGCGACGCCCGCGTGATCGCGCACACCAAGGTGGTGGGCGGCGGAGAGAGCGATTCCGTGAGCTTCCCCGTGTCGGCCCTCAAGACCGGCGAGTCCTATGCGTTCTTCTGCTCGTTCCCGGGCCACTCTTCCATCATGAAGGGCACGCTGACCCTGGCGAAGTGAGGCGCCGGCCTGTTGGCTGGGCGCCACGGCCGCGGCACTTGGCCCGGAGGAGGGACGATGGCCTACAGGAAGCCAGCGGCGTGGCCTCTAGGCTGTCGGTGAACCTCCCGGCTGCGCGGCATGGCTTCGGCGATGACCGCGCTGCGCTTCAGCCTCAGGATGCCCGCCATGTTGTCCTTTCGCCTGCCTTTCGACCTGACCCGATTGTTCGCCGCCCCGTCCTTCGTGGGTGATGCAGAGGCCACCCGGCCTGCGCTGCCTGTGCGGCAGCTCGCGGCTGCGGGGCCCATGCTGGTTTCCGCCTACGAGGCACCGCCCGCGGACCTGGACCAGCGGGTGCGGGCCAGCGGGGAGTGGTGAGTCCCGCCTTCCGGCACCCCTGAGCCTTGCCTACTTCTTGTTGATTCAGCGGCTGACCGAAGCCAGCTGAAGCGGGGCGCTGGACTGGCCCAGTGCCGGGCGCTGCGGCTGGAGCTTGAAGATCGACACGGCGTCGAAGAGGTCCTGAGCCTGCTGCTGCAGGCTTCTGGCGGCGGCGGAGCTTTCTTCGACCAGGGCCGCGTTCTGCTGGGTCGCATCGTCCATCTGGTTCACGGCGATGCCCACTTGCGAAACGCCGTTGCTCTGCTCGCTGCTGGCGGCGCTGATCTCTCCCACGATGTCCGTCACGCGCCGGATCGAGGCCACGACCTCTTCCATGGTGCGGCCGGCGCGCTCCACCAGGGCCGAGCCCGCTTCCACCTGCGTCACGCTGTCGGTGATCAGCGTCTTGATTTCCCGGGCTGCGTTCGCGCTGCGCTGCGCCAGGCTGCGCACCTCGCCGGCCACCACGGCGAACCCGCGCCCCTGATCGCCCGCGCGGGCGGCTTCCACGGCCGCATTGAGCGCCAGGATGTTGGTCTGGAAGGCGATGGAGTCGATCACGCCGATGATGTCGGCGATGCGGCGCGAGCTCTCGTTGATCCCCCGCATGGTCGTGACAACCTGGTTCACGGCCTCGCCGCCCTGCTGCGCCACTCCCGATGCGCCCTGCGCGAGCTGGTTGGCCTGCTGGGCGTTGTCGGCGTTGTGGCGCACGGTGGAACTCAGCTCATCCATGGTGGCCGCCGTCTGCTGCAGGGCGCTGGCCTGCTGCTCGGTGCGCATGCTCAGGTCCCGCGCGCCGGTGGCGATCTCGGTCGATCCGGTGACGATGGAGTCCGATGCGTTGCGCACCTGGGCGACCATGCCGGCCAGGCTGTGCTGCATCGCGGCCAAGGAGGCCATGACGCTGCCTGCGGCCAGGGCGTGCGTGTCTTCCAGCGGGCTCAGGTCGCCCTCGGCCACGCGCTGCGCGGCCAGGCCCAGCTCGGCCGGCTCCGCGCCCAGTGACCGGGCCAGCCGGCGTGTGATGAACAGCCCCGACGCGATGGCCAGAGCCAGCGCCGCGATGCAGGCCGCGATGAGGATGCGGCGCTGGGACGCCAGGCTTGCCTGCGCGGCCTCTTCGGCGAGGGTGGAGCGGCGCCCCGCGTCCGCGACGAATTCGCCGGCCTTGCCCGTGAGCTGTGCCAGCAGCGGGCGGCATTCGTTGTTGATCTTCGTGACGGCTGACTGATGCTCGCCGGACACGGCCATGCGGACGATGTCGCGGGCGACCGGGCCATAGACGGCTTCGATGCGCTCCAGATCGCCCAGCAGCCTGCGCGTGCTGTCGGGGGCCGAGGTGTCCTGCGCGATAGCCCGCTTCAGCGCGGCGAGGTCTGTCTGAACGTCGTCATCGGCCTTTCGGACCAGCGCGATTTCCTTGTCCGATTCCTGCCGGTCGATGACCAGCACCAGGTTGCGCACCGCAATGGCGCGCCGGCTGACGGCGTCGCGCATTCCGCTGGCCAGGTCGGACTGGGCTTCGACGCCCTGTACGTAGCCGGCGAAATTCTCGGTCGCGGAGCCCAGCGACCGTAGGGACAGCAGGGAGACGACGAGCACCATGAACACCAGCGCGCCGAACGCGAGGCCGAGTTGGGTTTTGACTTTCAGCCGAGCGTGGCGCATGGGCGGGCCTTTCTAGGGCTGCGCCCTGTGTTGTGAAGGGGTCATTGTTGTTTCAATAAGTAAATCGTGCTAAGCCAGGTGAAAAGAGCGGACGAAACCTACGGTTAAGCGCCGCTCTTGAATACCGGGCGAAGCATTTATGGCTGGACGCGGTAGGGCAGGTCGATCACCCCTGCGCGCTGCAGTGGCGGGAAACCCCTTCGTCTCCAAGGTGGGGCCAGGCCCGCACAGGCGTCTGCGCGCGCGAACCTCTAAAATCTGCGGCCCCCCGCCCACACCATTCCAATGAACGCCCCTGTCGACGTTTCCTTTTTCGCGCGCGCCGCCAAGCCGCTGACGAGCTACCGCCCTTACTGGGCCAAGCGCTTCGGCACGGCCCAGTTTCTGCCCATGAGCCGCGAGGAGATGCAGCAGCTGGGCTGGGACAGCTGCGACGTGATCCTCGTGACGGGCGATGCCTATGTCGATCACCCCAGCTTCGGCATGGCGGTGATCGGGCGCACGCTGGAGGCCCAGGGCTTCCGCGTGGGCATCATCGCGCAGCCGGACTGGCAGAGCGCCGAGCCCTTCAAGGCGCTGGGCCGGCCCAACCTGTTCTGGGGCGTGACGGCGGGCAACATGGATTCCATGATCAACCGGTATACGGCCGACCGGAAGATCCGCAGCGACGACGCCTACACCCCGGGCGACGTGGGCGGCAAGCGGCCCGACCGCGCTGCCATCGTCTACAGCCAGCGCTGCCGCGAGGCCTACAAGGACGTGCCCATCATCCTGGGCGGCATCGAGGGCAGCCTGCGCCGCATCGCCCATTACGACTACTGGAGCGACAAGGTGCGCCGCTCCATCGTGGTCGACGCCAAGTGCGACCTGCTGCTGTACGGCAACGCCGAGCGTGCCCTGGTCGAGGTGGCCCACCGCCTGGCCGCGCGCGAGCCGGTCGAGCGCATCACCGACGTGCGCGGCACGGCCTTCGTGCGCCGCCCGGGCGACGAGACGGCTGCGGGCTGGTTCGAGATCGATTCCACGGAAGTCGATGAGCCCGGCCGCGTCGAGGCCCACGTCAATCCCTACCTCACCACCAGCGAACAGGCGGCTGCCCAGGGCGCCAGCTGCAGCAAGGAAGAGGGCGCTGCCGAATCCATGGCGGATGGCGCAGGCGGCACCTGCGCCACGGGGCAGAAAGACCCGAACCCGGCGATCCAGCCCATCCAGTTCGTCGCCAACCCTGCGCTCAAGGCCAGGCTGAAGGTGCCGCCGCGCGAGAAGAGCGTGATCCGCCTGCCCAGCTACGAGCAGGTGAAGAGCGACCCCGTGCTCTACGCCCACGCCAACCGCGTGCTGCATCTGGAGACCAACCCCGGCAACGCCCGCGCCCTGGTGCAGGCGCACGGCGAGGGCGCAACGGCCCGCGACGTGTGGATCAACCCGCCGCCCATCCCGCTCACCACGGCCGAGATGGACCATGTCTTCGACCTGCCGTATGCGCGTGGCCCGCACCCCAGCTACGCCGACGAGAACGGCAGCCACGATGGCGCGACCAAGATCCCTGCGTGGGAGATGATCCGCTTCAGCGTGAACATCATGCGCGGCTGCTTCGGCGGCTGCACCTTCTGCTCGATCACCGAACACGAGGGCCGCATCATCCAGAGCCGCTCGGAGGATTCGATCATCCAGGAGATCGAGGACATCCGCGATAAGGTCAAGGGCTTCACGGGCACCATCTCCGACTTAGGCGGCCCCACGGCCAACATGTACCGCCTGGGCTGCAGGAGCCCCGAGATCGAGGCCGCCTGCCGCAAGCCCAGCTGCGTCTATCCGGGCATCTGCCAGAACCTCACCACCGACCACAGTCCGCTCATCAAGATCTACCGCCGCGGCCGCGCGCTCAAGGGCATCAAGAAGATCCTGATCGGCTCGGGCCTGCGCTACGACCTGGCCGTGAAGTCGCCCGAATACGTCAAGGAGCTGGTGCAGCACCATGTGGGCGGCTATTTGAAGATCGCGCCCGAGCACACAGAGCAGGGCCCGCTCACCAAGATGATGAAGCCCGGCATCGGCAGCTATGACAAGTTCAAGCAGATGTTCGAGCAGTTCAGCGAAGAGGCGGGCAAGAAGCAGTTCCTGATCCCGTACTTCATCGCCGCCCACCCGGGCACCAGCGACGAGGACATGATGAACCTCGCCATCTGGCTCAAGAAGAACGGCTTCCGCGCCGACCAGGTGCAGACCTTCTACCCGAGCCCCATGGCCACGGCCACGGCCATGTACCACTCCGGCCGCAACACGCTCACGCGGGTGCGGCGCCAGATGCGCGATGCGGCCGAGGAGTCGGTGGACATCGTGCGCGGCGAAAAGCGCCGCCGCCTGCACAAGGCCTTCCTGCGCTACCACGACCCGAACAACTGGCCCCTGCTGCGCGATGCGCTCAAGGCCATGGGCCGGGCCGACCTGATCGGCAACGGCAAGCACCATCTGATCCCGACCTTCCAGCCGATGACGGATGGCAGCTACCAGAGTGCGCGCCGCAGCAACAGCACGGTGGCGCCCGCCACCCGCAAGCCGGTGCAGCAAAAGCCCGTGCCGGGCCGCCTGCTGACCCAGCACACCGGCCTGCCGCCGCGTGCCGGCACGGGCGGCAGCAGCGCCAAGCCGGCCGCCGGGCCACGCCCCACAGGCAGCGGCGCCGCCAGGCCTCCCGCGGGCAAGCCCCAGCGCCGGGCGCGCTGACAGGGCCTGTCCGGGCGGGGTGCGTGCCGCTGCGCCTTCGTGCGTGTGCCGGGCGCGTGCGGCCCTCCGGCGTGCGCAATGCGGCGTGCGTGCCGCTGCGCCTTCGTGCGTGTGCCGGGCGGGTAGTCAGGGCACAGGCGCCGGAATCAATTCTTCGATGACGAGGCGCCGGTAGTAGAACGCGGCCTGTGCGTCCAGCGGCGCCAGCGCCTGCGCCAGGGATTCGGGCGAGTCGTCGTCGCCCGCCGGCAGCAGCAGCGCGTGGCTGCCCTGGCTCGCCAGATCGGCGATGCGCCGCACGATGACGCCTTCGGCGCCCACCGAAGGCAGCGGCGTATCGGCATCGCCCAGGGGGCGCACCACATGCTGCAGGACGGCCTGCGGCGTGGCATGGGCGATGTCGCTGCGCCCCTGCAGCTGCAGGGCGTCGCCAGCCGCCTGGGCTGCGGCATCGTCCGCGAACAGGGCGAAGACATGGCCCGTGGGGTAGAAGGTGCCGCCGGCGGAGGTCATCTCGGGCGTGAGGGCGAAGGGCTTCATGCGCGTGCTCGGGTGGACTGTGTGGCAGCGCATTCGGCGCCCGGCCGGGACGCCGCGGGCGTCGGACGATGCCTGCCCTGCATGACGGCGGCTTCGCACTCCCGGAAAGATGGGTGATCGGGGGCCGTCCTAGCTTCCAGGCAGGATGTGCAGCGGAATGTCCATCTCTTGGGCCAGCGACTCCAGTTCCATCCGCGATCGCCCGGCCACGAAGGCCGCAATGCTCCGGTGCGTGGCGGCAGCTCGCGGGTCGCTGTCCGGCGGCAGGCCGGCGGCGCCGAAGAGACGGGCGGCGAAGTGCGGCTCCAGCGCGGCCAGGGCCGCCCGGCCATCGGCGCAGGGCAGCACCGCATAGCCCGCATGCGCTCCGCCCACGTCGCCCGTGGCGGTGGTGAGGCCCCAGCTGCGGGGCAGGGCCAGCCAGTGCGCTGCGTCTTCCAGCGCCACGTCGATGCACGCGCCCTGGCCGGATGCGGCCCGCGCCAGCAGCGTCTGCAGCACGGCTTCGGATGCGGCCAGCGCGCCCGCCATGTCGGCGTGCAGCGAGGCCGGCAGCGCGCAGCCGGCCGTGGCCAGCAGGCCCGCCTGGGCCTGGTAGGTGAGGTCGTGGCCGGGCTCCTCCGCCCGCGCTCCTGCCGCGCCGACGATGCGGACCATGGACAGGCGCGGCCAGCGCTGCCGCAGCGCCTCCCAGTCCAGGCCCAGCTTGCGCAGGGCCGAGGGGCGGAAAGAGGTCAGCAGCACATCGGCGGCGGCCAGCTCGGACTGCAGCGCGGCCTGGCCCGGCGCGGTCTTCAGGTCGGCCTGGAGGACGCGGATGCCTTCGTGCAGGCTGGCATAGGCGGGCGGGCTGTAGCTGCCCATCGGGTCGCCGCTGGCCTGGCCGGCAGGGGCGGGCGGTTCCAGCTTGACGCAGTCGGCGCCCAGCTGGCGGCAGCGCATCAGCGCGGCCGGACCGGGCAGGTTCAGCGCCAGGCTGAGGATGCGGATGCCTCGAAGAGGCTGCAGGGGCGGTGGGGGCAGGGCGGATGTGGCGAGGGGCATCCGCAGGTTATAGCCACGGATGCCCCTCGCGCGCAGTCACGTCCGCATGGGACGCGGCGGTCAGCGTGCCAGTGCCTGGCCCACCAGCGGAAAGAGGCCCAGCAGCAGGCAGGCGCCCATCAGCGCCAGGCAGACCAGCACGGCCCACTTGAGCGTGAAGCGCTGGTGGTCGCCGAAGTCCACGCCCGCCAGGCTGACCAGCAGATAGGTGGAGGGCACGAGCGGGCTCAGCAGATGCACCGGCTGGCCGATGAGCGAGGCGCGGGCCATTTCCACGGCGCTGATGCCGTAGCCCTGGGCGGCTTCGTTCAGGATGGGCAGCACGCCGAAGTAGAACGCGTCGTTCGACATGAAGAAGGTCAGCGGCATGCTCAGCAGCGCGGTGATGCTGGGCAGGTAGGGCCCCAGGCTGGGCGGAATGGCCGACAGCAGGCCGCGCGACATGGCTTCCACCATGCCCGTGCCCGAGAGGATGCCGGTGAAGATGCCGGCCGCGAAGATCAGCGCCACCACGGCCAGGGCGTTGCCCGAATACTCCGCGATCAGGTGGCGCTGGTGCGCCAGGTTGGGGTAGTTGATGACGATCGCGATGGCGAAGCCGATCATGAACAGCACCGGTAGCGGCAGCAGGCCCAGCACCAGGGCGACCATCAGCGCGGTGGTGAGCGCGAAGTTCACCCACAGCAGCTGCGGGCGGCGCAGCTCGGCGGTCTCGGCGCCGGCCATGGTGGGCAGGTGCTCGCCGGTGCTCTCGTCGTCGGACGGCACGGCGGCATCGGCCAGGCCTTCGCCCGGCAGCGCCACGCGGCCCAGGCGGCGGCGTTCGCGCAGGCCCAGCCAGAAGGCGATGGCCATCAGGGTCACGATGGACAGGCCCATGGCGGGCACCATGGGCACGAAGACCTCGCCCGGGTCCACGTGCAGTGCGCTGGCGGCGCGGGCCGTGGGGCCGCCCCAGGGCGTCAGGTTCATGATGCCGCTGGCCAGCAGGGCCACGCAGGTCAGGTTCAGCGGGTTCATCTTCAGCCGCTTGTAGAGCGGCAGCATCGAGGCGATGGTGATCATGTAGGTGGTCGAGCCGTCGCCGTCCAGCGAGATCAGCAGCGCCAGCGCGGCCGAGCCCATCACGATCTTGAGCGGGTCGCCCTTGACCAGCTTGAGGATGACGCCGACCACCGGGTCGAAGAGGCCCGCATGGATCATCACCCCGAAGTACAGGATGGCGAACATCAGCATCACGCCGGTGGGCGCGATCTTGCGGATGCCGTCCAGCATCATCGTGCCCATGGTGGGCCCGAAGCCGCCCACCAGGGCGAAGACGATGGGGATGATGATCAGCGCGACCAGCGGCGAGAGGCGCCGGGTCATGATGAGCGTCATGAACGTCAGCACCATGCCGAATCCGAGCAGGGTCAGCAGCATGGCGGGGTTCTCCGGGTGGTGGGCATGGGGTGTCTCCGTTATCGGTCGAATGCGGGGCCAGGGGGAAAAGGAAAGGAAGCGCGCGGCCGGGAAGCAGGCTCCCGGCTGGGCGACGGGGGTGAACCTTAGGGAGCCACCCTGTCGTGCGCCTGTCGTGCGGCGGCATATAGGTGGATGTGCTGATGGGGTAAACCCTTGGGTGTTATCGCGTTCCCTCGGGCGATTGCAGCGATACTGCCGGGCTTGCCCACCCGACCCGCCATGCTTTACGCCGTTGTCCCGATCCGCTGCCGCCCCGGCTACGCCACCGTTGCCTGCCCCCGCGCGTGGGGCGTGACAGGAGGCTGACGCCCATGCGCATCCTGGTGGTGGAAGACGACACCGACCTGGCCGAAGCCGTGGTGCGCCGGCTGCGGCGCCAGGGCCATGCGGTGGACTGGCAGTCCAACGGCCGCGAAGCCTGCGAGGTGCTGGGCTATGCGCAGTTCGATCTGCTGCTGCTCGACATCGGCCTGCCCGGCATGGACGGCCTGTCGCTGCTGGCCCATCTGCGCCGTCAGGGCAACAAGACGCCTGTGCTGATGCTGACCGCCCGCTCCGACATCGAGGACCGCGTGAACGCGCTGGACGAGGGCGCCGACGACTACCTGGACAAGCCCTTCGACTTCCGCGAGCTGGACGCACGCTGCCGCGCCCTGCTGCGCCGCCCGCAGGGCCAGGCCTCGGGCCTGTGGGCCGTGGGGGGCCTGGCCATCGACAGCGCGGCGCGCCGCGTCAGCCTGCACGGACAGGATCTGGACCTGCCGCACCGCGAATTCAGCCTGCTGGAGATCCTGGTCGGGCGCCTGGGCCGCGTGGTCAGCAAGGACGAGATCGCCGGGCGCCTCTTCCACTTCGACGAGGACGTGGGCCTGAACGCCATCGAGGTCTATGTGGGCCGCCTGCGCCGCAAGCTGGCCGGCAGCCAGCTGGTGATCACCACCGTTCGCAGCGTGGGCTATCGTGCCGATGTGCTGACCCTGCCGCCCTCCGATGCCGCTCCGGCGCCTGAAGGCGGCGATGCGGGCTGACGGGGTCCCCTCGGCGCTGCCGCTGCAGGGCGATGCTCCGGTGCGTACGCTGCCCGCCGTGCGCCGCACGCTGCTGGCCTCCATCGCCACGCTGTTCGCGCTGGCCACCGTGGTGCTGTTCTTCGCTGCGCGCAGCTATGGCCTGAGCGCGGCCGACCGGTCCTACGACCACCTGCTGCGCGCCTCGGCCCTGTCCATGGCCGACAGCGTGGCCTTCGTGCAGGGCCGCTGGCAGGTCGATCTGCCCTATGCCGCGCTGGATCTGCTGGCCATGGCGCCCGAAGACCGTGCCTTCTACCGCATCGCCGGGCCGGACGGCGCCAGCATCACCGGCTATGCCGACCTGCCCCGGCCGCCGGCCGCGCTGTCCACGGCCGACGCCGAAGGTCTGCAGCCCGTCTTCTTCACGGGCGAATACCGCGGCGCGCCGGTGCGCTTCGTGGCCGTGCCGCGCGCCATCGCAGGCGGGCCCGGCTCGGGCCGCTTCTGGGTACAGGTGGGGCAGACCCGGCGGGCGCGCGATGCGCTGGCTGTGGACATCGTCTGGCGGGCCACCGCCGCCATCGCCGTGCTGATGGCCTGCGTCTTCGGCCTCTTGTGGCTGGGGGTGGACCGCGCACTGCGCCCCCTGGCCCAGCTGCAGCGCGAGCTGCTGGAGCGCGAGGCCTCCGATCTGCGTCCGGTCGCCAGCCCGGTGCCGCGCGAGCTGGCGCAGCTGGTGGGCGCGCTCAACGGCTTCATGGGCCGGCTCGCGCTCAACCTGGATGCGCTGCGCACCTTCATCGCGGAGGCGGCCCACCAGATGCGCACTCCGCTGGCCGCGCTCATCGCCCAGGCGCAGGAAGGGCTGGACGACGACGATCCGCGTGCCCAGCGCCAGAGCCTGCAGGCCGTGGAACGCAATGCGCTGCGGCTGCGCCGGCTGCTGAACCAGCTGCTCAGCGATGCCAGCGTCAGCCACCAGGGCCAGCTCCAGCGCTTCGCTCCGGTCGACCTGCTGGCGCTGGCGCAGGAGGCCCTGCGCGACGTGGTGCCGCGCGCCGAGCCGCAGCCCGTGGTGCGGCTATGGCTGCAGGCTGGTGCGCTATCGAAAGATGAGCTTGTGGCGCAGTATCCGCAAGGGCTTGGGGCGCAGAAGGCCGTGAATTCCGGCTCTCCAGCCTGGGTGCGGGGCGATGCGCTGATGCTGCGCGAAGCCATCAAGAACCTGGTGGACAACGCGCTCAAGCACGGCGCGCCGGAAGGGCGGGGCGACGGCGAGGCGCTGCCGCGGGCGGTGGTCGATGTCAGCCTGCGCACGGCGCCGGACGGCTGGCAGCTGCAAGTGGCCGACCGCGGCCCCGGCGTGCCCGAAGGCCGGCAGGCACAGCTTTTCGAGCGCTTCGTTCGTGGACCGGGCGCCGCGCCAGGCGGCGCCGGTCTGGGCCTGGCCATCGTCCAGCGTGTGGTCGCGAGCCACGGCGGTCGCATCGAGACCGGTCCGCGAGAGGAGGGAGGCGGCTGGCGCATCGCGTTCACGCTGCCCGCCCTGGCTGGCGGCGCCGTGCCATCGTCAATGCCTGTGCCTTTGCCTGAAGAGGGCAGGCCATGACCTTGCCTCAAGACCGCCGCCTGTGGCTGCGCGGCCTGGGTGCGCTCGGTGCCGCGGCCCTGGCTCCGGCCTGGGCCGCGCTGCCGCCCGCCGCCGCCCGCGCCATGCGCGGCACCACCACCGTGAGCGGCAATGGCGCCACGGTCACCTTCTTTCCGCCGGCATCGGGCCGGCAGCATGCGCTGCTCAGCATCGACTGCGCCACCGACACCGCGCTGTTCGCCCCCGCGATCCGGGACTTCCAGCTCCGCGAGCCCGACCTGGCGGTGCGCTGCGCCGACCGCCAGAGCCTGGACATCCACGCCCAGGCCCTGGCCCGCGCCGAAGGCCGGCTGCGCGGCGCAGCGCCGCCGCTGGCAGCGGGCGACGGCGCCCCCGACCTGCTCGTGAGCAGCAGCCTGGACCTGCAGACCCAGCTGGCCAACGACGGCCACGTGCTGGCACATCCTTCGGCGCTGGCGCGCGGCCTGCCGGCCGGCGCGCACTGGCGGCAGGAGGTTTTCAGCCTGGGGGCGGACGCGGTGGTCATGGCCTATCACCCGCGCCTGCTGCCGCCGCACCAGGCGCCGCGCACCCGGGGGCAACTGCTGGCGCTGCTGCGCGACGCCGGCCGGCCGCTGGCCGGGCGCATCGCCACCTACGATGCCACCCGCAGCGGCCTGGGCTACCTGCTGGCGACCCAGGATTCGCGCCACGACAGCACCGCCAGCGTGCTGCTGGCCGCCATGGGCGCAAGCCACGTGCGCCTGGGCGACCACATCGAGCCCATGCTGGACGCGCTGGAGCGCGGCGAGCTGGCCCTGGTCTACAACGTGCCGGCCTCCTATGCCCAGGCCCGGATCGCGGCCGGCTCGCCCCTGCGCCTGATCGTGCCCGAGGACTACACCCTGCTCACCACCCGCTCGGCCGTCATCCCCGCCACGGCGCCCAACCCGGAGCTGGCGCGTCCCTTCCTCGACTACCTGATCTCCCCAGAAGGCCAGGCCGTGCTGGCGCGCGACACACGGCTCATCCCCATCCGCCAGGCCGTAGCGGCTGGCACCGCCGGGCGCACGGCCGGCATCGATCCCGAACTGGTGGGCGCGGGCGCCAGTTCGTGGCGCCTGCTGGCGCCGGGCCTCGGGCTGCTGGTCTATCTGGACCCGCTGAAGCGCCAGCGCTTCCTGCAGGCCTGGGCGACCAGCATGGCCGTGGGCTGAAGGGGCAGGCCGGCCCGGGGAACGATGAGATAATCGAAGGCTTTCGCCCCTTCCATTTCCCCTATGCCAAGACGCCGCCTGGCATGCGCTGGACACAGCGCGGCAGGCCGCGCAGAAAGACCCGGATGAAAGTCTCTGAAATCCGCGCCAAGTTCCTCGACTTCTTCGCCGAGCGCGGCCATACGGTGGTGCCTTCGTCGTCGCTCGTTCCGGGCAACGATCCCACGCTGATGTTCACCAATTCGGGCATGGTCCAGTTCAAGGACGTGTTCCTGGGCACCGACAAGCGCCCCTACAACCGGGCCACGTCCGTGCAGGCCTGCCTGCGTGCCGGCGGCAAGCACAACGACCTGGAGAACGTGGGCTACACCGCCCGCCACCACACCTTCTTCGAGATGCTGGGCAACTGGAGCTTCGGCGACTACTTCAAGCGCGAATCGCTGAAGTGGGCCTGGGAGCTGCTCACCAAGGTCTACGGACTGCCGCCCGAGCGCCTGCTGGCCACCGTCTATCTGGAAGACGACGAGGCCTACGACATCTGGACCAAGGAGATCGGCCTGCCGCCCGAGCGCGTGATCCGCATCGGCGACAACAAGGGCGGCCGCTACAAGTCCGACAACTTCTGGATGATGGCCGACACCGGCCCCTGCGGCCCCTGCTCCGAGATCTTCTACGACCACGGCCCCCACATCCCCGGCGGCCCTCCGGGCAGCCCCGATGAAGACGGCGACCGCTTCATCGAGATCTGGAACAACGTGTTCATGCAGTTCGACATGAAGGAAGATGGCTCCGTGGTGCCGCTGCCCGCGCCCTGCGTCGATACCGGCATGGGCCTGGAGCGCCTGGCCGCCATCCTGCAGCACGTGCACAGCAACTACGAGATCGACATCTTCGATGCGCTGATCAAGGCCGCCGCGCGCGAGACGCACACCACCGACCTGGCGAACCCCTCGCTCAAGGTCATCGCCGACCACATCCGCGCCACCTCGTTCCTCATCAGCGACGGCGTAATCCCCGGCAACGAAGGCCGGGGCTACGTGCAGCGCCGCATCGTGCGCCGCGCCATCCGCCACGGCTACAAGCTGGGCCAGAAGACGCCGTTCTTCCACAAGCTGGTCAAGGATCTGGCCGAGCAGATGGGCGAGGCCTATCCCAAGCTGCGCGAGCAGGAGCAGCGCATCACCGAGGTGCTCAAGGCCGAGGAAGAGCGCTTCTTCGAGACGCTGGCCAACGGCATGGACATCCTAGACGCCGCCCTGGCCGGCGATGCCAAGGTGCTGCCCGGCGACGTGGCCTTCAAGCTGCACGACACCTACGGCTTCCCGCTCGATCTGTCGGCCGACGTCTGCCGCGAGCGCGGCGTGACGGTCGATGAAGCCGGCTTCAACGCCGCCATGGAGCGCCAGAAAGCCCAGGCCCGCGCGGCAGGCAAGTTCAAGATGGACCGCGCGCTCGAATACACGGGCGCCGACGGCGAATTCGTGGGCTACACCACGCTGGGCGCCACCGCCACGGTCACGGCGCTCTATGCCGACGGCGTGAGCGTGCAGCGGCTCGAAGAAGGCCAGGCCGGCGTGGTCGTGCTCGACACCACCCCGTTCTATGCCGAGTCCGGCGGCCAGGTGGGCGACCAGGGCCATCTGCTCGCCGACCATGCCGACTTCGCCGTGTCCGACACGCAGAAGATCAAGGCCCAGGTGTTCGGACACCACGGCGTGATGGAGCGCGGCGAGCTGCGCGTGGGCCAGACGATTTCCGCCGAGGTGGACAAGCCCCTGCGTGATGCCACGCTGCGCAACCACTCCGCCACCCACCTGATGCACAAGGCCCTGCGCGAGGTGCTGGGCGAACATGTGCAGCAAAAGGGCAGCCTGGTGACGCCCGAGCGCACGCGCTTCGACTTCACCCACGGCGCGCCGGTCACCGATGCGCAGATCCGCGAGATCGAGCGCCGCGTGAATGCCGAGATCCTGGCCAACACCGCCACCGATGCGCGCGTGATGGACATCGAATCCGCCCAGAAGACCGGCGCCATGATGCTGTTCGGCGAGAAGTACGGCGAGACCGTGCGCGTGCTGGACATCGGCAGCAGCCGCGAGCTGTGCGGCGGCACCCACGTCGAGCGCACGGGCGACATCGGCCTCTTCAAGGTGGTGGCCGAAAGCGGCGTGGCCGCAGGCGTGCGCCGCATCGAGGCGGTGACGGGAGCCGGCGCGCTGGCCTACCTGCAGCAGCTGGAAGACACCGTGGCCCAGGCCGCAGGCGCGCTGCGCGCCCCGGTGGCCGAGATCGCCGGCCGCATCGGCCAGGCGCTGGACCAGGTCAAGGCGCTGGAGCGCGAAGTGGCGGCCCTGAAGGGCAAGCTGGCTTCCAGCCAGGGCGACGAGCTGGTCGGCCAGGCGGTGGACGTCAAGGGCCTGAAGGTGCTGGCGGCCACGCTGCCCGGCGCCGACGCCAAGACCCTGCGCGACACCATGGACAAGCTGAAAGACAAGCTCAAGACCGCAGCCATCGTGCTGGCCGCCGCCGACGGCGACAAGGTGCAGATCGCGGCCGGCGTGACGGCCGACAGCACGGGCCGCGTGAAGGCCGGCGAGCTGGTCAACTTCGTGGCCAGCCAGGTCGGCGGCAAGGGCGGCGGCAAGGCCGACATGGCCATGGCCGGCGGCACCAACGCAGCGGGCCTGCCTGCGGCGCTGGCCTCGGTGCAGGCCTGGGTGGCCGAGCGGGCGTGATCCGCAGCAGCCAGCGGACCGCCGCGGCAGGGGTTCATGAATAGAGGCCCTGCCGGGCATTCCCGATGACGAAGGCCTGCATCTGCAGGCCTTTTTTCGTTGCGTCGGACGCCGGTGCCCGCGGGCCGGCCGGGCCGGCCGAGGGGCCGCTTTCAGAAGAACTCGACGTCGCCCTGGCTCAGTTCGTCGTTCACATGACCCTGGGCCACCAGGTCGCCGTAGAAGCAGACCTGGTTGCGGCCGTTTTTCTTGGCGTGGTAGAGGGCCTGGTCCGCCCGGCCCAGGATCTCGACCGGGATGCCCAGCTGCGTGCTGACGAATCCCACGCTCACGGTGATCTGGCCGACCTGCGGGAAGGATTCTTCCTGCACCGCCTGGCGGAAGCGGTTGAAGATCTTGTGCGCCATCTCCAGCGTGGTCGAGCGCAGCAGCACCACGAACTCCTCGCCGCCGAAGCGGAAGACACGGTCCTGGCCCCGGAACGAGCTGCGCAGGATGTTGGCCATCAGGATCAGCACCTCGTCGCCGTACAGGTGGCCGAAGCGGTCGTTGACCTGCTTGAAGTGATCGACATCGACCACGGCCAGCCATTGCTGCCGCGGCTGCGAGCGCCCGTCGGGGCCGATCTCCTTAGCCTCCGTCGCCTCGTTGGCGAGGCAGCGGGAGAATTCCTCGTCGAAGGTCTTGCGGTTGAAGAGGCCCGTGAGCGCGTCGCGTTCGCTGTAGTCCAGCAGGCTCTGGTAGTTCTGATAGACGAAGAAGACGCTCTGGATGATCTCGATCTTGTGCTGCGCGAAGGAGCGCGACTGCGTGACCTCCAGACAGGTATGCACCTCGTCGTGCAGCCAGATCGGCAGCCACATCACATGCACGCCCTTGCGCGGCGAATCCACGGCGCTGGCTTCACGGGCCTCGATGCAGCGGGCCAGGGCCGGCAGTTCCGACAGCGGCATGCTCTGCTCGTCGCTGTGCGGGTCCAGGGCCTTGGCCGCCATCCATTGCCCCGCCTGCAGCCACATGCGTGGGCGCATGTGCTGCGCGCCGCTGCGCCGGAAGATGTCCAGCGACCGCACCTGCCTGATCGAAGGCAGCTTCTGCAGCGTGGACAGCACCGACACCTCGAGCCGCAAGTGGTCTCGGTGACCCGTCATTTCCACCAGATTGGCAAGAATGGGTTGCATGGTCTTAGCGCCCACGGAGGCGGCCGCGGCAGGTCTGTCGGTTCTTGTCAGTTCTTGCGCTCGAACACCAGATCCCAGACGCCGTGTCCCAGACGCAGGCCGCGGTTCTCGAACTTGGTGAGGGGCCGGTAGCCGGGCTGGGGCGAGTAGCCGCCGGAAGGCTGGCTGTTGGCGAGCTGCGGTTCGGCCGACAGCACTTCGAGCATCTGCTCGGCATAGGGCTGCCAGTCGGTCGCGCAGTGCAGGTAGCCGCCGGCTTTCAGCCGGGCCGCCAGCTTGGCGACCAGCGGCGGCTGGATGAGGCGGCGCTTGTTGTGCTTCTTCTTGTGCCAGGGGTCGGGGAAGAAGATGTGGATGCCGTCGAGCGAGGCGGGCGCCAGCATGTGGTCGATGACCTCGACCGCGTCGTGCTGCAGGATTCGTATGTTCTCGATGCCATGCTCGCCGATGCGCTTGAGCAGCGCGCCCACGCCGGGTTCGTGGACTTCGCAGCACAGGAAGTTGTCGTCCGGCCGCACGCGGGCGATGTGCGCCGTGGCTTCGCCCATGCCGAAGCCGATCTCCAGGATCAGCGGCGCCGTCCGGCCGAAGGTGGCCGGCGCATCGAAGGGCCGGGCGGCGTAGGGCAGCACGAAGCGCGGGCCCAGGTCTTCGAAGGCCTTGGCCTGGCCGGTAGTGGTGCGGCCGGCGCGGCGTACGTAGCTCTTGATGGTCTTGGGATAGGCCACGCCCGCAGGAGCGCCAGGCGCATGGGGCGCATCGGAGGCTGCCGGGCTGGCGGTCTTGAGGGGGGATTCGGCGTTTTCGCCTACGGAGGAAGAAGTTTCATTCACGGTGACGGATTGTAGGTTCGCCGCCAGCACGCAACCCAGCTGCGGAGCGCATCCGCAATGGCCGGGCCTGCATCCGCCCCTGCTGCAGAGGCTGCGGCGGACCCGCCCGGCAGGCCCAGCGCCCGCGCGGCAGCGGCCAGCGCCTGCAGCGGATGGCGCGTGTCGATGGGCGGGGCGCCGTGCTGCTTCGACAGCTTTTCGCCATCGGCCGCGCGCACCAGCGGCACGTGCAAGTAGCGCGGCGTGGCCAGGCCCAGCGCGGATTGCAGCAGGATCTGGCGCGGCGTGTTGTCGGCCAGGTCTTCGCCGCGCACGATGTGGGTCACGCCCTGGTCGCCGTCATCGACGACCACGGCCAGCTGGTAGGCCCAGAGACCGTCGGCGCGGCGCAGCACGAAATCGCCCACCTGCCGGGCCACGTCCTGTGCCTGCAGGCCCAGGCGGCGGTCAGTCCAGTGGACGCCATCGTCTGCGATCGCGGGTCCGCCGGACTCCGTGACGTCGGCAGGTGCCGGAGCCCTGCCATGCTGAAAGGCGGTTGCCGCGAAGCGCCAGGCCCTGGCCGGCCGGCCCGCCAGCCCTTGCCGGCAGGTGCCGGGGTAGGGCAGTTCGCTGTGCCGCTCCCGCGTATGGCCGGCCGCGGCCAGCGCGGCTTCGATGTCGCGGCGCGTGCAGGCGCAGGGATAGGCGCGCGCCTGGGCGATCAGCCGGTCCAGTGCGGCCTGGTAGCACGCTCCCCGGGCCGATTGCCAGACGGGCGGCTCATCGGGCACCAGGCCGCAGGCGGCCAGCTGCTGCAGGATGGTTTCGGCCGCGCCCGGCACGCAGCGGGGCGTGTCGATGTCTTCGATGCGCACCAGCCAGCGCCCGCCGGGTGCGGCGCGCGCGTCGAGCCAGCTCGCCAGGGCGGCGACCAGCGAGCCCGCATGCAGCGGGCCGGTGGGCGACGGAGCGAAGCGGCCCACGTAGCGACCTGCCGGGGGCCGCGCGGCACGGTCGGAAGCGGAGGAAGAGGTCGGAACCGGCAGCAAGGCGACGGAAACTCAGGATCGAGAAAAAGAAGGAAAGGCGCCGGCCTGGGGTGGCCGGCGCGGCGCGGGTTCAGGCGATGGCGTCCAGCGCCAGTTCCAGCCCGGAAACGAAGGCGTCCTCCAGCCGGTGGCCCAGGCACCAGTCGCCGCACAGGCCGATGCCGGCCGCGGCGTTCCACAGGTGGCTCCGGCCCAGGGGCTGGCGGGTCTGCGCGTGGCGCCAGCGGCGCACCTCGGCATAGGTCGGCTCGGCGCGGATGCCGGTCACTTCGGCGAAGCCCTTGAGCAGCTTGGCCAGCACCCGGGCCGCGTCGTCTTCCAGATGCTCGGTGGACCAGTCCGGGCTGGCCTGCACCGTCCAGCGCTCGACCTGCGTGCGGCCGGGCTTGGACGATTCGCGCGCCAGCCAGGCGATGCGGTGGTGCGTGCTGCGGGCCGCGTTCCACTGCGGTCCGAGCGTGGTCAGGCCCGGCCGCACGGCCTGGGCGAAGGCCAGCATCAGCGTCCAGCAGGGGGCGATGGCCACGGCCTGCAGGGCCTGGCCATCGGCGGCCGGCAGGTCGATGCCGGAGGATTGCAGCAAGGCGGCGGCGGCGGGCGCGGGCTGGCTCAGCAGCACGGCATCGAAGCCGGCATGCACGTGGACTGAGCCGTCGAGCGCGCCGGTGCGCACCTGCCAGCCGCCGGGGCGCAGCGGGTCGGCCTCGATGGCCACGGCCCGCGTGCCGGCCAGCAGCCGGCCGGCCTGCATCAGCGGCTGGGCCCAGGCGGCGACCAGCGCCTCCATGCCGGGCGCGGCCACCCAGTGGGCCTCGCCGGGCGGAGGCGAGGCGGCGGCCACGCGGCCGGCGGCGTCCAGCACGCGCACGGTGTTGGCGCTCCAGGGGCGGCACAGGCCGGGGACGGTGTCCAGAGCCTGCCGGAAGCGCGCATCGCGCACGGTGAAGTACTGGGCCCCGGTATCGAAGCCGCCGAAGGGCGATTCGAGCGTGGCGGTGCGGCCGCCGGGGCGGGACGATTTCTCGAACACCGTCACCTCGTGCCCGGCCTGCACCAGCGTGCGCGCGCAGGCCACGCCGGCCATGCCGGCGCCGATGACGGCGAAGCGGCGCGGCGCCGGGGCGTCTGCGGCGCTGGACGCTGCCTGAGCGTCCGGCTCGGAGCTTCGCAGCCGGCGCTGTGATCGGGGAACGGAAGAACGCATGGAAGGCCCTTTCAGTGCAATCGATGGTGTGGGCAGCGCCGGCGGTGGCGCGCACGCTGCGTGGCTGTCACTCTACACGCGCCGCAGCGGCGGCGGGCGGGTGGCAACCCGCGGGCCGAGGCCGATCAGAGCGGCTGGTGGTTCTCCAGCAGCGCCCGGCGCGTGGCGGGCTTGCGCTGCTGCTCCAGCCACCACTGCAGCGCCTGTCCCGGCACCGAATGGCCCGGGCCGCCCCAGGCGTAATGCAGCCGCACGGTGCGCGCGGACCGTGCCACGGCGCGCACCACCAGCCGGCCGGCAGCCACATGGGCCCGCGCCATCGGCTCGGGCAGGAAGCCGCCACCCAGCCCGCGCAGCAGCGCCTGCACCTTGGCCTGCATGGTGTCCACGGTGAGCACGTCCTGCCCGCCCAGGATGCCCATGGTCACGCTGCCCTTCTTGGCCGAGTCGGCCACGGCGATCACCCGGTGTTCGCGCAGTTCCGCATCGCTCAAGGCATGGGTGCCCCGGCCCAGCGGATGGTGCGGCGCCACCACGAAATCGAACAGCATGTCGCCCAGCATTTCCTGCTGCAGCCCGGCCACGGTGCCGGGGTTGACGGCCACGCCCAGCGCCAGGTCGGCATGCCCGGCGGTCAGCGACTCCAGCGTGCCCGACAGGATGCCGTCGCGCAGCTTGAGCCGCGTGGGGGGCGACAGCGCGTAGAAGGCCTCGACCAGCTCCAGCACCGTGGTGGGGGAGATCACCCCGTCGATGGACAGGGTCAGCTGCGGTTCCCAGCCCGTGCCCACGCGGCGCACGCGGTGGGCCACGGCCTCCACGTCGTTCAGCAGGCGGGCACCTTCGCGCAGCAGTTCGGCGCCGGCTTCGGTGGGGCGGGCCTGGCGGGCGCTGCGGTCGAAGAGCAGCACGTCCAGCGCATCCTCGATCTGGCGCACGCGGTAGGTGAGGGCGCTGGGCACCAGGCCCAGCTGGCGCGCCGCGGCCGCGAAGCTGCCCGAGCTGGCGATCACCTGCAGCATGAACAGATGTTCGGGCGTGAGGACGTCGCGGGCTTTTTGCATGGTGGGTCGATCCTAATTCAATCTGTTTGAATGATGACTTCAAGCCGCCTGCGCGCGCGGAGCTCCATGCCGGGCTACGCTGCGGATTGCAGGGGGCCGCGTGCCTGCCGCACGGCACTCCATCCTCGTTCCAACCATCATCTTTTCCCTGAGAGAGCACACACCATGGCAAACATCGTCGTCGTCTTCCATTCCGGCTATGGCCATACCCAGCGCGTCGCCCAAGTGGTGGCCGAAGGTGCGGGCGCCAGCCTGCTGGCCATCGATGCCGAGGGCGAACTGCCCGAAGGCGGCTGGGAGCAACTCGCCGCCGCCGACGCCATCGTGCTGGGCACGCCGACCTACATGGGTGGGCCGAGCTGGCAGTTCAAGAAGTTCGCCGACGCCTCGTCCAAGGTCTGGTTCAGCCGCGGCTGGCAGGACAAGCTGTTCGCCGGCTTCACCAACAGCGCCAGCCTGAACGGCGACAAGGGCTCCACGCTGGCCTATCTGCAGACGCTGGCTTCGCAGCACGGCGGCCTGTGGATCAGCCTGGGCCAGCTGCCTGCCAACAGCAAGGCAGCCACGCGCAGCCAGCCCAACAACCTGGGCGGCTCGGTCGGCCTGCTGGTGCAGTCGCCCTCGGATGCCAGCGCCGCCGAAATCCACCAGGGCGACCTGGACACGGCCAAGCTCTTCGGCCAGCGCGTGGCGGCCGTCACGGCCCGCCTGGCAGGCTGACCGGCGCGTACCGCCATGAGCGCCGCGCCACCGACCGCAGCTACATCCGCATCCGCTGCCGCGCTGCGGCTTTCGGGCCACGAAAAGGACCTGGGCGGCGGCTTCACCGTGCGCCGGCTGCTGCCGGCGCTGCAGCTGCGCTCGGTGGGCCCCTTCGTCTTCTTCGACCATTTCGGGCCGGTGGCGGTGGAGCCCCAGGACGAGTACGACGTGCGGCCGCATCCGCACATCGGCCTGGCGACGGTGACCTACCTTTTTGAGGGCGCGATCATGCACCGCGACAGCCTGGGCTCCGCGCAGCAGATCGAGCCCGGCGCCATCAACTGGATGACGGCCGGGCGGGGCATCGTGCATTCAGAGCGCCGGCCCGAGGCGCTGGCCCGGCGCAGCTACGTGAACCACGGCATCCAGCTGTGGGCCGCGCTGCCGGCGGCTGCGGAAGACTGCGCGCCGTCCTTCGTCCACACTCCGGCGGCCGACATTCCCGAGTGGTCCCAGAAAGGCGCGCGGGTGCGCGTGCTGGTGGGCGATGCCTTCGGCTGCCGCTCGCCGGTCGCCACGCTGGCTCCTGCGCTCTACCTGGACGTGCAGCTGCAGCCCGGCGCATCGCTGGCGCTGCCGCCGCTGGCGCAGCAGATGGCACTCTATCCGGTGGATGCCGACCTCTGGCTGGGAGGAGAGCTGCTGCCCGCCCACACCCTGGCCACGCTCGCGCCCGGCCAGGTCACGGCGCTGCGCGCGACGGAAGGCCGGGCGGTGCGCTGCATGGTGATCGGCGGCGATCCGCTGGACGGACCCCGCCACCTGTGGTGGAACTTCGTTTCGAGCAGCAAGGACCGCATCGTCCAGGCCGCGCAGGCCTGGGAGGATCAGTCCATGGGCCGCGTGCCGGGCGAGACGGAATGGATCCCGCTGCCGCCCCGGCGCTTCAAGCCCTGACTTGGGTGCCTGGCAGTCAACTGCCGGCTGCGGCGTCCCTGGCAGGGTTGGCCGACAGGTCGGTCTCCAGCACGCGCCGCTCGTCGAACACGAAGCAGCCGCCCTGGTAGTGGGCGCCATCGGTCAGCTCGAAGTACTTGAGGATGCCGCCTTCGAGCTGATAGACATGTTCCAGCCCTTCCTCGCGCATCAGGATGGCGGCCTTCTCGCAGCGGATGCCGCCCGTGCAGAAGCTCACCACCGTCTTGCCGGCCAGTTCGGCCTTGTGCTCGCGCAGCGCGGGCGGGAACTGCGTGAACTTGTCGATACGCCAGTCGATGGCACCCTCGAAGGTGCCGTGGTCCACCTCGAAGGCATTGCGCGTGTCCAGCGTCACCACCGGGCGGCCTTCGTCGTCGTGGCCGGCTTCCAGCCAGCGGCGCAGCGTGAGCGGGTCCACCGCCGGAGCGCGCCCCCCCGCGGGGCGGATGGCCGGGTGGTCCATGCGGATGATCTCCCGCTTGACCTTGACCAGCATCTTGCGGAAGGGCTGGCTGTCCGACCAGCTTTCCTTGGGCTCCAGCGGGGCGAAGCGCGCGTCTTCTTCCTTCAGGGCGGCGATGAAGCCACGCACCGCTTCGGCCGGGCCGGCGAGGAAGAGGTTGATGCCTTCCTCAGCCAGCAGGATGGTGCCCTTCAGGCCCCTCTCCAGGGCGCGCTCCAGCAGCCGGGGCTGCAGCACGTCGGCGTCCGGCAGGGGGACGAAAAGATAGCTCGAAATGTTGAGAACGTTGTTCACGGCAGACAAAGGCAAATGGGCAGTCGCGGCGAAGGCGCCCGGCCCTGCGCAGCGGCCGGGCCATGCCGGGGCATGCGCGCCGCGCGACCGGGCCCTCGCGGGCCGGCCGCGAAGGGGTCACGAGGCGGGCGTCAGCAGCGTCGATTCGATCTTGTTGGCCAGCTGGGCGATCGCCAGGGCGGCCGGGCAGCCGGGCATCTGCAGCAGCAGCAGCTGGCGGCGCATGACGGCATTGCGCACCGACGGGTCGGCGGGAATGTCGCCCATGTGCAAGAGGCGCATGGGGCGGCCCGATTCGGTGCTGACGAAGCGGTCCAGCACCTGCTGCAGCTGGCTGGTGATGGCGCGGCCGTCGCCCGGGCGGGCGGCCTGGTTCACGATCATGCGCACGTGCTGGCGCTTTTGCTGCGTGGCCATCACCTTGATGGCCGCATAGGCGTCGGTGAGCGAGGTGGGCTCGGGCGTGGCCACGATCAGGACCTCGGAGGCCAGCGAGATCGAGAACAGCACCACGTCGGAGATGCCGGCGCCGGTGTCCAGCAGCACCACGTCGTAGCGTGGCGCCAGCGTCTGCAGCACCTGCATGAACTGGTTGCGCACCTCGGGCGTGAGGCGCGAATACTCGACCATGCCCGAGCCGGCCAGCACGGCGGAGAAACCGCCGGGCGCCTCGATCACGGCGTCTTCCAGCTGGGCCTTGCCCGTGAAGACGTCGTGCAGCGTGATCTTGGGATGCAGGTTCAGCACCACGTCCAGGTTGGCCAGGCCCAGGTCGGCGTCGAGCACCAGCACGCGCTGGCCGCGGCGGGTCAGCGCGGCCGCCAGATTGGCGGACACGAAGGTCTTGCCCACGCCACCTTTGCCGCTGGTGATGGCGATGATGCGGGCGCCTCCGGGCTGCTTGCCCGTGTTGGAAGCGGACAGGCCTGCAGAGGCGGCGTTTTGGGGGGACAGCGCGTCGGTCATCTCTGGGCTTTCAATAGGCGCTGCCTGTGGAGGAATCCAATGGCGGAGGCACGTCGCCCCAGCCGGCGGGTGTGTAGAGGGGCCCGAACAACAGGCTCTTTTCTTCTGCGGTCACGGTGCTGTCGGGTTGGTCTTCGATACTGACTCGATTGCGTCCGCCGACTTTGGCCTTGTAGAGCTGGGCATCGGCCCGCTCCGTCCACAGCAGCGTCGTGCTGCGGATCCATTGCAGTGCAAAGGCTCCGCCGATGCTGATGGTGACTCTCAACTCCACGGTGGACGAAATCGGAATGGGCGTGCTCTCGACTGCCTGCCGGATGCGTTCCGCCACGGCCAGGCCGAAGCCCGCATGGCAGGCCGGCAGGACCACGGCGAATTCCTCGCCGCCGTAGCGGGCCAGGGTGTCCATGGGGCGCACGCAGGCATCCAGCGTGCGCGCGACGGACTGCAGAACCATGTCGCCGGCCATGTGGCCGTAGGTGTCGTTGACGCGCTTGAAGTTGTCGATGTCGAGCATCAGCAGCAAGGCGGATTCGCCCGAGCGCGTGACGCGGTCGATTTCCCTCTCCAGCACCGTCCGGAAATGCCGGCGGTTGGCCAGCCCGGTGAGCGGATCTTTCAGAGACAGCTCGCACAGGCAGTCGATGAGGCTCTGCAGGTAGTTGGCGGGGCTGTCCGAGCGCAACGCCGCCTCGGAGCCCATCGATTGCACCACGAGAGCATGTGCCGTCGAGAGTCGCAGATCGTTCAAATGGACAGTGTTATGAGGCACGGATTCGGTCACGAAATGGCGGGCTGCAGCAGGGAACAGTCAGAGTGGCCCCAGTGTATCAGTGTGTTGCTTGCATGGTCATGCCCGGGATGTCAGCCAGCGCCGCTTTGCGCAGCCGCCGCGCGCGTTCTCCGCATCCTCAGTCGCCTGCCCCCAGATGCGCCAGCGCCGCCAGCGCTTCCGCATCGGTGCGGTAGAGGCTCAGGTGCGAGCCGGGCTCCAGCAGTCCGGCGCGGCGCAGCACCTGTTCGGCCGGCAGCTTCAGCCCGCTCACATGCAAGCGCCCGCCACGGCCCAGCGCCAGGGCCAGCAGCCGGGCGAAGGTTTCGGTGCCGGTGACATCCACGCGGTTGATGGGTAGCGCGAACAGGCAGATGTGCCGCACGTCGGCATGCCGGGCCAAGTGCTCCGCTACGCGCCGCTCCAGCGCTGCGGCCGAGGCGAAGTCCAGCTCCGCGTCCATGCGCAGCGCCAGCAGGCCCGGCGCGAGCGGCGGCAACTGCCACAGGTGGCGGTCGCGCAGGCTGCCGTCCGGATGCATACCGACCTCGATGATGCGCGGATGCAGGCGCTGGTAGAGGAAATGCGCCAGGCTCATGAAGATGCCGGCCAGGACGCCCCAGTACATGCGCGGCGCGGTGGCCAGCGTCAGCGCGAAGGTGACGCCGCCGATGGCCGCCTCCACCCGGGAGATGCGCGCCAGCCGCCACATGCCGGCGGGCTTGATGAGGCTGGTCACGGCCGTCACCACCACGGCCGCGAGCACCGACTGCGGCACATGATAGAGCGCGGGCGTGAGCCAGAGCAGCGCGGCCAGCACCAGCAGCAGCGCGAAGAGCGTGGCCCAGCCGCTTTTGGCGCCCGCATACAGATTGATGGCCGAGCGAGAGAACGATGCGCTGGTGGCGAAGCTGCCGCACAGGCCCGAACTGATCTTGGCCATGCCGTGGGCGATGAGGTCCTGGTTCTCGTCCCAGCGTGTACCGGCCTTGCCGTGTTCCACCTTGGCGCTGGAGGCGGTTTCCAGGAAGCTCACCAGCGTGACGACCAGCACCGGCAGCAGCAACTCGCCGAATTCGTCCCACGACAGCCATTCCGGCCAGTACGGCGAGGGGAGGCCTGCCGGCAGATGTCCGACCACCGCGCCGTGCGCGTCGGCATAGCCCAGCTGCCAGCTGAGCGCCGCCGCGGCGGCCACCATGACGATCGCGGCCGGAAAGCTGGGCCGCCAGCGCCGCGCCAGCATCAGCAGGGCCAGCGCGCCCAGGCCGAAGGCCAGGGCCGTGGGGTCGAAGTGATGGATGGACGGGCTGACCCAGACTGCATGCCAGGTGGTGCGCAGGCCCAGCAGCGCGGGCAGCTGCGAGGCCAGGATGAGCAGGGCCGCTGCCTGGGTGAAGCCGTTGAGCACCGGCGAGGTGACCAGATTGAGCAGCCAGCCGAAGCGGAAGACTCCCAGCGCCAGCTGCACCAGGCCCGACAGGATGGCCATCCACGCCGCCAGGGCCACCCACTGGGCGCTGCCGGGCTCCGCCATGCCGGTGAGCGAGGCTCCGATCAGCAGCGCCGTGAGCGCCGTCGGTCCCACGCCGAGCCGCGTCGATGAGCTCCATAGCACGGCCACCAGTGCCGGCACCAGGGATGCGTAGATGCCGGTCACCAGCGGCATGCCGGCCAGCGCTGCATAGGCCACGCCCTGGGGGATCAGCATCAGCCCCACGGTCATGCCGGCCCAGAAGTCGCCTGCGAGCAGGGCGCGGGTGGGCCGGGGCCAGGCGAGGAACGGGAACCAGCGCGACAGTGCCGCCATGCGAGGGGAGGTCATCGGGCGATTGTCGCGCCTGCCTGCCGGCTTTTGCTCGGATGATGCGGGCGAAGCCGAACAGATTCCCAGCGCGGAGCATCGCGGGGATTTGTTCCGCTTCGCACGGGCGCCCGCGTGCAGCTTTGTGCTTTGTCCTACGGAGGCTTCGGCAGGCTCCGACCCGGCGTGGCAGGTGCGGGGGCCTACAGTCCGTCCGTCACTTTCAGCCGTCCAAGGAGACCACCATGCCGCAGACCAATTTCAATACCCTGACCCAACGCCGTGCAGCGCGCCTGCTGGGCCTGGCCGGGGTTGTCGCTCTGAGCCTGGGCCTTGCCGCCTGCGACCGCAATAGCGGCGAACAGACCGCCGGGCAGAAGCTCGACGCTGCCGTCGCCAAGACCGAGCAGGTGGCCGCCGATGCCCAGGCCAAGATGGAAAGCGCCGCCAAGGACGCCACCACGGCGACGCGCAACGCGGCTGCGGACGCTGCAGCCATGATGGACGATGCCGGCATTACCGCCAAGGTATCGGCAGGCATCGCCAAGGATTCCGAGCTGAGCGCCGTCAAGATCGACGTGGACACCCGCAACGGCGTCGTCACGCTGACCGGCCCCGTCAAGAGCGCCGCCGCCCGCGAGCGCGCGGAAACGATCGCACGCGGCGTGCAGGGCGTGAACTCGGTGGTCAACCAGCTCACCGTCACGGCCGGCTGAGCACCCACCTGAACGCTGCCGAGCAAGCCCGGGCCCGCAAGGCCCGGGCTTTTTCGCATCCGGGCGGCAGGCACTGCGGCGCTACCATCGGCCCATGAACGCCTCCTCGCCCGACACCCCGCGCCCCGAAGGCGCCGAGCCCCCGCATCACCTGACCACCCGTCTGGTCCACCATGCCTACCAGGCACCGGCCGGCTTCATGGCGCCGCAGCCCGCGGTCCACAAGGCCTCCACCGTCATCTTCCCCAACGTGGCCGCCATGCGCGCGCGCGAGTGGAAGGACAAGACCAGCTACACCTACGGCCTGCACGGCACGCCCACCACCTACCAGCTGGAAGAGCGCCTGGCCACCCTGGAAGGCGGCCTGCAGTGCCTACTGGTGCCCAGCGGCCTCGCTGCCATCGCCAACGTGGCGCTGGCCCTGCTGCGCACGGGCGACGAGGTGCTGATCCCCGACAACGCCTACGGCCCCAGCAAGGCGCTGGCCGAAGCCGAGCTGCTGCATTACGGCATCCGCCACGTCATCTACGATCCGCTGGACCCGGCCGATCTGGCAGCCCGCATCACGCCCGCCACCCGGCTGGTCTGGCTGGAGGCGCCGGGCTCGGTCACCATGGAATTCCCGGACCTGGCCGAGCAGGTCCGCATCTGCCGCGCGCGGGGCGTGACCTGCGCGCTGGACAACACCTGGGGCGCCGGCCTGGCCTTCGCGCCCTTCGACCTGCTGGGCGATGGCACGCTGGGCGTGGATGTCTCCGTGCATGCGCTCACCAAGTACCCCAGCGGCGGCGGCGACGTGCTGATGGGCAGCATCACCACGCGCGACCAGGGCCTGCATCTGCGCATCAAGCTGGCGCACATGCGTCTGGGCCTGGGCGTGGGTGCGAACGATGTCGAATCGGTACTGCGCTCGCTGCCGAGCATGGCGCTGCGCTACCGGGCACACGACCGGGCGGCGCGCGATCTGGCCCGCTGGATGGCCCGGCAGCCGGCCGTGGCCCAGGTGCTGCACCCGGCGCTGCAGGGCTCGCCAGGGCACGAACACTGGCGCGCGCTGTGCGGCGCGGGCGAGGGTGGGGAGGGCGCTGCGGCCGGGCTCTTCAGCGTGGTGATCGATGCGCGCCACGGCCAGCAGGCCGTGGATGCCTTCTGCGACAGCCTGCGCTATTTCAAGCTGGGCTACAGCTGGGGCGGTCCGATGAGCCTGGTCGTGCCCTACGACCTGCCCGGCATGCGCACTCGCTCCGCCGGCCATCTGCGGCCCGGCACCGTGGTGCGGTTTTCGATCGGGCTGGAGGCGGTGGAGGATCTGCGTGCCGACCTGGAGCAGGCGCTGCAGAGCGCCTTCGGCGGGCATTGACGCAGCGCGGGCGGGCCAAGCTGGTACATTGGTCCGCTACATAAATCACTTCCAGCAAAGAGGAGTCCCCTTGGCAACACCCAATTACGGATACGAGAAACGCCAGCGCGAGCTTGCCAAGAAAAAGAAGAAGGAAGAGAAGCTCCAGGCCAAGTCGCAGCGCAAGGCCGACGAGCACCCGCACGGCGGCCAGGAAGAGGGCGCAGAAGAGGGCGGTGCGGTCAACAACCCCGCGCAGGACGGCACCGGCACGCCCGTGGGCGGCTGATTGCTCCGCAGGCCGGCTCCGTGCCCGGCCTGCCTGCCTGCCTGCCCGTCAGCGCGGCAGCAGCTTCTTCAGTTCAGGCCAGACATTGGCCAGCATGATCGGATGGGCCTCCGCGCGCGGATGGATCCGGTCGGCCTGGAACAGGCGCGTGGGGTCCGGCCCGTCCGCCACGCCTTTCAGCAGGAAGGGCACCAGCCCCGTCTTCTCGGCTTTGGCCACCGCCGGGAACACCGCTCCGAACCTGCGCGCATAGTCGGCCCCGTAATTCGGCGGCACCTGCATGCCCACCAGCAGCACCCGGGCGCTGGCCTGGGCCGATGCCTTCGCCATCCAGGCCAGGTTGTCCTCGGTATTCTTCAGCGGCAGCCCGCGCAGGGCGTCGTTGCCGCCCAGTTCGATCACCACCACCGCCGGCTTGTGCTGTGCCAGCAGCGCCGGCAGGCGCGAGCGGCCGCCCGAGGTGGTGTCGCCGCTCACGCTGGCATTCACCACGCGTGCGGCTATCTTCTCCTCGGCCAGCTTCTTCTCCAGCAGCGCCACCCAGCCTGTGCCGCGCGCCAGCCCGTATTCGGCGCTGAGCGAGTCGCCCACCACCAGGATCACCGGGCCGCTGCCGCCCGCAGGGGCCGGAGCGGGCGACTGCGCCCGGGCCGGCACGGCGGCGCAAAGCCCTGCCAGGGCGGCGCCCGCCGCTGCCGCGATAAAGTCACGCCGACATTCCATTCGCATCACAGGCCAAGCCCTTTCTTCCATGTCCGAAGCCATCCACGCGCCCGCTCCCTCGTCCCCGTCCGGCACGCCCATCATCGCGGTGGAGCATGTGGTCAAGTCGGTGACGGATTCGACGGGCACGCTCGACATTCTGCGGGATATCGATTTCCGCCTGGCACCCAGGGAAACGGTCGCCATCGTGGGCGCCTCGGGCTCGGGCAAGAGCACGCTGCTGTCCATCATCGCGGGCCTGGACACGCCCTCCAGCGGCACCGTGCGGCTGGACGGACAGGATCTGTTCGCGCTGGATGAGGACGCCCGCGCCGCGCTGCGCGCCCGCAAGCTGGGCTTCGTGTTCCAGAGCTTCCAGCTGATGGGCAACCTGACGGCGCTGGAGAACGTGATGCTGCCGCTGGAGCTGGCCGACCGGCGCGACGCGCGCCAGCTGGCGGGCGAGATGCTGGCGCGCGTGGGCCTGGGCCAGCGGCTGTCGCACTACCCGCGCGTGCTGTCGGGCGGCGAGCAGCAGCGCGTGGCGCTGGCGCGGGCCTTCGTGGTGCAGCCCGCCGTGCTGCTGGCGGACGAGCCCACGGGCAGCCTGGACTTCGCCACCGGCGAGACCATCATGCGGCTGATGTTCGACCTCAACCGCGAGCTGGGCACGACCCTGGTGCTGGTCACGCACGACCGGGCCATCGCCGCGCAGTGCGAGCGGCGCATCACCATCGACGCGGGGCGGCTCTCGGAGGGATGAGGCCCGCCCGCCACCTGCGCTGCCTGCTATGGATTCGATAGTTTCCTGCCCGGCCTGCGGGGCGCGCGGATAATCGCTCCATGTCCAGCCCCAAAGTCCTCTTCGGCTTCCACGCCGTCGGCGTGCGCCTGAAGACCGCGCCTCAGTCCATCATCGAGATCTACTACGAGGCCACGCGCCGCGATGCGCGCATGCGCCAGTTCCTCGACCGTGCCCGCGAGGCCGGCGCCCGGCTCATCGAGGCCGACAGCGAACGCATCGCCAAGCTGGCCGGCAGCCACGGCCACCAGGGCGTGGCCGCGTGGGTGGAAACGCTCAAGCAGGCGACCTCGCTCGACGAGCTGCTGGAAGACCTGGAAGCCGCCGGCATCGAAAAGCCCCTGCTGCTGGTGCTGGACGGCGTGACCGACCCGCACAACCTGGGCGCCTGCCTGCGCGTGGCCGACGGGGCGGGCGCCCATGCCGTCATCGCCCCCAAGGACCATGCCGTGGGCTTGAACGCCACCGTGGCCAAGGTGGCGAGCGGCGCGGCCGACACCGTGCCTTACTTCATGGTGACCAACCTGGCGCGCACGCTGGGCGAGCTGAAGGAACGCAACATCTGGTGCATAGGCACGAGCGGCGACGCCGACAAGAGCATCTACCAGGTGGACCTGAAGGGCCCTGTGGCGCTGGTCCTGGGCGCCGAGGGCGACGGCATGCGCCAGCTCACGCGCAAGACCTGCGACGAACTGGTCTCCATTCCCATGAAGGGCGGGGTGGAGAGCCTGAATGTTTCGGTGGCCAGCGGCGTGTGCCTGTACGAAGCGCTGCGCCAGCGCGGCGGCTGAGCCGCGGGATGGCTGGGCTGCCGGCCTGTGGCGCCGACGACGTGGCCGCCTGGGTCGCTCAGGCGGACCGCATCGCGGTCCTGACCGGCGCCGGCGTCAGTGCCGAATCGGGCGTGCCCACCTTCCGCGATGCCCAGACCGGCTACTGGGCGCAATTCCGCCCCGAGGCCATGGCCAGCGAAGCGGGCTTCCGTGAGCACCCGCAGCGCGTCTGGGACTGGTACCAGCACCGCCGCGCCGGCATCCAGGCCGTGGAGCCCAATGCCGGGCACCGCGCCCTGGCGGACTTCGCCCGCCGCCACCCCGGGCGGCTGGCCCTCATCACCCAGAACGTGGACGGATTGCACCAGCGTGCCGGCAGCACGGGGGTGCTGTGCCTGCATGGAGACCTATTCGCCGATCGCTGGCTGGACGCGCCACGCGACTGCTGCCACCAGGGCGCGCCGGAACCCGGCCACCCGCCGCGCTGCGCCGGCTGCGGCAATCCGCGGCGCCCGGGCGTGGTCTGGTTCGGCGAGGCGCTGCCCCAGGACATCTGGACCGCGGCGCAGGAGGCGGTCCAGGCCTGCGAGCTGATGCTGGTGGTGGGCACGGCGGGCGCGGTCTATCCTGCGGCCGGCCTGGCCCACCAGGCGCGCGATGCGGGCGCGAGGGTCGTCGTCGTCAACCCGGCCGACAGCGCGCTGGACGCCGGCGCCCATGCCGTGCTGCGCGCCACCGCCGCCCAGGCCCTGCCACGCATCTTCGCGAACTGACCGTCGCCGCGCCGACCCGCATCCCTGCCCGGAGATCCAGGTATGGTCAGACCCAGCCCAGCGCCCCCAGCACCGCTCCCGCGCCCAGCAGCCACAGCAGATGCAGCCGCGTGCGCCAGACCAGCAGCATGGACGCGGCCGTGAGGCACCACAGGCGCCAGTCGTCCGCCATGCGGCCATGGGCGCCGGCCAGCACCCAGGCGGTGGCCAGCATCAGGCCGACCACCAGCGGGGCCATGCCCTGCTTGAAGGCGCGCACGGCCCTCCGTTCGCGGTTGCGGTGGGCCCAGCGGGTGGCGGCCCAGGTCAGCAGGCTGCTGGGCAGCATGATGCCGGCCATGCACAGCAGCACCCCCAGGCTGCCCCAGGCCCAGCCGGCCACGCCGGCGCCCCCCACGTTCAGGCCCACGTTCCAGCCCAGCAGGGCGATGAAGAGCACATTGGGCCCCGGCGCGGCCTGGGCGATGGCGATGGAGGCGCTGAACTGCGGATCGCTCATCCACCCCTGCTGGCCGACCAGATAGCGGTGCATGTCGGGCGCGGTGGAGATGGCGCCGCCCACGGCCAGCAGCGACAGCGACAGGTAATAGACGAAGAGGTGCAGCCAGTCGGCCGGCTGCAGGTGGAGGGCGAGAGGCGTCATGGGCGGGGCGCCTCCAGCCGGCGCCAGGTCAGCACGCAGGCCGCGCCGCCGACGACGAGAAGGATCCAGGCCAGCGGCACGCGCAGCAGCGCCATGCCGGCGAAGGCCGCCAGCGCGATGGCGCCGCACATCCAGGGCCCGAGCGGATGGCGCACCAGCGGCGCGGCCAGCTTGCAGCCCACGCCGGCCACCAGGCCCGCCGCCACCGCGCCCATGCCGCGCAGCGCGCCGGCGACGGCCGGCAGCGACGAGAAGCTGGTGTAGGCCACGGCCAGGGCCAGCACCACCAGCAGGGGCAGCGTGAGCATGCCGGCGATGGCGACCAGCGCGCCGCGCCAGCCGAAGTGCCGGTCGCCGATCATGATGGAGAGATTGACCACGTTGGGGCCGGGCAGGATCTGCGCCACGGCCCAGTCTTCGACGAATTCCTCGTTGGTCATCCAGCGCCGCTTCTCGACCAGTTCGCGCTGTACCACGGCCAGCACGCCGCCGAAGCCCTGCAGCGCCAGCCAGGTGAAGGACCAGAAAAGCTCGCTGAGCGACCGGGGAGCGGGGCGCGGTTCGACGGCGGGCGGCAGGCCGGTGGATGCGGAGGCATCCTGCGGCTTGAAGGGCGAAGGCGTAGGAAGCGAGGAGGAGGAGGGCATGGCGGCTGGATGCGGGCGGACGATGCGGCTGGGCGCGCCGGCCATGGTACGCGCCCCGGGGCGGACTTGCGTGCATCCGGCAGCCACGCCGGCCCTCGCGGTGCGCGATCGCAGCCATCGGCTTCGGTGAAGCCGCCGGCCGCAGGATTTCAGCCAGGCTTCTTCTGCGGATGGACCGAGAAGACGATGCTGGAGAAGTCCAGCGCGCCGTGGCCCGCCAGGCTATGCGAGGCGTAGAGGTTGCGCGCCAGCCCGCCCAGCGGCGTGGCGGCCTTGACGGCCATGGCGTTTTCCTGCGCCAGGCCCAGGTCCTTGAGCATCAGGTCGGTGCCGAAGCCGCCCGCATAGCCCTTGCTGGCAGGCGCGGCCTCCATTACGCCGGGCCAGGGGTTGTACTTCTCCAGAGCCCAGTTGCCGCCGGAGCTGCGGCGCATGATCTCGCTGAGGACCTTGGCGTCCAGGCCGTTGGCCACGCCCAGGGCGATGGCCTCGCTGGTGCCGGCCATCAGGATGCCCAGCAGCATGTTGTTGCAGATCTTGGCCGTCTGGCCCGCGCCCACGCCGCCGGCGTGGAAGATGTTGGCGCCCATCTTCTCCAGCACCGGGCGGGCGCGCTCCAGGTCGGCCGTCTCGCCGCCCACCATGAAGGTCAGCGTGCCGGCGATGGCGCCGCCCGTGCCGCCCGAGACCGGCGCATCGATGAAGCCCAGGCCCCGGGCGCGCGCCGCATCGGCCACCTTGCGGGAGGTGGCGGCGGCGATGGTGGAGCAGTCGATCACCAGCGTGCCGGCCGGCAGCTGCGGCAGCAGGCCGGGCCGGCCGCCCTGGCCCAGGTAGAGCGCCTCGACATGCGCGCTGGCGGGCAGCATGCTGATGACCACGTCCACGCCGGCCACGCATTCGCCGGCATCGGCGCTGATGCGCACGCCGTCGGCCGCGAGCTTGTCGCAGGCGGGCTTGGACAGGTCGAACGCGCCCACATCGTGGCCCGCCTTGTGCAGGTTCAGCGCCATGGGGCCGCCCATGTTGCCCAGGCCGATGAATGCGATTTTCATATGTCGTCTCCTTTGGTCTATGAAGGTTGCTTGCTCTTTTTTCGATAGCGGGGGGCGAAGATGGCAGGCGGGCAGGCGTCGGTTCAGTCGTCGTCCGCCTCGAAGATGCCGTGGCGCTTGCCGCCGCGCCGCGCGGGAGCCGGCTTGGCCCCGGTTCCGGCCTTGGGCGCCCGGCGCCGCGGCGACGCCTTGGCGCTCGGGTTGAAGGCCAGGGCCTGGTCCAGCCAGAAGCTCCATTGCGCCCGGGTGGCGTAGCCGTTCGGCTCCACCCAGAAATAGCCCTGCATGCCGCCGCCGGGCGAGAGTTCGCGCGTGCCCTGCATCTCCTGGAATTCGCCATGCCGGCCAGGCGGCAGGCGCACCAGCAGGTCGGAGCCCTTCACGCCCAGGCACAGCTTGCCATCGACGAAGAAGCACCAGCAGCCGAACATGCGGCGCTCCTCGGCCTCGGCGCCGCCCGGCAGGGCCCGGGCCGCCAGCGCGTTGCGCACGGCGTCGATCAGGTGCAGGGTTTCATCGGCCAGGGGGCGGGCGGGCATGGTGGGATGGGTGGAAAGTGGCGGATGGCGTAGATCCTGCAATGGTTCGAAGCTATCGAAACGCTAGCGAATCGCCTCCAGCGCATCGCTCTCCAGCATGCGCCGGGCGATGATGACCCGCATGATCTCGTTCGTGCCTTCCAGGATCTGGTGCACGCGGGCATCGCGCAGCAGGCGCTCCAGCGGGTATTCGCGGATGTAGCCGTAGCCGCCGTGCAGCTGCAACGCCTCGTTCACCACGGCGAAGCCGGCATCGGTGGCGAAGCGCTTGGCCATGGCGCAGTAGGTGGAGGCGTCGCGTGCACCCGCGTCCAGCTTGGAGGCCGCCAGCCGCACCATCTGGCGCGCGGCGACCAGTTCGGTCGCCATGTCGGCCAGCTTGAACTGCAGGGCCTGGAAGCTGGCCAGCGTCTTGCCGAACTGCTTGCGGTCCTGCAGGTACCGCTGCGCGGTGGCCAGCGCGCCCTGGGCCGCGCCCACCGAGCAGGTGGCGATGTTGATGCGCCCGCCGTCCAGGCCCTTCATGGCGATCTTGAAGCCTTCGCCCTCGGCGCCCAGCAGGTGGTCGGCCGGAATGCGCACGTTGTCGAAGCTGATGGTGCGGGTGGGCTGGCTGTTCCAGCCCATCTTGTCTTCCTTCTTGCCGTAATGGATGCCCGGCGCGTCGGCCGGCACGGCGAAGGCGCTGATGCCGCCCGCGCCGGAGCCGGGCTCGCCCGTGCGGGCCATGAGCACCAGCACGTCGGTGGCGCCGGCGCCGCTGATGAAGGCCTTGGCGCCGTTGACGATGTATTCGCCGCCCGCCCGCTCGGCCCGCGTCTTGAGCGATGCTGCGTCGGAGCCTGCGCCGGGCTCGGTCAGGCAGTAGCTGGCGAGCTTCTCGCCCGTGGCGAGCCGCGGCCCCCAGTGCTCGCGCACGGCCGGCGTGGCCCAGGTGCCCAGCATCCAGGTCGCCATGTTGTGGATGGTGATGAAGGCGGTAGTCGATGGATCGACGGCCGCCATTTCCTCGAACACCAGCGTGGCGTCCAGCCGGGGCAGGGCGAGTCCGCCCGCGTTCTCCGGCGCGTAGAGGCCGCAGAAGCCCAGGGCGCCCGCCTTGCCGATCGCTTCGCGCGGAAAGATGCCTTCCTCGTCCCAGTGCGCGGCATGGGGCGCCAGTTCGGCCTGCGCGAATGCGCGGGCGGTGTCGGCAAAGGCGCGTTGCTCTTCGGTCAGCTCGAAATCCATGGTGCTTGTCTCTCTGGCTCGTCGTTGTTCTGTCCGCTCATTCGGCCCGGGTTCACTGCGGCCGGGCTGCGGGGTGCTCCAGCGTCAGCCAGCGCATCAGGCCCTGGCGGCGCGCCACGGTCTCCGCCGTGAGGCACTCGTGGTAGTGGCGCGGCCCCTCAGGCTGGGCTTCCGTGCCCCGCGTGGCTTGCTTGCACCGCGTGATGCGCTCGCGCTGCCAGGCCGACTGCTCCTGCCGCAACTGTGGCCGCTCGTGCGCCGACAGCGCCCGCATCGCGTCGCCGTACAGGATCGCGATGGCCGTGTCCGCCTGCTGCCACGCCTGTACCGCGCAGGCATTGGTCTCGGCCACCGTGCCGCCGGGCTGGCAGGCCCCGCCCGCCTGGGCGTAGGCGCCGGCACTGCACATCACAACGGCGAGGGCTCCAGTTGCTCGGAATACTTCGGGGAGTCGTTGCCACGTCTTGGGAATGTCCATCCTTCGCTTGTACCACTGCGCAAACATCTGCGCGGCCCGAGGCCAGCAGACGCCGTGGAACTGGCTTTGCCAGGCCACTGGCGTCGTCCCCCTTCCCGCGCGCCAGCGCGAGAGAAGGGGGAAGGCGCGCAGCGCCTCAGGGGGATGTCACTTCATTCAAGATGTCACTTCAGACTTATTGTGGTGTTCACCCCGTGCGCGACCGTGCTGTCATCGAACCACCGCGCCGTCACCGTCTTGGTCTGCGTGTAGAACAGCACCACCTGCTTGCCGTAGGGCCCCAGGTCGCCCAGCTTCGACGCGCGCGAGCCGGAGAACGAGAAGAGGGGCACCGGCACGGGGATCGGCACGTTGATGCCCACCTGGCCCACGTCGATCTCTTCCTGGAACTTGCGCGCCGCCGCGCCCGACTGCGTGAAGATGGCCGTGCCGTTGCCGTTCGGGTTGGCGTTGATGAAGCGAATCGCTTCGTCGATGTCGGCCGCTGCCGCAAGGCACAGCACGGGGCCGAAGATCTCCTGGTCGTAGATGGCCATGCCGGGCTTCACGCCGCTGAAGATGGTCGGGCCGACGAAGTTGCCCTTCTCGAAGCCCGCCACCTGCGGCCTGCGGCCGTCCAGCTCCAGCGTGGCGCCGTCGGCGATGCCGCGCTCGATCAGCCCTTCGACGCGGTCCTTGGCGGCGCAGGAGACCAGCGGGCCCACGTCCGTGCCCTTTTCGGTGCCGGCGTTGACCTTGAGCGTCTTGGCCTTGGCGACCAGCTCGGGAATCCACTGCTGCGCCTCGCCCACCAGCACCACCACCGACAGCGCCATGCAGCGCTGGCCTGCCGCGCCGAAGGCGGCACCCGCCAGGGCGTTGAGCGTCTGCTCCTTGTTCGCGTCGGGCAGCACGATGGCATGGTTCTTCGCGCCCATCATGCACTGCACGCGTTTGCCGTTGAGGCTGGCGCGGTTGTACACATGCGTGCCCACCTTGGTGGAGCCCACGAAACTGATGGCCTTGATCTGAGGATGGTCGCAAAGGGCGTTCACGGCGTCTTCGCCGCCATGCACCACGTTCAGCACGCCGGGCGGAATGCCGGCCTCCAGCGCCAGCTCGCACAGGCGCATGGTCACCATCGGATCCTGCTCGCTGGGCTTGAGCACGAAAGTGTTGCCCGTGGAGATGGCCATGGGGAACATCCAGAGCGGGATCATGGCCGGGAAGTTGAACGGCGTGATGCCCGCGCACACGCCCAGCGGCTGCAGCAGCGTGTAGGTATCGACTCCGCCGGCCACGTTGTTGGCCAGCTCGCCCAGCTGCAGGTTGCCGATGGCGCTCGCGTGCTCCACCACTTCCACGCCGCGGAACACGTCGCCCTCGGCATCGGGCAGGGTCTTGCCCTGTTCGGCCGTCAGCAGCGCGGCCAGCTCGCCCATGTTCTCGCGGATCAGCTGCTGCAGCTTGAGAAAGATGCGCCCCCGGGCGCCGATGGGCGTCTTCTTCCAGGTCTTGAACGCCTCATGGGCGGAGGCCACGGCCGCGTCGATCTCATCGGGCGTGGCGAAGGGCACGCGCGCAAGCACCTCCTGCGTGGCGGGGTTGACCACATTGCGCCACTGCGTGGTCTTGGATTCGACGATCTGGCCGCCGATCAGCAGCTTGACGGTGGGCGCCAGCACGGCGGTGGACTGGGGGGCGTTCATGGTGCTTGTCTCCTGGGTTATTTATCGGTTTGCCGGTCTGCCGGTCTGGGGCTTGCCGGCGTGAGGGCCATCGTATCCGTGCGAAATTGCCAGGACAATGGAGAATCATGCACTGCGGCTTTGCATAAATGCACGGACCATCCGCCGAGATACACGACATGGACTGGGACAACCTGCGCTATTTCCTCGAACTCGCCCGCAGCGGCACCCTGGCCGCCGCAGCGCGCCGCACGGGCGTGGAGCACACCACGGTGGCGCGCCGCATCCAGGCGCTGGAAAAGCAGCTGGGCACTGCGCTCTTCGCCCGCGAGGCCGGTGGACACCGCCTGACCGAAGCCGGCCGCCAGCTGCTGCCGGCCGCCGAAGCCATGGAAACCGCCGTGCTGGGCGTGGAGCGCGCCGTGCCCGCTACAGGCGGCGGTCCCACGGGGGTGGTGCGGGTGGGCGCCACGGAGGGTTTCGGCACGCTGATCCTGGCCCCGGAGCTGGCGAAGCTCACGCAAAAGCATCCGGGCCTCACCATCGACCTGCTGGCCCTGCCGCGCATGCTGCATCTGAGCCGGCGCGAGGCCGACATCGTCATCTCGCTGGAGCGACCCACGCGCGGCTCGGTCATCGTCACCCGGCTGGCCGACTACACGCTGCGCCTCTACGGCCAGCGCGAATACCTGGCCCGCCGCCCGCTGATACGCACGCGCGACGACCTGCGCCACCACGCCTTCGTGAGCTATGTGGACGACCTGCTGTTCACCAAGGAACTGCAGTTCCTCGACGCGCTACACCCGCCCGAGCGCTTCGCGCTGCGCAGCACCAGCATCACCGCGCAGTACGAGGCCGTGCGCGCCGGCGCCGGGCTGGCGGTGCTGCCTGCCTTTCTGGCGGACCGCGACCCGGTGCTGGCGCGGGTGCTGCCGGAGGAGGCGCGGTTCACCCGCACGTTCTGGATGAGCATGCCGGGGGAGGCCAAGCACCAGGCTCGCATGCAGGCGGTGTGGAATTTCCTGAAAGAGGCGGGGCAGGCCGGCGCTTCCCGCCTGCTCATGACGAATTGACCGCGACGGCTGCCGGTGAGGCGCTCCGCTGGCGGAGCGATCTTCCCTGCGCCCGTGGCGGTTTTGCCCGCCGCACCCGCCGCCATCCCCTATGATCCGCCCCTTTGCGATCGACGCGGCCTTTTCGGCCTTTCTTTCCTCCTTCGTTTTGCAGGGCGCCAGCGGATCATGCAGGTCCGGCCGAGAACCGTTGCGCAGCCTGTCTTGACTGTTTCCCCGGAGTCCCCCGCATGACACACCCAGCCCCGCCAGCCGGCCCGGGCTCGCACGGTCACGACGACCTGCAGCGCAATCTCACCAACCGCCACATCCAGCTTATCGCCATCGGTGGTGCCATCGGCACGGGCCTGTTCATGGGTTCGGGCAAGACCATCAGCCTGGCCGGGCCGTCCATCGTCTTCGTGTACGCCATCATCGGCATGGTGCTGTTCTTCGTGATGCGGGCCATGGGCGAATTGCTGCTGTCCAACCTGCAGTACAAGTCGTTCATCGACTTCTCGGCCGATCTGCTGGGGCCCTGGGCGGGTTTCTTCACGGGCTGGACCTACTGGTTCTGCTGGATCGTGACCGGCATCGCCGACGTGATCGCCATCTCGGCCTATACGCAGTTCTGGTTTCCGCATCTGCCGCAGTGGGCGCCGGCCCTGGGCTGCGTGGGCCTGCTGCTCTCGCTCAACCTGCTGACCGTGAAGCTCTTCGGCGAGATCGAGTTCTGGTTCGCCATGATCAAGATCATCGCCATCGTGGCGCTGGTGGGCACGGGCCTCTACATGGTGGCGACGGCCTTCCAGTCGCCCGGCGGCCACACGGCGACGCTGGCCCATCTGTGGAACGACGGCGGCATGTTCCCGCATGGCCTGATGGGCTTCTTCGCGGGTTTCCAGATCGCGATCTTCGCGTTCGCGGGCATCGAGCTGGTGGGAACGACCGCGGCCGAGGCCAAGGACCCGGAGCGCACGCTGCCGCGCGCCATCAATTCCATTCCGCTGCGCATCATCGTGTTCTACGTGCTGTCGCTCGTCGCCATCATGTCCGTCACGCCCTGGCGCGAGGTGGTGCCGGGCAAGAGCCCGTTCGTGGAACTGTTCGTGCTGGCCGGCCTGCCGGCGGCGGCCGGCATCATCAACTTCGTGGTGCTGACCTCGGCGGCTTCCTCGGCCAACAGCGGCGTGTTTTCCACCAGCCGCATGCTGTTCGGGCTGGCGCTCAAGGGCGATGCGCCCAGGGCCTTCGCCCGCCTGTCGGCCAGCAGCGTGCCTTCGCGCGGGCTGCTGTTCTCGTGCGCCTGCCTGCTGCTGGGCGCCTTCCTGATGTGGGTGGTGCCGGATCTGGTGGAGGCGTTCACGCTGGTGACCACCGTGTCGGCCATCCTCTACATGTTCGTGTGGTCGTTGATCCTGCTGTCCTATATCGCCTACCGCCGCCGGCGCGCCACGCTGCATGCGGCGTCGAAGTACAAGATGCCCGGCGGTGTGGCCGTGTGCTGCCTGTGCCTGGCCTTCTTCGCGGGCGTGATGGTGCTGCTGTCGCTGGAAGCCGACACCCGCCAGGCACTGATCGCCACGCCCGCATGGTTCGTGCTGCTGGCTGTGGCCTACCAGTTCGTGTGCCGCCGGGCCCGCAGGGCCGGCTGAGGGCGCAGGACGGTCAGACCAGCCGCTGCAGCAGCAGGTGCGGCTGCAGCGGCTTACCCAGGTGGGCGTCGAAGCCGGCAGCCAGTGCGCGTTCCTTGTCCTGCGGGCGGGCGAAGGCGGTGAGGGCGATGGAGCGCAGTCGCGGCGTGCGGCCGGCGGCGGCCTCGCGTTCGCGGATGGCAGCGATGAGCTGGTAGCCGTCCTTGCCCGGCAGGCCGATGTCGCTGACCAGCAGGTCGGGCCACTGCCGGTCGATCTCTTCGAGCGCCGCATCGTAGCTGGCGACCGAGCGCACGCGCGCCCCCTGGTCGCTGAGCACGATGCCCAGCATCTCGCTGGTGTCGGCGTTGTCCTCCACCACGAGGATGTCCTTGTCCTCCAGCAGGCGCTGGCTGCCGTCCATCGCATGCGCACCGTCGCTTTCGGCGCCGGCCTCCGCGGCCATGCCGTGCTCGTCGGGGGCCACCAGCATGCGGGCGCGCATGGTGGTTCCCTGGCCCGGCCCGGCGCTTTCGGCCTGGATCTGGCCGCCGTGCAGTTCCACCAGGTGCTTGACGATGGACAGGCCCAGTCCCAGCCCGCCGTGCGCGCGGTTGTTGGGCGGGCCGCTCTGCGTGAAGCGGCCGAAGAGGTGGGGCAGGAATTCGGGCGCGATGCCCATGCCTTCGTCCTGCACGACCACCGAAAGATCGTCGCCTTCGCGCCAGAGCGACAGCCGCACGGTGCTGCCGGCCTCGGAGAACTTGATGGAGTTGGTGACCAGGTTCCAGATGATCTGCTGGAAGCGCGTGGCGTCCAGCCAGGCGGGCGTGCCGGCGTTGTGGCGTTCCAGTTCGATGGCGACCTGCTTGGCGTCTGCGGTCTCGCGCACGGCGTCCAGCGAGATCAGGGCCAGCTCCACCGGGTCGGCCCATTCGCGGTGCAGCCGCAGCTTGCCCGAGGCCAGGCGCGAGACGTCGAGGATGTCGGAGATGATGCGGCTTTGCGCCTGCACGCCGCGTTCGATGGCGCCCAGGCCCTTGGCCAGCGTGTCGGGGGTGATGCCGGGGCGCTTGAGCATGTGGGCCCAGCCGGTGATCAGGGTAAGCGGCGTGCGCAGCTCGTGCGAGAGCACGGCGACGAAGTCGTCCTTGGTGCGGCTGTGGCGCTCGGCCAGCACGCGGGCGGCCTGCTCGCGTTCCAGCACCTCTTCGCGGCGGCGTTCGAGTTCGATGCGCTCCGAGAGGTCCTTGGCGATGCCGATGCGCAGGCCCGGCTCGATGGGCTCGGACATGCTCCAGTCCAGCGGCAGCTGGTGGCCGTCGGCGCGCAGCAGGGGCAGTTCGCCATGCCAGGCGCTGGCGGTAGGGGCGCAGGTGCGTTCCTGCACGAATTCGCGCCACACGGGCGCGGCCAGGTCCGCCACGGCCGTGCCGATCAGGCTCTGGGCCGGGCGCTGCAGCAGCTCGGCGGCGGCGGAGTTCACGTCGGTGAGCATGCCCCGGTCGTCGATCAGCATCATGGCCACGGGCGCGCGGTCGTAGATGGCGCGGAAGCGGTTCTGGCTGCTGCGCAGCTTGTCTTCGGCCAGGCGGGCGCGGATCAGCGCCTGCAGCGTGGCGACGAGCAGGGGCGGCTCCACGGGGTGGACCATGTAGGCGTCGGCCCCGGCGTTCAGGCCCGCCACTCGGTGCTCGCTCTGCACGTAGGCCGCCGAGAGATGGACGATGGGGATGAAGGTGGTGCGCGGATCGCCGCGCAGCGCCCGGCAGACGTCGAAGCCGCTCATGTCCGGCAGGTGGACGTCCAGCACCACGGCGGCGATGCCGCTGCCCGCCACGGCCAGTGCCGCGCCGCCGCTGTCCGCCTCCTCGGTCAGGAAGCCCGACGCCCGGATGACCCGGGCGGTGGAATAGCGTGTGGCGGGGTTGTCATCGACCACCAGCACCGTGTGGCGGCTGCGGTCGATGGTGGGAGCGATGATTCCGGACAGCGGCATGGCGTTTTCTGTCTCAACGGGCAAGGGGTGCGTAGGATTCTGCGGGCGCGGACGGCTCCATGGCACTGGTGGATTCGCTGGCATCCATGGCGGGGGCGGCGTCTTCCGGGCCGGTTTGCGGCGCAGCGGCCGGGGCCTGGGGAAGCCGCACGGGAACGGTCACGGAGAATTCCGAGCCCTTGCCCAGGATGCTGCGCACGTCCACGCTGCCGTGCAGCAGGCCGGCCAGTTGCCGCGACACGGCCAGTCCCAGGCCGGAGCCGCGCAGATGGCGCTGCACGGGCGAATCCACCTGGGAAAAGTCGTTGAACAGCGAGGCCAGGTGTTCCGGTGCGATGCCGATGCCGGTGTCGGCCACCGTGAAGCGCACGTGCTCGCCGCCTTCCTCCAGTCGGGCCGACACGCGCACCTCGCCCTGCGCCGTGAACTTGAGCGCGTTGGAGATGAAGTTGCGCAGGATCTGCGAGAGCTTGCGGTCATCGGTGTAGAGGCGGGGCATGCCCTCGGCCTCCTCGAACACCAGGTTCAGCCGGTCGTTGCCCAGCACGGGCTTGAACATGCCGCGCAGGGCGGAAAAGAGGTCCACCATCTCGAACCATTCGGCCGAGATGTCCAGCCGCCCGGCCTCGATGCGGGCCAGGTCGAGCAGGTCATCGACCATGTCGGCGAATTCCTCGGCCGTGGTCTGCACGAAGCGCACCTGCACCTCCTGCTCGGGGGTGAGTGGCCCGTCCACCCGGTCCAGCAGCAGCCGCGTGATGCTGCGGATGGCGCCGATGGGCGTGCGGAACTCGTGGCTCATGTAGGAAAGGAAGCGGCTCTTGAGCGCGGTGGCCTGCCTGAGCTGCTCGGCCTGCTCGTCCAGCTCGGCATAGAGGGCGACCACGCCGCGGTTGGTCTCCTCCAGTTCGGCGCGCAGGGACTCGGCCTCGGCGAGGCTTTGCTCCAGCTGGGCCCGCAGCGCGGCGGCGCCGGCCTCGTCTTGCGCGCCGGGGGTGGGAGTGGGGTGTTGTTCTTCTCTCACGCAGCTTCCTCTTGTTTCAGCACCACCACGGTGGTGTCGTCGCGGCCCCGCGCCTGGGTCCAGGCCAGCGCGGCGGCCAGCAGCGTGGGGTCGCGGGGCAGCAGGGCCGCCAAGGGCGCCGCCGGCCAGCGCGAGGCAACGCCGTCGGTGTGCAGCAGTACCAGCGCATGCCGGGGCAACTCCAGCGCGGCGGCTTCGGCGCGGCGCATCTGCACGCCGGCCGTGCCGTGCGGCGTGACCAGGCCGCGGTCGAAGAAGCCCGACATGGCCCGGCCCAGGATGTTGCCCGCGCCGCCGTAGTGCAGCGCGCAGCCGGCCGCAGGCGGCTGCCGCAGCGCGAACACGGCGCCGCCGCGCGTGCCCTGCATGGCCTGATGCACCTGGGCCAGCAGGGCGGGCAGGGCGGTGAACGGGGCACGGGCGAAGGCCGACAGCGCGGCCTGCGTAGCGGCTGCGGCGTCGGGACCATGGCCCAGTCCGTCGCAGACCAGCAGGGCGACATCGCCGTCCTGGTGGGCCAGCGCCCAGCCGTCGCCGCAGCAGGCCTGGCCGGGCGCGGGCAGGCATACGGCTCCCAGGCGCCGCGCGATGGCCGGGCGGGCCAGGCCTTCGGGCCGCATGCGCGCCAGCACCAGCGTGCCGGCGGGCGACGAATGCACGTCGAAGTCGCTGGCCAGGCGGCGCACGGCGCCCAGGCCGGTACCGGGCGAGCCGGAGCCGGTGGAGACGCCGTCGGTCAGCGAGCGCTGCACGTCGGCCATGCCGGGGCCGCGGTCCAGCGCGATGACCTCGACCTCCTGCCAGGCCGGGTTGAGCGCGATCCAGAGCTGTCCGCCCACGGCGTGGCGCATGAGGTTGGAGCCGAGCTCGGTCACGACCAGCGACAGCTGGCCGGCCTCCACGTCGCTCCAGCCCCAGGCGGCGATGGCCTGCGCGCAGTGGCGTCGCGCCTCGCCCACGCAGCTCGCGTCGGTGACGGGAAAGATGCGGTGCGTCCAGCCGGAGATCACTTCCACTTGGTGATGCTCACGCGCGTGCCCTGGCCGGGGGCGGTGTCGATGTGGAATTCGTTGACCAGCCGCTTGCTGCCGGGCAGGCCCAGGCCCATGCCCTTCTTGGTGGTGTAGCCGTCGGTCATGGCCATGCCGATGTCGGCGATGCCCGGGCCCTCGTCCTCGAAATGCAGGCGCAGGCCCTGGCGCGCGCCCGATTCGACCCATTCCCAGCGCATGCGGCCGCCGCCGCCGTGGATCAGCGTGTTGCGCGAGAGTTCGCTGGCGGCGGTCACCATCTTGGTCTGGTCCACCAGCGAGAGCTTGAGCGTCTGGCAGAGGCTGCGCACCATCTGGCGGCTGGCGACGATGTGCTGTTCCGATTCGAGGGGCAGCGTTCCGCTGCGTTCAGCGGGCGCCAAGATCGGCCTCCTGCTCGGCGCGGCGCAGCAAGGCCATGCCGCGCTCCACGTTGAGAGCGGTCTTCACGCCGTCGAGCGACAGGCCCAGTTCCACCAGCGTGATGGCTACGGCCGGCTGCATGCCCACCACCACGGTGGTGGCCGACAGGATGCGGGCGATGCCCGAGATGCTAGCCAGCATGCGGCCCACGAAGGAATCGACGATCTCCAGCGCCGAGATGTCGATCATCACGCCGGTGGCGCCGGTCTTGGCGATGCGGTCGGCCAGGTCGTCCTGCAGGGCGAGGGCGGTCTGGTCCTGCATGTCCACCTGGATGGTGACCAGCAGGGTCCGGCCCATGCGGAGAATGGGAACACGGTCCATGGAGCGGGCCTCGTTCTCTTTTATTGGTCCGCCCGGCGGGCGACCTGCCAGCCGGTGCGGTGCAGCGCCACGCGCAGCGCGTCGGCCAGGGTGGCCTTGGTGCCTATGCCTTCCAGGTCGATGCCCAGATGCACGATGGTCTGCGCGATCTGCGGCCGGATGCCGCTGATGATGCAGTCCGCTCCCATGAGGCGGATGGCGGTGACGGTCTTGAGCAGGTGCTGCGCGACCAGCGTGTCCACCGTGGGCACGCCGGTGATGTCGATGATGGCGAGCTCGGCCTCGGTCTCGACGATGCGCTGCAGCAGGGTTTCCATCACCACCTGGGTGCGGTTGCTGTCCAGCGTGCCGATCATGGGCACGGCCAGCACGCCGTCCCAGAGCTTGACCACGGGCGTGGAGAGTTCCAGCAGTTCCTCCTGCTGGCGCGCGATGATGTCTTCGCGTGCCTGCTGGAAGGTGGTGACCGTGTGCTGCGCCATCTGGTCCACCAGCAGGGTGGTCGTCCAGAGCGACTCGACCAGCGCGTCGGGTGCGTTCTTCAGACGCTTCTGGAGGGCTGCGAACAGCGGGCGCTTGAGTGCCAGCACGAACACGCTGGTGGCGCCGGCGCTCAGGCCCTGCGCGGCGCGCGAGCGGGAAAAGTCGGCCAGCGATTGCTGCACCGCCTGCCAGCCGGGAGCGCTGCCGAAGCTCTGCGGGTCGGCGCCGCCCTGCAGTGCGGCGTTCAGCGCCAGGAGGACCTCCGCCGCTTCGGCGTGGGCGCCGCGGCCCAGGGCGGGATCGCCCTTGCGGGCTTCGTCCAGCCAGAGCCGAAGGAGTGCGTCGGGGTCTTCGTCGCGCAGGATGTCTTGGAGATGCTGGTCCATATGGAATGTGAAAGATCGACGTGCGCTGGGGCGCCGGCACGTCCTGGGAAGGAGGTGCGGTGGAGCCGGTGTAGGCCGCCTGTGAGCGGGTGCATCGCAGACGGCGTAACGCGCAGTATCGATCGTGTCAACCTGCGTGTGCGTAGGGCGGGGCCGCGTCTTCGTCGACCGAAAAATTTGAGCCATCTCATCCATGATCTTCCCCCGCAGCGCGCTGAATGCCAGCGCTTTTGCCTGCTGCAGGACGCGATGTACGAGCCGGACCGCAACACGATTTGGCGCTTCGGCGAGCGGCTGGGTGTGTAGGGGGGGTGACAGCTTTGTTCCAAGGGGGATGACCAGCTGCAGCACCACGGCTACATCGCCCTGGGCGGGCAGTGCATGCGGACAAGGCCGCCCCGAGTCGGCAAAGGCCGCTGATGCTGCAATTCCCGGGCTTCGTGGACGCGATGCAGCGCCATGCTCAGCCGGGTTGCCTCAAGTCTTGTCGGTGAACAAAGGCGTGGCGGGGTTTTGAGATGTTCCCGAAAGTCATCTTATCAATCAACGGATTACGCTGGCGATAATCGGATAAATAAAAGGTTCTGAGAGATTACCTGATGCTTGGCCACATGTCATGCTCGGCATGCGTGCAATCGGAGCCTGGGGTTGTCAATTGTTGACCTGAATTACATGGATAGGTTGATCCTGGAATTGCTCAACCGCATGTTGCGAAACCGACTGCCTTTCCAATTCACTTGTTCGCCCTGCACGTTGTCGCCGGTTATCTCGCTGCCCGTGCAGTTCAAAATCTTGAGGCCCATCCATTGGCAGGCGTCGAAATTCAGTTCGGTCCATTGACAGGCCTCGAACGTGCAGTCTGCGAACGTGCTGCCCTTGAATTGAGCGATATCGAATGTGCATTCCTTGAAAATGCAGCCACTCATGCTGATGCCCTGCAAGTCGCATCGCTCGAAGCGGGCATGGGTGAATTGGCACGCGCTCCATTGGGCTAGGTGAAAGCTCGTGCTGGTAAAACTGCTGCCGCTGAACGATGTACTGGCAAAAATGGCCAGGCCCAGGTCGAGGCCGGCATACGAAGAAGCGTCGGCTTGTCCCGCAAGGCCGGCCGGTGCGCCACCCATGCCTTTGCGCCAGCGGTCATGTTCAAGAATGATTCGCTGAGAACTCATTGGTTTTTTGGATCGTCGTATGCTGCCAACGTCCAGACGGTGGAGACAGCGTGACTCGGCCTCTCGCCTTTGAGCTTTTGCCAGAGGCTGGGCTCGCCCGTCAGCACGGCCTGCGGCATCGCCTGGCCCTGGCGGAAAAACTGACGCCTGCCACCCTCGACGGCGCCTTCGTCAGCGCATATCCACCAGCCTGTCTGCGGGCAGGGCAGTCCGGTGCTTACCATTTCGCCCAAGGGGATCGAAGGACCCGCGTCGCTCGTTTGCTGTGCGGGCGTGGCGCTGGTAGGGCGCACGCGAAGGGTGGAAACGATCGAATCCCAGAGCTTCAGTGCTTCCTCATTGCTCAGGCTGGTGGCTCGCGGGTTGCCGTCGTCGTCGCGTCGGCCGGTCTGCAATTCGATGCGCATGGCCGGCGCCCGCAAGGTGCCTTCGCCCTCGGTTTCCCATTTGAACATCTGGGCTGGCAGGCCCCCGCTATTGGGGCCCGCAGTGAGGTACTCCTGGCCTTTGAAACCACCTATTTCACGATCGCCTTGGCGCAACACATGCACATGAGTCATCAGCCGACCCAGGATGCCCGCTGCGCCGCTCACCCGTTCGAGCAATGGCTTGTCGCGTCTGGCTGCAGCGAGTGTGTAGAACCACACCAGCAGCGTTGCATCGGGGTGCTGCGGAAGTCTGAAGCTGATGTTGACTTCTTCGTTTTTCCAGCGCTCGTTGGCTATAAATCCACCCTGGAAGCAGTAGCCTGGATCGCTGGGGATTTCGGTATCTGCTCGAGGACGTAGGCGGGGGAGGTAGTCACGCATTGCGTTCACGGCGATCTCTTGCTTTGTGGCGCCTGCCTTATCGGCGATCAAAAAGCGCACTCCATTTATCCATCGATAACCTTCCAGGTTAATCATGATGGTCGTGGATTCCTTCTCCCAAAATGCAAATATCCGAGACGTGGGGTCTGGCCTAAGCTCAATTTTCAGCAGACTCTGATCTATTAGGTGCTTGATGGATTTAAGTTTGAACTCTTTATCTTCAATTTCCTTTTCAAAACTTTCCTTAGTCATGGCTTTCGGCATTTCGATTTGCGCGAAATCGTACTTGTAGTCGGCGCCATACAAATAAGCTCCAGCGGGAACATCAATCAAGAAGCGGCCTAGGCAAAATGTCGTGCTCGCATTCGAAGTGGCGGTGGACGTCATGACTGGTATAGAGGAGGCTGGTGATATGGCTGTGCAGGACGCGAGCATAAAAAAGCTTGTGCCTAGCAGCCAACGCAAGGACGGATTAGCGAGGAATTGGCAGGTGGATATCATGCTTTACATTGGTTTTGTTGCAGCCAATTTGAGCGGCCCGCGATGCACGCGATGGAGTAAAGCGTGACCGCTTGAGTCATCTGATTATTGTAGGAGTATTGGTGGTCGTAGCTCATGTGTCCCTTGGCTTTCCCCTCGTGTTTGAATATTTGCACTGAATATGATCTGGGTGCATCGCCTGACTCGGCGGGCACTGTTCCGTCGCCAGGGCCGAAGCCTGGCTGTACTTCGAATTTATGACGGCCTTCGTTGATCTGCAATTTCAATTCCCCATTGAGATCGTCTTCCACCAATTCGGCGGTGGATAATTCACCAGCGACAGGTTCCGAACATTTCCACTCCACCTCATTCCAAGATCGCCGCTCACCGTCGGCCGCATAATATGCGTAGGTTATGAGATGGTATTTATCCTGAATTCGAATGTGGAAGTTGCGTACATCCTCAATATTCTGCCCGTATATCTCAAATTCAGATTTTTTATTATCTTTCTCTGGTGTGTCCTCATTGATTTGGAAATTCTTTTGGGAGGCATAATTAATCTTTGCTGGATTAATTAGCTCATCCTTAACCATCCGCCACCAAGCACTGTTGTTGAGATAGATCTCTTTATAGATGTCTTTATCACCGAGCAGGGTGGATTGCCCGCCGGATTGACGGCCGCCTTGGATGATGGGAGTGCTGCTTGCGCGGAGCCAGTGGCGCGGCGCTCCGTCGGGGCCTCGGGTTTTGTACTGTGCGTTGGGCAGCAGTTCCAGCCCTCCCGGAGAGTTGGCCATTACCGCTGTGGTTTCTGCTGCATTGCGTCCCAGGACCACTTGAGCGACGCCTTCGAAGCCCGCACGCATGCGCTTGTATACCGCCGGAGCGCCGATGGCCGGCATCACTCCGTGCAGCACACCCAACACCTTTTCCTGAACGCCGGCTTCCTGCACGGCTGAGCGCGCCACGAACCCGCCCATGCTGTGGGTGACGATGATGACCTTCTCGCAAATCTTCTTGCGGTCACGGTAATACTTGGTGATGCGTTCTATCTCACTGGCCAAGCGCTCGCCCGACTTCTGGTTGCTCTGCAGCCAGTTGTAGCCCACGGCATACACCGGATAAAAGGCGCTGGCAGCGGTTTTGAGAGCCTCGATGTCCAGCGCTTTGAAGTCTTTTTGTGCGCCCAGCCGCTGCGCGCCGCTTTGCATACCGGATGGGGTGGCTATGTCTTTTTGCCAGTCCATCACGGCCGATTGCCAACTCTGATGCACGTGCTCGCCGTCGCTGAGCATGTACGACAAGCGCTGCTCCAGCACATTGAGAATCTCCCCGTAGCTGTCTGCGTGCAACTGGCTCCAGCCACGTTGCTTGGCACGCTCGGCATCGCTATTGCCCAAGGCATCTCCCATCAGCACAGCGGTTTCTCGTGGCACGCGGGCCGGGCCGTTGTCATCGACTTCGGTGCTGTCTGGGTCGAGCATGGTCTGCCGATCTGCCGCACTGCGCAGCAAATAGGACAGCGCCGCCAACAGCATCTCCCAGGTGTTTTCCGGGGGAGCCCAGGCGCTTTGGTCCTTGTTCTTCGCGCTGCGCAGCCGTGTTCCCATGATGCCGGGCAGGAAGATCACCGGTATGACCAGGCGCGAAGTCAGCATGCATTCGGCACGCGTTGTCATCTGCGTGGGCGTGAGGACGGATTCAGCGCTTTGCGTGCCATCTTCGTTCAGCCGCACCGTGATGGGCCGCGTGAACTCGCCGGAGTTTTCAGCCGTGTCGTTGCTCATGATCGGTCGTCTTCAGGAAACTCGATATTCGTCAGCCGCATGGCATCCCTCTGCGCTAGATCGGTTTGTCCCTTGTCATCGGTGCGGCCTGCAATGACCTGCCCGTCGTCCAGCGTGATGCGGTAGGCCCTTTGCTTGATGGGTGCCCCCGTATTGCGCAGCCGCAGCACGAATCGTTCGTCCGCCTGCATTTGGCTGCTGGGCACGGCGACGTTCGGGTGCCCCCCGCCAGCGCCGCCGATGCTGAATTCGGGCGACATGATTCGGTGCAGGCTCTGGCTCTGCTCCACGATGCGGCCTTGGCCGTGGTCGACTTGGGTTCCCTGCGCGATGAAGCGGATTCTGGGCGCCTGCAGGATGATTTCTTCCCCGGCAGAAATCACGATCTGCTTGGGCCCAGCGACTTCGATGTTGTCCTTGTGCGCCTCGATCTGGAGCTTGCCTTCGGCTGTGATCAGCTTCATGCCTTTGCCTGCAAAAGCGCTGAGCATGTCGGCCGCCCGCAGCAGCATGTGCTTGCCGGCACTGAGCTGCGAATTGCCCGCGCTGACCATGTCGATATGGCTTTGGGCACCCAGCACCAAGGCGTCCTGGCTCCCTACGGCGATGCCCGCCGGTCCATCGATGGCGACCATGGGGGCGCCGCCATCGGCGCCGCCTTCGTTGACGTTCGTTCCACCATCCCAATGCTTGAGCTGGGTGACGATCCTTTCGAGGAGCGCCGAATCGGTGCCTTCCGCCTTGTGGAGGCTGGAGGTTTCCCCGAGTTGCTGGACGATGCCTTGCAACTGCTCGGCCAGGCCCAGCAGTGCGCGCCGCTCCAGCATGTCGCCGCCGGCATTCGTCTGGGCCTGGGCGGTGATGTAAACACCCTGGCCTCCACGCAGGGCCACCTGTGCATCGCTGCGTGCCTCCAGTCCTTGCCCGCGCGGCCTGCCTTTGCCATCGGTACGTGGCTGGGTCAGCCATCCCGCATTGAGCTGTGTGGCGGCATACGAAGTGCTCCACTGGATGCTGATCTGCCCCGGCGTGTCGTCGTAGCGAAGCTGGTTGTAGCCGGTGCCGTGAATCTCCTTGGTCTTGATGCCCGATACATACCGGTTGCCAGGCAAGGCGCCTGCATCGCTCCAGGCGGCAGGCGTGTTCACGCCGTTGTGGACCACCCCCACGATGATGGGCTTGTCCGGATCTCCGCCCAGGAATTCGATGTAGACCTCCATGCCTACGCGCGGGATGAAATTGGCACCGAATCGGTCTCCGGCCAAAGCCGAGACATAGCGCAGCCAGGCGCTGTCGCTGTCCGTCCCGCTAGCACCCGCGCCTTGCGCATGCTGATGGTCTTCAGCCTTGTAAGACTGGAACTGAACCTTGACGCGCCCCAATTCGTCCGTATGAACCTCTTCCCCGCCGGGCCCAACCACGAGCGCGGTCATGGGATGAACTGCGGGCAAGTCTCGCTTCGGATCCCAGTCCGGCACGATCTGCACGTCACGGCGGACCGCCCGGAACGTGTTGCGATAGCGCTTTTTCTCATCGAACGGGGGATCATCCTGATCACCGCCTGTGAGCAGATGCCGTCGCGTGCCCACTTCCTTGGGCAGATTGTTTTCCGCGAGATGGTTGACTTCCAGAACGATGAATTCTTGCTCGGCTTCAGGGTGGGTATCGATCTCAGGGTGGCCTTCGATGCGGATGTATTGGCCTGGGCACAGGTCGCGTACACCGCTCTCGCCGTACAGGCATTTCGCGTGCAGATCGTGCTGTGCCATGCGAAGACTGGTGCGGCGGCCGAGGTCGGTCCAGTTGTCCGCCGAATGCGGCATCTCGATCTGCGAATCGAGCAGGAACGCTGCAAGCTGGTCACCCACATCGCCCTGATTCACCGCCCCGGTGTCCCTGGCCTGGTCGATGCGGTTCGACTTGTAGTTCCAGGTACTGCGCTCAACCGCTCCGACCACCAGATCACGCATTCGCGTGATGCGGGTGATGGCGTCTCGCTGCTCGGTCGCGTCGTCTCTGTGGTAGCGGATCGGGCTGGCGGGATTGGCGTCCAATGCCCAGGCCTGATCGAACAGCACCATTTCGTGAATGGGCGTATCGCCGTCTTGGCCAGGACGAAAGAACCATGAGATGCCGGAGCGTTTGAGCAGCCTTTTGACGAAGGCGGCATCGGATTCGTTGACTTGATGGGTCAGTTCGCGTTCAGGATATCGCTCTGTGTCCAGGCCATGCACGACGAAGTCGAAACTGGCAGCAAGCGCCGGGCTGCGCTGCCGCCATTCGGCCAGCAGGAGTTGGATGATGGCCGGGTCGTTCTTCTTTCTGAAGATGCGGCTGTTGATACGGCGCGCCATGAGACCCAGGGCATCTTCAACGTCCAATTCGTAGAGCGTCAAGCTGCCGTCGGATTGGCCGACTCTGGCGCCGGTGGAGATCGCGCATATGCGGCGAAGTTCGCCTCGGTCCGTGACGATCTGGACTTCGACGGGCTGGCCCATGAAGGATTTGAGCGGCAGGTGAGCGCTGGGGCTCAGGCAAGCGAGCCGCCCGCTGATGCCGCCATTCACGCATTCGCTGATATCGGCGCGTTGCAGCAATAGGTCCTGGCCCGCCTCGTTGGCTTGACCGAGCTTCATGCCCAGCGCGCGCCGGGACCGGGATGGCGGCAGCTCTGCGTTCGCCAATAGCGGACGCAGCTCGGCCGAGAGGGCCTGGCTCATGGTGACTCCCTATGCTTTTTTGTAAATGCTTCCCTTTCTCAAGTCTATTGCGGGCGGATTCGCAAGTGAAGCGCAACACCCGCGGCCTGCAAGGTTCATCGGAGTGACATAGTTCTTTGGTCTCACGAACCAGCTTGGCCCGGTAGATGCCGTGACGCTGCCTGCGGCTTTGTCTGCTGCAGGGCGAGTTCGCCGGCATCCGCTACCTGGGCGACAAGTTCATGCATACGATCGGTAGGGCCGCGATGACGATGAGGCCCCCCCCCGCCACAACATGAGGCGCTTGGTGTGGTTCCTGCATCGGGACCTGGGTCCGTTCTGCAAGCCCGAACCCGGTATCCGCAGGGCATGGTTGCGCCGGCAAGCAGCGAATACATGAGCCCCTGGAGCCACACAAGGCCCCAGGGGCACGGGAGCAGTGGCGGCGGTTCAGATGCGGCCCATGAGCAGCAGCACCAGCAGGATCACCACCACCAGTCCCACACCGCCGCTCGGGCCGTAGCCCCAGGAGCGGCTGTGGCCCCAGGTGGGAAGGACGCCGACCAGGATCAGGATCAGGATGATGAGCAGCAGCAGGGAGATCGACATGAGGTGTCCTTTCAGGGTTCCGGGTCGGCCCCGGAACGCAGGGGACCGGGGGGCGGCGAAATGCCTGGGCGCATTCTTCGGGCCGGCCCGGCCGGGCGCCCGCAGGCCGCGCACGGGGCTGCGTGTCGTCCCATTCCCACACCTACATCCCCCGAGGGGCGAGGCCTGCAGCGCTCATGGCGCTAGCGAAAGAAGAGCGCAAAAACGGTCAGGCGCCCGTTTCGTCATCGTCTTCGGTCTCGCCCAGGAAGCCGCCGCTCTGGTGCCCCCAGAGCCGCGCATAGACGCCGCCGCGCGACAGCAGCTGCGCGTGCGTTCCTTCCTCGACGATGCGCCCGGCGTCCAGCACGATGAGCCGGTCCATCGCGGCGATGGTGGACAGGCGGTGGGCGATGGCGATCACCGTCTTGCCCTGCATCAGCCCGTCCAGGCTTTGCTGGATGGCGGCCTCCACCTCCGAATCCAGCGCGCTGGTGGCTTCGTCCAGCAGCAGGATGGGTGCGTCCTTGAGCATCACCCGTGCGATGGCCACGCGCTGGCGCTGGCCGCCGGAGAGCTTGACGCCGCGTTCGCCCACATGCGCGTCGTAGCCGCTGCGGCCCTGCAGGTCGGTCAGCGTGCCGATGAAATCCTCGGCCTCGGCGCGGCGCGCGGCGGCGTGCATGTCTTCCTCGCTCGCGTCGGGCCGGCCGTAGAGGATGTTGTCGCGCATGGAACGGTGCAGCAGGGAGGTGTCCTGCGTGACCATGCCGATATGCTGGCGCAGGCTGTCCTGCGTGACGTGGGCGATGTCCTGCCCGTCGATCAGGATGCGCCCGCCGTGCAGGTCGTGGAAGCGCAGCAGCAGATTGACCAGGGTGGACTTGCCCGCGCCCGAGCGGCCGATGAGGCCGATCTTCTCGCCGGGCCGGATGGCGAGGTTCAGGTCGTCGATGACCGGCCGGCCGTTCTGGTAGCCGAAGCGCACATTCTCGAAGCGCACCTCGCCGCGCGTTACGGTCAGCGGCCTGGCATCGGGCGCATCCAGCACGGTGCGCGGGCGCGTCAGCGTGTTGATGCCGTCCTGGATGGTGCCCACGCTCTCGAAGAGGGTGGTCATCTCCCACATCACCCAATGGGCGTGGCCCGACACGCGCAGCGCCATGGCGGTGACGGCGGCCACCGCGCCCGCGCCCACCTGGCCCTGCGACCAGAGCCAGAGGGCCGTTCCGCAGGCGCCCAGGATCATGCCCACCACCAGGATGTGGTTGACGATCTCGAACTGGCTCACGAGGCGCATCTGCGCATAGCCCGTCTGCTTGAAGGCATCCATGGCCGAGCGGGCGAATTCCGCCTCGCGGCGGGTGTGCGAGAAGAGCTTGACGGTGGCGATGTTGGTGTAGGCATCGGTGATGCGGCCGGTCATGACCGACCGCGCATCGGCCTGCGCCTTGCCGATCTTGCCCAGCCGGGGCACGAAGTACCAGCAGGCGAGGCCGTAGCAGACAATCCATATCAGGAAGGGCAGCAGCAGGCGCGCCTCGAAGCCCGCCGCCAGCGCCAGGATGGTGATCAGATACACGCCCATGCCCACGACCACGTCGGTGGTGGTGAAGATCATGTCGCGCACGGCCAGCGCGGTCTGCATGATCTTGGTGGTGATGCGGCCGGCGAATTCGTCGGCGTAGAAGGCCATGCTCTGGCCCAGCATCAGGCGGTGGAAGTTCCAGCGCAGCCGCAGCGGGAAGTTGATGGCCAGCGTCTGGTGCTTCACGCTTGTCTGCAGCGCCACCAGCACGATGCTGGCCACCAGCATGCCGGTGACCCACATCAGCAGCGTGCCGCGCTCATCCCAGAAGCGTGCCGGCGGCACTTCGCCGATCCAGTCCACCAGCCGGCCCAGCACAGCGAAGAGCAGCGCCTCGTAGACCGCGATGGCCGCCGAGAGGCCGGTCATGGCGATCACGTAGCCGCGCAGGCCGCGCGTGCCGGCCCACACGAAGGCCATGAAGTCCCTGGGCGGCACGGCCGGCTCGCCGGCAGGGTAGGGCGGGACGCGGTTTTCGAAGAAGCGGAACAGCACGGGGGAATGTCTCCTGGGAAAGCCCGGTCAGGGGGCAGGGCATGCATGGTACGGGCCCGAGGGGCAGCGCGCTGCCCGCGCAGGGCAAAGCCCCACGCCTGCAGCGCGCGTTCCGGTCCGGCGGGTTTCAGCGATAGACCACGGTGATGCGCGGCACCGCGGTCACGCCGGGCTGGCGCGCCAGGAAGTCGGCCAGGAATGCCGTGAGGCTCTTCTCGCACAGGGCCAGCACGGCAGGCTCGGCGGCCATGGCTTCGCCCTGGGCCTGGGCGCGGCGTGCGGCTTCCTGCTGCAGCAGCACGATGGCGGCCTGCTCGTCGGTGAACAGCCCGCCCGAGAGCACGCGGTGGCGCAGATGGCTCACGGCCGGCGTGGCCACCAGGCGGGGGCGCGCCAGATGCACCTCGATGCCCTGCGGCGTGGCCTTGAGCGTGTAGCTGCCCGGCCGCAGGTCGTAGCCGAAGGCGTATTCGGCCGTATACCAGATGGCGACCACTCCCGTCGAATGCAGGCCCAGCACCGACTTCTCCACGATCTGCGTGGCGCCTTCCTCGCGCACCACGGTGGCGGTGAGCAGCTTCATCTGTTCGGCGAGCTGGTTCTGGCCGGCCGTCAGATAGGTGGTGTAGCGGGTGTAGCCCAGCAGCTGCTGCTGCGTGGCGACGACCTCGCGCTGCAGCGCCGCCACTTCGCCCTGGGCCGTGCGCCAGCGCGACTGCGCCCACCAGCCGCCTGCGAGCGCAGCGAGAAACGCCAGGGCCAGCACGCTGACCCAGAAGGATGCCGAGCGGATCTGCATGGTCTTCTGCAATGGGGAGGCGACAAAAAGAGAGCTGCAGGCCGGGCCGCCTTCTACAGGGGCAGGACCGCCACCGCCACGGTGGCCGTGCCCAGCGCCAGATTCACGCCGACCCAGGTGCGGATGGAAGCCAGCGCCGCCGCGCCCGCCGGCCAGTCGCGCTGCGCGGTGGCTGCGCGCAGCCGGGGATAGAGCGCGAAGCGGATGTGGCCGAAGATGGCGATCATCGCCAGGCCCAGGGTGGCCATCAGCGTCCAGGACAGCGGCATGGCGAAGCTGCCGCCGGCCTGCGCCACTGCCTTGGCCGTGCGGCCGATCATCCAGAGGCCGGTGGCCAGCATCGCCGCCGCTGCCACGGCCACGGCACCGAAGAAGCGCTGCAGCACCGCCTGCATCAGCGCCACGCGGGCGGGCGGCTCCAGCGCCTTGGCGGCGGCGGGCCGCAGGAAGAAGTGCGCGAAGGCCATGCCGCCGATCCAGACGATGGCTGCCAGGAGATGGATCAGCTTGAGCAGGGCGTAGAGCATCGGGATGGGTGCCTCGGAAGGTGGTGCGGGGAGGGTTAAGCCGGCCGCCGCACGATAACAGCAGCGCATGGCCCTGCGGCTGCCGGGTCATTGCAGCGGCGATGCAATAATGCAAATCAATCGTATTTGCAGAGTTCGCAGCTATGGCCACGCATGCCGTTCCACGCCTTCAGATCGCCGCGCGCATCGCCGCCGGGATGTTCGGGGGCTATGTCTTTACCTGGGGCTTCATCGCGCTCGCCGTCGTGCTGCTTTTCGCCGCGGGCCTGGATTTCCATGATGCCGAGACGCTGGCCAGCATCCTGGGCCTGATCGCCTTCCTGGCGGTGGTCCTCTGGTCCTTCGCAGCGGCCAGCG